>CACIWX010000001.1 GCA_902590465.1 uncultured Pelagibacteraceae bacterium
AAACCTATTATTTTATCTTTCTCATACTCAAGTTTCCAGCCTTTACCTTCAAGGATTTCAAATATTTTTTTTATTTTTTCATAGTTAATTCTTTTTAAATCACTCTTATTAAAAAGAAATTTTTCGTGTTCAACACCAATTCTTTGATTGCTTTTTTCTTTAATCCCTTCTGTGAAGTATTGAATTAACTGACTTTTATTTTCGATAGTTGCTTTTGAATTATTGCTCAAATGTTTTTAGCTCTAATACATTTCCGTTAGGATCTTCAACAAAAAATGTATTTTGCTCAAATTCTGTTCCTTTGAATCTCTTATAAGGCTTATCTATATAATTGATTTTGTTAAGCTCAATGTTAGCTTTAATTTTTTCAAATACATCTCTTTTTAAATGAACTCCAAAGTGAGGAACTGGAACGTCTCCCATGTCTACGTCATGTCTTTCTCTAGGAAGTTTCATAGATGTTTGATGTAAAGTGAGTTCATTGCCCCAAAAATCTATATCAACCCATTTTCCTTTTTCTCTGTTACCAGTTTTGCACCCCAATATTTTCGTATAAAAAGCCTCAGCTTTTTCTAAGTCCCCAGCTGGGATGGCTAAATGAAATGAACTACTCATAAAAGTTTATATACAATCTTCTTTAAATTTTACAAGTAGTCATTATATATTAACTATGAACGAATACTTAGAATCAATAAAAAAAAGAGATCCTGCGGCTAAATCGATACTAGGTATCATTCTCACATACCCTGGAGTGAAAGCGGTTTTACTTCACAGAGTGGCAAATTTTTTTCACATTGCAGGCTTTCATCTTATTGCAAGAATTATTTCTCAAACTTCTAGATTTTTTACAGGTATTGAAATTCATCCTGGAGCAAAAATTGGTAAAAATTTATTCATCGATCATGGCATGGGTGTTGTTATTGGAGAAACTTCAGAAATAGGTGATAATGTTACAATCTATCATGCTGTAACTTTAGGTGGAAGTTCCCCGAGTATTGATAGCGAAAGACAAAGACATGAAAAAAGACATCCAACGATAGGTGACGAAGTTGTAATTGGTTCTGGCGCACAAATCATTGGCCCAGTTATAGTAGGCAAGTGTGCAAGGATTGCTGCAAATGCTGTCGTAGTAAAAGATGTACCAGAAAATGCCACGATGGTAGGAGTTCCTGCAAAAGCAGTTAAACTAGAGAATAAAGGTAAGTTCAGACCTTATGGTGTAGATGATAAAGTTAAAGATGAACAATAAAGATTGGGATCCAAACTTAACCCCAGAGCAAAACTACGTTTTAAGGCAGGAAGGAACTGAGTCTCCAGGCAGTAGTCAATTAAATAATGAGAAGAGAGAAGGCTCTTATCACTGTGTAGGATGTGGAACAAAACTTTTTGACTCAAGCACAAAATATGAAAGTGGATCAGGCTGGCCTTCTTTTTACAAATCTCTGCCCGATGTTTTTGAGGAAAAAAAAGACATGCATATAGGTTACCCAAGAACAGAGTATCATTGTAAAAAATGTGGTGGCCATCATGGCCATATATTTGAAGATGGGCCAAAACCCACAGGAAAACGTTATTGCAACAACGGTGTTTGCTTAGTTTTTAAACCTAAAAGTTGAATAGTTATTAACAAACCAATTAAGTGTTTTAATGCAACCTGGCAATAAATTAAATTATGCGATGCCATGTCCTCTAGACCAAGGCTACACAAGTTTGTAAGACTTACTAACATCTTTGGTACATCATACAAAACATCTGGACGATTAAATTGTAACACATCTGAAGAAGATTTTGAAAAAAAATTTAAAATCGGAAACTATTTAGCTCCATTAACAATTGCTATTTTTGCAAACTCTCCATTTAATGAAAAAAATCTCTCAGGTTATCTATCTTACAGAGGAAAAGTTTGGCAGGAAACTAATAGGGGCGGGATTATGCCAATTACTTTTGAAAAAGTTAATTTTGAAAAATATATTGATCATGCAATCAATTACCCAGTTTTATTTCTTAAAAAAAAAGGAAAATACTACTCACCTAATGGTCAAACTTTTAAAGATTTTTTAAATGGTAATTTAAATTTTTTAATAGGAGAAAAGCCTACTTTGGAAGACTTTGAAAATCACTTAGGAACTATTTTTACTGAGATAAGATTAAAACAAGTAATTGAATTTAGATCTTTAGATACATGTAATTTTGGCTGTATTTGTAACGGCCCTTCTTTTTTTACTGGATTAATTTATGGATCTTTAGATGAAACCTATGAAATAATTAAGGACTGGAAAAAAGAAGATGTAATGGAAGCATATTTAAACGCGCCTAAACAAGGGTTAAATACTTTGCTTCACAATAAAAAGCTAATTGATTGGGGAAAAATATTTTTAGATTTATCTAAAAAAGGTTTAGAAAAAAGAAATGAGCTTGATAAAAGTGGAAAAAATGAAACCATCTACTTAAAACATATAGAGGAAATAATTAAAAATAAAAAAACTAGAGCAGAAATGTTGATTGAACAATTTAATAAAACAAAAAACTTAAACTTCTTGGTAAATCATGACGAAAATTTTAGCTATTCAGGGTTCTAATCTTAAAAAGGTAAAAATCAAAACAGATACGACTATTCTATTAGCCACAGAGGCACAAAAAAGAGGATATAAAATATATTATTTTGAACCAAAAGATTTAAGTTTTTTGAATGGAAAAGTTATAGCTTCCTGCAAACATATAAAAATTCACGATAACAAAAAGAAATTCTACTCAACAATTAAGGATATTAATTTTAATCTAGAAAAATCAAAGATTATACTAATCAGAAATGATCCGCCTTTTGATAATCGATACTTATATACAACATTCTTACTTAACCATATTTCCAAAAAAGTTAAGATAATTAATCATCCATTTGCAGTAAGGAATGTTTCGGAAAAGCTATTCTCTATTAATTTTTTGAGGTATATGCCTCCTACCTTAATCAGTGAAAATCTAAAAGAAATACAAATTTTTTTTAAAAGACATAAAACTATTGTGGCTAAACCTATCAATGGTTTTAGTGGAAATAACGTAATTTTATTAAAGTCATTTAATGCTGGTAAAATTAAAAAATTACTTAAATCTCATAATCATTTATTTTTTCAAAAGTTTTTACCCGGGGTTTCTAAAGGAGATAAAAGAGTTTTTATAATTAAAGGAAAGATTGTAGGTGCTATATCTAGAGTGCCTAAAAAAGGAAGTATTTTATCTAACATGAGTAAAGGTGCTCACGCTAAGTTAACTAAACTTACAAAAAAAGAGATTAAAGCAAGTAAAAATATAGGAAAACTATTATTGAAAAATAACATATATTTTGCTGGAATTGATTTTGTTCAAGAAAAATTAATTGGTGATATTAATGTTACCAGCCCTACTGGCATGGCGGCTTATAAAGAATTATCCGGAATAAACCTTGCAAAATCCTTCTGGAATAATATTTAATTACATGTTGACAGAGAGATAAAATTTTTGCTATAAGCCAAATAGCGCCGAGTTAAGACAACTTGCGGGCGCTTAATAAATCCAGCTAAAGCGTTCAAGTCAAATGACCACCGCTTTAGTCGGTGGTTTTTTTTTGGAATAATCTAAAATAAAACCGGGTATTTGAACCATATTGTACACCTGGCATATGCCGAAGTACTAAAAAGGAGAAGTAGATGAAATCATTAGAACCCCTCAAAAGATTTCATCTCTCTCCGGTTAATTGGAGAGAGCATGAGTAATATTTTATTAGACACATTAAAAAATCAACCTTTGATTTGTGCCGAAGGTTATTTATTTGAAATGGAACGAAGAGGTTATTTAACTTCTGGTGAATTTGTTCCTGAAGTAGCGTTAGAACACCCCGAGGTATTAGAAAATCTTCACAAAGAATTTCAACATGCTGGTTCTAACATTGTTCAAGCATTCACTTACAATGGTCATAGAGAAAAAATGAGAGTGATCGATAAAGAGCATTTGCTTGAGCCTTTAAATAGAGCTGCTTTAAGAATCGCAAGAAAATGTGCTGACAACCCGCCTAAAAGTTTAGATGTGAGTTTAATGGCCGGCAACATTTCTAACAGTAATATTTGGGAAAATAATAATCCAAAAATTCAAGCTCAAGTAAAATGTATGTTTGCTGAAATGGTAAAATGGGCAAAAGAGGAAAAAGCTGATTTCATTATTGGTGAAACTTTTTATTACGCTGAAGAAGCATTTGCGGCATTACAAGAAATAAAAAAATCTGGACTTCCGTCTGTAATTACTATTTCACCAATGGGTGAAAATAAAATGAGAGATGGTTATACTATTCTAGAAACTTGCAAGAAATTAGAAGAACTTGGAGCTGATGTTGTTGGTTTAAACTGTTTTAGAGGACCAGCTACAATGCTTCCTTATATTAAAGAAATAAGAAAAGAATTAAAATGTCATGTTGCTGCTTTACCTGTTCCTTACAGAACAACAGAAAAGCATCCAACATTTTTTAATCTTCCAGATAATAATGGATGTAATTGTCCATCTCCTCATGGCAGAACTTTCCCTACTGCTTTGGATCCATTGCAATGCAATAGATACGAGATTGGAAATTTCGCAAAAGAAGTATTTGATTTAGGAGTCAAATATATCGGTGTTTGCTGCGGAGCTAGCCCAATGCATATACGTGAGGTTGCAGAGGCGATTGGTTTAAGAGTTCCAGCAAGCAGATTTAGGGAAAATATGAGTAAACATTTCATGTATGGTTCGGATAAAAAAATACCGAAACACATGAAAGAATATGGAAACGTAGCGTAAGGAGGCTATAATAATGAGAAAAGAAACAACAAGAGAAACAGTAAGGGGGAAAATCAATGGCTGATTTTAAACATCCGGAAACTATTGGCTTACATGGTAGCGATTACAGAAGTGATCCTGCAACTACAGCAGTAGCAGTTCCAATTTACCAAACTACATCATACCAATTTAAAAATGCAGAAACAGCTGCAAATTTATTTGGTTTAAAAGAGTTCGGTAATATTTACACAAGAATAATGAACCCAACATGTGATGTGTTAGAAAAAAGAGTTGCAGCACTAGAGGGTGGTGTAGCAGCACTTGCGGTTGGTTCAGGTCAGGCAGCATCAGCAATGTGCATACAAAATTTAGCACAAGCTGGTGATAATATCGTTGCTTCAACTGACTTGTACGGAGGTACAGTAAACTTATTCAAAAATACCCTAAGACAACAAGGTATTGAAGTTAGATTTGCAGATCCTGCGGATCCTAAAAACTTTGAAAAAGTGACTGATGATAAAACAAGAGCTTACTACGGTGAGTCTTGTCCAAATCCTTATCTTCGTGTGTTCCCAATCAAGGAAGTCTCAGATATCGGTAGAAAAAAGGGTATTCCTTTAATTATCGATAACACAGCTTCACCAGTAATTTGTAAACCTTTAGCTCATGGTGCTGCAATCGTAATGCACTCATTGACGAAGTATATTGGTGGTCACGGAACTTCAATTGGTGGAATAATTGTTGATGGTGGAAACTTTGACTGGATTAAAGACAGAAAAAGACAACCATTAATAAACGAACCTGACCAAAGTTATGGTGGTGCTATTTGGGCAGATGCGGTTCCTCAATTAACAGGAGCTAACATTCCTTTTGTAATCAGAGCAAGAGTGGTTTTATTGAGAGACTTAGGTGCTCCTTTAAGTCCATTTAATGCTTTCCAAATTATTCAAGGTTTGGAGACAGTTGCTCTTAGAATGAAACAACACTGTAGTAATGCAGAGAAAGTAGTTTCATTCTTAGAAACACAAAAGAAAGTGAAAAATGTAATCTACCCAACAAATCACCAAGGTGAGATTAAAGAAAGAGCTAAAAAATATATGCAAGGTGGATATGGTTCTTTAGTTGGAATGGATTTAGGTACTAAAGAAGCTGGTGCCAAATTCATCGATAACTTAAAGATGTTATATCATGTTGCTAATATTGGTGATGCTAGAAGTTTAGCAATTCACCCAGCTACTACTACGCACAGTCAGTTAGATGACGCAGCGTTAGCAGCAGCAGGTGTAACACCAGGTTATGTGAGACTATCTATTGGTATCGAACATCCTGATGATATTATTGCAGACATAAAACAAGCATTAGCTGCTTAACATTTGATTTAGTGGTTCCAATTATTTATATTGGAACCACTCAATGATCAAAGAAATCAAATCCTCAGAAATAAAAAAATTTATACAGTCCAATCCAGAAACTGTTTTGCTAGATGTCAGAACAGAAGATGAATGGGGCACAGTCGGTAAACCCAATACAAAAGATCTTGGTATTAAATCTTTCTTCATTACAATTTCTCAAGACTCAAGATTTTTAGATAATGTAAAAAAAAATATTGATAAAAAAAAACAAATACTTGTAATGTGTGCTGCAGGAGGCAGATCAATTGTAGCTGCTGAGCTTTTAGCAAAAGAGGGTTATGATACTTTAAACATCTCTGATGGTTTTTGTGGTAATGGTCAAGATCCCGGCTGGAAAAACTTAGGATTACCTTCTGTTATAGATAGTTGATTTTTTAGCTATATTTTCAATTAGAGTCGTTTTTTTTTTTATTTCAGATTTTATAGAAACAGAGAACTCTTTTGGGTATTTTTGAAAAACTTCATATGTCTTTTTTTTTAGTGCAGCAGATGTTGAAGATATTTGTTTTTTTGCAATTGTACAAAATTCAGACTTAGTTCTCTCGATAGAAGCGATGCAGGTTTCTTGTTTTTTCTCTGGATTTTTTTCCTCTGCATAAGCGATTGCGTGTTCTAAAGGAGTTTTTCCTGTTTGTTGTTTTACTCCATAGCTGATGGCTGTGTTTAACGAGGATTGAGCGATTTTTCCACTTTGTGCACTAGTACCTAGCAAAGCGATCGACTCAGCACATCCATTTAATAATAATAGAGCGGTCAAAAGACCAAATATTTTTTTCATAATTTATTTCGATTTTATATATCTGATTTAATTATAAAAAAAAGTTAATTATAAATATTACAAATTTTATTAAGAACAACTTATGATGGTTAATTCTCTAGATTTCTACCTGAGGTTTTCTTTTTAAAGTAATTAATCTAAATACTTAATATTAGACTTTTTATCTAAATTTGGTTGTATTGATGAAGCAAGATCCCTTAAAGATCCATCTTCTGATTTTTTTAAGATTTTTGATTTAGTTGAATGCAATTGTTTTTTTACAATTGAACAAACTTTTGAATTGGTTTTTATAACAAAAGATAAGCAAGGCTCTTTCTTTTTAATATCAGGACTTTTTTCCTCTGCATAAGCAACAGCGTGCTCTATAGGAAGTTTTCCTGTTGTTTTTTTTACTCCGTAACTAACTGTTGAAGTAAAGGCGCCTCTAGCTAAATTTCCACTTGCTGCTGTTGTTGAAGCAGGTCCTAAAAGAGCCACTGATCCAAAGCAACCACTTAATAAAATAAGCATTATTAACAAGCAAAAATTTTTTTTCATACTCCCTTTTGTAATACTTTTAATTTAAACCATAAATTCGACTTTAGTAAAACGAATCGAATCACTATAATGAGTTTAGTTAATACAACCTACAATAGAATAGTAAATTATGCAATTATTCTTAGAGGTTTATTTTTTAAGCACCCCTCAAGATTTTCGATCATTTGTTCGTAAAATTTAGTGTAATTCTCCGCAGTTACATACCCTATATGGGGTAGTAACAAAGCGTTAGGAAGAAATCTTAGTTTATGATCTTGAGCTAAAGGTTCTTTGTCAAAAACATCTAAGCCAGCCCCTGCTATTTTTTCATCTTTAAGACACTCAACTAAATCATTTTCGTTAATGATTGGTCCTCTAGAAGTATTGATTAGAAAAGCAGTTTTTTTCATCATGGCTAACTCTTTTTTAGTTATTAAATTTTTGTATCTTTCACCTAAAACTAAATGAATTGAGATTATATCTGAATTTTTAAGTAAGTCTTCTTTGGTCATTGGTAAAACTCCTAACTTATTTGCGTGAGATAAATTTAAATTTTCACTCCAAGCACAAACCTCCATGCCAAAAGCTTTGGCAACTTTAGCTACTTGTGTTCCAATTTTTCCAAGACCAATTAAGCCTAACATTTTTCCTTTAAGCTCAAAGCCAATAGTTGTTTGCCAATAACCTTGGAACATATTATCTATTTCCTGTTTCATGTTTCGATAAAGTCCTAGAATTAAAGCCCAAGTGACTTCTGCCGCTGGATTAGAATTAATTTCTGTACCACAAACAATAATATTTTTATTCTTTGTTGTTTCTAAATCAATCGCTTTATTTCTCATTCCAGAGGTCATAATGTATTTTAATTTAGGCAAGTTTTCTATTAAGGTCTTCGTAATTGGCGTTCTTTCTCTCATGATAAATAAGGCTTCGAAATCTTCTAGTTCAACTGCAGCTTCTTTTTCATCTACAAAAGGTTCATTAAAAACTTTAAAATCAAATTTATCTTTATATTTTTCAGTATCAACAATTTGTTGAAAAGCATTTTGATAATCATCTAAAACTGCAATTTTAATCATTGATTTTTTTATTTGATAGATAAATACCTGATACTATAAAAACAGCTCCAGCAAAATGATATAGTTCAAATTTTTCTTTAAAGATTATGATTGCCATGACTGCACTGAATAAAGGCATCAATTGAACAAACATGGTAGATCTATTCGGACCAATTATCTGAACACCTTTCTGCCAACAGTAATAAGCAGCAATAGCTGGAAACACAACCACATAAAAAAGAATCAAAAAAAATGCTTTGTTTAAATTTAGCTCTAGACCAATAGATTTTTCATAAAAAAATTGAGGTATCAAAAAAAGTATCCCAACAGAAACCATTAACTGAATTAAAGTAAACTGTGAAAATTTAAATTTATGTTTTTTAAGTAAAGCAGTATAAAGTGACCACGTAACTACACAAACTAGCATCCATAAGTCACCTTTGTTAAAACTTAAAGAAATAATTTTTTGAATGTCACCGTTGGAAATGATTGATCCAATTCCTATAATTGACAACAACAGTCCAATAATTTGAAAAAAATTTGTTTTATCAATTTTCATTAAAGACGAAAGCACAATTGTTGCTGCAGGAATAGCAGCTAACATTAGAACTGCGTTTATTACTTGTGTATAATTTAGTGCAAAATAAACAACAGAGTTAAAAGTGCTTATTGTAATTACTCCCATGAAGCTGATAACAAACCAATTTTTTTTTATATAAGATAAATTGTTGTAAATTTCTTTATATGTAAAAGGTATTAATATAAACCAAACTGAAATCCATCTAAGAACATTTAGTGTTAATGGAGGAATTTCAAATAATGTTGCGAACTTTCCAACAATAAAATTACCCGACCAAAATAGTGCTGCTAGCACTAGAAATAGATAAGCTAAATAATTTTTTGACAAAAATTTCCTAATTAAATCTTTTTGAGCTGTATGGAGTTAAATCTAGATTTGTTTTTTCTCCTGCAACTATTTTAGAAATAATCTTGCCTGTAATAGCTCCTAATGTCCAGCCTAAATGCTGATGTCCGAAAGCATAGATAATATTTTTATTTTTTAAAGATGGGCCTATTATTGGAAGAAAATCAGGAAGTGTGGGCCTAAAACCTAACCACTCATCCTCATGACTACCCAGATCAGGAAGGAGTTCTTTTGCGCATTTTATAATATATTCAATTCTTTTTTTTGATGGAGGATTTTTTAATCCACCTAATTCAACTGTTCCCACAGCTCTTAAGCCTTGATTCATTGGAGTCATTCCAAAACCTCTATCTAAAAAAATTACTGGTCGACTTATAAGGTGGTCCTTGCCTTTAAAATGTACATGATAACCTCTTTCAGTATCTAATGGAATATCTTCTCCTAATTGATCAGTTAATAATTTGGAAAATGCCCCAGAAGCTATTACTGTTTTTTCAAATTTATATTCCTCTTTTTCAGTTCTTATAACTGTTTCATTAGTGTTTATTTGTTCTGAATTTTTTACACTACTTTGAATAAATTTTCCCCCCAGATTTATAAAAAGTTTGAATATTTTTTTTAGAATACCATGTGGATCTCTGGCGTGCATTGCACTTTCATAAATTACGCCTGCATCAAAAACTGGTTGTAAATTTGGCTCTAAATCTAATACTTCTTTTTTTGTCAAAAGTTTTTGTTTAATCCCCAATTCTTCACGAACTTTTATCTCTAAATTCCTACTTTTAAGATTTTTGTTAGTCCAGACATAAATAATTCCTTTTTTTTCAACTAAACCTGTAGTGTCTATTTCTTGAAAAATTTCTTCATATGCATCATTTGATAAACTTAATATCTGATGCATAGACTTTGCCGTATGCATCATTGATTTTTGATTACAATTTTTGAAATAATGTAAAAACCAATTCAACATTTTAGGAATGTAATTCCATTTTAACGCAAGTGGCCCGTAAGAACTTACTAACATCTTTGGTACATCATACAAAACATCTGGACGATTAAATTGTAACACAGCGTAGGGAGAAAAATGTCCAGCATTTCCATAAGAAGCTGCTTTAAAAGCATTAGACATTGGATCGTGTATATCAAAAATAGTAACGGGAATTCCTTTTTTAATTAATTGAAGACCAGTGCAAACTCCTTGTATGCCAGAGCCAATTATTCCAACAGATTTACATTTATAATTTTCCATCGAAGAATTATATTGTAAAGATCTAAAAATTAGTAGTGCGGTAGATTAGGCAGTAGCTTCTTTATTAACCACGTCTGGTCTTTCTTCAGTTTGAGACTCTTCCTTCTTTTCTTTTTTCTTAAACAAGAAATCACCTGATAATTTAGATTTTGAGCTATTTGTTTTTTTAATATAACCGTCAATATCTGCACCATTTTCTGTTCTTAAATTGCTACCAAACTCTATATCGCCTTTTACAGTTCCGGTTGCACCAATTACTATGTTCTGTGCTGAAACTTTACCATCTAAATGTCCGTGAATTTCTACATCATCTGCTTCTATTGAACCTGTGATAGAGCCTGTATCTCTTATGATTAGCTCTTTTGAATAAACAGGTCCTTTAATTAAACCAGCAACATCTATTGCTCCTGAGCTATTAATAGTTCCCTCGATGCTTACAGTTTCACTTATAAGTGATCTTTCGGAGTCTTTAATCTTTATTTTCTTATCACCAAACATAATTATTCTACTAACTAATCATCTATTGATAAAATATACAAGTTTTTATTTTAATAAAATTTGATCATTTTAGGCTTTGATTTAATTGACTGGAACGTCTTTATATATCTTGCAAGACATTACTATTCCAAGCCCAAACATGATTGCCATCATTGAGGATCCACCATATGACATAATTGGTAATGGTGATCCTACTATAGGTAGTAAACCCAAGACCATCATCATGTTGACTACAACATAAATAAAGAAAGCAGTGGCAAAACTATAACAGTATAATTTGCCGAAATTACTTCGAGTCACATTACCTATATTTATTATTCTGGAAATAATTACCGCATATAGAACCAAAATAAATAATGATCCAAAAAAGCCAAATTCTTCTGAGAAAAGTGTAAAAATAAAGTCAGTATGTTTTTCTGGAAGATAGTCTAGGTAGCTTTGAGACCCATTTAAGAAGCCTTTTCCAAATAATCCTCCCGAGCCAATAGCAATTTTAGATTGGATAATCTGATATCCAGCTCCAAGTGGATCTCTTTCAGGATTTAGGAAAGTTAAAATTCTTGATTTTTGATAAGGCTTTAAAAATGAAATGGCTATTGGCAGTAAAGCTAGCATTGCGACTCCAGATATTGTAAAGAACTTTGCTCTTACACCTGCTAACCATGCTACAACCACTCCGCCTGCGGCAATTAAAATGGATGTTCCAAGGTCAGGTTGGGTTGCAACTAAGATTACAGGAGCAACGAGAACTGTTATAGGCAGAAGTAAATATCTAAAACTATTAACTCGTTCTATTGAAATACGATGATAATATTTTGCTAAAAATAAAATTAAAACTATTTTCATTAATTCTGAAGGTTGAAGATTCATAAAATAAAGATCTAACCATCGTTTTGATCCTGACGATGTTAATCCAAAATACTTGACTCCAAGTAACAAAATAAATACTCCGATATAAATAAAATAACTTGTTTCATGCCAAAACCTTATAGAAATAAACGATACGAAAAAAAACATTCCAAAAAATACAAAAAATCTTAAAATATGACTATTCGTATGATATTTAAATTCTCCGCCGTCTGTTGAGTACATTGCAAACATGCTTGTAACTCCTAAAACTAAAATTGAAATTATTAAAATAAAATCCAGAGACAGAATTTTATCTCTAATATTTAGTGAAGATTGAATCGATCTAGGTTGTAGCATTATACTGTCTTCCCAATTTGATTGTTAACACTTCTTCTCAACTCATGTCTTTCAAGAACTTTTTTAATCACTTTCTTTGCAATTGGTGCTGCAGCTTTACCGCCTGAACCACCATGCTCTACTAAAACACTGATTGCATATTGGGGATTTTTTGTAGGGAGCAAATGCTACAAATAGTGCATGGTCTCTATCTTTGTAAGGTAAACTCTCTTGTTTTACTTCAGCTTCTCGTTGTGCTTCTGTAAATCTTTTTATCTGTGATGAACCAGTTTTTCCGGCAAAGGTAAATTTTGGGTCTTCTAATCTGTGTCTATAAGAGGTTCCGCCAGGCTCGTTTGATGAAGAAAACATAGCATCTTTAATTAAATTAATATGTTCTTGATTTTTAAATAAAGGTTTTAAGTCAAAATTTGATACCAGTAAATCTGTAGGAAGAGGTTCGTTTGGATTTTCATTTTTATGTTTTAAATAATTTCGTAAGTTGTCGTTATTTCCGTCAACCACTATTCTTGGCTTTATTTCAAAACCTCCGTTGGCTATTTGGGCAGTCATTAAACATAACTGTAAAGGTGTGCTTTGAAAATACCCTTGACCAATTCCTGAGTGAAGAGTTTCACCTAAGTACCAATTCTGTCCAATAAATTTTTTCTTCCATTTTGTATTTGGAACTACTCCTGATCTTTCTTCAATAAAATCGTCTAAGACTTTTTTTCCTAAGCCAAATCGCTTTGCAGTTTCTGATAATCGATCAACGCCAAGCTTTCTAGCAACTTCATAAAAATAAACATCGCAAGATCTCTGAATTCCCTTTCTTAGATTTACAATCCCGTGTCCATCTTTTTCCCAACAATGAAATTTTTCCCCATATAGTTCTATTTTTCCTTTACATCTAAAAGTATCTAAAGGCCTGATAATTTTATTTTCTAAAGCACTTAAAGCCACTAAAGTTTTAATCGTAGATCCAGGAGGATATAATCCTGATAATGCTTTGTTCGCTAGGGGCTTCTTATCGTTTTTTATTAAACTATTCCAATAGTCCTTATCTACTCCATGAACAAATTCATTAGGCTCAAACGTTGGAGAGGAGACTAAAGATACGATATCTCCATTATATACATCCATCACACAAACTGCGGCTGCTTTATCTTTTAAAAGTTCGTTAGTATATTTTTGTACTTCGTAATCTAAAGTTGTTTTAAAACTTTTTCCAGCCTGACCTTCATCAATCTTTATTTCTCTTATCCTTTTTCCAAAAGCATTAACCTCATACCTTTGATAACCAACTTTACCAATTATCTGTTCATCAAGTTTTCTTTCTAGACCAGTTTTACCAATTGCCATACCTGGAACAGCTAACTCCTTAAGGTATTCTTTTGTTTGTAAATCTTTAGCACTTATTTGAGATACATAACCTAAAATATGAGCTGAGGAATTATCAGGATAAGTTCTTGCAACTGATACAATTGGTTCGACACCTTCAAGTTCATGTAAAAATAGATTTATTCTTGAAAAATCAGACCAATCTAAATTTTCAGAAACTATTACTGGCTCCCAAGGTTTTTGTTTTTTTATCACTCTTTTTAAATATGAAACTTTTCGATCGGTAATATTTAAAATTGCTTTTAATCTTACAAATAAATTATCTAGATCTTTAGAGTTTTCTGGAACTAAATGTAATTGGTAGAGAGGTTCACTAGATGCAATTTTTGTATCAAAGAAATCTTTTATTGCTCCTCTTTCGGGCGCTAACTTCCATTCTCTAAATCTATTCTTGTCTGACAAAGATTTATATTTTGTAGCTTGATTAATTTGTAATGAAATAAGCCTGCCAACTAAACCAACCATTACAACTACTTTTGCAGTTGTGATCAAAAACATTCTTCTGTTTATTAATTTTGATTTTATTACTGTATTGCCAGATCCGAGACTAAGCATCTTGATTACCTAAAAAACTAATTTGATAAATATTGAATAAAAGCCAAAACACAGGAAATAAAAATAATGTGAAGAAAGTATTATAACCAATTTTTGCATATGAAGTTACAACCTCTGAAAAATTATTTAACAATGAGAAGAAAAGTAAATTAGTCAATATTAAAGCAATAAAAAATGTAAACCAGTCAGATGCTATTGTAGTGTTAACACTTTTATTTCGAACGTAATTACCTACAAAACATGCAACAAGATAAGATAATGAGCTAATGCCTAGAGGAAATCCCATAACTACATCATTGATAAGTCCTGCGAAAAAAATATGTTCCGTTCCCATTAAACTAGGACGTTTAATTATCCAAAAATAAATTATTATAATTTGTGAATTTAAAGAAAAAACTTCAAATAATTTTTCTAGATTTGTGTCAACTTCACTAATTGATAAGTAATATAATAAAATTAGAGGGCCTGACGCAAATATTCTGTTTATTAAATTTCTTCTAATCATTAAAAAACTTCCTTTTTTGGTTTAATTAAATTTACCGTTACAAAGGATAATTGATTAGGGTCCACGAATAATTTAACTTCCCCATTTGCTTTTGTTTTTCCTATTGGTGTACCTGCGTTGAAAATTCCATCTTTACCAGAAGCAAATACAGTTATGTCTTCAACAAACTCATAATCTTCTGGTAGGTAAGATAACGTTGGCATACGTGTTCCCCCTCCAGTTAATATTGCTTGGGTGCTTTTTTCATCAAATGTAACTGGAATTCTGCTGTTTAAGTCATTGAGCAATAATACCCTTGATGATAAATAATTAGTTTCAACTATACGTCCGATTAAATATTTATTTTGAGTAACAGGCATTCCTTTTATGATACCCTCTTTGCTTCCTTTGTTTATAATTATAGATTTTAGAAATGGACTATTACGATCAACTAAAACTTTGGCTAGTACAATATTCGAAACACTTTGCACATCCTCTGTATCTAATACTTTTTTTAAATTTTTATTTTCATTAGCAATATACTCTAAATTAAGATCTAGTGCTTTATAACGCTCTATAACTTGTTTTAATTTTTCATTTTCTTTTTTTAAATTAAAATGATTAGCTATGCCCTGATTTATATTAGGAAATAATCTAGTTGGAGCTGATACTAAATAAGTTACTCTATAGACTACATCATTAATGAAACTTCTTGCAGTTTTTACTGCTGTAAAACCATAGACATCTAAAAAGAAAATTATTAACGCAACAATTATAAGAGATAAAATAGAAAATTTTTGGGATGCCCCTCTTTGTAAAAGAGCTGAACGAAAGGCTATACTAAAATCATCTCTGCTAACTGACATTTTTTCGGTAAAAACAAATTAATATTCGGATAACATTGTAGAAAACAGTTCCTCATTTTCTAAAGCTCTTCCAGTCCCAATAGCTACACATGACAAAGGATCATCTGCTATCGTTACTGGCAAACCTGTATCTTGAGAAATTAATTTATCTATATTTTTTAATAAAGCTCCACCTCCTGTAAGCACTAAGCCCATATCAATTAAATCTGCCGATAATTCTGGTGGTGTATTCTCTAAAGCTTCTTTAATACCACCTAAAATTTGATTTAAAATAGGCATAATTGCTTCACAAGCATCTTTTTCTGTAAGTTCAATCTCTTTTGGTGTTCCGGATCTAATATCTCTTCCTTTCATTAAAAAAGTATTACTTGAAGAAGGTATAGCCGTTCCTATTTCTTTTTTAATTTTTTCAGCGGTAGAGTCACCTATCATTAAATTCATTTTTTTTCTCATGTAAGCAATGATTGATCCATCTAACGCATCTCCGGCAACTCTTAATGATTTTGAGTAAACCACACCACCTAAGGACATTACTGCTATTTCTGTAGTTCCACCTCCAATATCTACAACCATCGATCCTGTAGCTTCTGATATCGGCAAACCAGCTCCGATTGCAGCAGCTATAGGCTCTTCAATTAATTGCACTTTTCTAGCTCCAGCTGCCAAAGCTGAGTCTTGAATAGCTTTTCTTTCTACTGGAGTAGAGCCAGTTGGTACACAAATTAAAATTCTTGGATTTGCAAAAGCTTTTTTCTTATGAACTTTTTTTATAAAATGTTTTATCATTTCCTCTGTCACAACAAAGTCAGCAATAACTCCATCTTTTAAAGGTCTTATAGCTGAAATATTACCAGGAGTTCTCCCTAACATTGTTTTTGCTTCATCACCTACAGCTAAAACCGATTTTCTTCCTCCGTCCTCGATAACTGCTACAACTGAGGGTTCATTTAAAACTACACCCTGCTCTTTTAATACCACCAGAGTATTGGCTGTCCCTAAATCGATAGCCATATCTTGTGACCACATTGATGATAAACCTGATAAACCTTTAAACATATTTTCTCCTTTTAGTTTTGAGCACTGATTGTTTGATCTGGTGCAGTTTTTGTTCTTTTAATAATTAATTTATTTAATGCATTCAAGTATGCATTTGCGGACGCGACTAATGTATCAGTATCAGCGGCTTGACCTACTGTTGACTTTCCTTTTTCCTCAATTCTTACACTTACAGTAGCTTGTGCATCTGTTCCCTCTGTAACTGCGTGAACATTATATAATTGTAAATTAACATCATGAGGATAAAGATTTTTTATGCATTTAAATATTGCGTCTACTGGACCATCACCTGTTTCGGTGGCACTTTTTACTTCGCCATATACTTCTAATGTCATTTCTGCTTTTTGAGGCTCCCCAGTTCCTGCAAATACTTTTAGAGATTTTAATTTAATTACATTATCCTCTGTAACTAAGCTGTCGTCTATTATTGCAGCTATATCTTCATCATAAATATGTTTCTTTTTATCTGCTAAGATTTTAAATTTTCCAAATGCTGTATCAATAATATCATCTGTAACGTCCACGTAACCCATATCAGATAATTTATCTCTAAAAGCATGTCGACCTGAATGTTTTCCCATTACTAAAGAAGTTTTTTTTACTCCAACACTCTCAGGTGTCATAATTTCGTAAGTATTTCTGTTTTTTAACATTCCATCTTGGTGAATTCCTGACTCATGTGCAAAAGCATTTTTTCCTACTATTGCTTTATTAAATTGAACAGGAAAACCAGTTGCGTTTGAAACAACTTTAGATGCTTTGCTTAAAAGTTTTGTATTAATATTTGTTGTGTAAGGCATTAAGTCGTGTCTTGTTTTCATTGCCATTACTACTTCTTCAAGAGCAGCATTACCAGCTCTTTCACCAATTCCATTAATTGTACACTCAATCTGTCTTGCTCCAGCCATAACACCGGCCAATGAATTTGCAACTGCTAATCCTAAATCGTTATGACAGTGTGTTGAAATAATTGCTTTATCGATGTTTGGAACTTTGTTTAATAAAGTTTCAATAATTTTTTTAAATTCTGATGGAACTGTATAGCCAACTGTGTCTGGAATATTTATAGTTTTAGCTCCACATTTAATCGCAAGTTCAACAGTTTTACACATGTAATCCATATCTGTTCGTGTTCCATCCTCACAAGACCATTCAACATCATCAGTAAATTTTCTTGCGTAAGTAACACTTTCTTTAATTGAACCTAAAACCTCTTCAGGAGATTTATTTAACTTGTGTTTCATATGGAGTGGGCTTGTAGAGATAAAAGTATGTATTCTAAAATTTTTTGCATACTTTAAGGCTTCATGACATGCATCAATATCTTTTTTTGTTGCACGAGCTAAACCTGCGGGAATAGATTTTTTTAAAATTTTACTTATTTCTGTTACAGCCTCATAATCTCCCGGTGAAGCTATTGGAAAACCAGCTTCGATGACATCAATGCCAAGTTCATCAAACACTCTTGAGATTTGTAATTTTTCCTCTAAACTCATTGATGCGCCTGGTGATTGTTCACCATCACGCATAGTAGTATCGAAAATTATAATTCTATTTTTATCGCTCATACTTAAAACTTTTGTTAATTCAAAAGCTTCTCATAATACAATCAAAGATAGAATTTGCAAATTATTATGTATTCAATAGGAGCTATTAAAGAGTCAGATTGGGTTAATTCTTGTCTTTATCGACTAATTTATTTTTACCAATCCAAGGCATCATTGCACGAAGCTCTTTACCCACTTTTTCGATAGGATGTTTAGCTAAATCTTCTCTCATTTTGAGGAAGTTTTTCTGGCCCGATTTATGCTCATCCATCCACTGTTTAGTAAATTTACCAGACTGAATATCTTTTAGCACTTCTTTCATTCTCTCTTTTGTCTTGCTGTCAACAATTCTCTTGCCTGAAACATACTCCCCATACTCTGCTGTGTTTGAAATGGAATAGTTCATATTTGCAATTCCACCCTCATATATTAAATCAACAATTAGTTTCACTTCGTGAAGGGTTTCAAAGTAGGCCATCTCAGGTGGGTAACCAGCTTCTGTCAAGGTTTCAAAACCATTTTTAATTAACTCTACTAGACCGCCGCAAAGAACAGTTTGTTCTCCAAATAAATCTGTTTCACATTCATCTTTAAAAGTAGTTTCTATAATTCCAGATTTACCTCCACCTATTGCAGATGCATATGACATTGCAAGATCTCTAGCTTTACCAGAACTATCTTTATGAACTGCCATTAAACATGGAACCCCTCCACCTTTTTGATACTCACTTCTTACTGTATGACCTGGTCCTTTTGGTGCTACCATAAACACATCTAAATCTTTTCTTGCATTAATTAAATCAAAATGAATATTTAAACCGTGAGCAAAAGCTAAACTCGTTCCCTCCTTCATTCTTTGCTCGATATGATTTTTGTAAATTTCTGATTGAAGTTCATCAGGTGTTAACATCATAACAACATCTGCCCAGGCTGCAGCATCTGATAGCGACATAACTTTTAAACCTTCACTCTCAGCTTTTTTTACACTTGAAGATCCTTCTCTTAAAGCTACAACAACTTCTTTAACACCACTGTCTTTTAAATTTAGGGCATGAGCATGTCCTTGGCTTCCATACCCAAAGATTGCAACTTTTTTATTTTTAATTAAATTTACGTCTGCGTCTTTTTCATAAAATGTTTTCATTATTTAACTCCTATTGTGTAAAAACTTCTTCACCTTTTGTCATTGCAACTGCGCCCGTTCTAGAAACACTTATAAGTCCCAGAGGCTTTAAGCTTACAACTAATTTATCAATTTCTCTTCTTAAAGCAGTTACTTGAATAACAAAAGACTTTTTTGTTTTATCCAAAATTAATCCGTCATGTTTTTTACATAATTTCTTCGCTTTATCCAGTTTTTTTGTAGCTCCAACCACTTTAAGTAAAGCAAGTTCCTTAAATAAAATTTTAGGATCATTCCTAGAAAAATCTGCTACTTTATGAACTGGAATTAATTTTCCAAGCTGTAATTTGATCTGCTGAATAACCTCAGGAGTTCCTTTAGTAACTATTGTAATTCTTGATAAGTGTTTTTTTTTATCTATTTCAGCCACTGCTAGAGACTCAATGTTATAACCTCTTCCAGAAAATAATCCTATAACTCTTGCTAAAACGCCCGCTTCATTATCTACCCATACAACAATTATATGATGGTCCTCTTTTCCAAATTTTGTAGGTTGGCTGTATGCTGATTTTGGTTTAGGCATTAAACTAAAGTTTTTCCTTCATCTGAAACTTCTTCTTTTTCATCTTCAGGTCCAAGAAGCATTTGATTATGGGGTTTCCCAGAAGGTATCATCGGATAACAGTTTTCTACTTTATCAACTACACAATCAAAAATAACGGGTTTATCCGTATTAATCATTTCTTTAATCTTTTCGTCTAGTTCATCAGGAGTTTTTGCTCTTATCCCTACAGCACCATAAGCTTCGGCTAACTTAACAAAATCTGGTAAAGCTTCTGTGTAACTTTCAGAATAATTTTTATCGTGCAACAATTCTTGCCATTGTCGTACCATTCCCATGTATTCATTATTTAAAATAAAAATCTTAACTGGTAATCTATATTGTATTGCGGTCGACATTTCTTGAATATTCATTAATATCGAAGCTTCACCAGCTATATCTACTACTAGCTTTTTAGGATGAGCAATTTGAACACCGATAGCTGCAGGTAAACCATATCCCATAGTACCTAGACCTCCAGAAGTCATCCATCTGTTAGGTTTATTAAACTTATAATGTTGCGCAGCCCACATCTGGTGTTGTCCAACTTCTGTAGTAATAAAAGTGTCTTGGTGTTTTGTTAATTCATATAATCTTTGTACAGCATGCTGCGGTTTAATAGTTTCCTTGCTATTGATAAAATTTAAAGATTTTTTTTCTCTCCATTTATCAATTTGGCTCCACCACTTGGCAGTTTTTTGTTTATTCGACTCAATAAAATTTTTATTTCTTTCTTTAAATCTTTTTATAACTGCTTGTAATAATTCTGTGACATCACTTGTAATAGCTAGATCAACTTTTACATTTTTTCCAATTGAGGATGGATCTATATCAATATGAATTTTTTTTGATTTTGGAGAAAACTCGTCAATTTTTCCTGTTATTCTGTCATCAAATCTTGCTCCAATATTAATCATTAAGTCGCAATCATGCATAGCATTATTAGCTTCATAAGTACCATGCATGCCAAGCATTCCTAAAAACTGAGGATCTTCTCCCGGAAAAGCTCCCAATCCTTGTAAGGTAGAAGTAATAGGAAAACCAGTTAATGAAACTAGTTCTCTTAAAAATTCACTCGCTTTTGGACCTGAATTAATTACTCCTCCACCTGTATAAAAAATAGGTTTAGAAGATTTTTTTATCATCTCAATAAATTTATCAACGTCTTTTAAATTTATTTTATTAGTTAGAGTGCCATTTAATTTTTTTTCTAATTTATTTTTACTTACTTTATAAATACCTTTGTTAAATTGAATATCTTTAGGAATATCTACTAAAACTGGTCCTGGTCGACCTGTTGTAGCAATTTTAAAAGCTTGGTTCATGATATCAGTTAAGTCATTTACATCTTTCACTAGCCAATTATGCTTTGTGCACGGTCGTGTTATTCCCGTTGTGTCACATTCTTGAAATGCATCAGTTCCAATTAAATGTGTTGGTACTTGTCCTGAAATACAAACTACAGGAATTGAGTCCATATAAGCATCTGTTAACGCAGTAACAGCATTCGTTGCTCCTGGTCCTGATGTAACTAATAAGACTCCAGGCTTACCACTGGATCTAGCGTAACCTTCTGCAGCGTGACCCGCTCCTTGTTCATGTCTTGCTAAAATATGTTTTATAGTTTTATGATTTTTTAATTCATCATAAATAGGAAGCACAGCACCTCCAGGATAACCAAAAATATATTCTACTTTTTGGTCCTCTAATGCTTTGAATACTATTTCCGCTCCACTTAATAATTTCGGCATTCATACAATCTAGCCTAGAAATGCCAACCGTCAAGTTTTAGCTTGTTACTTTTAATGTTTTTTTTAAAAGAATAGAGAAATTTTTAGAATATAGCTTAATCCAATTCTTCATATGACCACGAGCCCACGTATTTTGTCTTTTGGCGTACTGCCTAGTCTTAATATTGATAAGTTCTTTACATTCGTCTAACGAGATCTTTTCTTTAATAAATCGATTAATTTCTTGAACACCTATCAATTTATTAGCCGATAAACTCTTATTCAGTCTTAATGTATTAAATTTTTTAACCTCACCTAAACAGTTTTCTTTAAACATAAGTTCAGTTCTATTTGAAATTTTCAGAAGTAAATCTTTTCTTGGAATATCAATAAAAACTTTTCTTAAATCAAAATCTAGAAAGTCTGATTTCGTTTTTTCAAACCAATCAAATAAAGATTTTTTTGTTTTTAATTTTACCTCATACGCTCTTTGCATTCTTTGAGAGTCTTTTGGATAAATTCTATCTTTAACTTTAGGATCTAGCTCTAAAAGCTTCTCATAAAATTTTTTTGAGCCAATTGTCTTAAATAAAGCTCTTACATTATTTCTCGTTTTGGTATCTATATCCGGAATTTTACTTATTCCTTTAGTAATAGTGTTAAAATATAAACCAGTGCCCCCAACAATAATTGGAATTTTTTTCTTCTTTAAACATAAGTTAACTTTTTTTTTGACTTCTTTAACCCAATCGCCTGCTGAGAAATATTTTTTAACAGAAACTACGCCATACATATGATGTTTGATTTTTTTTGTTTCAGATCTTCTAGGCCTAGAGGATAAAATAGAAAACTCCTTATATATTTGCATGCTGTCAGCATTTATAATCTCTCCATTCATTTTTTTTGCTAAATGAATCGCTAATTTTGATTTTCCTGAAGCTGTTGGTCCTGCTAAGAGAATAATTTTTTTTGACAAAATTAATTTATTTTTACACCAAGATATCTTCTTCTATTATTGTTATTAATTACTGTTAACAATAAAGTCTTTTCACCCTTTTTAAAAATTCCATTAACTATTTTATTTAAATCATCAGAATTTTTTACAGGAGTTTTTTGTACTTCAATTATTATATCATTTACACTTAAGAGATTAGCTAAAGGGCTTCGATTAGAAATTTCAGTAATCACAACTCCCTTAGTTTTTTTGCTTAGATTTCTATTGGTAACATCCTTCTCATTTAAATCTCTTACTGCTATTTTTAAACTTTGAATGTCTATATCCTTTTTAACAATTTTTGGTTTTGTTTCTTTAAATTCCTCTGATGTTTCAAGTCTTCCTAAAGTTAATCTTTTTGAGATTAATTTTTTATTTCTCCAAATTTTAAGTTCAACACTTTTTCCTACTTCTGTACTTGCAACAACATTTGGAAGTTTTTTCATTGTGTTTATTTTTTTTCCATCAAATTCTAAAATAATATCACCTGCTTTTATTCCAGCTTTTTCTGCTGGACTATTTTGGCCAACGCTCGCCACAAGAGCTCCTTCAGGTTTTTTTAATTTTTCAACATCTGCAATTTCTTTGGTTACTTCCTGAATCCTTACACCCAACCATCCTCTTTTTGTTTCACCAAATTTTATTAATTGATCAATTACATTTGATGCTGCGTTAGCTGGTATTGCAAAACCGATTCCAATCGATCCTGATTGACCTGGAGCTATGATTGCGGTGTTAACTCCGATTACCTCTCCTTTAAGATTAAATAACGGTCCACCAGAATTACCTTGGTTGATTGATGCATCAGTTTGAATAAAATCTTCATATCGCGTTAAACCAATTTGCCTGTTTCTTGCTGAGATTATTCCGGACGTTACTGTTCCACCTAAACCAAATGGGTTACCAATAGCAACAACCCAATCTCCCACTCTTGCTTTTGTTGAATCACCAAAACTGACAGGTTTAAATTTATCTTTAGTTTTAATTTTTAAAACCGCAAGATCCATATAAGGATCAGCACCTATGACTTCAGCATTATATTCTTTATCTCCCACTCGTATTAAAATATCTTCTGCATCGGCAATCACATGATTATTTGTAATTACGATACCATCTTCTTTAATAATAAACCCAGAACCTAGAGATGATGCTTTTCTTTCTGTTGGTCTTTCAAAATCTTTAAACATTTCACCAAATGGTGAACCTGGGGGAAATTGAAATGGAAATTGATTTGTAGGTGTTCTAACAGTTTGAGTTGTTGAAATATTTACCACTGATGGCATCAATTTTTCTGCTAAATCAGCAAAAGAACTTGGAACTGCTTTAGCTTGAATAGATGAAAAATTTAAAATTAATAATACAAAAAATATTTTCTTTAGAATATTCATGTTAATTTTTTATATACCAAATTATTAAAAAACCGATAATCAAAAAAAACAACCCGAATGATCTCAGTTTATTTTCTGGTGTATTTTTGATCATCTCTAACATATTTTTTATTCTTGACGGGAAAATGGCAAGGAAAAGACCTTCTATAAAGAAAAGCAATCCGATTGCAGTAATAAGCTCTTTCACAAAGTGATTAGTTTATCTTTTAATATTTGGCTTTACAGATTTACCAAAAAATTTAAAGAATTCGCTGTCAGGAGATAATACAAGTGAAGTTTCTCCACCGATTAGCGCTTTTTCATAAGCCTGCATTGCTCTGTAAAATGCAAAAAACTGAGGATCTCTTCCGAAGGCATTAGCAAAAATTTTATTTCTTTCACCGTCACCTTCTCCTTTCATAATTTCTGACTTCTTATTAGCTTCTGCTAAAATTACTGTTACATCTTTATCTGCTGTTGATCTAATTTTTTGTGCTATCTCAGCTCCTTGTGCTCTAAACTCTTTAGCTTCTCTCTCCCTTTCAGTTTGCATTCTTTTGTAAATAGCTTCACTGTTTGCTGGGGGTAAATCAGCTCTTTTAATTCTAACATCTACAATTTGAATTCCAAAATTCTCTGCCTCTTGATTTACCTGAGATTGAATGTCTTGCATTTGTCTTGCTCTATCAGTTGATAATAAAGTCGCTAATTCTTGTGTACCCAATACACCTCTTATTCTAGAGTTTATGATTGTAGAAAGTCTTGATCTAGCAACTCTTTCATTTCCGACAGAAATATAGAATTTTAATGGATCAACAATTTTAAATCTTGCAAAAGCATCAACAATTAATCTCTTTTGGTCTGCGGCAATTACTTCTTCTGGATCGTTATCTAAGTTTAAAATTCTTTTATCTAGATAAACAACGTTTTGAATAAATGGTAATTTAAAGTTTAATCCTGCTTTAGTTATAATTTTTTTAGGGTCACCAAATTGAAGAACTATTGCTTGGCTAATCTCTTGAACTACAAATAAACATTGAAATACTACTACCGCTATTAAAACTATTGCAGGAATTATAAGTTTAACACCTCTCATTAATTATTTCCTCCTGATTTTTTTAATTCAGGTAATGGTAAATAAGGAACTACTCCTGAGCCAGACTCTTTATCTATGATCACTTTATCTATATCAGCTAAAACTTTTTCCATAGTTTCTAAATACATTCTCTCTTGGGTTACTTGTTTTGCATTTTTGTATTCATTATATATCGCTAAAAATCTACTAGCTTCACCTTCTGCCTTTGCAACAACTTCTTTTTTATAGGCTTCAGCTTGTTGTAAAACTTGTTCTGCTTCCCCTCTTGCTCTTGGTATCACATCATTAGCATAAGCCTCGGCTTCATTCTTTGATCTTTCTCTATCAGCCCTGGCAGCCTGCACATCACGGAATGCATCAATAACTTGCTCAGGTGGATCGGCTTGTTGAGTTTGAACTTGTGTGATTTGTATACCTGAACCATACTCATCTAAAATTATCTGTGTAATTTCTTGAACTTCTAATTCAATTTTCGATCTACCCTCAGTTAAAATATTTTGAATTCTATTTTTTGCTATAACTTCTCTCATAGCTGTTTCTGAAGCTGCTTTAACTGTTTCGATTGGACTTTGAATATTAAATAAAAATTTCTGAGCGTCTTTTATTACCCAGAACACAGAGTAGTTTATATCTACAATATTTTCATCACCTGTTAACATTAAACTTTCTTCAGGAACATTTCCTACTCCAGAAGATCTACCAGTGTCACTTGCAGGTCTAAAACCTACATCAACTCTATTAACCTTAGTAACTTTAGGAGTTAATACTCTCTCGAATGGTGTTGGAAAGTGATAATGTAATCCTGGTTGAGTAGTATTCACATATTTTCCAAATCTTAGAACAACACCTTGTTCATCGGGTAAAACTCTATAAAGACCACTCGCTACATAAAGAACAGCTAAAATTAATAAACCAATTATTATTGGACGTGAACCACCTGATTTTCCGCCAGAAAATTTATTAATCGTTTTTTGAAAATTTTTAATAATGTCATCAAGATTTGGTGGATCTTGTCTTGAACCTGATCCATTTCCACCCGGCATACGCCCGCCGCCTCCTGGAGGAGGTGACCCCCATGGAGATTGGTTTTTGAAAATTTTGTCTTTAAAGCTCATGACACTTTATATAGTGACTTTTAATACAAAAACAAGTTAAGTAAGAGCGATATAATGTCTGAAAAAAAAGTAGAAATGAGCAAAACAATGAGAGAAAAGCTTGCTCCAAAGAAATTTATCAAAACTCCCATAAATGGGACTAAAAATACAATATTAGTTTCTAGTGCAAAAGGCGGTGTAGGTAAATCTACGGTCGCAATTAATCTTGCCTTTGCTCTTCAAAATCTAGGTTTAAAAATTGGTCTCTTAGATGCTGATGTTTATGGACCCTCTTTACCAAAATTAATTAACTTAAATGAAAAACCTAAAAGCGAGGATGGTAAAACAATGACTCCTTTAGAAAAATATAATGCACAATTCATGTCTATGGGATTTTTGGTTGATGAGCAAACTCCAATGATTTGGAGAGGTCCAATGGTAATTAGTGCGATTAAAACAATGACACAAAAAGTTTTGTGGAAAGATAGAGATGTTATTATCATCGATATGCCGCCAGGAACTGGGGATACTCAATTAACATTTGCACAAGAAGTAAAAGTTGATGGAGCAATTATTGTTTCAACACCGCAAGATCTTGCATTGTTAGATGTTAAAAGAGGAATTCAAATGTTTGATAAAACAGGTGTAAAAATTTTAGGATTAATTGATAATATGAGTTATTTTAAGGGCGATGATGGTAAAGATTATAAAATTTTTGGAGAAAGCGGTGTAGAAAAAACTGCAAAAGAATTTGATAAAAAATTTTTAGGTCATATTCCTATTCATCGAGATTTAAGAAATTCAGCTGATAAAGGTGATCCATTAACACACTCTAATCCTGATCATGAGGTTTCAAAATTATTTAAAAATATAGCTGAAAAAATTAAACAATCTTTTCTTTAAAATCAAAAGAAACCATTAATTCATTCCATTCTCTCTTTGAAAGACCGGAACTTTCAAAGCTAACTTTTTTACCTTTTGCCATTTGTTGAATAACTTTTTTTCCTTTAGCAGATACATGTACAGCACCCACTCTATAATCTAAAAATGCAGAATGTGTTATGGGAACCCATTTTTTAACGGTGTCTAACATAGCTTCAGCATAAACTCTTATTTCATATTGAGCATGGCTATCAGCTCTTAAGAATAAAAAATTAAGTAAATTTAATAAATCTGTTTTCCAGTACCACTGAGTATAAGAATTTAAAGTTAGATTCATTCTTGCTAATTCTCTTGCAAGACCAGCTTTACTTTCATCTATAGTGCTTCCATCAAATCTTTCATTAAGCATTTTTTCATAATTGTCATAAGTTCTTGTTGCATCTTCTTTTAAAATTTTTAAAACTTCATCAGCTTGCTCTCCTGTAATCAAATCTCCTCTACCTTGCCTGTTAGTATTTGATTGAGCTGATAATTGATCTTTAGCTGGAATGTAGAACTCCTTATCTAATATTGAATATCTCGCTGAATATTCATTCACATTTGCAGTTCTATGTCTTATCCATTGTCGAGCAATAAAGATTGGTAGTTTTACATGGTATTTTATTTCACACATCTCAAAAGGTGTTGAGTGCCAATGTCTCATTAAATATTTGATTAAACCCTCGTCTGTGGAAACTTTTTTTGTACCTTTTCCATAAGAAACTCTCGCAGATTGAACTATTGAACTATCATCCCCCATATAGTCAACCACACGAACAAAACCATGATCTAAAACCGGTATTGCTTCATAGAGAATTTTTTCTAATTGAATAGAAGTAACTCTTTTTGTTTGATTTTTTTGAGCTTGTTGGTCAGAAATTTCTTGTCTTTGTTCTTTTGTTAATTTCATTAAGTTCTTTTAGTGTTTTATAAAAATATATTTATATAGTCGAATGTTGTAAAAATGAATACAATTAGTTAACCAATAAATTTAAAATGTTAATAAATAAAAAGTTGATATACGGTAATAACTTACACTTCATTTTTTTCTTTATTCTTTCTCTAAACTATTTGATTCCGTTGTTATTGTTTGGTCAACCAACTCTATTTTATGTTGATACGCTTGACTCTGAAATTGTTTATAACTCTATAATCGGTAAATTATTAAAAGGAGATAATGAAGCAATAAAATTATTTTTAAATGGAGAAATAGACCCTCTATATTTAAGAAGAGTTTTTCAACCTTTTTCATTTCTATATGCATTATTCTCAATTGAAATTGCATATTGGTTTATAGATATTTTAGTAAAATTAACTTCCTACATTTGTTTTTACATTTTAGCGAAAAAAATTAATCAAAATAATTTATTTTGTGGCTTAGTTTCTTGCCTATATGCTTCTTCAAATTATCCTTCTCATGAGGGATTTGGATTAGCTTTTTTCCCTTACTTAATTTATTTAATATTGTTCAAAGAACAACTGAGAATAAAACATTATATAATTTTATTCTTTTTTGGTCTAAATACAGAAGTTCTTTTTGGAGGTTTTGCGTTACCTAGTTTAATTTTTTTAATTATTCTATTATCAAAAAATATTAATTTTAAAAAAATATTTAAGATACTTATTGCTTTTTTAAGTCCGATGATCTTTGTAAATTTTAACCTTATTTACATGGCTTTAAGCAATTTTGAATTTCATAGAGATGAATTTATACGAGAGTCAAACTCAATGTATCAAAGTTTTAGTTTATTTTTAAACACCCTTTTTCCAATTCCAAATGTTAAAAAAGTTGACTACTCATTTATACAAACATTGCCATACACTTTATATGTAGTTCCAACAATTGTTTATTCTTTTTTTACTAATGATAAAAACGTAAGAAAAATTTTAATAGTTTTACTGTCTACTATTATATTTACTGTCTCTTTAAAGAGTGCTTTTATAAGTGAGTTAGTAAATAATTTTATTTTATTAAATAAAATTTCATGGGGTTATTTAAGTAGATCATATTATCTTCTTTACTGTCTTATGATTATCTACATTTTAAGAAATGAAATAAAATTTTTTTTAAAAATATTATTATTTTTTATTACATTTAGTTTACTTATTTTTCAAATTGATTCATCTTTAGTTCCTTTTTATAAAAGCAAAATAAAAAAAATAGAGAATTATCAAAATTTATATACTTTTGAAGGTTATTATAATTTTCATAATTATAAAAAAATAAAAGAAATAGTTAAAAATGAGAGAACTATTTCAGTAGGTTTAGATCCAATGGTAGCAGTAATTCATGAAATTTATGTTTTAGACGGTTACCATAGCATTTATCCCTTACATTATAAAAAAAAATTTAGAAAAATTATTGAACCAGAATTAAATTTGAACTCAAACTATAAAAAATATTTTGATGATTGGGGTAGTAGAGTTTATACTTCTTTGTATAGACCAAAGTATCCTGAAAAATATCAGTTAAACTACGATTCAGCAAAAAGTTTAGGTGCAAGATATATTATTTCAAGCATCTCTTTAAACTCAAAATCTTTGAAATTGATTTTTGGCGACTGTAAAAACGGTTTTTGTTTATACAAAATTTTATAAAACAATTTTCAAAACTTCAATTTTGCAATATAATGGTTTTGTTGTTTACCAACTATGACGATAAACGAATTTCGTAATAAACATTACGGACGTGGGGGCAGTACCCACCACCTCCACCATAATTTGCGGGGGTGAATTAGGATCGACGGATGTCTAAAGGCTATTCTTTCGTACGAGATGGTTCCGACGTAACGGGCCAATTTACAAATGCTAACGAAAGTTACGCACTTGCAGCTTAATTAACTTTGTTAATTAAGTAACGGGGTCTGGGGCACCTGGCAACAGAACGCCCCTGCGTATTGGCGTTAACACTTATTAATTCACAATTTTTTTTAATTAGATCACAATAGGATCACACTGAACAAAGACAAATCTTGTTCGCGGGGGAATTAATGTGGTCCACCTAGTCTAGTAGAGAGAACAATAAGAAAAATAATAACTCCAATGATTATTGCTATTTCAACACCAAAAATAAAATAACTGATTAGTGCACCTACGATTGCAATTAAAAAGAAAGGATTTAGCATTAATCCTAAAATTAAAATGATGAAACCTATTAGCCAAAATAATAAGATTGGATCCATAAATTATTTTTTTTTATAATTTAGTTCAGCTCCTTCAAGATAAAAGCATCTCCAACCAAAATTCAACGCTTTTATTCTATCATTTTTTGATAGGTATATTTGAGGATATTCACCTTTATAAAAAAGTTTTTGTCCTGAGTCCGTATAAGTGATATCTCCGTTTTTTAAAACTTTATCAATTTTCCATCCGTCATAAACATATCGATATAAATCTTTTTCATCTGAACATTTAACCCATTCACGATCTTCAGGTGCAAAAATTAAAGCTAAAACGATTGCAATAAAAAATGAAAGAAAAATTGAGAGGAAAAAGTATTTAAAGATTTTAATCACTAATCTTTTTTTATTGTTTAACTTAGGCGCAAATTAGGTTCAATTAAGACAGAACCACGATCGCTAAAAGTTTTTTCATTTAAATGAGTCGATTATATAAAAAAGAGCTATGCGTATAATAACAGGCAAAGCAACTGCAAACACTAAACCAAAAAAAATTTGTGTTGTATCTCCTTTATTAATGCCTCCAATAACAAGTAGTGCACCTAATGCAATCCATATCCAAAAACCTACATTAACTATTGCTTTAAGTCCTCTTCCGATATTCATGATCACACCCGCTCAATATCAAACCCGAAACTATAATTGATAAAATTTTTTCAATTATAAATTTTCTCTTTTTCTTTTTGATCTAAATTAATGAAGAACCAATCAGAGATAAGATATTCTTCTAGATATTTAGTTCTAAAAAAAAATTCTTTTTCATCAAAACTATTAAAATAAGCTTCTAATTCTTTTTCTAATTTCTTCATAATAACACTATATCCGGACTCACTGGCGATCACAATACGATCACACCCAGCAAAGAAATAGCCGTTTTTTATGTTCTAGAATTGTTGTATAACGTTAAAAGGTTAAGGGCACCTGGCAACAGAACGCCCCTTTTAAAAGCACCTGGCAACAGAACGAGCCATGATGTATATTACTATTAACGAAAGGAATCAAAATGGCGGAAGTTTTTATAGTTATAGTTATAATTGGCTATTTCTTTGGTTAAATTTTATTTTGAGGTCTGGGGCACCTAGCAACAGAACGCCCCTAAAAAATATATTTGTCTCCTAAATAAATTAATATTCCAACAGCAACACCAAGCAATATCCAATAATAATTATCTTTTATCATACTACAAACTTTCCAAGATCTGGCCTAAAATAGTTGGGTCCCTTCATTACTTTACCTTTATCGTTATAGATTGGTTTGCCGTCTATGCCGAGTTTACTCATATTTGAATTTTGTACCTCTTCAAAGCATTTATCTAAATTAATTCCAAACGCGTGGCCTGCTCCATAAGTTACATATAAAATATCTGTTAAAGCATCGGCAACTTCTTTTATGTCTCTACTATCCAAAGCTTCTTTTAACTCTTTTAGCTCTTCCTGAATCAGTTCATACCTGAGAGAGGTAATTTTTTCATCTGGAAAACATGGTTTTCCTTTAATTTCCTGACCAAATGTTTGCATAAATTTTTTAACTCTTTCAAAATTAGTCATTTCTATTCCTTTATATTTTATAATTATTTAATAAGAGTGTATTATAGCAAAGAATCAAATATGAAATATAGAATAGAGTCTGATAGTATTGGAAATATCAAAGTTCCTGGTGATAAGTATTGGGGCGCTTCAACAGAAAGATCAAATAAATATTTTAATATAGGCGACTTTTTAGTCAGGCCATTGGTAATTCATTCCATAGCAATTATAAAAAAAGCTGCAGCAATAGTTAATGCAAAAAATAAAGACCTAGATACTAAAATAAGTAAGTACATAATTAAAGCATCAGATGAAGTAATTAAAGGCAAGCATGACTCTCATTTTCCCTTAAAAGTTTGGCAGACTGGCTCTGGCACACAGACTAATATGAACGTTAATGAGGTTATAGCCAACAGAGCAATTGAAATGATGGGTGGTATCTTAGGATCAAAGAAACCAGTCCATCCAAATGATCATGTAAATAAATCTCAGTCTACTAATGATGTTTTTCCAACTGCTATGCACATTGCTATAGCGCTTAAAACTAAGGAAAAACTTTTACCATCGCTAAAAATGCTAGAGAAAGAATTGCTAAAAAAATCTCAAGAATTTAAAAATATTGTTAAGGTTGGCAGAACACATTTGCAGGATGCAACTCCTTTAACTCTGGGTCAAGAATTTTCAGGTTACCATGCGCAATTAAAAAAATGCATAATTAGAATAGAAAATGCCTTGAAAGAGATTCACCATTTAGCTCAAGGAGGAACTGCTGTTGGTACTGGACTAAATACTAGAAAGAATTTTGATAAAAAAGTTATTAAAGAGATTAGTAAAATTACAAAGATTCCATTTAAGCCAGCTACAAATAAATTTGCAGCTTTAGCAGCTCATGATGAAATTGTAAATTTTTCAGGAACACTAAATACCACTGCTGTTTGCTTAATGAAAATTGCAAATGATATAAGATTCCTTGGCTCAGGTCCAAGAGCAGGTTATGGCGAACTTATTCTTCCATCAAATGAGCCAGGTTCATCTATAATGCCAGGTAAGGTTAATCCGACACAATCTGAGGCAGTTACTATGGTCTGTGTAAAAGTAATTGGAAATCATAATGGTATTACTATGGCAGGATCTCACGGACATTTTGAGTTAAACGTTTTTAAACCGCTAATCATTCATAATATTTTACAATCAATTGAAATTATGAGCGACTCATCAAAAACTTTTGCAATGTATTGTGTGAAAGGTATCAAAGCAGATAAAAAAAGAATAAAAAATTTGTTGGATAATTCTTTAATGTTAGTTACTGCACTAGCTCCAAAGATTGGTTATGACAAAGCAGCTCGTATTGCGAAAAAAGCGCATAAAAATGGAACAACTTTAAAAAAAGAAGTTATTAAAGCGGGATTAATTAATGAAAAAGAATATGATAAGATTATGAATCCGCTCAAAATGACAAAGCCCAAGTAATCTAAGAAACTTCTAAAATAAATTCTCTTATTTTTTTTGGATTAAAAATATCAAAAAAAGTTTCATCATATAAGACATCCTCGAAAGTTCTTTTAAAATAATTAAGATCATCTTTTAACGCTACATAATTTTTATTCATTTTAATTTCTTTAAAATTAACTTTTTTATTTAATATACTCAGAGTACCCTTAATATTAATTTCTAGGGTTTTATTTTTAATCTTGGGTTTAACATTAAATATTTTAAAAAAATTTTTTTTGTTTTCCGATTTTAAATTACAATTAAAAGTAATTACTGGATAATCCTCTAAGAGATTGGTATCACCTTTACATTGAAATAAGTGGCCTGAAATAAAAACTAATTTCATAATAGTCATTCTTCCATAGGCTAAATCTATTTTTAGGTTAAGTTCATCTATTAAGTCACTACTCAATTTATTTGATTTAAATTTAATTTCGTTTTTAAAATTAATTTTTTTAATCATATCTTTTTGTTCAAAAAGTTTTTCAAAATTAATTCTTTTTAATATTTTAGGATCAATCTCCTCAATATTGAAACTTGATTTTACATCCAGAAACGGTTTTAAGGAAATTGCATTCTCATTTTTAAAAGATATTTTTTTACTCCTAAAAAATAAATTATTAATGTTCATTGATTTATTATCGTAATCAAAATTAAATATTAAATTTGTATTAAGTATTTTAGATTTTAATACTCCACTTATTAAGTTTGAATTTTGATTTTCATTAAAATTTATGTCTGCACTTATTCCAGATTTAACTAGTTTAAATTTAAAACCTTTAAGGTTATCTTTTGTTTCTATTTTAAATTTTTTTTTAAATATTTTCCCTTGAATCAAATTAAGCTTATAGCCATAGTTTGCAAAGACGATATTTTCTAGTTTTACAATCGATTTATTTTTTTCCATTATTTCAAGATCTAAATTATCCACGTGTAATTTGTTTCTTTTTTTCAATATTTCTCTTATGAAAAAATTTAAATTTGAAGCCTCTAATTCAACTTTACTTTCTTTTAAAACTACTTTTTTAATTTGAAATTGATCGAAGTTATAAATGCTCAGAAAATTTGGGAGTATTTTTAAGTCTTTTAAGTTAATTTTAATGTCAGATCTATTCATATAAATTGAAACATTCTTTAATTCTAGCCTTGGTGTTGGAAAAGATTTAAAGTTAATTTCTTCATAATTTTCAATTTTTAAATTATAGCTTTTTAAAAACTGATCTTTGATGATAGTCATCTTTTTTTCATGATTAAAAAAATTTGGAATAATTAGAAATAGTGTGAAAGAAACGAAGAATACTGCAAATAAATATCGTAGAAAAAAAATAAATCTGAAAAATCTATAATATTTATTGTGAATTATTTTAAAAGATTTATTTAACATTTTTTTTATTTTTACAACTAGTATATAAGTGAAAATTCTCTCTTATGAATAACATAGATAATTTAATTGGAAACCTTAACAAAGAGCAAAAAGAAGCTGTTTTGAGCACGGAGGGGCCAAACTTAATTGTAGCTGGGGCTGGTTCCGGAAAAACTAGAGTTTTAACTACTAGACTAATTCATATTATTAGCCAAAAGAAAGCTTGGCCTAATCAAATATTATGTGTGACCTTTACCAATAAAGCGGCAAAAGAAATGCAAAATAGAATTTTGCAATACTTAAAAGGAAGTTCAAATGCTGTTCCTTGGCTTGGCACGTTTCATTCAATTAGTGTCAAAATTTTAAGAAGACATGCAGAAGCTCTTGCTTATAAAAGTAATTTTACAATTTTAGATACAGATGATCAAAAAAAATTAATTAGGAATATTGCCAAAGGTGAAAATTTAGATGCTAAAAAATTTTCCCCTCAATTAATTATGTATCATATTGATCAATGGAAAAACAAAGGTCTACTTCCCAAAGATATAAAATTAAAAAAAACAAGTTCTTTAATTAAATCAGTGTTAAAAGTTTATGATATATATCAAAATAAAACAAAAGATTTAAACGCTTTTGATTTTGGTGATTTGATTTTATTTTGTGTAAAGCTCTTTGAAGAGCATAAAGAAATAAGAGAAATATATCAGAAAAATTTTAAATATATTTTAGTTGATGAGTTTCAAGATACTAATTTTATTCAAAACAAATGGTTAAATTTATTAGTTGATGAAAAAGAAAATATTTGTTGCGTTGGTGATGATGATCAATCAATTTATAGTTGGAGAGGTGCTGAAATTAAAAACTTCCTTACATTTGATCAAATATATAAAAATTGTAAAGTTTTTAAACTAGAACAAAACTATAGGTCCACAAAAAATATTTTAGAAACTGCCTCTAATTTAATCTCTAATAACTCAAACAGAGTCGGTAAAAAATTATGGTCTTCGGCTAATCAAGGTGAATTGGTAAAATTAAATTGTTATAGAACAGGAAAAGATGAGGCACAAGGTGTTAGTGATATTATTGAACAAAAAATTAAAAAAAAATATTCTTTAAATAATGTTTCAATACTTGTCAGAGCAATTTACCAAACTAGAGAATTTGAAGAAAGATTTCTTCAAGTAGGTATTGGTTATAGAGTCTTAGGAGGTATTAAGTTTTATGAAAGAGCTGAAATCAAAGATGCAGTATCATATTTAAGAATCATTAATCAAAAATACGATGACTTAGCACTAGAAAGAGTTATAGGCGTTCCCAAAAGAGGCGTAGGTGAAAGTACTCTTAATCAAATTTATGCATTCGGCAAAAATTACAAATTATGTTTAGAAGACTCTATTATTAAAATCATTGAAAAGGGAGGGTTTAAACCCAAAATAAAGACCTCACTTCAACAACTAATTGATATGATTCATAAATGGCGTAAAGACAAATTAAATATGAAACATTTTGATTTATTGAAATTAATATTAGATGAGTCAGGATACTCATCAATGTTAAAAAATAAACAGGATCTTGAAAATGAAAATCGGTTAGAGAATTTAAAAGAATTACTAAGAGCGATGCAAGATTATGATGATTTACAAAATTTTTTAGAGCATGTCGCTCTTGCAACTTCAATTGATCAGGAGTGGGAAGGTGAAAAAGTAAATTTAATGACTATGCATGCTGCAAAAGGATTAGAATTTGACGTTGTTTTTCTCCCAGGTTGGGAGGAGGGTTTATTTCCTCATCAAAAATCTTTGGAGGAAAAAGGAGATTTTGCTTTAGAGGAAGAGAGAAGATTGGCATATGTGGGTATAACAAGAGCAAAAAAAGAGGCTTATTTGTCATTTGCAATGAAAAGAGCTTATCATGGAGACTGGATGGATGTTCTGCCATCAAGATTCATCAATGAAATTCCCGACGAAAGTGTAGAAAAAAATGAAATTAGTATTAATGACTCAGATGACTTTGATTTTAATCAAGACAACTCTATTAACCTCGATGAAGAATATAGAAGCCCAGGTTGGGATAGGTATAAAAAGAATAAAATGCTTAAATGGAAAAAATAAAAAAACTTAAATCACTTTTTGACAAAGAAAAAATTGATGGATATTTAATTCCCAAAAATGATCAATTTTTTGGGGAATATATACCTAATTATAATGATAGATTAAAATATATCTCAAATTTTTCTGGTTCCTACGGTTTTTCATTAATTCTTAAAAGAAAAAATTATTTGTTCGTTGATGGTAGGTACACATTACAAGCTAATTACCAAAGTGGGAAATATTTTAGAATAGTAACTTTCCCAGATAAAATGCCAAAAGATATTTTAATTAAAAAAAAATTAGATATAGGTTTTGATCCAAAATTATTTACAAAAAAAACACTAGATATTTTTTTTAAGAATAATTACTGTAAATTTATACCACTGAAGGATAACTTGGTTGATAAAATTTGGAAAAGAAAGATTAAAAATAATATTTGTAAATTTTATACTATGCCAAATTACTCCGTAGGTAATAATTATAAATCTAAGATAAAAAAGATTTCATCTTACTTGAAAAAGAGGAAAGCTCACTATTTATTTATATCTGCTAGTGAAAATAGCGCTTGGCTACTCAATATAAGAGGTCAAGATACTAAGTATACTCCAATTCCAAATAGCTACATTTTAATCGATAGAGATAAAAATGTTAAATTTTTTTGTAATTTAAAAAAAGTATCTAAATCGTTCAAAAAAAAGTTTGCTAAAATTCAATTTTTAGAAATTCAATCTACAGGAAAATTTCTCTCTAAAATTGATAAAAAAAAATTTATTATAGATAATAATTCATGTTCAGTTTATTTTGAGAATATCATACTTAAAAAGAATAAAATATTAAATTTCAAAGACCCTATTTATTTTTTAAAAGCGATTAAAAGTAAAAATGAGATACAAAATATCAAATCAGCACATATTTATGATGGTTCAGCTTTAACAAAATATCTTTTTTGGATTAAAAAAAATTTTTATAAAAAAAATATTACAGAAATAAGTGCTTCAAAAAAACTTTATGAATTTCGAAAAAAAAATAAAAAATTTAAATTTTTAAGTTTCCCAACTATTTCTGGATCTGGTCCAAATGGAGCAATCATTCATTATAAAGCTACAAAAAAAACTAACAGAAAATTAAAAAAAGGCGACATTTATTTAGTGGACTCTGGAGGACAGTATGAATTTGGAACAACAGATGTAACTCGAACTATTTCCCTTAATAATAATGACAAAAGAATTAAAAATATTTTTACAAGAGTATTAAAGGGGCATATTGCAGTAGCAAATTTTAATTTAAAAAATAACACTTCTGGTTCTAAAATAGACGTTGTTGCAAGAAAATATTTGAGACAAATTGGTTTAGATTATGCTCATGGAACTGGTCATGGTGTTGGGTATTTTCTTAATGTTCATGAAGGTCCCCATGCAATCTCAAAAAATAATAAAATTTACTTTCAAGAAGGCATGGTAGTTTCAAATGAACCTGGTTATTATGAAAAAAATAAATTCGGCATGAGAATTGAAAACCTTATTTATGTCAAAAAAGAAAAAAATAAAAAATATTTTGAAAATTTAACATTGGCTCCAATAGATAAAGATTTAATTGAAAAAAAATCTCTTAATAAAAATGAGAAAGAGTGGCTTAACAGCTACCATAAAAAAGTTTTTGATAATCTAAAAAGTACGATGAATAAAGTAGAAATTATAGAACTTCAAAAAGCTTGTTCAGCCATCTAAAATTTTATTCCATTCTTTCTCTAAAATTATCTTTATTTTTAATTGTTTTGCCTGGTCAATTTTCTTTTGTGTAGGCTTAGAACTTCCCACTACTAAAAAGTCAAGTTTTGAGGAAATCGATCCTAAAACCTTTCCTCCATTTGTCTCAGCAATTGCCTTTGCTTCAGATCTACTCATATTTTTAAAACCACCAGTGAACATTAATTTTTTGTTCGAAAATTTTCCATCATTATTTCTTAAAGAAAAATTTTTTATACTTAACTTATCTATTAATTCTTTAGTAATTCTTATATTAGTTTTGTTTGAAAAAAAATTTTTTATAGATTCTATCTGAGTTTCACCTATTCCATCTAAATCAACTAAATTTTTTAACAATTTTTCTCTATTTTTTAATTCAAAAATTTTTGAAAACTCTTTAATTGATCCAAAAAATCCAGCCAAAATTTTAGCATTTTCTTGACCTATATGCCTGATGCCTATTGAAAAAATAAATTTATCTAAAGAGATAGTTTGTGACTTATTTATAGCTTTTTTTAAATTTCTTATAGAAAGTTCTCCCCACCCTTCAAGGTTTATAATTTTATCATAATCCAATTTAAAAATATCTGGTGGTTCTTTTATTAAACCTAATTCCCAAAATTGCTCTATAACTTTTTTTCCGAATCCATCTATATTGAAAGCTTCTTTTGAAACTATATGTTTAAGTTTTTCTTTTGCTATAAATTTACAGTCATACCCTTTAAAACATCGTCTTACTGCATCTTGTTTTTTAGTGTTTTTGCTAAGTTCTTTTTTTGTTTCTGATCCGCAAAGACAATTTTTTGGAAATAAATATTTTTTAGAATTTTTTTTTCTTTTGGATAAATCAACTGATACAACTTGGGGAATAACGTCCCCTGCTCTTTGAATCGTAACAGTATCTCCTATTCTAATATCTTTACGTTCGATTTCATCTTCGTTATGTAATGTAGCATTTGAGACTACAACTCCTCCAACGGTAACAGGTTCTACTTTAGCTACCGGGGTAATAGCTCCTGTTCTGCCAACTTGAATAATGATATCATTTATTTTTGTAAGAGCTTTTTCAGCTGAAAATTTATAAGCTATTGCCCACCGAGGAGAGCTAGAGGTATTTCCTAATCTTTTTTGTAAATTTAAATCATTAACTTTAAAAACTAAACCATCAATATCATAGTCAAGTGATGACCTTATACGATCAATTTCTTTATGTTTATTTTCAACTTCTTCTAAGCCATTTATTATTTCTGATAATGGATTAGTTGAAAAATTCCATATTCCAATTCTCTCTAAAAATTCAGATTGAGTTTTAAATATCAATGGTTTTATTGCTCCAAAACCATAAGCAAAATATTGTAATGGTATCTTTGATGTTTCGCTCGAATTTTTTTGTCTTAAAGAACCTCCAGCAGCATTTCTTGGATTAGCAAAATTATCTTTTATTTTAAGAAAATCTTTTTTACCAATATATATTTCGCATCTAATTTCTAACAAATCTGGAACATCTTTAGAGTCAATTTTTTTAGGTATTGAAGTAATAGTTTTAAGATTTTCTAAAATATCTTCTCCGACAACACCATCTCCTCTGGATAAGCCTCTAATAAGTTTACCTTTTTCATATATTAATGTGGCAGAGATTCCGTCTATTTTTGGTTCAACAAATAATTCTATTCTTTCATCATTAAAGTTTAAAAAATTTTTAACCTTTTTAATAAAATCCTCCATATTACTTTTATTAAACGCGTTAGATAAAGAGAGCATAGGAATTAAGTGGTTGATTTTTTTGAATTTATTTGATGGCGGAGATCCTACTATTTTATTAATTGAAAATTTTTTTTTTAAAAAAGAATATTTTTTTTCAAGTTCAAAAATTTCAATTTTTAATTTATCAAATTCAGCATCTGAAATTATTGGCGAATCTTTGCTAAAATAAAGTTTATTATGTTTAATAAGATTTTTTACTTTCTTTTTATAAATATCTATAATTTTAGATTTATCAACCATAATCACTTTTTGATCATTTTGATTATTTTTTTGAACAAATTGTTTTTTTCTTCTTTATTTTCTTTTAAATTTCTTTTCACTTTATCGTAGTTTTTATCAAATACTTTATAAGATCTTTCAAACCATTCACTTGAGTTGTAGTTATATCCTAATATTTTTGCATATTTTTTTGCTTCATTTTTCATTCCTAAATGATAATGAATTTCTACTAATCTATGTAGGGCCTCCTCTATAAAGATGGTCCTTTCATATTTTTTTACAATTAACTTTAATCTATTGATAGCAGGAATCCATTTTTGAGTAGAAATATAATGTTTTGCAATATACATCTCCTTTGCAGCTAATTGATTTATAATCAAATCCTTTTTAAATTTTAAATCAATTGCATAATCAGAATTTGGAAATTTTTCTATAAATAAATCAATATTTTTTCTAGCCTCTAACAAAGGTTTTAAATCTTTTTTTTCATCATCAATTTGTTCAAAATGAATTATTGCTATAAGATAATAAGCATATATTACATTTTTATCTGATGGATAAGTTTTTAAATATCTTTCTAAATTCTCTATTGCTTCAGCGTAAAAATTAATTCCATACAAAGAAAAACTGGACATGATTGCTGATTTTGCTGCTAAATCAACATTAGTAAAATTTAACTCTGCCTCAGAAAATTTTTTACTTGCGAAAAAAAAATCTCTTCTATCAAAAGCTTCTAGTGCTTCTTTATAAGAGTTATATGCATCAATTTTTTCTGTTGGTTTATAAACGAGATCATCTTTACTGCAAGCTTGAAAAAGTATTGATGAAGCAACTAATAAAATTAAGCAATAACGCATAATTTTATTAATACCATACCAAATAAAATTAATATATTAATTTTAAATTAAGCGTTAACTGCTAATTTTGTTGAGTTAAGTAAGTCTTTTTTTGAAATAATCTCTTCGTTTTCTTTTGAATAAATTTCTACCTGTTTCGAACTTAACAATTTTCTTAGAAATACGTTTGTTAGTTTATGTCCACCCTGATAACATTTCACATTTCCTTCAACTCTGCAACCAACAAGAAAGAAATCACCAGCTAAATCTAATATTTTGTGATTAACGAATTCTTTTTTATTTCTTAAACCGTTTTCATTTAGAACTTTATCCTCTGAAACTACAACTGCGTTATCTAGAGATCCACCTTTTGCTAATCCATTTTTTTTTATTTTTTCAATATCTTCAAATAAACAAAAAGTTCTTGCCTCTATTATTTCATTTAAATTATCAGTTTGAAAATTAATTAAATTTCTTTGGTTTCCAATAATTTTATTTTTGTAACTTAGTTGAAAATCAACCTCGAGAGACGATTTATTTGGTTCAATAGATATTTCTTTTTCGCCATCAGTCAACTTTATTTTTTCTAGAATTCTAAGATATTTTCTTTTACTATTTTGCTCAACAAGTTCTAATTTATTTATTTTATCTAAAAATTCTTTTGATGACCCATCCATTATCGGAACTTCTTCTGAATTTATTTCTACTAAAGCATTATCAATTCCAGAAATATAAAGTGCTGCTAATAAATGCTCCACAGTCGAAACTTTTGCTCCATGTCTATTCTTTAATGTCGTGCATAGAACAGCTGAGGAAACATTTTGATAGTTTGCTTCAATCAAATTATTATCTTTTAAATCAACTCTTTTAAAAATTACCCCTTGGTTTTCCTTACCCGGTAAAATTGTAATTGTCGAAACCTGACCTGAATGAAGACCGGTTCCACTGAATTTTAATGGTTCAGATATGGTTTTTTGATAGATTTCTTGCATACCAGAGTCTTATAATGAAAATCTAATTTAATCTTAAAACAACTAATATTACTAAAAATGACAGATATTAGCCAAATACGCTGTCAAAAAATCTTGCAAGTAGGGACTTTTTAGATTGAGAAATAGGAATTGCCTCTTTTTTCCAACCAAAATGAACAAGTCTATTTGCAGTATTAACTAAATTCTTACTAGAAAAACCGTCTAAACGTTTGATATCTATTCTATTATTTAGTGAAAAAATCATACTGAAGATATCTCCTAAGCATTCGTTTTCTAATTTTTCATTTATATCTAAAAAAATGACCCTAAACTTATTATTATAATATTTAAAATTGATGTTTTTAAAAATAATTAATTCTGAAATTTCTTTTACTCTTGCAAATATAATTTCATAAATAAGTTTTTTTTTGATTTTTCTATAAATAATATCATCAAAAAATTCTTGTTCGATTAACTCTTCGTCTGAAATCTGATTGAAATTAATCTTACGTAAAATTTTTTCAACTGTTTCAATTTTAAGAGATGTAATTTTTGATATATCTTTATATATTATTTCACTCCCAAATCTAAAGTCTTGCTCATATTTAAGAGAATTATTCTCAAAGAGAAAAATTTGAGAATTTTTTTTGTTAATCTTTATTTGAATGAAAGTTTCTAAATTTTTGTTATTATTGCTCAAATAAACTCCTTTTACAAAGTTTTTAAATAAAATTTTTTTTATTTTTAAATTACAATTGTTAAAAATTTTTTCAAAATTTTTATAATCGCTCGTTTTTATAAGTGAAAAAGATAGCTCGTGAGAATAAAAATCTCCAAATAATCCAATTGGTAGATTTTCTATTTTCTTATAATCTAAATTAAATTTAGTATTAAATATATGTATTATAGATTTTTTATTCTCTATTTCACCTACGTATGATTTAAGAGTGTTTATAATATAGGTAATATTTTCTCTTGATATTTGAGATCCATTTAATTTTTTATATCCTGATAAATTAATAAATGTAGCTTCAAGATTATCTATAATTAATGTTAATTCTTTAAAAGTAAAATTTACCTTTTGCTCAATTATATAAATTTTTTCTTTGATCGAATTAAATAATTTTTCAAAATCATTTATCCTGTTATTTTCAAATCCTTCTATTTGACTTTTCAGTCTATAAATGATTTCAAAATTTTCTTGATCATCATTTTTTCCAATAGTAAAAACAAAATTTGAATTACTTATTTCTAAATAAAGTGCAGGATTCTTCATAACTATTTCATTATTATTTGATTTTCTATCCTAAAATCAAACATTTTATACTTATTAAGATTTTGATTTCTAATTAAGTCTAAATAATTTTCTATACTTTTTAAATAATTATTAGTGGGTAACTTTATTAATTTTTTATTAACGGTTTCTATATCCCATCTGTTCGACTCATAAAAAGTAAATTTTTTAATTTGATCAAGCGGAAAGTTTGTTTTTTTAAGATCAATATAAAAATCTTTGAATTTTTCTTTATTTCCTATCACTAAGGGTAAATTTTCATAATTTTTAATATACACAAATTCAATTAAATCACTTTTTTCGCTCAGATAATATTTTTTTTTTTTATCAAATAAAATTGCAATAGGTTGTTTTTCAAAAATTATAATTTTTAAGGTATTTGGATATATTTTTTTTAGTTTAAAACTTTCAATAAAACTAATTTGCATAAGTGCTTTTTCAATTTCAATATTATTTAAAAAAAATAGATTTTTTCCGTAAATTGAAGCTAATGATTTTTTAATTTCTTTTTCTTTAACAAAAAAATTATTTTCAATTTTAATTATCTTTAAGCTAAATTTATGAATAATATCTTTTTGCTGTGAGGTAATTGTTGTCAATAAAATTAATAATACAAATGAAATAAATATTTTTTTTTTCATCTATTAACACTTGCATCTAATAGAATTTTCTCAACTAAATTTTCAAAATTTAAACCTTTGAATTTTGCTATTTCAGGCACTAAAGATAAACTTGTCATTCCTGGCTGTGTGTTAATTTCCAATAAATAAAAATTATTTTTATAAAATTTGAAGTCTGATCTTGTTACTCCTCTGCAGTGAAGTGCTTCATGTGTTTTTTTTGCAATTTTTAAAACTTCATTATATTTCTTTCGTGATAATTTAGCTGGCATCACATGGAGTGTATTTGCCTTTTTTGTATATTTAGCTTTGTAATCGTAAAATAATCTTTTTGGAATAAGTTCAATTGCTCCGAGCGGCTTTCCATTAATTACTGCGACTTGAACTTCTTGCCCAGCGATATATTCCTCTAATAATATTTCATCATATTGTTTTAAAAGATATTTAATTGATTTAAATAGATTTACTTTATTTTTACAAATTTCTACTCCTAAACTAGAACCTTCATTATTAGGCTTTAAGACAATCGGTAAATTAATTTTTTTATTTCTAATAAATTTTTGTGCTAGTTTTTTTTTATAATTAACTTGATTTAACAGAATAAATTTAGGAGTTCTTATATTATTTTTGATAAATACTTTCTTTGAATATGCTTTATTCATAGCGTTGAAAGAACTTACTACCCCGGAGTGAGTGTAAGGAATTTTTAAATACTCAAAATAGCTTTGAGCGATACCATCTTCTCCATCTCTGCCATGAAGAGCATTAAAAATTACATCTACTTTTTTTTTATTAATAAAATTAAAATTTTGAAATTTAGGGTCGAATGACGAGACATTATAATTTTTTTTTTTAAGAGCCTTTATACAGGCCTTTCCACTTTCTAAGCTTACGGCTCTTTCTCCAGAGGTTCCCCCTAAAACTACTAAAACATTTTTAAATTTTTTTTTAATCACCAATAATTTTTACCTCCAACTCTAAATTGACACCAGTTTTTTGCAGAACCTTTTTTTTTACTTTTTTAATTAAGTTTTCAATGTCAGAAGATTTAGCGTTACCATTATTAACAAAAAAATTACAATGTTTTTTCGAAATACTTGCATCTCCATCCCTAAGATTTTCGCAACCAGCCTCTTTGATTAGCATCCAGGCTTTTTGTGTTGCACTAATGTTTTTAAATGTGCTACCGCACGTCTTAATTTGACTAGGTTGGGATAGTTTTTTTTTCTCAATTAAATCGTTTTGTTTTTTTTCAATTTCATTTCTTTTGCCAATAAGACCTTGAAGTTTGGCAGAGGTAATAATTAAATCACTTCTTAAATTAGTCCCTCTGTAAAAGAAGTTTATATCCTTCTTTGAAATTTCAATTTCAGTGAGATTATTTAAGTCAATTGCTTTAATTGATAATAAAACTTTTGAAATATCATTACTATAACACCCGCTATTCATAATGATGGCCCCGCCAATAGACCCTGGAATGCATGATAAGAATTCGAAATTACTTAAATTATTATCTTTAGCAAAATTAGCTACTTTACGATCAAGTGTAGAGGCGCCTACTTCTAAAACGTTTTCTCCAACAAGTTTTGTGTAAGAAAAACCTTTTCCTAGTTTAATTACAACGCCTCTAACTCCATTATCTCTAAAAAGAGTATTAGAACCTGCACCTAAAATCGTTATTTTTAATTTTTTTTTTTTAATTTCGTTTAGAAACTCGAGTAATTGATTTTTATCATTAGCTTTATAAAAATACTCCGCCTTTCCCCCAAGATTAAACCAACTATAATTTGAAAGATCAACGTTTTCACTTAAATCTTCTTTAAATTTTTTTAAAAAATTGATACTTAAGTTCATAGTGAAAATTTAAGACCTCTAATCCATTTTGAGATTGATCCTGCTCCCATGCCAATAATTAATTCATCTTTTATTAAATTTTTTTTTAAGTATTTCACTAATTCTGTTTCATTATTAATTATGATTACTTGAGTTTTTGAATTTTTAGCAATTAGTTCAGCAAATTTTATATGATTATATTTTAGATTTTTCTTTTCTCCAGCTGGATATAAAGGACACATGATCACTAAATCAGATTTTTCAAAACATTTTGAAAACTCTTTTTTTAATGTCATTACTCTAGAGTATCTATGAGGTTCAAAAATACTAATAATCCTTCTTTTAGAATTCACATTATGAACTCCCTCCAAAATAGAACCTATTTCTGTAGGGTGATGAGCATAATCATCATAAAAATCATTTCCATTTTTTGTAAAAATTTTGGTCATTCGTCTCTGAACTCCAGAAAAATTTTTCAGGGATTTTTTTGCGATATTTAAATTTGCTCCCAAATTATGACACAACACAAAAGCAGCGGCTGCATTTAAAGCGTTATGTTTACCCAGTAATTTTACATTAATATTTTTTATATTTTTGCTTCTATTATCTTTACCTTTAAAACTTAAATCAAAGGATGTGCTATTAAAATTATATTTTATTTTTTTAACCTGATATTTAGCATTTTTATTTTCACCGTACGTTAATATATTTTTATTTTTAATTTTAGTTATGATTTTTCTAATATTATTATTATCCATACAAATTATAGATTTTCCTGTGGGTGGTGTCTTGTTTATGAAATTTATGAACGATTTTTCCAAATTTTTATAATTTTTATAAAAATCTAAATGTTCATGATCTATGTTTGTCACAATTGAATAGTTTATAGGTAGTTTTAAAAAACTTCCGTCTGACTCATCTGCTTCCAGTATAGCCCAATCACCTTTACCGAGCTTAGCATTACTATTAATAGAATTAATTACACCTCCATTAATTATAGTAGGATCTAGTTTTTGATCCGATAAAATTTTGGAAACTAAAGAAGTAGTTGTTGTTTTTCCATGAGAACCTGTAATTATAATATTTTTTTTTAAAGATACAACATCAGCTAAAACTTCTGCTCTAGAATAAATTGGAATTTTTTTATTTTTGGCATACTTCAATTCAATATTATTATTTTTAACAGCTGTTGATTTTACTAGGATAGTTGCTCTTTTAATATTATTAGAAGAATGCCCAATAAATATTTTTATTCCCGATCTTGCACAACTGACTGTATTTTTATTTTTAATTTGATCACTGCCTTGAACTCTAAAACCCATATTATTCATTATTTGAGCAAGCCCGCTCATTCCTATGCCGCCAATCCCAACAAAATGAATTATATCTTTGCTTCCTAAATTAATTTTTATCATTCACTATTTTTTCAATTTGATTAATTAAGTTTTTAAAAATTTCTTTGTCAGAATATTGTCTTTGACTAGATAAAATTTTTTCTACAAGTGATTGGTCCTTAAAAATATTATCAATTAGATCATATAATTTACAATTTATATCTTTTTCTTCCAATAAATACCCATAGCCTTTTTTCTGATAAAATTCAGCGTTTTTGTATTGATGATTATCTGCTGATGTTGGTAATGGTATCGAAATAAATGGAACATTCACATTAACTAATTCACCCAAAACAGAAGCTCCTGAACGTGTAATGACTAGATTTACTTTGGAATAATAATCAACAATTTTTTCTGTAAAATTAAATATTTTATGATCTATTTTAGCTTTTTGATAAAATTGTGATAATTGCTCATTTTGATTTTTTTGACACTGTTGGAAAACTTTTATTGGTATATTGGAATTTTTAAATTTAACAAAAATTTTTGGTAATTTTTCAGCAAAAACTTTAGCTGCTTGACTTCCTCCTAATACCAATATTTTAATACCATTTATCATATTAACTTTGCGACTTGAAAAATTTGCATTTATTATTTCCTCTCTCACGATATTTCCAATTTCAAAAACTTTATTATCATATTTATTTGAAATACCTGTTAACTCTTTATGTGAAACAAATATTTTTTCTGCAAAAGGTAGTAAATATTTATTTGCCTTCCCAACAATTAAATTGCTTTCATAAATAATAAATTTAATTTTCAGTATTGTAGCGGCTATGCAAATCGGAAAAGATGAGTATCCTCCCATACCAAAAATAAGTGTAGGTCGATTAAAAATAAGAAATAAAGTAGATTTAACTATTGCATAAAAAACTATAAGAGTAGAACTAAATAATTTTAATATATTTTCTTTTAATAAGGGAGATGAGGGTATTACTGTTAAATTTAATTCTTTGTAATTTTTAAGATATTTTAAACCTCTTTTGTCAGTTGTCACTTTCACATTATAATTCTTGTTAATTAAAAACTTAGCTAAACTGTATGCGGGAAAAATATGACCTCCCGTTCCTCCAGCTGTAATTAATATTTTTTTTTTAATCATATAAATAAACTTTATTTTTTGTATAATTTAAAACTAATCCAGCTAAAATTGCACTGCCAATTAGAGACGAACCTCCATAGCTTAGGAAGGGCAAAGTCATTCCAGTGGTTGGTAATAAATTAGTATTAACACCAGCGTGAATGAATGTTTGAAATATTAATAAGGTTACTAATCCGATTAAGGATATTTTTAAAAATAGATTATCTTGATTAAAACAATTTTTGATAATTCTAAATGAAATATACAAAAAAATTGTTAAAATCATGATTGAGACTAATGATCCAAACTCTTCAGATATAACAGCGATAACGTAATCTGTGTGAGCCTCGGGAACACTTTCCTTCAAAATACCTTCTCCCATTCCCTGACCGGTAAGTCCTCCTAGTTTTATAGCATCTAAAGCAGAAGATGATTGAAATTTATCACCCTGACTCGGATCAAAAAATGTTATTAAACGATTAATAATATAACCAAATTTTTCTGGTAAAAAAAATAACAATGAACTAATTGATATCAAAAAAACCAAAAAGAAAAAAAATAATTGTACTATGCTAACTCCGGAGACAAAAACAGTTGCAATCCAGCTTCCTATTAATAATATTGATTGGCCTAAATCCGGTTGATCAATCAATAAAATAATAATTGAAGCCAAAATTATGAAGCTAAGAAAATATTTTATCTGTGTATTATGAAACTTTTCGGAAGTTAAAATTTTTACTGTAATTAATATAAAAAAAGGTTTTAATATTTCAATAGGTTGTAATTTGAAAAAATACAGATTTAACCACCTTTTTGCACCCTTAACTTCTTCTCCAATTATTGGAACTAATGCCAATAAAATAAAAGAAAAAATAAATAAAGGTAATACAAGTTTTATCAATAGATCAGTCTTTACAAGAGAGATTATTAGCATTATCGCTAAAGCTAAAAATGTATAAATGAGATGTTTTGTAAAAAAAAAATAATAATCCTTATTTAATCTTTCTCCAGCAAGAGAAGATGTTGAGGAAAATGAGAAGAATAAACCTAAAAAAAATAGTATTAAAAAACAAAATAAAATTTTTTTATCAATACTCCTCCAATAATTTATAAATAAAAATCTAAATGTATCTTCTTGCATATATTTTACATAATTTTTTAAATTCCTCACCTCTTTCTTCAAAATTTAAATATTGATCAAATGAAGCTGCAGCAGGACTTAATAATATAAACTTCTTACTTTCTGTTTGCTTTTTTATATCTTTAAAAATTTGTACAAGAGAATTTTTTAAATTTTTAGTAATTGAAAAAATAACTTTACCTTTCACTTGATTCTTGAAAAAATTAATATTATTACCTATTAAATAACATTTAGTAATGTTTTTTTTGTACTTTGATAATTTAAATTTATCTCCTTTTTTTTGAAGCCCTCCTAGTATCCAGTAAATATTTTTAAGACTTGATAAAGCAGATTGTGAAGCTTTAAAAGAAGTAGCTTTAGAGTCGTTTATAAATGTAACATTTTTACTTTTTAAAAAAATTTCAAATCTGTGAGGCAGACCTTTAAATGATTTCATTGCATCTATAAAAAAATTTTCTTTTATTCTTAACAGTTTTGAAAAAGTAAAAATAAAACTCATATTTTGATCATTTATATTAGAATTTAAGTAATCATTTTTAATTTTAAATTTTATTTTTTTGTATTTTTTTTCCTCAGGGATTATTAACTTGCTTAAAAAATTTTTATTTATAAAAATTTTTTTAAATTGTTTATTTACAATTGCAAATTGATTTTTATTTTGGAGATTAAATATTCTTAATTTTGAATTTAAATAATTTTTAAAATTTCCATGCCAATCCAAATGATCATTAGTTAAGTTTAAAAAAAAAGAGAAATCAGGACAAATAAATTTTGAGTGTGAAAGTTGGAATGAGGAAGCTTCAATAATTATAAAATCTTTTTTTGAATTACCTAAATTAAGAATAGGATTTCCTATATTGCCTCTTAAGGAACACTTAAATTTATTTTTTTTGAGAAGATGTTCAAGTAATTTGCACGTTGTTGACTTACCATTTGTTCCAGTTACTACAATAGTTTTTGCTTGAATATTTGATAAATAAAATAAGTCTATATCAGTAATTATTTTTTTTTTGAATTTTTTAAGACTTTTATTTTTAAATAAACTTATACCTGGTGCTAGAACAATATAATCAACATTGTTAAGAGTTTTTTTTAAGTTCTTTGACCTGTACTTCTTAAGAAGATTTTTATTTTTATCGTCCCAAACTTCGAAGTTTTTTATTTTATTTTTTAAAAAAAATGAAACAACAGAACGTCCAGATAAACCAAGACCGTAAACAAGGAACGAGAGTTCATTGAATTTTGGTTTTTTGAACATACCACCTTACCTTAATTTCAAAGTTGCTAGTCCAATTAATGCTAGAATTATAGCTATTATCCAAAATCTAATTACAATTGTTGACTCTGCCCACCCTTTTTTTTCGAAGTGATGATGAATGGGTGCCATTTTAAAAATTCTTTTACCAGTAAGTTTAAATGAAACAACTTGTATAATTACTGATACAGTTTCTAAAACAAACAAACCTCCAACGATTGCCAAAACAATTTCATGTTTTACAATAATTGCTATTGCTGCTAATGAACCACCTAGAGAAAGTGACCCTGTATCTCCCATAAAAATTTTTGCTGGGGGAGCGTTATACCATAAAAAGCCTAGACAAGAACCTACTATTGAACCGCAAAAAATAGATAACTCTCCTACGTCAGGTATGTATTGAATTTGTAAATATTCAGAAAAAATTGTATTCCCAACCACGTAAGAAATTAAAGTAAAAGAAATAGCTACTAACATTACTGGTACAGTAGCTAAACCATCTAAACCGTCGGTTAAATTAACTGCATTTGACGATCCAATAATTACAAACAATCCAAATGGAATAAAAAATAGACCCATGTACCATATTAAATTTTTGAAAAAAGGAAAATAAAGATTGTACAAATATCCATGTCCAGAATATTTTATTAATATTAATAATGTAATTAGAGCTATTATAATTTGACCAAGAAATTTATACTTTGATTTAAGTCCTCTAGAATTTTTTAATTTTATTTTTAATATATCGTCTAATAATCCTAGAGCTCCTAATGACAAAGAAACAAAAATTAAAGTCCAAACATAAATATTCTTTAAATCTGCCCACAAAAGAGTACTTGAAATAATTCCGATTATAATGATTACTCCACCCATTGTAGGTGTTCCGGATTTTTTTATTATATGATCTATAGGTCCATCTTGCCTTATTGGCCCCGTTATCATTTTTTCAGAAAATAACTTTATTAAAGGACCGCCAACAATAAATACTACCACTAAAGAAGTAACTACGGATAAACCAGTTCTAAATGTAAGATATTTGAAAACATTTAAAAATGAGTACTGATCAATTAATGAAGTTAATAAATTAAATAACACCTATAAACCTTTTATCATTCTTTTGCTAAAATTATTAAGTCCTGTTGCGTTCGATCCTTTAATCATCAAATAATCATTGTTCGATATAATTTTACTTAAACTAAAATCTATATCTTCGTCACTTTGCAAAATATTTCCTCTTTTTTCTTTAATAAGATGTTTATAAGTGAAAATAGTTTTTTTTCCTTTAATGAATACTTTGTCTATATTAGAATTGTTAATAACTTTAGATATTTCCTCATGATATTTTTTTGACTTTGAGCCTAATTCAAGCATATCCCCAAGTATCAAATACTTTTTTGATTTTTCTTTTCCAATAGAATTGAATTTTTCGATAGCAATTTTTACTGAAAGCGGATTAGCATTATAGCTTTCATCGATTAATTTAAACTTTTTATTATATCTTTTAATTATGTGTTTCTTTCCCCTGCCTTCTGATGACTCAAAGTTTTTCAACTTTGATTTTATCTTTTTTAAATCCAAATTAAGTTCATTAAGTAAAGTTATTGACGCAAGTACGTTATAAATATTTATATCTCCTATCAGAAGTTTTTCTATTTTATTGTTATGATTAACAATAATTTTAGAAGAATTATCGTTTTTAATAATCTTTTTAAGATGTACGTCTGATTCTTTATGTTTTCCAAAAGTTAAAGTTTTCAATTTAAATTTTTTAGCTTTTTTGTAGAAAAAATTAAAATACTTGTCGTCTCTATTTAAGATAATTGTTCCATTAGTTTTAATTTTTTCTATAATTTCTGACTTAGCTTCTGCGATACCTCTAGTATTTTTGAAGTTTTCTATGTGCGCCTCACCAACATTTGTTATTATGCCAATATGTGGCTTAATTAATTTCGTTAAGTTTCTAATTTCGCCAGCTTTACTCATTCCGACTTCAAAAACTCCAAATTGATTACTGATATTCAAGTTAGACAAACTAATAGGTACACCTAAATGATTATTGAAAGATTTAGGAGAAGAGAAAGTACTTCCAAACTTTCTCAAAAGATCTCTTGTGAGATTTTTAAGAGATGTTTTACCCGCGCTTCCAGTAATTGCAATTATTATTGATGAAGATAATTCTCTTTTGAAACTAGCAAATTTATTTAAAAAATAAATTGGATCTTTTACCTTAATTATTTTTTTACTTGTATTTGTTTCGTATTGGTTTGTTACAACCCCTGCTGCTCTTTTTTTTAACGCTTCTTTAATAAATTTATTCCCGTTGTTTTTTTTTCCTTTGATAGCAAGGAACAAATTATTTTTTTTAATTGTTCTCGTATCAATTGAAAGCCCATTAAATTTTAAAGACTTATTTTTTTTTAATATATTTTTTAAAATCAACTCATTTTGTAGATAATTTTGTTTATTTTTATTAAATAATTTTTTTTTAATCTTTAAATTTTTTACAATTTTTTTATCCGAGATATAAATAGTTTTATTTTTATAAATTTGTTTTTCCTCGTGGCCTTTGCCAGCTATTAGAATTACTTCATGTGGGCTAGCATTTTTAATTGCCTTATAAATAGCTTGTGTTCGATTTCCTACATTATAAGTTTTTTTATGTGAGATATGTCTTAAAAGTTCTTTTCTTATTTTTTTAGGATCTTCATTTCTTGGATTGTCGTCGGTTATATAAATTTTATTACAATAATTGTTAGATATCTTAGCCATTAATGGTCTTTTTTTTTTATCTCTGTCTCCTCCACAACCAAAAACTAAAGAAATTTTGTCTCTATATTTTTTATTCAGAAATTTTAGTGTCTTCAATAATGCATCAGGCGTATGAGCATAATCAACAAATACTTTAATATTATTCGGGAACTTTCTTACTAATTCTAGTCTTCCGCTAACGTCCTTAAGTTTATTAATTGATTGATAAATTGGTCTATCTTTTAAACCACATAATTTTGTTGCTAAGACAGCCATAGCAAGATTTTTTATTTTAAAATCACTTGTTGAAATCAAAGAATTTTTTTTAATTTTAATTATCTCTTTTTGTATTCCTGTAATTTTTAAATTTCTTTTTAGAGCAATTTTTTTTAATTGATTGTATGGTTTTATTTCTTTATCAGAAATTATCTTTGCCCTTTTTGCTAAGATTTCTTTGAATAATATTAATTTCGCATGAAGGTATGATTGCATTGTTTTATGATAATCTAGATGATCTTGGCTAAAATTTGTAAAAATTGCTCCTTTAAAAGAAATATCATGTAATCTTTTTTGATTTAACCCATGACTGGATGCTTCTATTATTACATTGTCAATTTTTTTTTTTTTCAAAAAATACAAATATTTATGAAGCAAAATTGTATCGGGTGATGTGAGATTAGTTTTAATAACTTTATCATCATATTTTATTCCCAAAGTACCAATTGAAGCAACTGATACATTATTTAACCTCATTATTTGGTAAAAAATATCTGCAACTGAAGTTTTACCGTTTGTACCAGTAACTGCAATTATGTTTTTAGGCTTTAAATTGTAAAATTTAGCTGCTATTTTACTTAAAAGTTTCCTTACATTATCAGTTCTAATTAAAAAAATATCATTATTTTTTAAATTATATTTATTTGAACAAACAATTACTACAGCTCCTTTATGAATCGCTTTTTTAATAAAATTTTCACCATTCGATTTATTTCCTCTAACTGCAAAAAAAATAAAATTCTTTTTAACTTCATTACTATTTGTGGCAAGACCACTGATAACAATATTTTTTCTATTTCCAGGAATTTTTTTAATTAATTTTTTCAACAACATGCTGAGGAGTAGACTCTTTATTATTTATGGCTAAAATTGGTCCAATTTTTTCTATTATTTTGCCCGTTATGTAAACTGAATTCCAGCCAGAGGTATTGTAGGGTGCTTTTGTTTTGGTGCCTCGGTAGTTGTAAACTAAATCATTATTTAGTTGAGGATTTTCTAACATTACAAGCAAAGTATACTTAGGTTTATGAGAAGGAAACATTGAAATGAAAGAGTTTATTCTATTTCTTGTATTTCCATAACTTTCAGCGGTACCTGTTTTTCCTCCCACATAATATCCATCTTTATCAGCTAAACTCGCTGTTCCGTTTTCACTACTTACAACTTTTCTTAAAATATTTTTTATTTCATTGCTGGTTTTTTTTGAAATTATTATTTTTTGCTCTGAATTTTTATTATTCTTAACTAAACTTGGCGTTATTAATTTTCCACCATTTATCATTGAGGCATATAAAGCAGTAACTTGAAGTGGCGTAGTAGTAATTCCATGACCAAATGAAATAGTTTCCAATTTACATCTGTTCCATTTTATTTTGTGTGGTGTTCCAACTTCCTCTAATTCCACAATTGGGCTTTTTGTTAATTTTGTTCTATTTATAAAATTTTTAAATTTAGTTTCACCAATTTTTTTAGCTAAAACGACCGATCCTACGTTAGACGACCTCACTAAAATTTCTTCTACAGTTAAATCTTTTGGATGCTCTTTTAAATCGGTGATTTCGTGAACCGAGCATCTAATTTTTTTAGGTATATCCTTAATAATTGTATCTGTTTCTACTATTTGATGATCAAGAGCTAGCGCTATAGTAAAAGTTTTAAAAATAGAGCCAAGTTCATACACACCTTTAGTAATTTTATTAATATATTTTTTGTCTTTGATGTCTGATCGATGATTTATGTTAAAATTTGGCAGTGAGACTAGAGATAAAATTTCACCGTTATTAGCATTTAGCAGTAATGCGCCACCGCCGGTAGCTTTAAAAGTTTCAATTGCATTGTTTAACTCTTTATCTATTATGTATTGTATATTACTGTCCAACGTTAACTTTAAAGGTTTATCATGAAGAAGTTTATTTTTTAATTCTTTATCAAAGTATTTTTCAACACCTGATATTCCATAATTATCGTAGTCAACTTGTCCAATAATATGACTGAATAAATTTCCATGTGTATACATTCTTGCTTGAAATGGCTCAAATTTGATTGCTTTTTCTCCAAGAGCCCAGAATTTCTCTTTTTCAATCTGATCAATTCTTTTTTTTATACGAAAGTACTTGTCTTTATTTAATTTTTTTTTTATTTCATCAATCTTCAATTCGGGAAAGTTTAATTTCAATTTTACTAAAAATTTTTTCTTATCTTTTACCTGTTTCGGGTCTACAGCTACATGGAAAGTATTTATATTTCTTGAAATAACAAAGCCATTTCTGTCTACTATATCCCTACGAAGCAAAAAAAATTTAGATTTTTGTTCCTCTAAATTGTAAAAATCTTTTTTATTTAAAGATATAAACGTAATCTTGATTGAAAAAATTAGAATTAAAGAAAAAAAGAAAAAAAATAACAAGTAAATTCTATCTTGTAAATTATTTGAATGTTTTGATTTTTTATTTTTTCTATTTGTTTCAATATAATCTTCAAAATAAAAACTTGATTGGTTTATGTTATTATCTTTTTTTGATTTTTTTTTCATTAAAATTTTCTAGATTTGATAATTTTTTTTGAAAGTTAGTGAAATCTTCAATATTAAGAAATAATTTTGAGAATACTATAGGCTTATAATCATCAAATCCAATTATATCCAGTCTTTTCTCAATTTCAGCTGGCGACGTTAAATAATAAAATTCTAATTGTGCTTCATTTTTATAAATTTTTTGTGATGCTATTTTTGAATTTAAAATTAAAATTTTTTTTTCAATTACTCTAGTTTTATTTTTTATTAGAGATGTTAAAATTAGAAATGTTATACAAATTGATATATAAACAATAAATTTTATTTTAAACATTTATAGATTCCAGATCTAAATATTTTTTAAATTTTTTAAACATATTATCAGGATATTGAAATTTATTTCTGCTCCTAATAGCAAATCTAAGCTTAGCAGAGCGAGATCTGCTATTATTGTCAATTTCTTTTTTTGAAGGTCTTAAAACTTTATTTTTATATTCGTTAAATAAAACTTGTTCGGCATCTAAATTTTCTGGAAAATATCTAGAAGGTTTTGACTTGTTTTTTGAAAAATTAGTAAAAAAATATTTTATAATTCTGTCTTCAATTGAATGAAAGCTTATAACTAAAATTTTGCCACCAGGTTTCAACTTTTTTGTAGCATGCGCTATACCGTTAACTAATTCTGTAACCTCTTTATTAACAAAAATTCTAAGAGCTTGGAAAGTTTTAGTACAAGGATTTATTTTATTATAAAAATTTTTTTTTTTACTTTTTTCTATTATTTGAACTAAATCAGCCGTATTAGTAATTCTTTTTATTTTTCTTTGACTTACAATATTCTTTGCAATTTTAGATGCCTCCTTTTCATCACCTAGAATCTTAATCACTAATTTTAATTCATTTTCACTTAAATTATTAATCGCGTCAAAAGCTGAAATTTGATTAAGACCCATGGACATATCGAGTTTCTCTTTTGATCGAAATGAAAAACCTCTATCTAAATCGTCCAACTGAATTGATGATAATCCTAAATCAAAGATGACCACATCAACACTTTCGTATAAAATTGTATTCAATTTACTAAATTTAATTGGATAAAATTTAAATCTTTTAGGAAACTGTTTTTCTAAACTTCTAGCTATTGAAATAACTTTTTTATCTCTATCAACTGCTTGAAGATATGTTTTAGGAAATTTTAATATCTCTTTGGAATAGCCTCCGCCACCAAACGTACAATCCAGAAATTTTCCCCCTCTTGAAGGGGAAGATATTTTTATAACTTCGCTTAACATCACTGGGTAATGGGAAGTTTCCAGTGATGAGATTTGTTTGATCATTATCCAAAAATAAAGTCATTAAAACTTTTGTTTTCTTAAAAATGCAGGAATTTCAAAATCTTCTTCCTCGTTTGTGTCCTGATTAAATAGTTCCTCTGTTTCTCTATTTTCATTTTCATCCATCTCAATTTCATCATCCGATTGATGACTTTGATTTTCAGAAAATAATCTAGGCGTATACTCTTGCTCATTTTTTTCTGCAACTTCAGAAGAAATTTCATTTTCTTCAAGCTTGTTATTCTCTATATAAGAAGCGCTTTCAATTGAAACTCCAGTTGGAATGTTATTTGAATGTTTTTCATTCAAACTTGAAATTTCAAATGTGTTTTCATTTTCTATAATTTTTTGAATATTGTTATGCGAATTGTTTTCTCTATCTTCTTTTAATTCGTAACTTTCATCAAGTTTTAAAGCTGTTGCACCGTCAATAGAATTTAAAGTATTATTTTCCATTCTTGAGTTTTGAGAAAATAAATTGTCAGAGTAACCAGTATTTCTATTTTGAACACGAGAAAACATGTTTAGAACTGTTTTGCTCTCAGTTTTATCACCATCAAGAGCTGTTGCGACTATAGATACTCTTATCTTACCAGTCATATTTTCATCTTTTATTGCACCAAATATAACTTCAGCATCTGAGTCAACTTCGGCTCTTATGGTATTTACTGATTGATCAACTTCAAATAATGTAAGATCATTACCGCCTGTAATATTTATTAAAAGGCCTTTTGCGCCTTGAAGAGAATACTCATCAATTAATGGGTTGTTTAGCGCCATTTCAGTTGCAGTTTTAGCTCTATTTTCTCCCTCCGCTTCACCTGTTCCCATCATAGCTTTTCCCATTGAACTCATTACGGTTTCTACATCAGCAAAATCTAAGTTTATCATTCCTGGTCTAACCATCAAATCGGTAACACTTTGAACTCCATGCTTTAAAACATTGTTTGATAAATTAAATGACTCCTCAAAAGTAGTTGTTTCACTAGCTATTTTAAAAAGATTTTGATTAGGGACAACTATTACTGTATCTAAATGTTTTTTAAATTCTTCTAATCCATCAATTGCTCTTCTCATTCTTTTAGGACCTTCATAAGAAAAAGGTAAAGTGGTTACCCCTACTGTAAGAATATTTTGTTCTCTGGCTGCTTTTGCAATAACATGTGATGCTCCTGTTCCAGTACCACCGCCCATTCCTGATGTAATAAAAACCATATTTGCACCTTGTATATAATTAACAATTTCATTTAATGACTCATCAGCTGCTGCTTGACCTATATCGTGTTTTGCTCCTGCTCCAAGTCCTTTTGTTAAATTCATTCCAATTTGAATCTTTGCATGAGCTTTACTCATTTTTAAATCTTGAGCATCAGTATTAACTGCAACAAATTCTACACCTTCCATACCTGACTCGATCATTGCATTTATTGCATTACCTCCAGCACCACCAACACCTAAGACTAAAATTCTTGGTTTCAATTCTTTCAACTCTCCTCCGCCAACATTTATACTCATAAAAGTTCTCCTTTCTGTTTTGTTTCCCACTTTAAATTTGATCTATTTTGATAAGCTTTTTTTCTTGCAACAATCTTAAATTTTTCAAAATTTTTAGGCTCCCAAATTTGAAAAGTTTTTCCAAGGCCAACAAATAAAACACTATTTTTAATTTTTGCATGATTAAGAAGTTTATTTGATAAAGATACTCTCCCTTCAGTATCAAATTGTAAATTTTCACTTTCCGATAAAACTGAAGTAGCAAAAAAATCTCTTTTTTCTTCAAATGGATTTAATGAGTCAATTGTGTTAGAAAGTTTTTCTATTCTATCTTGAGAGCATGCATCTAGTGCAGAATGGTTGAAAGATGGATAGGTGATAAAACCATTATAGCCCACAGAATTTAAATATGATCTAAATGTTGCGGGCACTGATACACGTCCTTTTTTGTCTATTTTGTTTTCGTAGCTTGATAAAAACATTTTTTAATAAAAACCTATTAATTACTAAATTTAACAATTTACCCTCCATATTGGGATTTAATGGGATAGTATGGGTTTTTAAAAATTAGTCAATAAGTTTGTAAAAGCTAAAAAGGTACAAATCATGAACATAAATTAAGGATTTTGCCAGACAATCTGTAAGCCGGGTTCTGTCATTTAAGATGTCATTTATCTAGGCTTAAATTCCCATTTAAGCTCAAGCGGTTAACCCAGAAGACTAACTAAAGACCGTTTTTAGTGTATAAACACAATGTCTTCTCTATTTAACCTTGCTCCCAGTGGGGTTTGCCGTGCGTTTTTTGTTACCAAAAAACCGGTGAGCTCTTACCTCGCCGTTTCACCCTTGCCTTGATAAGGCGGTTTATTTTCTGTGGCACTATCCCTGAAGTCACCTTCGCCAGTCGTTAACTGGCACTGTGTCTTTACGGAGCCCGGACTTTCCTCTGTTAAATTTAAAACAGCGACAATCCAATTATCTGGCAAGAAATCTTTTATTTAATTACTCTCAATTAATCAAGTTATTAGAATTAATGTGTTAAAAAATGGCTTATTTCAAAGGTTTTTTGATCAATTGTTCCAGTAACATTATTTGGTAAAAAATGCTGCTGAAAAGATTTAACTACTCTTTTATCGTGAACGCTACTTTTATGAATTCTAAAATATCTATACCCCAATTTTTGTAGATTTCTGAAAAACATATTTCTACTTTTTTTTTTATTTTTTATAATATTTTTTGGATTTAAGCTGTACCATCTACCAAGATTATACTTGCTTAACTTTTCCCAGGGGAATTTTTCGCCTGGATCAATTTTCCTTAATGGCGCAATATCCGAATGGCCTAAAAAATTTTCTCTTTTTACTGAATATTTTTTTTTTAATTTTTTACATATGGCAATAAGACTTTTTATTTGTTTATCGCTAAAATTTTGATACCCGAATTTATGCCCCTTATTTACTAGCTCAATACCTATGGATTGACTGTTTAAGTTTTTGAAGTGCTGCCATTTTGATTTTCCTGCATGCCAAGCTATGTTGGTTTCTTTTACCATTTGGACAATTTTGCCTTTCCTATTAATTAAATAATGGCAACTCACTTTGTGTTTAGGATTTTTAAGTCTTTTAATAGATTCAATTTCAGATTGCATTCCTGTATAGTGAATAATTACAAATTTAATATGACTTTTTGCTCTTGTTTTTTTTGAGAAATTAGGGGAAAAATTTGTTATAATCTTCATAATCAAAGAATTTAAACTATTTTTTTAAAAATTTAGATAATTTAAGCTAAATTTTATATAGAATATAGATAAAAATTATATATATAGCCAATATGCACCAATTTAGAAATTTAAATATTGTACTTACTTTTCTTGTTTGTTTTTTAATAACAACTCCTAAAGCGATAGCATCAGATGAATGTTTTGAGAAGGTGAGTAGGTCTATTTTCAAATTTAATATGGCTTTTGACGAAATAATTTTAGAGCCGTTAGCCAAGGGCTATAACAAACTGCCAGATCCAGTCAAGAAAGGCACAAGTAATTTTACGTCAAACGTAGCAACTTTATTATCAATACCTAACTCTATGCTGCAGGGGAATATAGAACAAGTCGGTCATTCTACAGGTAGCTTCCTCGTAAACTCCACGGTTGGAATATTTGGCTTTTTAAATCCGGCAGAAAAAATGGGTTTAAAACCACATAAAGAAGATGTAGGCCAAACATTAGGCAAGTATGGTGTGGGACCAGGTTGTTACTTAGTGCTTCCAATTTTAGGCCCATCAACTGCTCGGGACTCATTTGGTCTAATAGCAGACACTTTTGTTGATCCTTTTGCTCATGTAACAATAAGAGAAAACGAATTATTTGGTGTATCTGGAAATGATTTAGATTATTTTTCTGTAAAAGGAACAACTGCAATTGATTTTAGAGCAGACAATGTCAATAACTTTGAAAGTTTGGAAAAAAATTCTATTGACTTATATTCCTCATTAAAAAGTATCTACTTGCAAGATAGAGAAAATAAAATTAAAAATTCCGTTCAAAATGATGATGAATGGGGAAATTTAGACAACTAAAATAACTAATGAAAAAATTTAGTGTTTATTTAATAACTTTATTTTTTTTCATTAAAAGTCCTTTACTTGCTTACAGCTCAAATCCAAAAGATTTTGTAAATGAATTAGTAAATGACGCTATTAGTAAATTATCAGATAAAAATCTAAACCAAGAACAAAAAGAAAAGTTTATTGAAGATATAGCAACAGAAAACGTTGATATAAATGCACTGGGTCTTTATACGTTAGGCGAATTGAGAAAATCATCTAGTGAAAATGATATTTCAAATTTTCAAAAATCATTCGAAAAATACTTTCTTAAAAGTCTAACTTCAAGATTATCAGATTATTCATCAAACATATTTGAGATTTTAGGAGAAGATAAAAAAAGTGCTAACTACACAATGATTAATTCAAAGGTAACTCCGAAAGATGGTGGCCCTGAAATTAAGATTGATTGGAGGATTTATACTAAAAATCCTGATAAACCTTTAATAAGAGATCTAATTGTAGAGGGTTTGAGTCTAGCAAGAACTCAAAAAGAGGAATTTGCTTCTATTTTAAGCTCAAATAATAATGACATTAAAGTTTTAATTTCAAAGTTAAACGAATTCGTGAGCAACTAATCTGGTGGGCCCGCCAGGACTCGAACCTGGGACCAATACATTATGAGTGTACTGCTCTAACCAACTGAGCTACAGGCCCAAAACATTGCTCTTTTATATCACAATTAATTATTTTTCTAAGAAACTTTTTAATTGTTTAGATCTGCTCGGGTGTTTAAGCTTTCTCAATGCTTTTGCTTCAATTTGTCTTATTCTTTCTCTTGTGACTGAAAATTGTAAACCTACTTCTTCCAAGGTATGATCTGTGTTCATGCCAATACCAAAACGCATCCTCAAAACTCTTTCTTCTCTTGGAGTCAAAGATGCCAAAATTTTTGTAGTAGACTCACTTAGATTTGATTGAATAGCTGTATCTAAAGGCTGTAATGCGTTTTTGTCCTCAATAAAATCTCCTAAACTACTATCCTCTTCATCTCCAACAGGTGTCTCAAGAGATACAGGTTCTTTTGCAATTTTTAAAACTTTTCTAACTTTTTCTAATGGCATTGCTAATTTTTTTGCTAATTCTTCAGGAGTTGGTTCTCTTCCAAATTCGCTCATTATTTGACGCTGAGTTCTTACAATTTTATTAATTGTTTCTATCATATGAACAGGAATTCTAATCGTTCTTGCCTGATCAGCTATTGATCTTGTTATCGCTTGTCTTATCCACCATGTAGCGTATGTTGAAAATTTATATCCTCGTCTATATTCAAATTTATCGACTGCTTTCATTAGACCTATATTTCCTTCTTGAATAAGATCTAAAAATTGAAGTCCCCTATTGGTGTATTTTTTTGCAATAGAAATTACTAATCGTAAATTAGCTTCCACCATTTCTTTTTTTGCTATTCTCGACTCTCTTTCACCTTTTTGGATCCTGCTTACTAATTTCTTAAATTCACCTACTGACAAACCAATTTTTTTGCTAAATTCAACTAATCTGTCCTTAATCTCGGTAAAATCTTTTTTATATTTTTTAAAGAAAGCTTTCCAAGTTATATTTTCTTTTAAAAAGGACTCAAATTTAGGGTTTATTTCGTTTCCAACATAATATTTTAAAAATTCTTCTCGAGAAATTTTATTATCCATTGCTAACCTTAAAAGAACACCCTCTAGAGAAACAATTTTTTTATTTTCTTTGTAATGAGATTGAACCAATTCCTCAACAACATGAGGGGCTAGTTGCAAATTTTTAAAATTATCTACTAAAATCTCTTGAATTTTTTTAAAATTTTTATTTTTTGATACTGATAATTCTTTTGATGCTAATAAACATTCGAGTTTTTCAACTTGATACTTTTGAAGTTTAGAATAATTTTTATTTAATGAGTCTAAAATATTTATGATTTTAGGTTTAATTTCTTCCTCCATTTTTGCTAGTGAAACATTAAATTCATCATCTTCACTAGTTGGGTTTTCCTCTTTTTTATCTGACTCTACATTTTTTTCTTTATCTTTTTTTAGTTTGTCTTTTTTGTTTATTTTTAATTCATCGTCATCATTCAGTGCTTCGAAATCTTCATAAGTCGAGTCAATATCAATAATATCTCGTACTAACATCTGTTGATTTTCTATTTGTTCTTTCCATTCAAATATTTTTTTTCCTACAATAGGGCTCTGTGTTAAAGCATTTATCATTACATCTTTTCCAGCCTCTATTCTTTTCGCAATAGCAATTTCACCTTCTCTAGAAAGTAGCTCCACGCCACCCATCTCTCTAAGGTACATTCTAATCGGATCATCACTTTTATCGGATGTTTTTTCTTCCGTCTGCGTATTGGATTCTTTTTTCTTATTCGATTGATATTGAGATTTTTTTTCTACTAAAGTAATCTTCTCATCTACTAATATTAAAAATGCTCTTTCAATATTTTCACTAGAACTGTTTCTTTTTCCTAATGATTTTCCAAGTTCTTCGTAAGTTATAAAGCCTCTATGCTTTCCCTTATCAAGCAGTCTTTCGAACGATTTGGTAATTAGTTTTTCAGCCATAAATGAATGATGAATATATATAATGACTAAGTATAAAAAATCTATACTTTTTTATTCCCTATTTAGCTGACTTTTAAGCTTAATCAATTCAGAATAGGAGTTTTCGTCTAAGTTGTTAATTAGTTTCCGCTCTAAAGATTCTATCTTTCTTAAATTGCTTTGTTCTTTGTGATCTTTAAGCAATTCATCAAGAAGACTTGCAACCTCTTCTTCATTTTTGTTTTTTATTATTATTTTAATATTTGAATTTTCGTTTATCTCTCTAATAATTTTATTATAATCATTATTAATCTTTTTATTTATGGATTCGTTATCATTTCCTTCAATTAAGTAAGAGGTGATCTCTTTTTTTAAGCTCTCGTTTTTTTCAGCTAAAAATTCTATTTCCGATAAGTCTTCTAATTTTTTTAAAGCTATCTCTAAATAATTTAAAATAATGAACAGGATTGAAAACTCAATTATTTGTATTCTAGATAAATCTTTGCTTTTATAATGCAAAATTTTTGTTTCTTTAAGAATTTGAAAATCTTTTTTCTTTTTATACAAACTATATTTATTATTTTGTCTTGAGGATTGAATTGGAGTTAATTTTTTAATTTTTTCAAGAAAATCTTCTAACACATACTTTTTGAGTGTTTCATCTTGAATAGAGTACGACAAGCCTTTAATTTCTTTCTCAAATTTTGAAATTTCATAAGGATTACTCTGATCAATTTTGCCAAGATGGTAATTCCAAACGAAAGATTGAATTATTTCTTTTTCTTTCAATAAATTTGTTAATCCGTCTTTTCCTCTCTGTTTAATATAATCATCAGGATCTATTCCATCAGGCATAATAGAAAAATAAATTTTATTTTTTTCGTTTATCAATGGAAATAATTTTTCTGCAATTCTTAAAGCAGCTTTTTGTCCACTTTCATCACCATCTAAACAAATAATTGGATTTGAAAAAAATTTCCATATCAAGCTTATTTGTCTTTCCGTCAGAGCTGTTCCTGAGTTAGCAATCACATTTTTAAAACCTGAGGAGTAAACACTCACAACATCCATATAACCTTCTACAATTAAAACTTCATCTGTCTCTGATCTAGTATTTTTTGCTTTATCTAAATTAAAAATCGTACTTCCTTTTTTATAAAATTCTGTTTCTGGTGAGTTTATATATTTAGCTAATTTACTTTCACGAATAATTCTTCCTCCAAAAGCGATCGTTTCACCCATAATATTGTTAACAGGAAAAGTTACTCTTGAATTAAATCTGTCTATAAATTTTCCAATTTTATCATTTTTATAATACAGACCAGTTAAGTTAATTTCTTCTTCTGAATAATTTTTTAATAGCTTTTCGTAAAAATTATTTTGCCAAGGTACATATCCTAGCTGAAACTCATCAATTATATTTTTCTTTAGATCTCTTTTTAAAAGATATTCTAAAGCTTCTTTATTATCTGAACTAAATAATTGCTGATGAAAATGATTTGAATAATCTTTAAAAATATTTTTATAAGTCTGAAATCTAAGATCTTTTTTTTTATCAAAATTAGAAAATCTATAAGGTTGCATTCCTGCCTCTGCTGCTAAAGCCCTCACAGCTTCTCCAAATCCTACAGATTTTGTTTTCATCAAAAAATCAAAAATATTTCCATGTTCACCGCTGCTAAAGCAATGATAAAATTCTTTTTCATCGTTTACAGTGAATGATGGACTTTTTTCATTCTTAAAAGGAGAGAGTCCAATAAATTCTTTTCCTCTTTTTTTTAATTGAACTGTTTTTCCTACAACTTGGGATACTTTTAATCTTAATTTTATTTCATCAAGATATTCTTTAGGATATTTCATTTAGTTCAAAAGTGTTTTTATAATTGCGCTTACTTTTGAAAAATCAAGAGTGTCTGCATGTTTTGCTTTCAAAACCCCCATAACTTTTCCCATATCTTTCATAGAAGATGCACCAGAAGATTTTATAGCTTCCTTACATATTTTTTTTGTCTCTTCTTCGCTAAGTTGTTTTGGTAAAAAAGCACTTATCACCTCTATTTCTTTAGTTTCATTTTCTAAAAGTTCATTCCGTCCAGCCTTTTTATAGACCTCACACGACTCATTTCTTTGTTTAATCATTTTTTTTAAAATAGCGGTCAAATCGCTATCGGACATTTCCTTTTGATCTTTGGTTCGGCTTGCTATTTCAGCATCTTTTATGGCTGATACTACTAATCTAAGGGTTGGATAAATGTTCTTGTCCTTTGCCTTGAGTGCTTCGTTAAGTTTTTGTTCAATTTGCTTTTTTAAAGACATGTTTAAAAATTATTTTAATCACAATTCTTATCCAAAATAAAAAGAACTTTCTTGACGATTTTATTACTATTTCATATGTTGCGCAAAATCATGTTTATAAGTTTTTTACTTTAACTCATGAGTTGTATTTGAAACCTTTTATTCAAAATATATACTCAATTAAAAATCTTAATAAGATCGATTCCAACGCTATTCTAGTTCTACAAAACGGAAAGTTTTTTAAAGGTATTGGTTTGGGTTATCCTGGTGAAGCTACTGGCGAAGTTTGTTTCAACACATCAATAACTGGTTATCAAGAAATAATCTCGGACCCGTCTTACGCAGACCAAATTATAAATTTTACATTTCCTCACGTTGGCAATGTAGGCACAAATCAAGAAGATCATGAGTCTGATAAAATTTGGACTAAAGGAGTTATTATAAACTCTGAAATTACAAGTCCTTCAAACTACAGGGCGCTCAAGCACTTGGATGAGTGGTTAAAAAAAAATAAAATTGTAGGTATTACTGGAATCGACACAAGAAATCTCACAAATTTTATAAGAGATAAAGGAGCTCCCAAAGGAACCATATCCTACTCGAAGAAAAGTAAATTAAATATAAAAAAACTTCTTAGACAAACACAAAAATGGAGTGGCTTGAAAAATTTAGATCTAGCTCAAAAAGTCTCTACAAAAAAGAACTACACTTGGAGGGGTTTAAAAACATGGAAAAAAGAAACAGGTTTCGTAAAAAATAATAAAAAAAAATTTCATGTGGTCGCAATAGATTATGGAGTTAAAAAAAATATTTTAAGATATTTTTCAGACTTTAATTGTAGAGTTACAGTGGTTTCTTGCAAAACATTTGCGGCAGATATAATTAAATTAAAACCAAACGGGGTTTTTTTATCCAACGGACCAGGTGATCCAGCTGCCACAGGCAAATATGCGATACCTATAGTAAAGGAATTAATTAAAAAAAATTTACCCATATTTGGTATCTGTCTTGGCCATCAAATTCTTGCTTTAGCTTTAGGTGCAAAAACAAGAAAAATGAGTTTGGGACATAGAGGTGCAAATCATCCGGTAAAAAATTTAATTAACGGGAATGTAGAAATTACAAGTCAAAATCATGGATTTGAAGTTGTAAAAAGCAGTTTAAAAAAAAACATACAAATTACTCATCAATCTCTTTTTGATAACAGTGTTGAGGGAATAAAATTGAAAAACAAACCAGTTTATTCTGTGCAGTATCATCCAGAGTCAAATCCTGGTCCACAAGATAGTGTTTATTTATTTAAAGAATTTATAGAAAGTATGAAAAAAAATGCCTAAAAGAAAAGATATTAAAAAAATTTTAGTTGTAGGCGCAGGTCCAATTATTATTGGTCAAGCTTGTGAATTTGATTACTCGGGTACACAAGCATGTAAAGCGCTAAAAGATGAGGGGTTCAAAGTAATTTTAGTTAATTCTAATCCAGCAACAATAATGACTGATCCAAATGTTGCAGATAAAACTTATATCGAGCCCATTACGATAGAAGTACTTGAAAAAATTCTTATAAAAGAAAAACCTGACGCAATTTTACCGACCATGGGAGGTCAAACCGCTTTAAATTTAGCAATGGAAGCTGAAAAAAAAGGAATTCTTAAAAAATATAAAATTGAACTTATTGGTGCTAATTCAAAAGCAATATCTAATGCTGAAGATAGAAAAAAGTTCAGAAAAAACATGATCGAGATTGGTTTAGATCTTCCTAAATCAAAAATTGTAAATAATTTTAATCAGTCCTCCCAAGCATTAAAGCAAATTGGATTACCTGCAATAATTAGACCAGCATTCACTTTAGGTGGGTTAGGCGGTGGTATTGCTAAAAATAAAAAAGAGTTCTTTAAGATAATAAAGAATGGACTGCATGAGTCACCTGTAAATCAAGTTTTAGTAGAGGAGTGTCTGGAGGGTTGGAAAGAATTTGAGATGGAAGTAGTAAGAGATAAAAATGATAACTGTATTATTATCTGTTCAATAGAAAATTTAGACCCTATGGGCATACATACCGGAGACTCAGTTACTATTGCACCTGCGCTTACTTTAACTGACAAAGAGTATCAAGTAATGAGAAATGCTTCTATAGCTTGCCTTAGAAAAATTGGAGTAGAAACGGGTGGATCTAATGTTCAATTTGCAATCAATCCAAAAAATGGAAGAATGGTAATTATTGAGATGAACCCAAGAGTTTCAAGGTCATCTGCTTTAGCTTCTAAAGCAACTGGGTTTCCAATAGCAAAAGTAGCTGCAAAGCTAGCAGTTGGATACACTTTAGATGAATTAAAAAATGAAATTACAAAAGTAACCCCTGCCTCTTTTGAACCTACAATAGATTATGTAGTGACAAAAATTCCAAGATTTACCTTTGAAAAATTTTCAACCTCTGCTGCAGTTTTAGGTACGTCAATGAAGTCTGTAGGTGAAGCTATGGCAATAGGCAGAAACTTTAAAGAGTCCTTACAAAAAGCTTTGGTTTCCTTGGAGACAGGTTTCTCGGGTTTAGATCAAATATTTAATCTTAATAAAAAAAAAATAGAAAAGAAACTTAAAGAAAATATTCCCAATAAAATTTTACTCGTTGCAGAGGCTATAAGAAAAAAAATCAATTTAAATAAAATACATAAATTATCAAAAATAGACCCTTGGTTTATAAACCAAATCAAAGAAATCATAGATAATGAAATCAAAATAAAGAGGAAAGGTCTTCCAAAAACTTTCAATGAATTCAATTATATAAAATCAATAGGATTTTCTGATAAAAAATTATCTGAACTCACAAATACTTCAGAGTCATTAATTAGAAAAAAAAGAACTGCATTAAAAGTTTTACCAGTTTATAAGAAAGTAGATACTTGTGCTGCAGAATTTAAATCTTTTACTCCGTACATGTACTCTTCTTATCAAAGAAATTTCTCTTCTTATACAGAATGCGAGTCTGATCCCTCTAGTAGAAATAAAATTATAATACTTGGCGGAGGTCCAAACAGAATAGGTCAAGGTATCGAGTTTGATTATTGCTGTTGCCAAGCTAGTTTTGCTCTTAAAGAAGCTAAATACGAAACAATTATGGTTAATTGTAATCCGGAAACTGTATCAACTGATTACGATACAAGTGATAGACTATATTTTGAGCCTTTAACGGATGAATACGTCTTCAACATTATAAAAAAAGAAAAATCAAAAGGTAATTTAAAAGGAGTAATCACTCAATTCGGAGGTCAAACTCCTATTAAACTTGCGAAATTTTTGCACGATAATAAACTTCCAATTTTAGGAACACAATATACGTCAATTGATCTTGCTGAAGATAGGGATAGATTTAGAAATCTTTTAAATAAATTAAAATTAAATCAAGCTGAAAGCGGTATTGCAAAAACTTTCCCTCAAGCAATTAAAATAGCTGATAAAATAGGTTTGCCTCTAATGGTAAGACCATCATATGTGCTAGGTGGAAGAGCTATGGAAATAGTGTATGAAAAGAGTCAGCTTAAAAAATTTGTAAAGGAGGCATTTAAAGTTGCTGAAAAAAATCCCATCTTAATTGATAAATTTATTGATAATGCAATGGAAGTTGATGTGGACGCAATTTCGGATGGAAAAAATGTTTTCGTTGCTGGTATTATGCAGCATATAGAGGAAGCTGGAATTCATTCAGGTGACTCTGCATGCAGTTTACCTCCTGTATCAATTAAATCTTTTTTAATAAAAGAAATTGAAAATCAAACAAAAAAATTAGCTTTAGCACTCAAAGTCAAAGGTTTCATGAATGTTCAATATGCTATTAAGAATGATAAAATTTATGTGATAGAAGTAAATCCAAGAGCCAGTAGAACTGTTCCATTTGTTTCAAAAGCAAAAAATTTGCCATTTGCTAAGATAGCTTCAAGAGTTATGGCTGGCGAAAAATTAACTAAATTTAACTTAAAAAGTAAAACAGAAGATATGTTTGCAGTTAAAGAGGCAGTATTTCCATTCAATAAATTCCCTAATAGTGATCTTTTGCTTGGTCCAGAGATGAAGTCTACAGGTGAGGTAATGGGTTTTGATAAAAATTTTGGGATGGCTTTTGCAAAAAGTCAAATTGCAGCCTCCAACTCTCTTCCTAAAAAGGGCTTAGCTTTTATCTCTTTGAAAAATAGTCATAAAAAAGAGGGAGTAGAATTAGCAAAACAATTGATTAAATTAAATTTTAAACTTTGCGGAACTGGTGGAACTGCTGATTATATAAATCAACATGGAATTCATTGTAAAAAAATAAATAAAGTTAATCAGGGTTCACCTCATATTGTTGATGTTCTTAACGCCAAAAAAATAGCTTTGGTAATTAATACTGGAGGCGGCAATAGTGAAACTCAATTAAGTGATGCCGTAGCTTTAAGAAGAGCTACTCTTGCTAATAAAGTTCCATATTGTACTAATATGTCAACGGCCAAAGTTTGCCTGGAAGGAATAAAGTCTCTGAAATCGAGAGATATAAGTGTAACTTCTTTGCAAGATATTTAACTTTTTACTTTCCAATCAGTTTCAAAAGTAACATAGTTTATTTGGATACATCTTCTCTCTTTTTTTATCTCTTTTTTTTCCATACCATGCCAAGTGTTCGGCCCACTCGTAAAGAAATATCCATAATTATGTTTGTAGGGAACAGTTTTAACTTTATTTAGTTTTGCGTCGTAAAAATCTGTTCCTAGATTTTCTGATTCATTGTGTAAATTAACAAAAACTATTGAAGACATTAATTTTTCTTCAATATCACAATGAGGTTTTAACCAAAAACCCTCACGGTCACAAATTACCTCTAGTCTTACAAAAGAATTGCTTAAATCTTTTCCAATAAGTGAACCTATCTTTTTATAAACTTTAGGAGATCTCAATTCTTCAATAAATTTTGTTAAGTTAGGAAATTGACTAGAGTTTTCTTTAGTAACATAGCATCTAAGTTTTTTTGCTTTACCTCCATCTTTAATTCCTGCTCGAAAATCTCCTTCTCCACCATCAAGAGCTCTCGTTCCATCGTAATTTAAATTTTGTTTTCTAGGATCTGCTATATCAGCATTACAAATCTCATCTATAGCATTTTGTGTTAATGGCTCATTAATTTCAAAGTGCTTAAACGGATCGCTAAATAATTTTGTTCTTTTTTCTAAAGATTTAAATAATTCCATTTTTTTTCATTTTTGCTTTTACGATTGGAGCTATTCTATTAACCTCATTTAATTTATTGTAACTCCAACTTTCAACGGTATTTTCTAATTCTCTTGTTATACCTAAATCTCTTAATTGTGAATAAAATTTTTTAAATCTACCAGTTGGTTTAAAAGAACTCATCATTGCGATGTACACTGGCTTTCCGGTAATAGCTGCTTCAGAAATCATTGACGTGGAGTCGCATGTAACAACAATGTAATTAGATATTGCCAATGCAGAAAGATAAGCTTTTTTATCGATAGTTTTTACTACATGATGATCAACATTAAAGGTATTAAAAGCTACTTTTAAAATATTTTCAGGTGTTCTATAAGAGGGAATGACAATGATTTTAAATTTATCTGGAGTGAATAAAGTTTTTACTTTGTTAAAAAGTTCATGAATTTGTTTTTCAGAATACTTGTAATATTTGTTTGGTCCGCCAATAATAAAGGCAACTAATTCTCTTTTCTTGTTTTTTTCTATTCCTAAATATTGAGAGTTATCCAAAATTTCTTTTTTAGTTAGATAATGAATAGCTCCTGTAGTATTAATTATATTTTCACCATTTAAATTATCATGCGCCGGGCTTACTATAAGGTCAAAATGTTTAAATGATATTTTTGGATCTTGTATATGAATGTTAAAAATTTCATTTCCAAATCTTTTTTTTAAAGCTATCGATGGTATTACACTCTTTCTTCCACATGATATGATAACTTTACAATCACACACAAATTTATTTTTTACCAAATTTTCTGAAATAGGACTTATTTTTGGTGGAATCAAATTCCAAAAAGATTTTAACTCAATTTTTTGGTGTTTATAACTTAGACCTAAAGCTTTAGCTAATCCCTCTACTTGGCTGATCATGCCGTGCATACCTTGCGTTAAAAGAAGTGCTTTTAATTCTAACATTAGTTACTATATAAACTTAACAATGGATAATAAACTACCTAAACATACAAAAGTGTTAATTCTTGGATCAGGCCCAGCTGGTTATACAGCGGCTATTTATGCGGCCAGAGCTATGCTTAAACCAATACTTGTTCATGGTTCTCAACCTGGAGGACAACTAACTACCACAACTGATGTTGAGAATTACCCCGGATACTCAAAAGTGATTCAGGGTCCATGGCTTATGGATGAAATGAAAGGCCAAGCAGAAGCTGTTGGAACAGAAATGATACAAGATCACATAAGCAAAGTTGATTTAACGAAAAAACCTTTCACAGCAACTGGTGATAGCGGACAAATTTACACTGCAGATAGTTTCATAATTTCAACAGGCGCACAAGCTAGATGGTTAAATTTAAAGTCTGAGCAAGAATTCAGGGGGTTCGGAGTTTCAGCTTGCGCTACGTGCGATGGATTTTTTTTTAAAGAAAAAGAGGTAGCTGTAGTTGGCGGAGGAAACGCAGCTGTTGAAGAAGCAATGTTTCTAACTAAGTTTGCTTCAAAAGTTTATCTAATTCATAGAAGAAATGAATTAAGAGCAGAAAAAATGCTTCAGGCAAAATTAAAAGCAAACAAAAAAATAGAAATTATTTGGGACAGTATTGTTGAAGACGTATTAGGTACAAAAGAGCCTAAAACTGTGAATGCATTAAAAATTAAAAATGTAAAAGATAATAAAGTTAAAGATCTTAAAGTTGACGGTTTATTTATTGCTATAGGTCATGATCCAGCTACATCTTTGTTCAAAGATCAATTAAAAATGGATAAAGAAGGATACCTTATAACTCAACCTGACTCGACGGCTACAAATATTCCAGGAGTATTTGCGGCGGGTGATGTAAAAGACAAAATTTTCAGACAGGCTGTTACAGCTGCTGGTATGGGCTGTATGTCTGCACTTGAGGCTGAAAAATATTTATCCGAGTCTAATTAAGGCTATCACAAAAAGATTTAATTCTTTCCATTGCTTTCTTTAAATTATCCATTGATGTGGCATAAGATATTCTAAAGTAACCCTCTAAACCAAAAGCAGAACCTTGTACTACAGCTACCTCGGCTTTTTCCAACAACTTTTCTACAAAGTCTTTATCAGTTTTTAGTTTAGTTTTGTTGTTCAGTAATTTTTTGCAATTAGGGAAAACATAAAAAGCTCCTTCAGGACTTAAACAGCTTATACCTTTTATGTTATTTAAACTATCAACAACAAAATTTCTTCTTTCTTTAAAAGAATTTGATCTTTCTAAAATGAAGTCCTGTGTTCCGTTCAAAGCTTCTACTGCAGCTGCTTGACTTATAGATGTAGGATTACTAGTTGATTGGGATTGAATTTTAGCCATCGCTTTAATAATTTCTTTTGGGCCCGCAGCATAGCCTATCCTCCAGCCAGTCATTGAGTAAGATTTACTCACTCCATTCATAGTTAAAGTTCTGCTTTTTAATTTTTCAATTTGGGCAATTGTAAAAAATTTAAAACCGTCATAAGTAATATGTTCATAAATATCATCGCTTAAAATATATAAATTTTTATTTCTAATTAAAATCTTTGATAAAGCTACTATTTCATCTTTAGTATAACCAGAGCCTGTAGGATTAGATGGAGAGTTTATAATTATCCACTTTGTTTTCTTTGAAACTGCTTTTGTTAATTTTTCTGGTGTTAATTTAAAATTATTTTTTTCATCACATTTAATTATTTTGGGCTTTCCCCCAGCTAACAAAACAATGTCAGGATAAGAAACCCAATAAGGAGCTGGAATAATTACCTCGTCACCTTTATTTATGGTAGCCATAAAAGCGTTATATAAAACTTGCTTTCCACCAGTTCCAACTGAAATTTGATCAAGCTCATATGATAAGTCATTTTCTCTAGAAAATTTTGCTTGGATAGCTTTTTTTAACGCTGGGGTTCCATCCACTGCAGTATATTTTGTATCGCCTTTTCTAATCGCTTCTATTGCCGCTTCTTTAATATTATCTGGAGTGTCAAAATCAGGCTCTCCAGCCCCTAAACCTATAACATCTTTTCCAGCAGCTCTCATTTCTCTAGCTTTTGAGGTAACTGCTATTGTAGGCGACGGTTTTATACGTTTTAAACTATTGGAAACTATGCTCATTGAAATTTATAATATAATTAATTTATTATTAACACAAAATGCAAAATACTTATCAAGAAAAATTAGCTGATCTAGAAGTTAATAACTCAAAAAAAATTAAGAAGTTAGAGGGAGGTATTAACTTTAAAATCAAAAGTGATTTTCAACCTAGCGGTGACCAACCAGAGGCTATAAAGCAAATATTAAAAAACTTAAAAGATAACAAACAAGAACAAGTGCTTTTAGGGGTTACTGGATCGGGTAAAACTTTTACAATGGCAAAAGTTATCGAAAAGGCTAATAGGCCAGCTCTAATTCTAGCGCCAAATAAAACTTTAGCTGCTCAATTGTACGGAGAGTTTAAAAGTTTTTTCCCAGATAATGCTGTAGAATATTTTGTATCATATTACGATTACTACACTCCAGAGGCATACGTTCCTAGATCTGATACTTACATAGAAAAAGAAGCTTCAATAAATGAGCAAATTGATCGTATGAGACACTCGGCAACAAGATCTTTGTTGGAAAGAGATGATGTAATTATTGTTGCGAGTGTTTCATGTATTTATGGTTTAGGCTCTGTAGAGGCGTACTCAAAAATGACAATTACTTTAAAAAAGAATTATGAGTATGAACGAGACGATTTAATTAGAGCTTTTATAAATTTGCAGTACAAAAGAAATGATCAAAATTTTTTTAGAGGAACTTTTAGAGTAAGAGGAGAAAATTTAGAAATCTTCCCATCACATTTGGAAGATAGAGCCTGGAGAGTAAGTTTTAATTTTAATAAACTAGAAAAAATTGAAGAATTTGATCCACTTACTGGTGATAAAACTAATGATTACTCCATTATAAAAATTTACGCTAATAGCCACTACATAACTCCTAAACCAACTATCGATCAAGCTATAAAACAAATAAAATCTGAATTAGCTGAAACTTTAAAAAAACATAGAGAAAATAATAAACTTTTAGAAGAACAGCGACTAAGAGAAAGAACTAAATTTGATTTAGAAATGATTGAAGCGACAGGAACTTGTGCAGGTATTGAAAATTATTCAAGATTTTTATCTGGAAGAAAAGCTGGAGAACCTCCGCCTACTCTTTTTGAATATTTCCCGGATAACGCAATTATATTTGTAGATGAAAGTCACGTAACTGTTCCTCAATTAAATGGGATGTATAAAGGAGATCGTACAAGAAAGAGTACGTTGGCTGAGTACGGGTTTAGGCTTCCATCCTGTATGGACAACAGACCTTTAAAGTTTGAGGAGTGGGATTTAATGAGAACCCAAACTGTATTTGTTTCTGCTACTCCTGGACCATGGGAACTTAAACAAACCAGCAACAAACATATTGATCAAATCATTAGACCTACGGGCTTAATAGATCCTCCAGTAGAGATAAGACCAGCTAAAACGCAAGTAGATGATCTTATGCATGAGGCAAAAGAAATTGTTAAAAAAGGTTATAGAATTCTTGCCACAACCCTTACAAAAAAAATGGCAGAAGATCTTACTGAATATCTACACGAAAATGGTCTAAAAGTAAGATACATGCACTCCGATATAGATACTCTTGAAAGAATTGAAATAATTAGAGATTTAAGAATGGGAGTATTTGACATTCTTGTTGGTATAAACTTGTTGAGAGAAGGATTAGATATTCCTGAGTGCGCTTTGGTGGCTATATTAGATGCAGATAAAGAAGGTTTTTTAAGATCAGAAACTTCTTTAATACAAACAATCGGAAGAGCTGCTAGAAATATAGACGGTAAAGTAATTTTATATGCTGATAAAGTCACAAAAAGTATTGATAAAGCTATAAAGGAAACTGAAAGAAGAAGAAACAAGCAATTAGAGTATAACAAAAAGAATGGGATAACTGCAGAGTCTGTAAAGAAAGAGATCAGCGATATATTAGAGTCAGTTTATGAAAAAGATTACGTTAAAATTAGTGAAGGCTCAAATGTTGGCGGAAACTTAAAAAAGCATCTAAAAGCATTAAATAGAAAGATGAAAGAAGCTGCGTCTAACTTGGAATTTGAGGAAGCTGCAAAATTGAGAGATGAAATGAGAAAGTTGGAAGCAAGTGAACTTGAAATAACTTTAAATCCAAAAATTTCTCAATATAATTTAAAAAGCAAGGTTTACCCAAAAGGAAGATCAACGATGGGTATGCCAGGTACAAAACCTAAAAAAGCAATTAAAAAATGGAAGCCAAAAAAATAATTATTACTGGTGGCGCTACAAGGATAGGTGCTGCAATCGCAAAAAGCTTGGTAAGTTATGATGCAAAAATAGCTATTCATTTCAATAAATCTAAAAGTAGTGCTTTTAAATTAAAAAAAGTGTTAGATGAACTTGGCGCTGAAACTTATTTATTAAAAGCAGATTTAAATAATTTTAAGCAAACAAACAGTTTAATTAAGACTGCATATAAAAAGATGAAAGGTTTAGATTGTCTAATTAATAATGCTTCTATTTTTGAAAATGATAATCTTGAAAATTTCTCTGAAAAATCATTTACAAAGCATATTAATATAAACTTAAAAGCACCTGCAATATTGACTCAAAACTTTAATAAATTAATGAAAGATAAACAGGGATGTATTATCAATATTATTGATCAAAGAGTTGAGAAATTAACTCCCTTTTTTTTCTCGTATACATTAAGTAAATCAGCTTTAGCAATTTTAACAAAAACCTCGGCTATGAAACTGGCTCCTAATATTAGAGTGAATGGTATCTCACCCGGCCCTACTTTAAGAAACAAAAGACAATCTGAGAAACATTTTAAAAGACAATGGAAATCTATAATATTAAGAAAAAAAGTAGATTTAGATAATATCTGTAATGGAGTAAAATTTCTTATTGAAAATAAAAGTATAACTGGAGAAATAATAAATATTGATGGTGGGCAAAGACTTGCGTGGCAAACACCCGATATTATTAATGCAAAAGAATGAAAATAATTAAATTTAAAAAAAGGGAAAAATTTAAATACAAAAGGAAAGTTATCATCAAAGATCTTATTTTAAATATTTTAGTTGGAATACATAACTTCGAGAAAAAAAAGAAACAAAGAGTAAAATTTAATATCGAAATTTTGACAAATCCTTATGTGTCTCCGACTAGCAAGGATTTAAGTTCAATTTTAAATTATGAAGAGGTTGTAATGAAAATCGAAAGACTCACAACTTCAAAACACCACGAATTACTTGAAGATTTAGCAGAAAATATTTTTGATATAATATTTAAAATCAAACTGGTTAAAAAAATAAATTTAAAATTAGAAAAAATAGATATCTTAAAAAAGACTAAATCAGTTGGTATTGAAGTATCAAAGACTAAAATATGATAAACAGTTTAGAGCTAGGAAAAAAAGTAATAAAAGATAAAATTCCATTAATTCCTAAAAATCCCGGGGTATATAAAATGTTAAGCTCTACAGGAGAAATTCTTTATATTGGTAAAGCAAAAAATATCCCGAACAGACTAAGAAGTTACGTTACTGACTCGAACCTGCCAATAAGAACTGAAAGAATGTTATCTCTCACTCATAACCTGGAAACAACTACTACAAGTAATGAGAGTGAGGCTTTATTGCTTGAAGCTAACTTGATTAAAAAACATAAACCTCGATACAATATTTTATTAAGAGACGATAAATCTTTTCCGTACATATATATTGGCAACAAAGATAAATGGCCTCAACTTACAAAGTTAAGAGGAAAAAAATCAAAAACCGGATATTATTTTGGTCCATTTGCATCAATAGGCTCAGCCAATTGGACAATCAAAATTCTACAAAAAATTTTTCAACTAAGAGTATGTGATGATACAGTTTTCAAAAACAGAGATCGTCCATGTATTCTTTTTCAAATCAAAAGATGTTCTGGCCCTTGTGTTGGTCATATTCAAGAAAAAGATTATTTAACTACTGTAAATGATGCAATAGATTTTATTTCAGGCAAATCAAGAAGGATTCAAAAAAACTTATCTAAAGAAATGGAAAAAGCCAGTAAAGAACTTAATTATGAAAAAGCGGCTATAGCAAGAGATAGAATCAAAGCCTTAACTCAAATACAGACTTCACAAAAAATAAACCAAACAAATTTAAATGAGGCAGATGTCATAAGTATCTACAAAGAAACTGGCAAAACTTGTATTCAAGTTTTCTTCTTTAGATCTAAACAAAACTGGGGCAATCAGGCATTTTACCCAAAACATGATACAGATGATACAATAGAAGAAATCCTATCATCTTTTTTACCTCAATTTTATGAAAATAAAGCTATCCCTGCTTTAATCCTTACAAATATAGAAACAAGAGAAAAACAACTTCTTGAAAAAACATTCTCTACAAAAGAAAATAAACAAATATCGATTAAAAAGGCTAAAGCAAGGAATGAGATTTCTATTTCAAAACTTGCTGAAAAAAATGCAAAACAAGCTTTAAAACAAAAACTCATTCAGTCTGATACAAACAATAATTTAATTGAGTCTCTTAGTGCTAAATTTAAACTTAATAGCAATATAGATCTCATAGAAGTTTACGATAACAGTCACATTCAAGGAACTGACTCTATTGGAGCTCTTATATGCTTTAGTAACGAAGGTTTTATAAAAAAAAGATATAGAAAATTTAATATTAAGAATGAAAAAGTAAAAAACGATGATTATGGAATGATGAAAGAGGTTTTATTTAGAAGATTCTCTAAAGCTGTAAAAGAGAAATCAGGATCTTTATCGCTTCCAGATTTAATTTTGATTGATGGAGGTAAAGGACAATATTCTGTAAGTAGAGAAGTTTTAAATGAACTTGGTTTACACGATTTACCGATAATAGCTGTAGCAAAAGGAAAGAAAAGAAATGCTGGTGAAGAAAAAATTTATCACGAAAACAAAGAATTCATTCTAAATAAAAGTGATCCCCTGCTATTTTTCATTCAACGGTTAAGAGATGAAGCGCACAGATTTGCCATAAGCACTCATAGAGCGAAAAGAAAGAAAAATTTGAGTAAATCTCTTTTAGATCAAATTCAAGGTATTGGAAAACAAAGAAAGAGAGCTTTATTAAACCATTTTGGTTCAGCAAGAGCTGTTGAATCGGCAAGTCTTGAAGATCTCAAGGCCATTGAGGGAATAGAGGACAGCATGGCAAATAAAATATATAATTATTTTCACGAATAAAAGTATGAAACTAAAAATACCAAATATTTTAACAATAGGTCGTATAATTATTGTTCCAATATTTGTTTTAACTTTCTTCATTCCTGGGTTTTTTGGAGATTTAATACCATTTTTCTTATTCGCTTTAGCTAGTTTTACAGATTATCTTGATGGTTTGTTAGCCAGAATGTTTAAGGAAGAGTCAAAATTAGGTGAACTTCTTGACCCTATAGCTGATAAAATTTTAGTTGCAGCTGCTTTAATACTTCTCGTGATGAATGGTACAATTAAAAATTACGAAGTGATAGCAGCAATAATAATATTAACGAGAGAAATTTTGATCTCCGGCCTAAGAGAGTTTTTAGCCAAAGGAAGTATTACTATGCAGGTAACAAGTTTATCAAAGCTTAAGACTTTTATTCAAATGGTTTCTATTGCAATTCTATTAACTGGTGAAAGTGGTAACAAGATAATAAATTTTCAAGATTATAATGCCCAAACTATTGGAATCATTTTATTATGGCTTTCTGCATTTTTAACTCTCTACACTGGTTATGATTATTTAAGAAAAGGAATCGATCATGCAATCAATGAGGATAATAAGGACTAAGCTGCAGTTTTTTTTCTAACCAAACTTTGATAAGACTCATTTAAATCCTTAATTAGATCACAAACTTTAAAATTATATTCAGATATTTGTGATACTGGAGTTATTTCTGCTGCAGTGCCTGTTAAAAAACAACCTTCAAAGTCTTTCATCTCTTCAGGTTTAATCTTTCTTTCGAAAACCTTTACTCCTTTAGATTTCGCAATTTTAATAACTTCCCTTCTTGTTATTCCATCTAAAAAGGAGTCTGGAATTGGGGTATGTAATTCACTATTTTTACTTTTAAAAAATACATTGGCACCAGTTGCCTCTGCTATATTTCCTTCGTGATCAAGCATTAATGAGTCAGTAAAACCTTTGGCTTCTGCTTCATGTTTAGATAAAGTGCAAATCATATATAATCCTGCTGCTTTAGTATCCCAAGGAATCGTATTTGGAGCAGGACGTCTCCAATTAGAAATATTTAATTTAATTCCTTTTAATTTAAGTTTTGGATCGAAATAGGAACCCCACTCCCAAGTAGCAATTGCCACATGAATTTTATTTTTTTGCGCAGATATAGCCATCATTTCACTTCCTCTCCAAATCAATGGCCTTACATATCCATTCTTAACTTTTTGAATATTTACAATGTTTTTACATGCATCGTTAATTTCAGCTTGAGAGTACGGAACTTTTATACCCATTCGACTAGCAGAATGAAAAAGTCTTTCTGTATGTTCTTCAAGTTTAAATATTTCTCCATCGTACACTCTCTCCCCCTCGAATACACAGCTTGCGTAATGTAACCCGTGATTGAGGATGTGTATATTAGCGTCAGCCCAGTTAACAGCTTGGCCATTAAACCAAATTTTTCCTGATCGTTTGTCGTAAGGTATGCTTTCCATTAATTGTAAATATATAGATTTTTTATTTATAAAAAAGTATATTCATCAAAAGGATAAGTCAATATAACTTACCATTATGAAAGATTTACTTTATCTTAAAGACGAACAAATTAAAGAGTTTATTCAGCTGCTCTACTATGCATATAGAGAAACATTTTCAGATCCAAAGGAAGTTTTATCCAAAAAATTTTTTGGACCAGCGCACTTAAGAGCTCTCAATCTAATTGAGAGAAATCCAGGAATAAACCTTGGAGAGTTAATTTTTAGATTAAAAGTGACAAAACAAAGTCTTAATAGAGTATTGAGAGACTTGATTAAATCAAAGATGATTAAGCAAATTCAAGATGAGACGGATACAAGAAAAAAAAACTTGTTTTTAGACAGAGAGGGGAAAACTTTCTTTGAAGCAGTATATAACTCACAAAAAAAAAGAATATTTAATGCCTTAAAAAATTCAAGTTCAGATTCAGTAATTAAATTTAAAGATGTTTTAAAAAAAATAATTGATGGAAAATAATAAAAATCATATTCTTATTGTAGATGACGACGATAGAATTCGTAATCTTTTAAAAGATTATCTTTCAGAAAACAATTATATTGTATCAACTGCAATAAATGCTGAAAATGCAAAAGAAAAATTACAATATTTAAAATTTGATATTATTATTTTAGATGTAATGATGCCGGGCCAAAATGGATATGAATTGACTAAAGAAATAAAAAAACAAATCAAAATTCCAATAATATTACTAACCGCAAAAGGTGAAGTTGAGAATAGAATAAAAGGATTAGAACTTGGGGCTGATGATTATATTGGCAAGCCTTTTGAGCCAAAAGAATTATTGCTAAGAATAAAAAATATAATTAATAAAAATAATAAAATTGATTTTACATCAAATCATTATGTTGGAGAAGCAAAAATAGATTTAAACAAAATGACTGTTAGTTTAGATAATAAGCTAAGAAAAATAAATAATTCAGAAAAGAAAGTTTTAATTGAAATGCTTACTAACCCAGGAACAACTTTCTCCAGAGAGGAAATTGGAAAAATTTCTGGAATAAGTCAAGAAAGATCAATTGATGTTATGATTACAAGATTAAGACAAAAACTAGAAATTGATCCAAAAAATCCAAAATTTCTTCAAACAGTAAGGGGCTCAGGTTATGTTCTCTGGATTGAATAGTTTTATAAAATATATACTTCCGAAAAGACTATTTTATAGAGCTTTGATTATTGTTGCTGCTCCAACGATTATTCTGCAAATTATAATAACGATTGTTTTTTATGACAGTATATGGATTAAGGCAAATAAAAATATAACTAGGTCGCTTGTTGCTCAACTCAAAACAATCGAAGAAGTTTATCAAAATGATAAAACAAATTTAGACTTTTTTACTGATAGTTATAAGAATAATTTTAATTTTGAAATTGGAATAAATCAAGAAATGTTTCCTAAAAACAGTGGTGAAAGAAGATTTAGTCCCATGGATAGATCTTTAAGAAGGGAATTAAAATCTATTTTTGGAAATAATAATTATTGGTTTAACACGCACAAATTTAAAAATGCAGTTGAAATTAAAATACGATCAGGAAATGAAGTTATAGAATTTCTGGTACCTAAAGAAATGGTCTCCGCATCATCTGTAAGGCTTTTTGTTTTATGGACAACTCTTCCTTCTTTAGTATTAATTGTTATCGCTTTAATTTTTCTTAAAAATCAAACTAAACCACTTGTAAAATTAGCAAAAGCAGCTGAAAGGTTTGGAAAAGGAGATTATGTTAACAACTTTAGAGCTTCGGGATCACAAGAAATTAGAAAAGCTGCATTTGAGTTCGATAGAATGGCCAAAAGGATTAACCGTCATCTTAATCAAAGAGCTGAAATGCTTTCAGGCATAAGTCATGACTTAAGAACACCTTTAACTCGATTAAAATTACAGCTAGCAATGTTAAAACAAAAAGATGTCTCGGACAAAATGTCAAAGGATATTGATGAAATGGAAAAAATGTTAAATGATTATTTACATTTTGCTAAAACTCAGGCTCAAGAGGCTACTAGCGCAATTGATTTAATTTACCTACTAAATTCCATAAAGAATGAATTTAATAATAAAAACGTAAGCTTAAATTTCAATGATTTGAATATAAAGTTAAATGGGAGACCTACAGCATTAAAAAGATCTTTTGAAAATATTATTCAGAATGGCTTAACTTATGGTGGTAAAGTAGAAATTAATACTCATAAAGGAAATAAATTTATACTAGTTTCAATAGAAGATGATGGCCCCGGTATACCTGAGGACCAATACAAAAATGTTTTTAAACCATTTTTTAGATTAGACAAAAGTAGAAGTCTTAATAAGTCAGGTGTTGGTTTAGGTTTAGCTATTGTTGAGGATGTAATAAATTCACATGGCGGAAATATTCAACTTAATAAAAGTAAATACGGCGGTTTGCAAGTTAAGATCTCTTTACCTTTTTAATTTTTTTTTCTTTTAATTTTTTTATAATTAATTCTTGTTTTTGAACTATTTTTTTTAGGACCTCAAATTCTTCTCTAGAAACAAGATCTAATTTGTTAATTATTTTATCTCTTGTAAATTTGAGGTCTGTAGATATCTCTTTTTTGATATCATTAGAAGTTAAAATGCCATTTTCTATTAAACTAGATAACGACTTTAAAATTTTTTCTGAGTTGCTCATACCTTATCTTATTTGATGGCAATACTAATTTCAAATATGTTATAAGAAAATATGTACACCCATAATTTAGACCCCGTTTTATTTAGTTTTGGGTTTTTATCGATTAGATGGTACTCATTATCTTATATTTTTGGAATACTTATAGGTTGGTGGTTAGGTAAAAAAATAATAAATCATATTTTAAAAATATCAAATCTCAAATTTAAAATTAAAGACTTTGACGACTTAATCACTTATATAATCGTCTCTATTATAATTGGGGGAAGACTTGGATATGTCATATTCTATAACCCCGGCTATTATATTTCTCATCCAGCAGAAATTTTAAAAGTTTGGGAAGGAGGAATGTCCTTTCATGGTGCATTGATTGGTATAATTATTGGAACATACTTATTTTCTTCAAAAAAAAATATCCCTGTCTTTTTTATGTTAGACATTTTAGCTTGCGTGTCACCTATAGGAATATTTTTAGGACGTTTAGCAAATTTTATAAACGGAGAATTAATTGGTAAAGTGACATCTGTACCATGGGGTGTGATTTTTCCAGCTTTCGATAAGTTGACAAGACATCCCTCTCAACTCTATGAAGCTATTCTTGAGGGAATAGTTTTATTTTTTATATTGAATAAAATAATTTTTAAGAAAATATATTCTATGGGTACTTGTTCTTGTTTATTTTTGGTTTTCTATGGAATTTTTAGAATTATATCAGAATTTTTTAGAGAGCCTGATGTTCAATTAGGTTACATATTTAATTTGTTTAGTATGGGAACAATTTTGAGTTTGTTTATGATTTTTGCTGGATTTTTAATCTTCAATATTTTACGAAAAAAAAATGAAAACAAACAAAATATTTTTTAAAAATTCTAAAATTCTTCCAGTCGATAGTTTTTTCAAAAATGTTCTTTATGATAAAAAATTTGGATATTACAATTCAAAATTTCCATTAGGAAAAAAAGGTGATTTTATTACTTCGCCAAAAATATCAAGTTTATTTTCCGAAATAATTGCAATTTGGATAATTAGTTGTTGGGAGACATTTGGAAAACCAAAAAATTTTAATATTGTTGAGCTGGGTCCAGGTGATGGAAGTTTAGCAAGTATATTGTTAAGATCTTTTAAAAAATTTCCTGAATTTAATTCAAAAAAAAAATTGTTCTTGTTCGAAGAAAGCTGGTTATTAAAAAAAATACAAAAAAGGAAGATTAACAATAAGGGTGTTAGGTGGATTAATAACTTTAATGAAATTAAAAAAGGACCAGTAGTATTTTTTGGAAATGAATTTTTTGATGCAATACCAATTAAACAGTTTAAAAAGTTAAAAAATTCAATATTTGAGAAAAATTATATCATTGAAAAGAACAATAAAATTAAACAAGTTTTTAAAAAAGCTTCAGTATCTAATGTGAGAGATATCAAGTCTTACAAGATATTAAAGAAATTAAAATTTATTGAATATCCAAAATTAGGTTTAAAAGAGCTTAAAAAAATAACAAAAAAAATTTCTATGCTGAATGGATGTATTTTATTAATTGATTATGGTTACTCAAAGCCAAATAATCAAAATACTTTACAATCTGTAATACAACATAAAAAAAATAAATTATTTAATAATTTAGGTAGAGCTGATATTACTGCGCATGTTAACTTTGCGCTTCTAAATGAATTTTTTTTAAAAAATAATTTAAAAACTAAAAATTTAATCTCCCAAAAAGAATTTTTAGAAAATATGGGTCTTGTTGAAAGAGCTAATATTCTAGCAAAAAAAATGAGGTTTACTCAAAAAACAGATTTATATCTAAGAATTCAAAGATTATTAAGTCCTAAGATGATGGGAGAGTTATTTAAAGTAATTTTAGCTTATAATTTTAAAAACAATAATTTCACAGGATTTAAATAATGTTTTACTCAAAAAAACTTAAAAAGATTAAAAAGGTTAGTCATTGTTTTTTCTCCAGAAAAAATGGATTTTCTAAAGGTATCTATGAGAGTTTAAATTGTGGAAGAGGTTCAAAAGATAATAAAATAAGCATTCAGAAAAACCTAAAATTTGTCGCTAAAACTATGGCAGTTGAAAGAAGTAAATTGATATTAATGCATCAAACTCATAGTAATAAAGTTGTTGAAATAACAAAAAAAAATTACAAAAAAAAAATCAAGGCAGACGCGATGATAACTCAAATGAGAAATTTAGCTATTGGAGTAGTAACTGCTGATTGCGTGCCTATCATTTTTTGTGACTATAAAAGTCAAGTTGCTGGTTGTATTCATGCAGGCTGGAAAGGCGCTTTTACTGGTGTAATTGAAAATACATTTAAAAGGGTTAAAAGACTAAATTTAAAAAATAAAATCTATGCAAGTGTTGGGCCATGTATTGGGAATAAAAGTTATGAAGTTAACGTCAAATTTTACAAAATGTTTGTGTCAAAATCTTGGAAATATAAAATTTATTTTAAAGAAAAAAATAAAACAAAAAAACTGTTTAATTTAAGAAAATTTGTGACTGATAAGCTTTTAAAATTAGGTATTGAAGTTGACCATGTAAATAAAGATACTTTCTCTGAAAAAAGTAATTTTTTCAGTTATAGAAGATCATTTAAATTGAAGCAAAAAGATTATGGAAGATGTATATCTACAGTTCGCCTAGTTTAACTTTATTAATTTGAAAAGATATAGAAATAAGGTATAAATAGTTACATTTCATGAAAATTTTATCTGGAACAAGCAATTTAAAACTTAGTAAAAATATTGCTAAAAATCTAAAATTAAAACTTATAAACACCAATATTAGAAGATTTGCTGATGGAGAAATTTATATTGAAATAAATGAAAATATAAGGGGCAATAGTGTTTTTGTAATTCAATCTACTTCAAATCCAGCAAACGATAATTTAATGGAATTACTTTTAGTAATTGATGCATTGAAGAGATCTTCTGCAAAAACTATAACAGCTGTAATCCCATATTTTGGTTATGCGAGACAAGATAGAAAAGTTGCTCCGAGAACCTCTATATCAGCAAAAGTTGTCGCAAATTTACTAACTAATGCGGGAGCTAATAGAATTGTTACGGTTGATTTACACGCTGGGCAGATTCAAGGTTTTTTTGATATGCCAGTTGATAACTTATTTACTACTCCTCTATTTTCAAAATTTATTAAGAGAAAGGTCACTTCAAAAAACTTAATTTGTGTTTCTCCGGATATGGGTGGTGTTGCTAGAACAAGAGCTTTAGCTACTAGATTAAAAGCTGATCTTGCAATCATTGACAAAAGAAGACCAGCGCCTGGAAAATCTCAGGTTATGAATATTATTGGAGATGTTAAAAACAAAACTTGTATCATTGTAGACGATATTATTGACAGTGGAGGGACGATAGTTAATGCCGTTGATGCTCTTAAAAAAAAGGGAGCTAAAGAAGTTTTTGTTTTTATAACTCATGCAGTATTGAGTGGAGATTCGGCAAAAAAAATTAAGAATTCTAAGATTAAAAAATTAATTATTACTGATTCAATTGATAATTCTGATAAAATTAAAAATAACAATAAAATTGAGGTGTTATCTATCTCATCATTGATGTCGGAGGCCATTAAGAGAATAGCAAACTCTAATTCGGTGTCTGATTTATTCAATTAACACTTGTTTTGATACTAATCTTGGGTTATACACCCTCTTCAATTATATTATGAGTAACATAAAGGCAATAAAAAGAGAGAGCACCTCTTCTGGCTCAAACAATAAATTAAGGTCACAAGGTCTTATACCTGCTATTCTATATGGTGGAAAAGACGCCAATCAAAATATCTCTATACAGATTAAAGAAATTAAAAATTTAGTAAATTCAGATACCTTTTTATCTAAAGTTTTAGAATTAGATATTGATGGAAAAAAAGAAAGAGTAATTCCAAGAGATGTAGCTTTTAATGTCGTATCTGAAGAACCTATACATATAGACTTTATGAGAATTGTTTCAGGAAAAAAAATTATTTTAGAAATACCTGTAAAGTTTATCAATCATCCTGGCTCACCTGGTTTAAAAAGAGGCGGAGTTTTAAATATAGTGAGAAGAAAAGTTGAGTTGAAATGTCCAGCGGAAAATATTCCAAATGAGATAGTCGTGGATCTTACAGGGACAGATATTGGAACAAGTATAAAAATTTCCTCTGTAAAATTAGAAGACAATGTTGTTCCAACTATTACAGATCGTGATTTCGTAATTGCAACTGTAGCTTCTCCAACAGTTATCAAAGAACCAGAAAAACCAGCGGAGGGAGAGGCTGTAGCAGAAGGTGCTGAAGGTGAGGTTCCAGCAGAAGGTGCAGATGCTGCTGCAACTAGTAAAGATGGAGAAGCAGCTAAGAAAGATGATAAGTCTAAAGATGGTGCTGATAAAAAACCTGACGAAAAAAAATCTCCTGAAAAGAAACCTGCTGAGAAAAAATAATTAATATGCTTTTACTCGTCGGATTAGGAAACCCTGGATCCAACTATACTAATACTAGACATAACATTGGTTTTAAAATAATTGATGCTATAAACGCTCATTTTAAACTTTCAAAACAAAAACCAAAATTCAAAGGCTTGCTCACTACAGGGAACATTGATGAAAAAAAAATCTATGCCATCAAACCATTAACTTTTATGAATAACTCTGGAACAGCCATTAAAGAATTGATTGATTATTTTAAGATTGACGCAAAAGATGTTTTTGTTTTTCACGATGATATGGATATAGACTTTGGAAAAATAAAAGCAAAATTTGGAGGAAGTAGCGCAGGACATAACGGAATTGAGTCTATCGATAAATTTATAGGCAAAGATTACTCCAGAGTTCGCATCGGTATTGGACATCCAAAACAAAACAAAAAAGTGAATAATCACGTTTTAGAGGATTTTAAGGAAGACGAAGAGGATAAAATTAATGAAATAACAGAAAATATTGTAAAACAATTACCAACATTGATTGAAAAAAAAATAGACCTTTTTTCAAGTAAAGTTAATCAAGACCTTAATGGGATTTAAATGTGGAATAGTTGGGCTTCCTAATGTTGGAAAGTCCACTTTATTCAATGCATTAACAGCATCGAAAAATGCAGAGGCTGCTAACTTTCCTTTCTGTACTATAGATCCAAATATCGGAATAGTCGATGTCATTGATGAAAGATTAGACAAACTATCGAAATTATCTAACTCTAAAAAAAAAATTTATACTAATATAACTTTTGTAGATATTGCAGGATTAGTTAAAGGTGCTTCTAAGGGTGAGGGATTGGGTAATAAATTCCTGTCTCACATAAGGGAGGTCGATGCAATTATTCATTTAGTTAGATGCTTTGAGTCTGAAAAGATTACTCATGTTAATTCTAATATTAACCCTGTTGAAGATTTAGAAACTATAAAAACTGAGATAATATTGTCAGACATTGATATCATTCAGAAAAAGCTTGAGAAAGGGAAAAAAAAACTTCTTGAAGAAAAACAGATTAAAATTTTAGAGGAAAAGCTTAACCAGTTAAACGAAGGTAAGGAAATATCCGTTAACGATATAGATGAAAAAAAATTCTTATTCTCTCTAGGTCTTTTAAGTATTAAACCAAAAATTATTGTTTGTAACGTAGATGAAGAAAGTTTAGCAAATGGAAATGATTTTACCGAACAGGTAAAGAAAAAATATGTAAACGAAAAAGTGGTAACAATTTGTGCTGATATAGAAGATCAAATTATGGGCTTGGATAACAGTGAAAGAGAAACTTTTATGAAAGAAATTGGTCTAAATAAAACGGGTTTAAATCAATTAATTAAAGAAGGATACGAGCTCCTAAATCTTGATACCTTTTTTACCTCTGGTCCAGAAGAAAGTCGGGCGTGGACTGTAAAAAAAAATACTCTTGCGCCAAAAGCAGCAAGTGTAATTCATACCGATTTTGAGAAAAATTTTATTAGGGCAGAAGCTGTCACATGTGAGGATTTTATAAAGTTTGGTAGTGCAGAAAAATGCAAAGAAAACGGAAAGCTTAGAATCGAAGGAAAAGATTATATAGTTAAAGATGGCGACGTCTTATACTTCCGTGTCAACCCGTGACCAAATTTTCTTCATACTTAGATAAACTAAGGTAGTTAAAAGAATTAAATAAATAATTACTTTAACGCCTGTCCTGTGTCTTTCTTCTAATTCAGGCTCAGCAGCCCAAGCTAAAAAAGTTGTTACATCTTTAGCCATTTGATCAACAGTAGACTCTGTACCATCTGCATATTCAACTAAGCCATCCATTAAATTATTTGGCATTTTAATCTTATTTCCGGCCATATATTTATTGTAATAAACACCATCATCAAGAGTAACACCTGGGGGAGGGTCTTCATAACCGACAAGAACTGAATAAATGTAATTAGCTCCTCCTTTTCTTGCTTTAACTAAAACTGACATATCAGGTGGGTATGCCCCACCGTTAGCAGCTGTTGCTGCCTGAACATTAGGGTATGGGCTTTTAAATTTATCCGAAGGTTTTCCTGGTCGAGTAAACATTTCTCCCTGGGAATCTGGACCATCATCTATTTCAAAACTAGCAGCAATAGCTTTTACTTCTTGTTCTGAAAACTCAGGTCCGCCAGGTTCTCCTAAATTTCTATAGCTAAGGTATTGCATTGAGTGGCAAGAAGCACAGACTTCTTTATATACTTGAAAACCTCTTTGTAAAGATGCTCTATCAAAAGTTCCTGTTAAGCCTTTAAAACTCCAATCCACTTTAATTGGATCAATCATTTCAGCGCTTTGTAGTGGCCTGAGTGAGATTAGTAACAAAAAAGATAAAACGAGTAGTTTTATATTAAACTTTATCATTAACCTTCCTAGCTAAAGATGGCTCAGCTCCTCCAGTTAATACTGGCTCGGAGATGCTCATAGGAATAGGATCTGTTTTCTCTAATAACCCGACTATTGGCATTACAATTATAAAATGAGCAAAATAGTAAATTGTTCCCACTCTAGCTAATACTAAGTAAATTCCTTCAGCTGGCATCGCACCGACATAACCAAGCATTAAAACGTCTAAAACAAATATCCAATAAAATTGTCTGTAAATTGGTCTGAATACTGCCGATCTAACTTTAGAAGTATCCAACCACGGCAAAACAAATAGGATAAAGATTGCTCCAAACATTAAAATCACTCCACCTAATTTATCTGGAACAGATCTTAAAATTGCATAGAAGGGTAATAAATACCATTCTGGCACAATATGTGCTGGTGTTACTAACGGATTAGCTGGAATATAATTATCAGAATGACCCAAAACATTAGGAGTGAAGAATACAAATCCAGCAAATATGATCATAAATACTAAAAGCGCGAAAGCATCTTTAATTGTTATATAAGGATGGAATGGCACTGTGTCTTTAGACGGTTTCTTTATATCAATTCCTACAGGGTTATTATTTCCTGGAACGTGTAAAGCCCAAATGTGTAAAACTACTAATCCTAAAATTAAAAACGGGATTAAATAATGTAAACTAAAGAATCTATTTAGCGTTGGATTATCTACAGAATACGCTCCCCATAACCAAGTTGTTATACTGTCTCCAACTAATGGTATCGCACTAAATAAGTTGGTTATTACTGTAGCGCCCCAGAAGCTCATTTGACCCCAAGGCAAAACGTAACCCATGAAAGCAGCTGCCATCATTAATAAATAAATCATAAGACCAATTATCCAAATTACTTCTCTTGGTGATTTATATGACCCATAAAATAAAGACCTAAAAATGTGTATGTAAACTGCTAAGAAAAACATAGATGCACCATTGCTATGAATATACCTTATTAGCCAACCGTAATTTACATCTCTCATTATGTGTTCCACACTTGCAAAAGCTAAATCTGCATGAGCGACGTAATGCATTGCTAAAACAATTCCTGTAACTATTTGAGTGATCAAACAAAAAGTTAAAATTCCGCCAAAGGTCCACCAATAATTTAAATTTTTAGGAGTTGGGTAATCTGTTAAATGTGCTCCAAGTGTAAGCAAAGGTAAACGGTCATTAAACCATTTTCCTGCTTTAGATTTTGGTACGTATTCGTGCTCACTCATAATTATTTATCCAATTTTAATTGTATTACTGTCCACAAATTCAAACTTTGGTATTTCCATATTCGTTGGAGCTGGTCCTTTTCTTATCCTGCCTGATACATCGTAATGTGAACCATGGCAAGGACAAAACCAACCATTGAAGTCTCCTTTATCTTTTAAAGGCACGCATCCAAGGTGTGTACAAACTCCTAGCATTACTAACCATTCATCTTTTCCATCTTTTACTCTGTCCTCATCTTTTTGAGGATCAGGCAAATCGTCCAATTTTACCGCCCTGGCCTCAGCTATTTCCTCTGATGTTCTTTTTTTTATAAATATTGGCTTTCCTCTCCATAAAACAGTAATTGATTTGCCAGGTTCTATACTGCTAATGTCAACTTCTGTAGTTGCTAAAGCTTGTTGAGCTTTATCTGGATTCATTTGGTCTATCATTGGCCAAATTACTGCTCCAACTCCTACTGCTCCAATAGTGTAACTAGCTGTAAATAAAAAATCTCTTCTATTTACTTTCTTTTCTTCTTTGCTCATTTTTGTTTGTTTTTATAATATATTTAAATATTTAAACTATGTTTTTAAATACTCTAGGGTCAGAATGACACATAAATTAAGCAATAATAATGCACATAGCTCTATATAAACCAGATATACCTCAAAATACTGCAGCCATAATAAGATTAAGTGCCTGTTTAAATCTGAAGATACATATCATCGAACCCTGTGGTTTTAATTTAAACGACTCCAGATTTAAGAGAGTTGTCATGGACTATCTTGGACATAGTGAGATATTTAGATACGAGAATTATGATAACTTTGCTAAAAAAAACAAAAAAAAAAGAATAATATTAATGACTACTAAAGCTAAAAAGATCTATCATAAGTTTAAATTTAAAAAAAATGATATGCTGTTATTTGGTAGAGAAAGCGCTGGAGTACCAGAAAGTTTACATAAAACAATAAAAAATAAAATTAAAGTTCCAATGAATAAAAAAACAAGATCGCTTAATGTTGCTATGAGTGTAGCCATTATTTCTGCTGAAGCTTTAAGACAAAATAAATTATTTAAATAATGATTTCCTCAGATTTTAGAAAAAAAATGGCTGATAATTGGTTTTCTTTTATCCAATCACAAATATGTAAATCATTTGAATTTTTAGAAAATGATAAATTAAAATTTACTAAAAGAGATTGGAATAAAAAAAATATTAGTGAAGGTGGGGGAACATCACGCCTTTTAGTAGGAGGAAAGATTTTTGATAAAGTCGGAGTAAACAAATCCACTGTAACCGGTATATTTCCAAAAAAATTTAGATCTAAAATATTGGGTGCAGAAAAAAATGGCAAGTATTGGGCTTCTGGAATTTCTGTTGTTGCGCACATGAAAAATCCAAAAATTCCTGCAATACACTTTAATACAAGGTTCATTGTTACTTCTAAAGAGTGGTTCGGTGGTGGAATGGATGTTACGCCAAGTCATGAAGATAAATTAGAAAGCAAACTTGTTCATAGTGAACTAAAAAAAATTTGTTTACAAAATAAAAAAAATTATAAAAAATATAAAAAGTGGTGTGAAGAATATTTTTTTATTCCTCATAGAAAAGAGCAAAGAGGAATTGGTGGAATTTTTTTTGATTATGAAACCAAAGATTGGATCAAAAATTTTAAGTTTGTAAGAGATCTTGGATTAGCCTTTATAGATATTTCAAATAAAATAATTAACAGAAAAAAAAAATTAAAATACGCCAAAAAAGATAAGGAAAAACAATTGTTTAAACGTGGAAGATATGTAGAGTTTAATCTTTTGTATGATAGAGGAACGAAATTCGGGTTAAATTCGGGAGGTAACATAGATGCTATCTTGATGTCCTTGCCTCCAGAAGCAAAATGGAAATGATTATGGATAAAGAACCTATTACAATTAACGGCCTCAAAAATTTAAAAAACGAACTTGAAGATTTAAAAAATGTTCAAAGACCAAAAGTTGTCGAAGCAATTGCTGAAGCTAGATCTCATGGAGATTTAAAAGAAAATGCTGAGTATCATGCTGCAAAAGAGCAGCAAGCTTTGCTTGAAAGTAGAGTAATTGCTATTAATGATTTAATTGCCCGAGCTAATGTAATAGATGTAACTAAAATTGAAAATGATGGAAAAGTAATTTTTGGATCTACAGTAAAACTACAAGATCTTGAGACAAATAAAAAAATTACCTACAAGTTAGTTGGTCAAGACGAGGCGGATATAAAAAAAAATTTAATTTTTTACAAAAGCCCTATTGGAAAAGCTTTAATTGGAAAAAATAGAACTGAAATGGTTACTGTTAATACTCCATCAGGTGAAAAAAACTTTGAGATTCTTGATGTAGATTATGTTTAACTTAATTGAGAGCGAATAATATTTTGTATTTGATCTTTTGAAATTTTGAAATTATTTTTTATCCATTCTTCTTCAATTTTTTTTAGAACTTTGCCAATTTGAGCGCCTTGCTGCATCCCATTATTCATTAAATACTTTCCGTCAATATTAAATTCGTGATTTTTAGCTTTGAGTATTTTTTTTAAGGTTTCAGAAAAATCTCTCAATTTATATTTAGAATTTATTACAAATTTTAGAGTATTTAAATTAATAAGGTGGGCCTTATCATTTAAATAAATATTTTTTTCTAAATCTTTATCAAAAAAATTTTTATTTTGTTCTGAAAGTTTAAAATTTTCAAAATATAAATTAAGACTCTTTTTTAGATTGTTAGATATATTATACTTATGTCCGAAATATTCATGGCTATTTTTCTCATCAATAAGCAATGTAGCTAGCAAAAGCTCTCTACTAATTTGCGAATAATTACAAATTTTTATCAGCCTTTTCAACCGGTCTAAATTCTTGAATTCTGGAAAAATTTGTAGAAAAATTTCCTTTAAATAATTAATTTCATTTAAATATAAGAAATTTTTTAGTTCTAAAATTTTATATAATTCGACTAAAATTCTTTCCTTTGAAATTTTTTTTATTCCATTAAGATTTTGTTTTATTGCTTTGATTGTCGAAAGTTCAATTTTACTATTATACATTATATTGAAACGAACAAATCTAATAATACGCAGATAATCTTCCTCGATTCTTTGATTTGGATCACCAATGAATTTTACGATATTATTTTTTAAGTCAAATGTTCCCATTTGAGGATCAAAAATATTTCCATTAATATCTAAGTAAATTGCATTTATTGTAAAATCTCTTCTTTCAGAGTCAATTTGCCAATTATCAATATATTCAACTTTGGCATGTCTTCCATCGGTTATCACATCTTTTCGTAAGGTAGTTATCTCAAGTTTTAATTTTTTTGATAAAAGTGTTAAGGTTCCGTGTTTAAGCCCGGTTTCTACAACTTCAAAGTTTGTATTTTTAAATTTTTCTTTAATCTCTTGTGTGTTTAAAATTGTTGCGATATCAATATCATCAATTTTCTCATTCAATAAATGTTTTCTCACACAACCACCAACAAACCTGCTTGTAATATTCTCTTTTGAAAAACCTTCCTGAAGTTTTTTAAAAACAAATACTAATTCTTTATTTTTATAAAATGGGAAAAAATTTCTTTTAATTTTTTTTATGAAATTTAAACCTAAATTAAACATATAGTTTTGGCTGGGGCACTAGGATTCGAACCTAGGATGGCGGTATCAAAAACCGCTGCCTTACCGCTTGGCTATGCCCCAATATTAAGAAACCTGATATATCATATATCACAAAAATTAAACAGTTTTTGCAAATGATAACCAAAATTTAGGATATTTAGTCTTTAAATTATTTAAGGCTTTTTTTGCAGTAATTTTATCTTTAAATAAACCGTAACAAACTGACCCAGATCCTGTCATTCTTGAAAAGCAACAACCTTTCTCATTTTTGATTTCTGTTAATAATTCTCTTATTAAAGGATATTTCTTTTCAACAATTGATTGTAAATCATTTCTGCTATTTGATATATAATTTGTGAATCTAATTTCATTGTTTATCATTTTTTTTTCAAATATTTTCTTTGCAGAATATTTTCGTACTTTTGAGTAAATTTCTTTTGTAGAGCAATATATTTTTGGTTGGATTAGTACGAAAAAAAAATTTTTCTTTATTTTTATGTTTATAATGGTTTCTAAATTTTTCATAAAACCTTGCTTGTAAAAGAAAAGTTTTAAATCAGAGCCTACTATACCCTCAAGTTGATTTATTAATTTTTTATTAATTTCATCTTTTATAAGATATCTTAATATAAAAGCGGCGTTTCCAGTCCCCCCGCCTAAACCTGCGTAAACTGGAATATTTTTAATAATTGTTATGGAATATTTGTTAGAAATCAAATTTAAACTTCTTAGTTTTCTTAGAAGGTTAATAATAGAATTATTCGATTTGTTTACAAATTTTGCGAAAGGGCCTTTAAAAGTAATTCTATCTTTTTTGGCGTTTATTTTGTTAATTTTTATTTTATCAGCTAAATCAATCAAACAATAGTAAGTTTGAATTTCATGAAAATTATTTTTTAGTTTAGAATTAACGGTTAAAGATAGATTAATTTTGGATAATGAATTGAAAACCATAAGTTATATCCCTTTAATTAATTTTTCCTCTATAGTTTTTTTTAGTTCATCTTCCGCTTCATCAAGTGACAAAACATAATTCCAATAATATCTTGCTTGAATTCTATTACCATTTCTCCACAATACGTCTCCAAAATGATCATTAACTATTGGATCGTCAGGCAAAAGCTTTACAGCTAATTGAAGATGCTCTTTTGACTCTTGATATCTTCCAAGTTTAAATAAAGCCCAACCCAAGGAGTCAGTTATAAAAGGATCATTTGATTTTAATTTATTTGCTTTTTTTAACATGTTGAGTGATTTTTCGATTTTAATACCTTTTTCAATCCAAGAATAAGCTAAGTAATTAATAACATAAGCTTGTTCTGGCTCAGCTTCTAAAGAAGCTAGTAAATCTTTTTCAGCTTTTTCCCACTCTCCGATCCTCTCATATGCAACTCCCCTACCGTCAGTTGCCTCAGAGAATAATGGATGGTCTTTTTTTACTTTATCAATAATCAGAGTGTAAAATGAAATTGACTCTTTGAATTTTTCATTATTTTTTAAGAATTCAGCATAATCAAATGTCTCATAAATTTCTTTTTTGATTAAACCGTTATAAGCATTCTCGACTATTTTTAATGCCTTTTTTTTATTTTCTTCTTTAATAAAAATTTTTGCAAGTTGCTTAGATGAATACCAAGAAATTGCTTTACCTTTTTTACTAAGATCAAAATAAATTTTTTTTGATTTTTTTAAATTTTCATTTTTATAAAAATTTTCTGCAAGTAAAGTATCGTAAGAATAAAAATCTTCATTAAGATATTTAGCTAAATTAAGATAAAAATTTGACAATGAATAAATTGACTGGGCAGATAAAGCATTAGCAGTAATGTATAAAATTTCTGCAATTACATGTTCTGCTTTTTGACAATTAAACGTGTTTAAATTTTTGTTTTCATTAAGATCTATCTTGTACTGATGAAGTAATAAATTTCTTGGATGTGACTCTAGAGCTGTTTTTAAAACATTCTTAGCCATATTTATTTTTCCAGAGGAGGCCAAATAGGAAGCATAAAAATAATTATATCTAGAAAAATCCGACTTATTTGAAACAAGTTGCTCAAATAAATTTTGAGTATCTTTATTGTCAAAAAAACAATTTAAGAAAACATTTTGTATTTTTTTTAAATTTTCAAATCTTTTATCTAATTTTTCAAGATCTAGTTTAGCTTGAACCAGACTTAAATTTGAAAGATTGGACCAATTATAAATAGAATTAGATACATAAGTATTTAAAATAAAATTTCCATTTCTTTCTTTTGCTTTTGAAAAATATCTTAGTGCTAATTTTATATCAGAATTTTTTAAATAAAATATTCCTTTTATTAGGTCACTCTCAAAGCTATCTAATTTTTGTTTTTCGAGTTTTTTTGAAAAATCAAACGCTTGTTTGATATTTCCAGAATTTACCAATGAGTAAAGGTACTTTATTGAGTAATTTATGTGAATTGTCTCAAGTCCATCTAGCTTTCTTAAATATTTGAAAGACTCATTATATTTGTTTTCATTTAGTAGCAATATTCCGGAAAAATAATCAGATATAGGCTCTGCATTGTTAAATTTATTCAAATTTTTAGAGTGAGCTGTGGAAAAAAAAATAATGACAAATAAAATTTGTCCTATTATCTTATAAAACTTATTCAACTTTTTCATAATTGATGATAAAAAAAAATAATTCCAAATCTGTAAAATTAATTAAATTTTACAAACTTATAAATCATAATTTAATTTACAATAATAAGGCAATCAATAGATATAAAAAAGATAATTTTGAAATTTCTAAAGATAAAGCTGATGATTTGGAAAAACTTAAAAAATCAATTACTAATATCAAAAATTGTAACTTAAGAAACAATGCAAAAAATATAGTTTTCAGTGACGGAAATCCAAAATCTAAAATCATGCTTATTGGTGAGGCTCCAGGAGCTAACGAGGATGAGGAAGGTTTACCTTTTGTGGGGCGCGCAGGAGTATTGCTTGATAAAATGCTTGCTGCCATCGATTTAGACAGAAAAAAAGTATATATATCGAATATTATTAATTATCGTCCGCCTAATAACAGAAGGCCAACTGATGAGGAAATAAAAAGATATTTACCGTTCATAACAAAACATATTGAAATTATAAATCCAAAAATTCTAGTTTTACTTGGAAGCACGGCCATGAATGCATTAATTGGAAATAAAGTTGTAATATCTCAAATGAGAGGAAAATGGATTGAAAAAAAATTTGGGAATTGCAAAACTTCAGTAATTATTACATTTCACCCAGCTTTTTTAATGAGACAACCAGCACAAAAGAAGATGGCTTGGATTGACTTAAAAATGATAAGAGACAAAAAAATCTAACAGATAAATTGAAAAACAAATTAATCACTGCTGGAGTTGATGAGGTTGGTAGAGGGTGTCTTGCTGGTCCAGTGGTTTCTGCTGCTGTAATACTTAAAGAAGGAATAAACTTAGATCTTTTAAAAGACTCTAAGAAAATTACTTTTAAAAAGAGAATAGAAATTTCAGAGCATATAAAATCTTATTCTTATTATGCTATTGGACTGGCATCTGTAGATGAAATTCTAGATTTAAATATTTTACAAGCTTCATTATTATCGATGAAAAGGGCTTTAGAACAATTAACTGTTAAACCAGAATTAACCTTAATAGATGGAAATTTTGCACCTAGTGGACTAAAAAATTATAAAACTATAATTAATGGTGATGAGAAAATAAAAGTGATTAGTGCGGCTTCTATTATTGCTAAAGTTTATAGAGATAAACTCATGATTAAACTTGCTGAAGAATTTTCTAACTATTCTTGGGAAAGAAATTTTGGTTACGGAACTAAGGCTCATTTAGAAGGTTTAAAAAAATTTGGTATTACCTCGCATCATAGAAAAGGTTTCAAACCCATACACAAGATATTGTCGAACTAAGAATCTCTAACACAAGAGGACTCATTTTTTTATCAAAAGGGTTTGACCCTGGATTCAATTTAGGGTTGAATCTAAATAATGATAAAGTTTTCAAACCAAATTATTAATGGAGATTGTTTAAAGGAAATAAAAAAAATTCCTGATAAGTCTTTTGATTTAGTTTTTGCTGACCCTCCTTACAATTTGCAGATTGGTGAAAAATTAACTCGCCCTGATGCAAGTAAAGTGAATGGTGTAAATGATAAGTGGGATCAGTTTAATAGTTTCAAACATTACGATGAATTCTGCATTGCTTGGCTTAATGAATGTAAAAGAATTCTAAAAGATAATGGAAGTATTTGGGTAATAGGATCTTATCATAATATTTTTCGTCTAGGTTATCACTTACAAAATTTAGATTACTGGTTGCTTAACGATGTTATCTGGAGAAAAAATAATCCTATGCCAAATTTTAGAGGAACTAGATTTACTAATGCACATGAAACTCTTATCTGGGCTTCAAAAAATAAAAAATCAAAATATACGTTTAATTATCAATCGTTAAAATGCTTAAATGATGACTTACAGATGAGATCAGACTGGACATTACCTATTTGCAACGGAAAAGAGAGACTAAAGAAAAACGGAAAAAAAATTCATTCTACACAAAAACCAGAGGCTCTTTTACATAGAATTATTTTAGCTACTACAAATAAAGGTGATGCCATCTTTGATCCATTTTTAGGTACTGGAACAACAGCAGTTGTAGCTAAAAAATTAGGAAGAAAATATTTTGGAATAGAGAGAGATAAAAAATATTTTAAAGCTGCTGGTGAACGAATAAAAAAAGCTAAGGTAATTGAGGATGAATATTTAGATACTATTGAAAACAATAAATCAAAACCAAGAATACCTTTTGGTTCTCTTGTGGAATTGGGAATATTAAAGCCAGGTACTACCCTATTTGATCCAAAGAGGAAGATTAATGCTAAAATTATGGCTGATGGAAGTATTAAATATAAAGAGTCAGAAGGTTCTATTCATAAAGTGGCAGCAACTATCATGGGAGCTGAAAGTTATAATGGTTGGACTTATTGGCATTGTAATATTAATGGATCCACTGTTGTTATTGATAGTTTAAGACAAAAATTTATCACTGAGGCAAAAGCCTAATTCTTATAAACTTTACCTAAGTATCTTTTTACAAAGAATCTACGTTTTACCAAAAACTTCAAAAATAGATTTCTTATATTTTGCATTATTTTGCTTGAAAGGTGGAATGCGAAGAAATTAAAATTTGATCTACTTCTTATGATTTTTGCCCTTTTTGATCTAATTTCAAAATAATTATTTTCTTTATCAAGCTTATCATTTTTTAATAAATTAAATATTTCAAAAGCACTTTCAATAGACTGCCCGGCACCTTGTGCGAGTGTTGGCAAAAAACCATTAAAAGCATCTCCAATATAAAATACTTTTTTATTAGAGGAAGGAATAATTTTTGGAGTAAAATATAAAGGCCATGTTTTTATTTCATTCTCAAATATATTTTTTAATTTTGGATTTTGTTTTAAAACTATCTCTTGAACTAACTGTTTGATATTATCAGGCTCATATTTTTTACATCTCATGATACAGACCATATTAAGTTCTTTTTTTTTATTTATTGGATAAAGAACAATATGGCTGTTACCTCCAAGCATCAAACTTATATTTTCTTCATTTATATCAAACTCAGATTTTGAATTTAATATTACTCTAGCCGCAACAGCTTTTTTAAATCTTGGCTCATTTTTTTTTATTTCAAAAAATGATCTAGAGTTTGAAAATATTCCATCGGCAGCAACAACATAATCTACTAAGTCATTTGTATTGTCATCAAATTTGATAAGAACTTTTTCTTTTAGTTCAGAAACTTCTTTTATTTTTTTTCCAAATCTTAAATGCTGTGTGTAAATATCTTCTTTCAAAAATTCGATTAAGGTAGATCTTTGAAGCGTTGTGTATTTTGCTTCAGGGCTATTAAACTTAGATAAATTTAAATCACATATTTTTTCATTTTGTATATTGTAAAAATCTATTGTTTTTGGTTGAAAAATTTTTGCGTTGTTAATTTTATCAAAACTTACTTGGTTTAAAATTTTTATACTATTTGTTGCTAATTGAATGCCGTACCCCTCCTCAAGAGACAAACTTTCTTCTCTTTCATAAACCATAAATTCATGATCTGTATATTTTTTAATTAAATTTGCTAAAGTTAATCCTGCTATACCGGCACCAATTATTGCAATTTTCTTTTTCATTAAAATTTAAAATAAAGTTGAAACTTGATTAAATATTCTTTTAGTAAAACTAGGAATAAATTCTTTATTATTTTTTAAAGAGTGCCAATTATAAGATTTTGGAATCTTATTTGAAAATTTATAATATAAATTTATATTAAGATTTAAGTTTGAAATAGAATTTTTATAATTTTTTAAAAATTTCCAATTTTTATTTACTGTGTTATTTTCCATTTCTTTTATTAATGGTAAATTAAAATTTTTGAGAAATTTTATTTCATTCTTTTTTGTCAAAGCTATTTGTTTTTTTTTACTCACATAACAAAAAATATTGTAGTTCATAACTTTTATTTTTCTTCTTTTATTATTTTTAATCTTATTTGACGATCTTAAATACCTACAACTTTTATTCAAACAACATTGACTACATTTTGGGTCCTTTGGTCTACAAATTACGGCTCCGAATTCCATTAATGCCTCAACAAAATCAGAGTTTCTATTTGTATTGAAAAGATTTTTTTTATTTAAATGAATTAACTTTTCGAAATTTATTTTTAACTCTTTTTTATTTAAATATCTTGCGAATACTCTTTTTACATTTCCGTCTACAGCTATTGTGGGATAATTATAAATAAATCCTAACAATGCGTTACCGGTATAATCACCAACACCTGGTAACTTTTTTATTTCTTTTAAGGTATTTGGTAACTTTGAATTGTACACTTTTACAAGTAATTTTACTGATGCCAAAAGATTCTTTGCTCTTCTATAATAACCTAAACCTTCCCACAACTTAAGAATTTGATTTTCATTTATTTTGGATAGAGACTCGAGTGTCTTGTATTTATTTGTAAATTTATTGAAATAAGGAATAACTGTTTTTACTTGAGTTTGTTGTAACATGAACTCACTTAATAGTCTGTAATAAAGCTTTTTTGGAGATTTTTTGCTAACACGCCAAGGTAAATCACGCTTGCTATTATCATACCAAGCTAGAATTTTTTTTGATAATGTTGGACTCAAATGCATAGTAAAAATAATAATAAAACTAAAACTTACATACAAGGACTTCGACCTTTTTCAAGTTCAATTCCTAAAACCCTTAAAAAGCACCTAAGAAAAGGTGGGTATAATTACTCAAATATTATAGATAGTTGGACAAAAATAGTAAGTAAAAAAATTTCGGATGTGTGTTACCCTATCTCTATCAAAATGGGAAATAACATGAGTAACGGCAATTTGGTTTTAAATGTTGTTCATGGAAAAGAAATGGAAATTGAGTATCAAAAAAAAAATATAATTGATAAAATAAATAGTTTTTTTGGATATAAATGTATTAGTTATATTACATTGAAAATCGTCCAAGAAAAAATAGATAGCAAAAATTTCAGTAAAGTTTTTCCAAAAATAAAAAACTTTTCTAAAATTGAAGAAAGATTAAATAAAGTAGATAATAGTGAATTGAAAAATTCTCTTAACAATTTTTTAAAGGCATTCAATGAAAGAAATAAATAAATTTTTAAATATATTTTTTTTAGTTTTTATTGTTTTTGTGGTTCCGGCAAAAGGGAAAATATTAAGTATTGGAAATAATAATGCTAAAGTCACAGTAAAAGTTTTTTCCTCACTGACATGTCCTCATTGTGCAACTTTCCACAATGCTATTTTCAACAATTTAAAGAAAGATTATATTGATAAAGGTTTGGTTAAATTTGAACATCATGCTTTTCCATTAGATTTGGCAGCATTAAATGCTGAGGTCGTTATTAGATGTCAATTAAACAATGAAAAAAAATTTAGATTACTAGACGAAATTTATAACAAGCAAAAATTATGGGCAATAGGATCAGACATTAATAAAATAAATGAATTAATTAAAAAGATTGGACTAGAGTTTGATTTAAGTAATGAAGAAATGGATATCTGTCTTAAAAATGATGCTGTTCAGGATGAAATTCTGGAGCAAAGAATTGAGGCTCAAAAGAAATATAAAATTGAGTCTACGCCAACTATTATTATTAATGAGAAAAAGTATACTAGTAAAATTGATTATAAATCATTCAAAAAAATAATTGATAAAAATTTATAGATGAAATTTAAACAACTAGATATAACAGGTTTTAAGTCTTTTTCTGAAAGGACCACTTTTTTAATTGAAGACGGGTTGACAGGAATTGTTGGTCCAAATGGTTGTGGTAAATCTAATATAGTAGAGTCTTTACGTTGGTGTATGGGAGAGAATTCAGCAAAAAGTATGAGAGGTTCAGGAATGGAAGATGTTATTTTTTCCGGAACTTCAAACAGAGCTTCCAAAAATATTTCAGAAGTTTCTTTGTTACTTGATAACCAAAATAAAGAATGCCCAAAGCAATATAAAGAATTTGATGAAATTTCTGTAAGAAGAAAAATAGAAAAAGATAAAGGTTCCAAGTATTTCATTAACGATAAAGAAGTGAGAGCTAGAGACGTTCAAACTTTATTTGCAGATTTATCAACTGGAGCACATTCACCATCCTTAATAAGCCAAGGTAGAATTGGACAATTGGTTACAGCAAAACCTATTGATAGAAAATCTATACTTGAGGAGGCAGCGGGTATATCTGGAATTCATGCACGAAGACAAGAGGCCGAAACAAGGTTAAATGCAGCAGAAAATAATTTAAAGAGAGCGGATGAATTAAAGAAACAACAACAAAAACAACTTGATAATCTAAAAAAACAAGCTGAGGAAGCAACGAGATATAAAGAAATTTCAAGGGAAATAAAAAAAATTGAAGCAGGTTTATATTATTTAAAAATTAGAGAAATAGAAAAAGATAAAAAAATAATAATCGAAAAACTGGGTGAATTAGATGATGAAATTAGCGCTATAAATATAGATTTAAATCATAACAACACTCTTCTAGAGGAAGAGAATAAAAAACTTAAACCTCTCAGGGATAGAAAAATGGAAAGTGCTGCAAGTTTACAGAAACTTAACTTAGAAATTTCAAATCTTATAGAGGAGGAGACAAGAGTTAAAGCTCTTCAAGAAAAACTTGAAAAATCAGCTAAAACTATAGAGTCTGATCTTGAACGAGAAAAAAGTATATCACTAGATGCAGATTTAAACGAAAAAAGAATCTCTAAAGAAAAAGAAGAGCTTCTAAAAACAGAAAATGAGCTTCTAGAAGTAGAAACAAATTCATCAAAAGAATTAAAGAACGCAAAAATACAATTAAATAATTTACAGGCAAAATTAGAAAAAATGTTAGATAAAATTGAAAGAGATATTGATGAAGACAAAAAATTATCTAAGAAAATTTTTAGAGAACTAAAACAACTTGTTAAAAGCATTACATTATCACAAGAGGAGTACGCAGAAAAATTTGGAAAAGATAAGTCAATCCAAAGCGACTCTATAAAAAGAAAAGAACGTATAAAAAATATAGATGTAGAATTAGAAAATTGGAGAAATTTAAGAGCTAATTCAGAAAAAATGACGAGTGACCTGACAGATCGTAAAAATAAATTGGTATCTGAATTAAATGAAAATCAAAAAAATCCTGAACGTATCGCAACTTCCAAAGGTCAAAATTTACAAAATTTAGAAAATACAAAAAAAAGAAATAAAGAAATTGAGAATGAATTAATTCAATCTGAAAAAAAATATAATGCTATAAATCAAAATATTAAAGAAATACAATTAAAACTATCTGGTTTAAAAGAAAATAAAGCTAGAAATGAAGCAACTGTAGAAGGAATAGACAACAGAAAAAAAGACCTTTTATACTCTGTAAAAAGTGAATTAAATATTGATAATGAAGAGTCTCTACTCCCTCAGTCAGATTTAAATGATGTATCGCCTGAGAGTCTTCCTACTATAGAAAATCAATCTAAAAAGTCTGATAAAATAAAAAAACAAAGGGAATCTCTTGGATCGGTTAATCTTAGAGCAGACGAAGAAACGAAAAAATATGAAACAGAAATAAAAAAAATGGAAGATGATCGAGCTGATTTATATTCTGCAATAGTTAAACTAAAAGCAAGTATTGAAGAATTAAATCAAAAAGGAAGAGAGCGTTTGCTAGAGGCTTACACAAAGGTGAACAGAAAATTCAACGAAGTTTATACAAAATTATTTAGTGGAGGGACTGCTAAGATTGAACTTGTCGACTCAGAGGACCCGCTTGAAGCCGGATTAGAAATGTTTGTTTCTCCACCAGGTAAAAGATTGCAATCAATCACTTTATTATCAGGAGGTGAACAAGCTCTAACAGCGTTATCATTAATATTTGCAGTTTTTTTAGTAAATCCATCTCCCATTTGTGTTTTAGACGAGGTAGACGCTCCATTAGATGATGCTAATGTTACTCGATTTTGTGGGCTGTTAGATGAACTCACAAAAATAACAAAAACAAAATTTATTATCATAACTCACCATGCACTAACAATGTCTCGAATGCACAGATTGTATGGTGTTACAATGGCTGAACAGGGTGTGAGCCAACTAGTTTCCGTCGATCTACAAAAAGCAGAAGAATTAGTAGCTTAAAAAATTATAATGACAATACCTGAAGATTTTAAAACTCGCCTAAAAATTGCAAAATCAAAAATAAAAAAACAATTACAATCTGATAGAGAAAAAAAAGGCTCATTTTTGGGCAGTGCTTTCAAATTAGGCACGGAACTTGTTGCAGCTGTTGCTGTTGGGACAATAATTGGGTTTATTTTAGATAGTTGGTTTGATACTAAACCCTGGTTAATAATAGTTTTCTTTTTTTTAGGGACAGCAGCGGGCATATTGAACGTAATTCGTACTGCTAACCGAATGCAAAAAGAAGACTAATTTAAGGAACTTATGGCAAGCAATCCAATGCAACAATTTAGTGTCCATAAAATTGGACCAGAAATAAAAATTGCTGGAATAGACTTATCTTTTACAAACGCTAGTTTATTCATGATTATTAGTGCATCAATAATATTATTGTTCTTATTTTTTGGAACAAAAGAAAAAAAAATTGTTCCGGATAAAATTCAATTAATTGCTGAAATGTTTTATACCTTTGTTGCCAAAATGATTAGTGATACGGCTGGCTCTAAAGCTAAACCTTATTTCCCTTTTATATTTAGTTTATTTATGTTTGTTTTATTTTGTAATATGGTTGGAATGCTACCCTACTCATTTACAGTAACTAGCCATATTATCGTAACTTTAATTTTAGCGCTTTTTATTTTTATTGCTGTTACCATAATAGGATTCGTAAAACATGGTTTTAAGTATTTAAGTATATTCGTTCCAAGTGGAGTTCCAGTAGTATTGTTACCATTAATCACCGTTATTGAAATTATTTCATACTTAAGCAGGCCGGTCAGTTTGTCGGTAAGATTGTTTGCAAATATGATGGCTGGGCACACTATGTTAAAAGTTTTCGGAGGATTTGTAATAAGTTTAGGATTACTTGGCGGGTGGTTACCGCTTGGTTTTTCAATAGCATTAACTGGCTTAGAGATATTGGTAGCATTTCTGCAAGCTTACGTTTTTGCAATATTAACCTGCATCTATTTAAATGATGCATTAAATTTACACCATTAATTAAAGGAGGAAAAATGGAGTTAGAAGCGGCAAAAATGATTGGAGCAGGTCTTGCTGCAATCGCATTAGCAGGAGCTGGTGTTGGTATCGGAATTATTTTCGGTAACTACTTATCAGGTGCTATGAGAAATCCGTCTGCAGCACAAAAACAATTTCCTAATTTGCTTTTAGGATTTGCATTGGCTGAAGCAACAGGATTATTTGGACTAGTAGTAGCTTTAATTATTTTATTTGCGTTTTAAATAAAATATGAAGCGATATCTTAATTTTTTTATAGCATTAATTGCTATACAGGGAGATTTGTATGCGGCTGAGGCTGGAATGCCTCAGCTGGATCCAAAATATTGGGCATCGCAAGCTTTTTGGCTAATATTAGTTTTTACAGTTTTATATTTTTCAATATCAAAATTTTATCTTCCAAAGATTAAAAACAATTTAGATGATAGAGAAAATAGAATTAAAGATGATATTGAAGATGCTAATAAATCTAAAGAGCTCTCAGAGAGTAAACTTAAAGAGTATGAAAAAATTTTAGAAGGTGCAAAAAAAGAAGTCATTAAAATACAATTAGAGTCAAAAGCTAAGTTAGATAAAGACATTCACGAGAAAAAAGAAAAAATTGAAAAAGAAATTGAGAAAGAATTAATTCAAGCTCAAAAGGAGATATCTGAACTTAAGAAAAATTCTATTTCCGACATACATAATATTTCAAGAGAGATTGCTGCAAATATTATCGAGAATATATCTGGAGATAAATTAAATGAGAGTAGCATCAAGGCTGCTGTAGAAGAAATTTCTAAAAAAAATGTAGGTAAATATTTATGACAATAGATGCAACTTTTTGGGTAATGATATCCTTTTTCCTATTTATAGGATTGCTAATCTATTTTCAGATACCTCAAAAAATCAAAATTACCCTAGAAGAAAATATCTCAAGTATTAAAAGTCAAATTGATGAAGCTAATAAACTTAAGGAAGATGCAAAAAATATTTTAATTGAACACGAAAAAAAAATAAGTAATTCAAAAGCTGAAGTAAAATCTATGATTTCTAAAGCAGCTGAGGATGCTGAAAAAAATATGATTAAGGCTAATGAAAATTTTCATAACCTAATGGAAAATAGAAAGCTAGATGCAGAAGAAAGAATTAAACAACTAAAAAATCAAGCTCTAAAAGATATTAAAAATACCTCAGTTATAATAGCGATCGAAGCAGTTGAGAAATTACTAAAAAATTCTCTAGATAAAAGCAAATTGGACAAAATTTACATATCTAGTATTGAAGAAACAAAATTAGCACTTAAGAAAAAATCCAGTTAGAATAGGCCATATTAATAATGGCAAAAAAAATAATAGTTATAGGCTCTGGTTTTGGGGGATTAGCTGCAGCATTAAGATTAAAAGCTAAAGGATATAAGGTTACTTTGGTTGAAAAGCATCCAGATCTTGGTGGTCGCGCTAGAGTTTTTAAGAAAGACCAATTTATTTATGATGGAGGACCTACAGTAATAACTGCTCCATATCTATTTGAAGAATTATTTTCACTATTCAATAAAAATATTTCAAATTATGTAAAAATTGTACCATTAGATTTGTGGTATCGCTTTGTATTTAATGATGGAGATACGTTTGACTACAATGGCAACGATAAATCTATGGAAGAACAAGTCAAAAAGTTTAATCCCTCTGATTTTGATGGATATAAAAATTTAGTAAATTTTACTGAAAAAATATTTAATAAAGGTTTTAAGGAGTTATCTGACAAACCTTTCAATAATTTGGTTTTTATGATGAAACAAATTCCATCTTTATTAAAACTAAAAAGTTATAAGTCAGTCTATAGTTTGGTTTCAAAGTATATATCCAATGAGAAATTAAGAAGAGTATTTAGTATGCACCCTCTTTTAGTTGGTGGAAATCCTTTCAGTACAACTTCGATATATACATTAATTTTATTTTTAGAAAAAAAATGGGGAATTCATTACTCAATGGGAGGAACAGGAAGTGTTGTTAAAGCTTTAGAAAAACTAATGATTGAGGAAAATATCAAAATTATTAAAGGTGCTGAAGTTACAGAAATACTTACAGAAAATGAAAAGGTTAAAGCTGTAAAGATTAATAATTCAAAAATAATTAATTGCGACTATGTAGTTTGCAACTCAGATCCCCCGAATGTTTACAACAACTTGATAAAATCAAAAGAAGATTATGATTTTTTATTTAAACAAAAAATGAAAAGGATGGATTATTCAATGGGATTATTTGTTTATTATTTTGGCTCTAAAAAAAAATATAGCGATGTCGCGCACCATACTATTTATTTTGGAGAATCTTATAAAAAACATCTTGATAAAATCTTTGAAAAGAAAATACTCTCTGATGATATAAGCTATTATTTGCATAGGCCCTCTGCAACAGATCCCAAAATGGCGCCAGAAGGTCATGATGCTTTTTATGTATTGGTCCCGGTACCAAATAATTTATCCAAAGTAAATTGGATCGAAGAAGGTGATAAATTCAAAGATTTAGTATTAGATAAAATGGATAAAACTGTTCTGCCTGGTATTAAAGAAAATGTGGTAAGTGATTTTTACTTAACACCTGATTATTTCGAAATTGATCTAGCAACTCTCTATGGATCCGGATTTTCAATTCAGCCCAAATTTTCTCAGTCAGCCTATTTTAGATTTCATAATCAATCTGAAATATATAAAAATTTATACTTTGTTGGTGCTGGAACACACCCAGGCGCTGGGATGCCTGGGGTTCTATCATCAGCAAAAGTTTTAGATAAACTATTTTAATGAAAAGTAATTTACTGAAGAAACATGCAAAATCTTTTTATTGGGCAAGTTTTTTCCTGCCAAGTAATACTTTGGACAAATGCTCATCTTTATATAATTTCTGTAGAACCTTAGACGATATAGTTGATGATAATAATAATTTGAGTTTAAAGAGAGAAATTTTCTCAAAATTTAAAAAGGATTTTGAGAATAAAAATATTAACAATCAAGTAATAAAAGATATGTGGTCAATTATTGAAAGTGAAAGTATTTCTAAAAAAATAGTAATAGATTTATTTGATGGAGTTGAAACCGACTTAGAAGAAAAGGTAGTTATTGACTCAAAAAAAGATTTACTTGTTTATTCTTACAGAGTTGCTGGAACAGTTGGATTGATGATGTCAAAAATACTGAAAGTTAAAAATAAAGAGTCATTAAAAGGTGCAATTGACCTTGGGATAGCTATGCAACTTACAAATATAGCTCGAGATGTTTGTGAGGATAAAGCGCGTAATAGACAATATGTTAAACACGATTTTTCATCAATTCGATCTATAATAAACGACTCTCAAGCGTTTTATGAAAAATCATTTAATTCTATAAGCGATATACCACTAAAATCTAGATTTTCAGTAATTGTTGCAAGACGTGTTTATAGAAAAATAGGCGACTACATCCTTAAACAAAAAAATATAGATAATTATAATAAGGCTGGCAAAATTTATGTTCCCATGTTTGAAAAGATAATTCAGACCTTTTTGGCTATTTTTGACTTTATTAAATTACTATTCATCAAAAATTTAAATTACGATAATCAAGAAAATCATAATATTCTAGAACAAGAGATTAATCTAAATGAAAGAGTTTGATTATATAATTATTGGTGGTGGATGTGCGGGTTTATCTTTAGCTTATGAGCTTGAAGTTAATGATAAGTTAAAAGAGAAAACTTTAGCAATTATTGAAACTCGTGAAGAATATAAAAGAGACAAAACGTGGTCTTTTTGGAAAGTTTTTAATCATAACTTTGATGATTGTGTAATTAAAAGTTGGAACAACTTTACCATAAATTCTCCGGATAGTTCACATGAATTAACTAATAAAAAATTTCCCTATCAAAGCATCGATAGTGGTAAATTTTATAAAAAAATAAATTCTAAGCTATCTACAAATTCCAATATAAGTTTTTTTAAAAACCTAAGTGAAATCAACTCAGAAAATTCCATAATTTTTAATAGTGTTCATGAAAAAGAATTAGATAAATCTAAATTGTGGCAACACTTTCAAGGCATTGAGATAGAAACACCTAAAAATATTTTTGATGAAGAAATAATAAATCTAATGGATTTTAATTGTGATCAAAGAAATGATGTTCACTTTTTTTACACTTTACCATTTAGTAAAAATAAAGCTTTAATTGAAACAACTTGGCTTTCAGCTTTAGAAGATCAAAGCCTAATGGATTACGATCTTCAATTGGAGAATTATATTAAAAATAATTTAGGTATAAAAAATTATAAAATAAATTTTACTGAAAAGGGTGCTATACCACTTTTTTATCCATCGTTAAAAAGTGAAAACAAAATAATCAATATTGGATCTGCAGGGGGCATGACACGATTAAGCACCGGATATACTTTTTTAAATATTCAAGAACATAGTAAGTATATTGTAAAAAATATTGACAATATTTATAGAGCAAAAATATTCATACTAGGGAAAAAATATCAATTTCTTGATAATATTTTTTTAAAAGTTTTAAAAGATTATCCAGAAAAAATGCCAAAAATTTTCTTCAATATGTTTAAAGCTTCCTCGGATACTGTTATCAAATTTTTATCTAATAAGAGTAATCTTATTGAAGATTTATTAATTATTTTAAAAATGCCAAAATGGATTTTTTTAAAAAAGTTGTTTTAGTTTATGGATTATTTTAAAAATATGAATAATTTTGAATTGAACAGGTTTCATTCTGTAATATTTTTTATATTAACTGTTTTTTTAAGTGGATCAGGTTTGTTCGGTGATTACGTTTTGCCTCTAGAAAAAAAAATTCCAAGTATTTTTTCTGTATTTTGTTTTTTTCTTATAGCTACAATTGGTGTTTCTCACGGTGCGTTAGATAATTTAAAAGGAGCACAATTACTTAAAAAGTTTAAAATTAAAAATATTTTATTTTTTTATTTATCCTATTTAGTTATAGCAATTTTTGTAGTTTTATTTTGGGTAATTTTTCCTACACTTACAATCATAATGTTTTTAGTTTTTGCAAGCTATCATTTTGGAAAAGAGGATAATATTCAACTTTATGTATTTGAAAAAATGCCCAATGTTAAATTTAAGTCTTTTTTCTTATTTCTAAAAGGATCGATTGTTATTTCGGCTCCTCTTCTTATGCACCCAGTTGAAACTTTTCAAATTTTTAAAGTTTTGAATGTAGAGCTAACTATATCCCAAAATTTAGTCGGGATATTTATAATTTTAAGTTTAGTTTCACACTACTTTCTCAATGAGTTTTGGGGGCAAGCGACCTTAGACACTATATCAATACTATTTCTTAACTTAATTTTTCATCCATTAATTGCTTTTACATTTTATTTTTGCTTCTTACATTCGATAAGACACTCAATATCTTTAATGCATGAATTAAATAAAAAAGATCTTAAAAAAGGATTTTATCTTTTTTTAAAAAAGGCAGCTCCTTTAACAATAATTACCGCGCTTTTATTTATATTAGGAATATTTTTTCTTAATAATTTTTACACGTTACAGGCCTCTATACTAAAAGTAATATTTATTGGTTTGGCGTCTCTTACTTTTCCGCATATATTGCTCGAATACTTGTTAGAAAAGAATGAAAAAAGAACTTAAAATTTATTTAGCTTCTCCCAGAGGATTTTGTGCTGGTGTTAAAAGAGCTATTGAAATTGTCGAAAAGGCAATAAATAAATATGGAGCTCCTGTATATGTTAGACATGAAATTGTTCATAATAAACAGGTTGTTGATGAATTAAGAGAAAAAGGTGCAATATTTGTAGACGAACTCTCTGACGTAAAAGATAGCAGCAGACCTGTTATTTTTTCTGCTCATGGAGTTCCTAAATCTGTTCCTGATGAAGCAAGAATAAAAAATTTATCCTATGTGGATGCAACTTGTCCTTTAGTTTCTAAAGTACATAGAGAGTCTGAACAATTACATAAAAAAGGTTATGAAATATTTTTAATTGGACACAAAAATCATCCAGAAGTTATTGGTACGATGGGACAGCTTCCGACTGGATCGATTAAATTAATAGAAACTAAAAGCGATGTTGAAAATCTTAAAGTAGATAATTTTAAAAAACCTTTAGCTTACATCACTCAAACAACACTATCAGTTGATGACACAGCAGAAATTATAAAGGTTCTTAAAAAAAAATTTCCTAAGATTAAAGGTCCAATAAAAGAAGATATTTGTTACGCTACAACTAATCGTCAATCTGCTGTGAAAGAAATTGCATCCAAGTGTGATTTGTTTTTTGTAGTCGGTAGTAGAAATTCGTCAAATTCTGTAAGACTGGTAGAGGTGGCAAAAAAAGCTGGATGCAAGAACTCTCAATTAATGCATTCAGAAAAAAAAATACCTTTTGATGAAATAAATAGTTCAGATACAATTGGAATTTCCTCTGGTGCTTCAGCACCAGAAAAATTAGTACAAGCGTTACTAAATAATATAAAAAAGGATCGAAAAATATCCATAGAAGAGGTAGTAGTTGCAGAAGAAAAAGTAGTATTCAAATTACCTAAAGAACTAAACTAATGGCTGTTTACACACAATTAAATCAAAGTAAAATTGAAGAAATTTTATCTTATTACAATCTAGGAAAATTAGAGTCATTTAAAGGAATTGAAGAAGGTATAGAAAATACAAATTACTTTTTATCAGTAAATAAAAAAAAATTGATACTTACTGTCTATGAAAAAAGAGTTAAATCTGAAGATCTTCCTTTTTTTTCTAATTTAATGTCTTCTTTAAATAAGGCAAATTTTAAATGTCCTGCTCCAATTTTAAATAATAAAAATTCCACAATTACAAACTACAATGGCAAGAAATTAATGATAGTTTCTTTTATTGAAGGAAAAGCTAAATCCAATTTATCGCCTGAAAATTGTAAATCCATAGGAATTGAAACAGCTAAAATGCACGAATTAACAAAAAATATTAAAATTAGAAGGCAAAATGATTTATCTGTTAATTCATGGAGAAATTTATTCGAAATTGTCAAAGATCAATGCTCTAAGTTACATAAAGATCTGCCAAAACTGATTGAAGATAATCTTAATAGTGTTGAAAAAAATTGGCCTCAAGATTTGCCAAAAGGAATTATTCATGCAGATTTATTTCATGATAATATTTTTTTTAATAAAGATAAATTTAGCGGAATTATAGATTTTTATTTTTCATGTGAAGACTTTTTTGCTTTCGAAATAGCTATTTGTTTCAATGCATTATGTTTTGATGGAGCTAAAGAAAATTTGAGTTTTAATGTAACTAAAGCTAAAAACTTCATTGATGGCTATTCTTCAGTAAGAAAATTATCAGAGTCGGAAAAACAAAGTATAAAGACACTATCTCAAGGAGCTGCTTTGAGGTTTTTGCTAACTCGAGTTTTCGATGCTTTAAATACTGTTGAAGGTGCAATAGTAAAAATTAAAGATCCTATAGAATACTTAAAAAGATTGGAATTTCATAAAAATGCGAAAAACCATGAGGATTATTTTTTTTAATGAAATTTAAAATTTATACTGATGGTGCATGTTCAGGTAATCCTGGTCCAGGTGGTTGGGGCGCAGTAATATTTGACAAAGATAACAATCAAAAAAATATTTCTGGAAATGAAAAAAATACAACCAATAATCGGATGGAGCTACTTGCTGCAATTATGGCTTTAAAAAAAATAAAGGCTAATTCTGATGTAGTGATTTATACAGACTCAATCTATGTAAAAAATGGTATTACGGAATGGGTAATTAAGTGGAAAAAAAATGGCTGGAAAAATTCGAACAAAAAACCAGTAAAAAATAAAGATCTATGGGTAAAATTAGATGGATTATGCAAAAAAAATAAAGTGTCTTGGAAATGGGTTAAAGGTCACTCAACAAACAAATACAATAACTTGGCTGATGAGCTCGCAACCCAAGCAATAAAAAATTAAATTCCTTTTATAAAATTTTCTGCAGCAGAAATTTCACAGTTCGCAGTATCTTCTTCCACTTTTATTATCTTAATTACGTTATCTTCAACCAACATAGTATATCTTGCAGATCTTATCCCCAATCCACGCTCGGTTCTATCTATCTCCGCTCCAATAGATTTTGTAAATTCACAATAAGGATCAGACGCCATAAAGACCTTGTCTCCAACGTTTTGATTTTCTCCCCAAGCTTTCATTACATTTGGATCATTAACTGAAATACACAAAATTTTAGTTACTCCTCTCTTTTTTGCTTCTTCAAAATTATTTACGTATCCTGGTAGATGTTTTGCAGAACAAACTTTTGTAAAAGCACCAGGCACTCCTATTATAATAGCTTTTTGCTTAGCTAGTAATTCTGTGCTTCTTACTTTTTTGACTGCTCCACCATCATCAATATGAAAGAAATCTGTTGATGGTATTTTGTCACCTAATTTTATTTTCATTGTATTTTATTAAGAATGTATTTTTTGATTTTTTCTTTATTATTTTCAACTATATCAAATTTTTCATTTTTATCTATAAACTTTTCTAGTTGATGTGGTGCCTTAACTTTTTCACCAGTAGCTTTTTTAACAGTCTCCAAAAATTTATATGGGTGAGCTGTTCCTAGCGCAACCGTATCTTTTAACTCTCCGATCTTATTGATTGCTCCAAAAGCAGTAGCAGTATGCGGATCAATAATAAATTTTTCTTTATCGTAAACCTCTTTTATTATTGATAGAGTTTCACTATCGCTTATTTTTTCAGCTTTAAAATCTTTTTTAATCTCATTGATTTCCTCTTTATTAAGTTTAAACGACCCTTTATCTTTGAGATCTTTCATCAGAGAAGCTACTTTTTGGTCATCCTCATTTAAAATATAAAATAATAATCTTTCAAAGTTACTTGATACCTGTATATCCATACTTGGAGATAAAGATGGTTTGACCTTATCTGGCTTGTACTCTCCAGTATTAATTACTCTTTGTAAAATATCGTTTTCGTTTGTTGCAACTATTAATTTATCTATGGGCAAACCCATTTTTTTCGCAACATAGCCGGCATAAACGTCTCCAAAATTTCCTGTAGGTACTGAAAAGCTAATCTTTTCTTTTCCAATAAAAAAGTAAGTGTAAAAATAATAAACGATTTGACAAATTATCCTTGCCCAATTGATTGAATTTACTCCTGACATGTTTATTTTCTCTCTAAAATCATTTTCATTAAAAAGGTCCTTTACAATTTTTTGACAATCATCAAATGAACCTTCAATAGCTATATTAAAAATATTATTTGAACCAATCGTAGTCATAATTTTTCTTTGCACATTTGAAATTTTATTATGAGGGTGTAGCACAAATAGATTTATATTTTTTCTGTTATTAAGTGCAGAAATAGCAGCCGACCCAGTATCTCCTGAAGTTGCTACAACAACGTTAACCGTTTTTTTTTCGGCTACTTTTAGTTGGTCATACATATTACCTATAACCTGCATTGCAATATCCTTAAAAGCTAAAGTTGGACCGTGATACAGTTCTAAAAGATTTATATTTCCAATTTTTTTTATTCTTACAACTTCTTTATCTTCAAAATTTTTATAAGCATCTTGAATCAAAGATCTAAGTTCATCTTTAGATAAATTGTCAGAGCAAAAGTTAAGTAAAATTTCTACTGCTAGATCAGAATAAGATAATTTACTTAAGTTTTCCAATTCTGATTTATTGTAATGCCTGATCTCTGATGGTAAGAATAAACCTCCATCTGGTGCTAGGCCTCTTAGGAAGATATCCTTAAAATTAAAATTTAAAGATTTATCCCTGGTGCTTAAATAATTCATTTCTTTCTTCTAAAATATAAATAATAAAGTAAAATTGATATTGCTATAGAATACCAAGTTATAGCGTATTTGAGGTGATTATTTGGCACATCAATTGTTATTTTTTTAGGTAATGGCACTTTGATTTCTTGATTTTCTAAAAATATTACAAAATTAGGGTACTTAGTTTTTGTAAATTTCTCCATATCATTCAAATTAATTGAAAACCAAACATTGTTTTTTAAATCGTTCTCCGGTTTGAATATGTTAGGTTTATAAATTTTTCTTAAAAGGCCAGTAATTTTTTTTGATTTTATTGTATTTATTTCTGAAGATCCTTTAAGTTCCTTTTCAATCCATCCTCGATTAACTAAAACATTTTCATTATTATTTGTTTTAAATGGGGTAATAATATCATAACCAGGTTTTCCTTTTGCATTTAAACTGTATAAATAAATTTGATCTTCATAATTAAAAGAACCCTCAGAAACAACCCTCTGGTAATTTTTTTTAATTGAGTTTGAATATTTAATAGGAGTAGAATTCAAACCAAAATTAATTTCACTTATTAACTCCATTTTCCATTGCAAGCGATAAAGCTGCCAAGTGCCTAATGCACAAAATAATGTGATAAACAGAACTACAAATAACTGAAAGAGTAATTGTCTTTTCAATTTGAGATTAGCTTCCCCAAATATAGATTGCAGCAAAAAGAAATAACCAAACAACGTCGACAAAGTGCCAATACCAGGCAGCTGCTTCAAAACCAAAATGATGAGTTGGTGTTGAATGTCCTTTCATGGATCTAAACAGACACACTGCTAAAAAAATTGTACCTACAATTACATGGAAACCATGAAAACCTGTTGCCATATAAAATGTAGAGCCATAAATATTTCCGTCTAAAGTAAATGTAGCATGGTGATATTCGTAAGCTTGAAAGCATGAAAATATAAATCCTAAAAACACAGTTGCGATTAATCCATTCACAAGTCCTTTTCTATCATTTTCTAACATTGCATGGTGTGCCCAAGTCACTGTTGTTCCAGATAGTAATAAAATAAGAGTATTAATTAATGGTATATCCCAAGGATCAAATGTTTTAATGTCAGGTGGCGGCCAAGTACCTCCAATTGACTCTGTTGGAAATAAACTTGCATTAAAATAAGCCCAAAACCATGCAACAAAAAACATCACTTCAGATGCAATAAAAAGTGTCATTCCATAGCGATGACCAATTTGCACTACCGGGGTGTGATGACCTTGATGCTCTGCTTCCTCAATAACATCTCTCCACCACATAAAGGCTCCGTAAACAACTAAAGCAAAACCAACTAATAAAAGCCAAAGAGCCTTAGAATGAAAATAATAAACTGCACCGACTGCTAATACTAATGTTGCAAATGACACATATATCGGCCATGGACTTGGATCTACTAAATGAAAATCGTGTTTCTTTTTTTCAGCCGACATTAAATTTTTCCCTTTTCATAAAATTCAGATGCAAAAAACGTAAAAGATAGTGTTACATCAGAAATATTCTTTGTTTTATTATCATCAACCACTTTGGGATCCAAGAAAAATGTTAAAACAAATTCTTGTTTCTCATTAGGTTTTAACGTTTGTTTTTCGAAACAAAAACAGCCAATCTTATTTAAATACTTGCCAAATGAAGAAGGGGAAACATTAAATGAAGCTGAACCTGATGATGTCTGGTTACTTGGATTTTCCACATTAAATTTGACTGTGTGAACTTGGCCCGGTTTTAAATCTAAAGTATTTTTTTCAGGATAAAACCTCCAACTTGAAGTACTGTGAACATTAGTATCAAACCTCATTTTATAATCTTGATTAACTATTATTTTTGGAATTTCTTTATCTGAAGCATTTTGCGTTGTTCCTCCGAAACCAGTAACCCTACAGAATAAATCATACAAGGGTACCGCTGCAAAGGATAAAGCCAACATTAACAGAAATATTGAAACTAAAGCTATTGGCGTTAAATTTTTTTTATTGATGGTCATTAAATTTCTCTATTATAAATTCCAATATTGTAGAAAGTGAGAGCAAATAAAAAGATCATAAACAGCACTAATAATATGGCAGTTATTACGTTTTTCTTTTTTTTATTCATTAAAAAAGGCTCCTAGCATTATCAATAAGTAAAATTAGATAAATAAAAAACAGATAAAAGATTGAGTAGATGAATACTTTTCTAGCAATTTTGTTTGAGAATTTTGTAACCTTTGCTTTAAATAATTCTAAACATAAATAGTTATAATATAATGTCATAGCTAATGCTGAGACTAAGTATAATAAGCTAGCAAATTCAAAATAATATGGAGCTATTACAACCGGTAGCATTGCGAATGAATAAACTAATATATTTGTTTTTGTAGTTTTTGTTCCAGCTATAACTGGCAACATAGGTATCTTGGCTTTCCTATAATCTCCTGATTTATATAAACTTAATGCCCAGAAATGAGACGGCGTCCAAATAAAAATAATTAAAAAAAGTATTATTGGTTCAACTGTTATAGATCCAGTGGCTATTGTCCATCCAATGACTGGAGGTAAAGCTCCTGCAGCACCTCCAATTACAATATTCTGTGGAGTTTTTCTTTTTAGCCAGATCGTGTAAATAAAAAAATAAAAACTAATAGTCGATGCTAATAATATTGCTGAAATAAGATTTGCCGAATAGTAAAGCATAGCAACAGAAACGATTGATAAAATAATTCCAAAATATAAAGCCTGATTTCTTTTTATTTTTCCTGTTGGTATCGGCCTTAAACAAGTTCTGCTCATTAAGGCATCAACATCAGACTCATACCACATATTTAAAGCTCCAGCTGCACCAGAACCAATCGCTACTGCTAATAACGAAATCAAAGAAGTTTTTAAATCAACACTGTAAGGTGCAATCAACAAGCCAACCATGCATGTAAATAAAACAAGAGACATTACTCTTGGCTTCATCAGATTAAAAAATGAATTAAAATCTAAAGCTAAACCAAGTTTAGAGTTTCTCGTTTTTGAAAGTGTTTGGCTCAATTTACTTTACTTTAGGCAGCTCTTCAAAAGTATGGAACGGTGGCGGTGAAGACACTGTCCATTCCAAAGTTGTTGCTCCTTCTCCCCATGGATTTTGTTCTGCTTTTTTCTTTTTAGCAAAAGCATATAAAAGATTAATTAAGAAAACTGCTAAACCTACGACAGTAATATATGATCCTATTGAAGAAATATAATTCCATCCTGCAAACGCATCTGGATAATCAGCATATCTTCTTGGCATCCCTGCTAGTCCTAAGAAATGCTGAGGAAAGAAAATTAAATTTACTCCAACAAGCGTTAACCAAAAGTGCAGTTTTCCTAAAAACTCTGAATACTCGTATCCGCTCATTTTACTAAACCAGTAATAAAAGCCAGCAAATATTGCGAATACCGCTCCCATTGAGAGTACATAATGAAAGTGTGCAACTACATAATATGTATCGTGCAAGGCAGTATCTACACCAGCGTTAGCTAAGACTACTCCAGTAACTCCTCCTAAAGTGAATAAGAATATAAAACCTATTGCCCATAACATTGGTGTTTTAAAACTTATAGATCCACCCCACATTGTTGCAATCCAAGAGAAAACTTTTATTCCTGTTGGTACTGCAATAATCATAGTTGCAGCTAAGAAATATGCTTTGGTATCTGTGTCTAAACCAACTGTATACATGTGGTGAGCCCATACAACGAACCCTACTACCCCAATTGCAACCATGGCATAAGCCATTCCTAAATATCCAAATACTGGCTTCTTAGAAAAAGTTGAAACGATATGACTTATCATTCCAAAACCTGGAAGAATTAAAATATAAACTTCTGGGTGACCAAAAAACCAGAACAAGTGTTGGAATAGAACTGGATCTCCTCCTGTTTGAGCTTCAAAGAAAGCAGTTCCAAAATTTCTATCAGTTAGGAGCATTGTAATTGCTCCTGCTAAAACTGGTAATGATAATAAAAGTAAAAAAGCTGTTACTAAAATTGACCACGAGAACAATGGCATTTTATGTAAAGTCATACCCGGCGTTCTCATATTTAAAATTGTAGTTATAAAATTTATTGCCCCTAAGATAGAAGAGGCTCCTGCTACGTGTAAACTTAAAATTGCTAAATCCATTGCTGGTCCTGGTTGACCTGTCTTAGAAGATAACGGAGGATAAATTGTCCAACCTCCACCTACACCCTGTGCACCTGGAGGGCCATCCACAAAAATTGATGCGATTAATAAAATTAAAGCTACTGGCAATAACCAAAAAGAAATATTATTCATTCGTGGAAATGCCATATCTGGAGCTCCAATCATGATTGGGACAAACCAATTTCCAAATCCTCCTATCATAGCTGGCATTACCATGAAGAAAATCATGATCAGTCCGTGTCCTGTAACTAATACATTATATAAATGATAATTTCCTCCAAGAATTCCATCACCTGGATGCGCTAATTCCATTCTCATTAGCACTGAAAAAGCTGTTCCAATAATTCCGGCGATAATCGCAAAAATTAAATACATTGTTCCGATGTCTTTATGATTTGTAGAATAAGCCCATCGCTTCCAGCCAGTTGGGTTATGATGATGTTCGTGTGATGCTGTTGTTGCAGACATTATTGTATCTCCTTAATTTTTTTAACTACTTTAATATTATTATTAATTTCTTCCATAGCGAATTCTACTTTGGCTTTTTCTAACCATTGATTATATTCCTCTTCTGTTACTACGTTAACAGTAATTGGCATAAAAGCGTGTTTAATTCCGCATAATTCTGAGCACTGCCCATAAAAAGTTCCAGTTCTATCAGCCCTAAACCATGTTTCATTAATTCTTCCTGGAACAGCGTCTCGCTTTACTCCAAATGAAGGTAAAGCCCAAGCATGTAAAACATCATTAGCTGTAATCATTACTTTAACTACTTTATTTACTGGAACATAAACTTCATTATCTACTGCAAGTAATCTTGGTTGACCTTCTTTCAAATCTTTTTCTTCAATCATGTATGAGTCAAAAACTATATTTTCATCAGGGTACTCGTATCCCCAGTACCATTGGTAACCTATAGCTTTAATAGTTACATCTGCTTTTGGAATTTCGTCTTGAGAGTATAAAACTTTAAATGATGGTACTGCTAAAACGATTAGAATCAAACAAGGAACTAAAGTCCATATAACCTCGATAACTGTGTTATGGCTTGTTGTTGAAGCTTCTGGATTTCTTGAAGCTCTAAATCTTATACAAGCGTATGCAATTAAAAAAAGAACAAAAACTGTTATTGCAGTAATAACAGGTAATAACATGTAGTCATGAAACCAGACTATATCATCCATCGTTTTTGAGGCTGATTTTTGAAAACCCAATTGCCAATCTACTGGTTCATTAGCCAATAGAGATATCGGCGTTAACGATAATAAAGAGTATGCAATTTTTTTAAGCATGAGTTTTTATACAGCTTTTAAACAATTTCACAATTTCAATTAATGCGACAATTAATGAAAGTTATTGATAAAATTAACTAATGAAATAGCGCCTATTACAGCAGTATCTGACCTTAGAATGTTTCTAGATATTGTAAATGGCACCACGTTAGGATTTCCATGAATAAGCTCTATTTCTGAAGGTGAAAAATCTCCCTCCGGACCTATAAGTACGGATAAAGATTTCGCTTCTCTTAAAACCTCTTTTTTTAAATTATCTTTAGAATTAACATCTGCAAATAATAGTTTTGTAGAACTATCTAAATTATTTAGAAAATCTTTAAGTTTAATTACTTGAGAAATTTCCGGAGGAATTAATTGATTTGATTGTTCGGTAGCTTCAATAACAATTTTTTTTGCTCTTTCAAAATTTAATTCTTTAACCTCTGTTCTTTCAGATACAATCGGTGTGATTTTAGTAACGCCAAGCTCTGTGGCTTTTTGTAAAATGGTGTCCATTGGACTTTTCTTTACTAAGCAAATCGCTAATTCAATATTACAATTCTTAGTTGGTTCTTTTAATTTATTTAAAAATTTTACTTCAACCCGATCTCTATCTAAAAAAACTATCTCGCTTAGCCATTCTCCATCTTTATTAAAAAAATTAATGTTAGAACCCCTTTTCATTCTCATTACATTTGCAACATAATGAGTGTGCTCTTTAGATAATAGGCTTGTAGTATTTTCTGTTATATTTTCTGGGTAAAATAATCTAATATTGCTCATCAAGATCAATTTAAGTTATGAAAAATATTAAAGCAATAATTTTTGATGCATATGGCACTCTTTTTGATGTCAATTCAGCTGCAGAAAAATGTAAAGATAAAATCGGTAGTAAGTGGGAAGGTTTTGCTAATTATTGGAGAATCACACAACTAGAATATACTTGGCTTAGATCTTTAATGAATAGACATAAAGACTTCTGGCAAATTACAGAAGATAGTTTGGATAAATCAATGAAAACTTTTGATATAGATATCTCAATGAGAAATGAATTGTTAGACCTTTATAAAGTACTTTCACCTTTTAAAGAGGTTCCTGAAGTTTTAAAAATTTTAAAAGAAAAGAATTATAAACTTGGTATTCTGTCAAACGGAACACCTGCCCTTCTCAATGGATTAATTGAAAGCAATAATTTAAAAAATATTTTTAATGATGTTTTTTCAATTGAAGAAGTAGGAATTTATAAACCAAGCTCAAAAGTTTATGATATGCCAATAAAAAAATATAAAATTCAAAAAGAACAAGTTGCATTTTTAAGTGCAAATACTTGGGATGTGTCTGGTGGTGGAAATTATGGTTACAGCTCCATTTGGGTAAATAGAAATAATAATATTTTTGACAATCTTGATTACAAACCTAAGCAACAAATTAAAAATTTGAAAGAATTATTAGATATTGTATAAGGAAATCAAAAATTGGGAGAAATAAAATGACTAAAGGACAAAGAGCTGGGGACACTCCAATTGGAGTAGATGTATTAGAAGGTAAATCTTATTATTGGTGCACTTGCGGAAAAAGTGTGAAACAACCTTTTTGTGATGGATCACATAAAGACACTCCATTTAAACCTTTGCCTTATAAAGCTGACCAATCTAAAAAAGTTTTTTTCTGTACTTGCAAACAAACTAATGATCAGCCATTGTGTGACGGGTCACATAACGCTAAATAATCTTTATGAAAAATATTGAAGTAAAAAAAATTGTACAAGCAATAGAAACATCAGATGGTGCTGGGGTTAAATTAAAGAGAAGTATTGGAACTCCAGAAGCAGACTATATTGACCCTTTTTTGATGTTAGATGAATTTGGTTCAGAAAATAAAGATGATTATATTGCTGGTTTTCCTCCTCACCCACACAGAGGAATAGAAACAGTAACTTACATGCTTAAAGGTGAGTTTGAACATCAAGATAGCACTGGTGCTAAAGGAATAATGTCATCTGGAGATGTGCAATGGATGAAAACTGGTAGAGGAATTATTCACTCTGAAATGCCAGCGATGTCAGATGGTAAATTATTAGGATTTCAACTTTGGGTAAATATGCCAGCTAAATTGAAGAAGAATAAACCAGAATATTTATATATTAAGAGCAATGAACTTGGAATTCATGAAGATAATGAAAAGACAGTAAAAGTTATTGCTGGCAAATACGAGAAAGCTGAAGGCCCAGAGAAAACTCATAACGTTGATCCGATATACTTTCATATTGTTTTAAATGAAGGAAAGGAATTTACTTGTGAAGTTCCCGAGAGTCACAACAGTTTTATTTATTTGCTAAAAGGTGAATTAAAAATTGGTGAAAAAAATCACTCTAAAACAAATAATTCAAATCTTATTTTATTGGAAAGAGGGAATAAATTAATTGTAAAAGCAAATAAAAAAACTGAATTTCTTTTCATAGCTGGTAAACCCATTGGCGAACCTATAGCTAGAGGTGGTCCATTTGTAATGAATACCAAAGCTGAAATACTAGAAGCTATTCAAGATTACAATAATGGAACATTTGCTAAATATTAAAAGTTCAAGTACGTTCCTCTAATGCCAAAAGCAATAATAATAAAAAAAAATGGTGGACCTGAAGTTTTAGAGCTCCAAGATGTTAATGTTGGTGCGCCTGGTCCAGATGAAATTAAAGTTACCAATCACGCAATAGGTTTAAATTATATAGATACCTATCATAGATCAGGTTTGTATCCCCTTCAGTTACCTAGTGGAATAGGTTTAGAGGCTGCAGGCAAAGTAGAAGAGATTGGATCTAATGTAAAAGAGTTTAATATAGGCGATAATATAGCTTACGCCTCTGTACCATTAGGTGCATATTCACAACAAAGAATAATTCCATCTAAGATAGCTGTAAAAGTTCCTGAAGGCATATCTCATAAACAAGCTGCAACCTTAATGACTAAAGGTCTAACTACTAATTATTTACTTTGTAAAACTTATAATCTTAAAGCTGGAGAAACTGTTTTATTTCATGCCGCTGCAGGAGGTGTTGGTCAAATATTTGCTCAATGGGCTAACAGTATTGGGGCAAAAGTTATTGGAACAGTAGGTTCAGATGAAAAAATTAAAATTGCAGAGGAGAATGGTTATGCGCATGTCATCAACTATACTAAAGATGATTTTGCAAAAAAAGTGATGGAGATTACGAACAATGAGGGAGTTCCAGCAGTATTTGACGGTGTTGGAAAAAATACTTTTCATGGTTCGCTAAAATCTCTTAAAACTAGAGGCATGATGGTAAGCTTTGGAAATGCATCAGGTCCTCTTGATACGGTAAATGTTCCAAAAGAAATTCAACCAAAAGGTCTTTACTTAACTCGACCATCTATTGGTCAATATTTTACGAACCGTAAAGAACTTCAGGCTGGCGCAGACGCTGTATTTGAAAAAGTGAAATTTGGAAAAATTAAGATAAAAATTTCAAAAGAATATAGTTTGATTGATGCAAAAAAGGCTCACGAAGATTTAGAAGCTAGAAAACTTACCGGTCCAGCGATATTAATTCCCTAATGCATAAAAAAATAATATCTCCTTGCATTAGTATTTGTAGGACTGACCCTGTAACAGGCTTTTGTTATGGTTGTGCTAGAACCAATGAAGAGAAGAAGCAGTGGAAGGAAGAAAATATTGCAGATGATTGGAAAGAGGAAAATTTAAAAATAATTGTAACTAGAATGAAAGGTTGGCAGTTGGAAACTTTTATCGAGTCTTACAATCATAAAAAAAATAAAGGTATTTCTTTATTTAAAAAAAAATTACTTGAAAACAAGTAAATTTATAAATCATTTTTCATAGAATCCATGTCACTGAGATGATACTTTAAAGCCTGATTTGAAAGCCTAATCTCTTGCAAAAATAAAAAAATTGAAATTATCATACAAATACAACAAGAGGCAAAAACCAATCTAGCAGTCTGTAAACTCCCAAGGTATAATAATAAAACAGTAGTCATATTGAATAAGAAGCCAAAAGCAGCAAAACCCATAGTGTATTTTAATAGATTTGTTCTATTGTTCAAAACATGAAGTTGATTTTCTAATTGAGGAGGAGTTTTTTTTTCAATTGTTAATTGATCGTGTAGCTTCCTTATTAACCCACTTAATGTGTGGAATCTGTTACTATACATTGTCATCATTAAGGGTATGGCTGGAAACATTAGTGCAGCGACTGTGTAATCAATATCCATTTCGAATCAAATTGATTATGAAGTTAGTGTTTGATATTTACAAGTAATATTTCATGCATCAATTAAATATATTCATCAATTTAACAAGATTAAATAAACCAATTGGTTTTATGCTATTATTTTGGCCTTGCTCTTGGGGTTTAGCATATGCTTTCTCGTTTGACCAAAATTTAACTAAATTTTTATATTACTTAATGCTTTTTTTTGCAGGATCAATTCTGATGAGAAGTGCTGGTTGCATTTTCAATGATATTGTAGATAAAGATTTTGACAAAAGAGTTGATAGAACAAAAAATCGCCCAATAGCTTCAGGAAAAATTGGAATAAAACAATCATTATTCTATGTTCTAATTCTTTGCCTGATAGCTTTTTTAGTTTTATTACAATTTAATTTTTTAACAATTGTTCTTGGAATGAGTTCAATGTTTTTGGCTTTCTCATATCCTTTTATGAAAAGATTTACTTATTGGCCTCAGTTATTTTTAGGTATAACTTTTAACTGGGGAATTATTATGGCATGGGCTGCAATAAACAACAGTATTAACTCTGAGATTATAGTATTATACCTTGCGGCCATATTTTGGACATTGGGTTATGACACGATTTATGGAGCGCAGGATATGTCTGATGATGAAATAATAGGAATAAAATCTACTTCAATTAAATTTAAAAAAAATCTTAAAGTATTTATTTTTTTATCTTATTTAATATTTATTGCAGGTATTTTTTTTATTTTTAAAAATTATTTGGGATTGAATATTGTTACTTTTTTTCTTTTTTTATTTCTAGTAAGTATTTTTGTACAAGTAAAACAATTTGATATTTTTAATGAAAAAAAATGTTTTGAATTATTTAAAATTAATAATTTTACTGGATTTTTATTATTTTTATCATTTTTAACGATGAATTATAAATAATGGATTTTAAAGAATTAAAAATTATTTTAAAAAGGCTTTACAAAGTATATGTTAAAAAACACATTAAAAATATTTTAGTTGCTTTATTGTTATCAATAGTAGTTGCAGGTACGACAGCTGGTATTGCCTGGTTACTTGATCCAGCTGTAAAAAAAATATTTATTGATCAAGATAGAACTTTGGCATGGTTTATACCACTTTTAATAATTATCACTTTCTCCAGTAAAGGGCTCTCTTTATATTTTGCAAGAATAATAATTATTAGAATAGGAGAAGAGATAGCAGGACAAATTAAAAAAGAAATTTCTAATCATATTTTAATTTCGGACGTTCAAACTCTTGAGAATAGACATTCTGGAAAATATATTTCGAACATAATGCATGATACTGGGCAAATTCAAAATCTTGTAAGTACTGGTGTACTAAATTTAATGAAAGATAGTTTCTCAGTGATAGCTTTGGTCTCACTGATGTTCTATCAAAATTGGAAGCTTGCTTTGTTTGCAATTCTTATGATGCCTTTAGCCGCTGGGCTCGCCAGAACTTTAGGAAAAAGAATAGGAAAAGCAACACGAGAGGCGAGTCTCACGTCTGGAAACTTAGTATCATTTTTATCTGAAATTTTAAAAGGTTCAAAAATGATTAAGATCTATCAAAAAGAAAAAATAGAAAATGAAAAAGCAAAAAAAGTAATTGATGAACTTGTTGAAAGAAATATTAAGATTGGAGCGATATTAGTAAGAGCAACACCTATAATGGAAACGCTTACAGGCTTTATGATTGCTGGGTTTATTTTTTTTTCTGGAAAACTGATAGCTTCTGGCGATTTGGAAGTAAATCAATTTTTTTCTTTTTTAGCTGCTATGATGCTGGCTTATCAACCTATTAGATCTCTAGCCACTATAAATATGGCAGCATATTCAGGTGCTGCTGCTTTTAAAAGAATAAGTCAAGTTGTAGATAAAGAAATTCAAGTTTTAGAAAATAAAAATAATCCTGATCTTTTAATTAAAAATTCTGATATTGAATTTAAGGAAGTTTTTTTTAAATATGACTCTGTAGACACTCAAGCAATAAGAGATATAAATTTAAAGATTCCAGGAAATACTATGTCAGCTTTTGTTGGTCACAGCGGGGCCGGGAAAAGTACTATAATTAATCTTTTACCGCGATTTTATGATGCTCAAAAAGGCTCCATAACTATTGATGGACAAAATATTAAAGATGTTTCGCTGAAATCATTAAGAAAAAATATTTCATTAGTTAGTCAAGATGTAATTTTATTTGATGATACGATTAGGAATAATATTGCTTATGCAAAAGAAGATGCATCACAAAAAGAAATAGAAAGAGCTTGTAAATTTGCTGCGGCAGATGAATTTATACTTAAATTAAAGAATGGATATGACACTATAGTAGGAGAAAATGGTGTTAGATTGTCTGGAGGTCAAAAGCAACGAATATCCATAGCTAGAGCTATATTGAAAGAGTCTCCAATTATATTATTAGATGAGGCAACCTCCTCTTTAGACAGTGAGTCTGAAAAGATAGTTCAGGATGCAATCTTGAATTTGATCAAAAACAAAACTACTCTCGTAATTGCACATCGCCTTTCAACAATTCACAATGCAAATAATATTTTTGTTTTGAAAAATGGAAATATTATTAATAATGGTAATCATGATTTTTTAATATCAAATTGTAAAGAATATAAATCACTATATGAAAAACAGCTAAAATAAAATGATCCTCACATATAGAGTCTTAACAACACTTTTATATCCCTTATTCTGTTTACTCATCTATCTAAGAAAAATCTTAAAAAAGGAAGATCAAAAAAGATTTAAAGAAAAAATTTATGTTTCATATTTTGATGTGATTAAAAAAAATAATTCTAAATTAATTTGGTTTCACGCTGCAAGTATTGGAGAATTGAAAAGTATAATTCCTTTAATAGAACAGCTCAATTTAAAGGATACAAATTTAAAATTCTTAATTACTACTACGACTTTAAGTTCTGGTAATTTAGCATCAATAGCATTAAGACAATTCAATAATGTTTATCATAGATACTTTCCTTTGGATGTTCCTTTTTTGATAGATAAGTTTTTGCTTCAATGGAAACCAGATAAAATATTCTTAGTTGACTCAGAAGTTTGGCCTAATTTAATTTTAAAAGCTAAAGAATACAAAATCTCAATAGCGTTGATTAATGCTAGATTAACATCAAAATCTTTTCACAGATGGATGATTTTTCCATCAGTAGCAAAGAGGATTTTTGATATTTTTGATTTATGTCTATGTGCAAATAGTGAAACGAAAAATAAGTTAGAGAAATTAAAACTTAAAAATATTTATTTCAAAGGAAACATAAAACTTTTCAGTAAGATTGAAGATACAAAAAGTAATCAAGTTAATGACAAGATTTTATCTAAAAAGCGATTTTGGTTTGCAGCTAGTACTCACAAAGGTGAAGATATTTTTTGTTTAAAAACTCATTTAAGAATAAAAAAGCAATTTAAAGATATCAAAACTATAATTGCTCCAAGACATATTGAAAGATCAAATAATATAAAAGTTTTATCACAGAAACTTGGACTTAATGTTCAAATATTAAAAAAAAATGAATCTATTTCGGAAAATAAAGAAATAATAATTGTTAATTATTTTGGTGCATTGCAAAATTATTTTAAACACGCAATAAGTGTATTTATTGGAAAGTCAATTCTTAGTGAATTACAACACGAAGGAGGGCAAAATCCAATTGAAGCCGCAAAACATAACTGTAAAATTTATCACGGTCCATATGTTTATAATTTTGAAGAAATATACGAAATATTTAAGAAAAAGAATATTTCTAAGCAAATTAACAATCATTATGAATTAAGTGATAATTTGATCACCGATTTAAAAAAATCATATGAAAAAAACAATAAAATTTCCGAGTCAATCAGGCAGTTGGGAGACCAAACTCTTGTAGATACAATGAAACACATAAATAATTTTATATACAATGATGCTAGTTAAACCAAAGTTTTGGGATAAAAAAAATAGTATAATCTCTTATATTTTATTTCCATTAACTTTAATTTATATTTTTATTATTTTTTTAAAAAAAAAATTTATTAAAGCTCAAAATTTTAAAATTCCTGTTATTTGTGTAGGCAACATTTATGTTGGAGGCACAGGCAAAACTCCTATATCTGTAGAATTAGCAAATAAACTTTTAACATTAAAAAAAAGACCAGCAATTTTAAGGAAATATTATGTTTCTCATCAAGATGAATATAAATTTATAAAAGAAAAATTTACCAATTTAATTATCTACAAAGATAGATCTAATGCCCTCAAGGAGTTAGAAAAGTCTGACACTGATATTGTTATTTTAGACGATGGTCTTCAAGATTATAAAATAAGAAAAGATTTGAATATAGTTTGTTTTAATCAAAATCAATTAATTGGGAATGGAATGGTCTTCCCATCTGGTCCTTTAAGGGAAAACCTAAGTTCTTTAAAAGATGCTCATATAATTATTATTAACGGTAATAGAGATTTAAGTTTTGAAAATAAGATTTTAGATATTAATAACAACCTAGAAATTTTTTATTCATCCTATGAACCAACTAACTTAGATCAATTTAAAAATAGCAAATTAATTGCTTTAGCTGGAATAGGTAATCCTGAGAATTTTTTTCAATTACTAGAGAAAAATAATTTAAAAATCAAAAAAAAAATTGTATTTCCAGATCATTATATAATTTCAAAAAGAGAGATTCAAATTATTTTAAATGAGGCTAGAAATGAAGATTGTAAATTAATAATGACAGAAAAGGACTATTATAAAATAAAAGATTATAACATTGGAAAAGTAGAGTATCTTAAAATTTCACTAAAAATAAATAAACTCGATATACTTCTTAATAAAATAAAAAAAATTTATGATAAAAAAATTTAATCATCTTATTCAATCAGTTTTGGTTTACTTATTTTTTTTAATTGGACGTATTCTTGGTTTAAAGACTAGTAGAATTTTTTTTTCAAATTTATTTTGTCTTATTGGTCCCCTATTTAAATCAAAAAAGATTATTAAAAAAAATCTTGATATATTTTCTCTTCAAACTTCTAATATAAACAAAAATCTAATCATAAAAAACATGTGGAAAAATTACGGAATGACTTTCATAGAATATGTTTTTTTAGATTATTTTAAAAGTCAAAATTCTCATATTACAATTAAAGGCGAAGAAAACTTATCAGAAATAATCAGTGGTGAAAAAACTGCAATATTTATATCTGGTCATTTTGCAAACTTTGAATTGATGTCTATGGAGATAACAAAAAAAAATATTCCTCTCGCGACGATCTATAGGCCGCTTAACAATATTTTTCTTAATCCGTTTATGGAATATTTAAGAAAAAAAAATATTTGTAAAAATCAAATCAAAAAGGGAATCAATGGAGTTAGAGACACAATTGAGTTTATAAAGAAGAGACATTCTATAGCACTTATGATCGATCAAAGAGTAAGTGAAGGAGAAAATATAAATCTTTTCAATAAACTTGCTTTGACTACCACTTTACCTGCCCAACTTTCTACTAAGTTCAATATTGATATTATCCCAGTCTTTATTGAGAGGGACAGTAAAGACCAATTCAAATTAGAATTTCAAAAAAAAATAGAACCAAGTAACTTTAAAGATAAAATTGAGTTGTCCACAGAGCTAAATAAAGTTTTAGAAAAGATGATCACCAGGAATCCAGGACAATGGATTTGGACACACAATAGATGGAAGTAAAAATTATTTTTTAATAGACTTATACCTTTTGTTTGCCTCTACCGGTGAAAAGTAAGCTTCTTGTAAATCTACATTCCAATAATTCAAATTTTGCAATTTAATTTCTTTACCAGTTATTGCGCATAAAACATGGTCTCCTTCCTCAATAATTTCAAAATAATTGTGCTTAAAAATTAGTTTAGCTTTTTTTTTACCCATCGATAAATTATACAATATATATTTTGTTATGAATATTGGATTAATCGGTAGCGGTGGAAGAGAGCATGCCTTATGCAAAAAGATATCTGAATCTAAATTAGTTGATAAAATTATTTGTTTTCCTGGGAACGCCGGCACCTCAGAATTAGCTAAAAATGTCGAATTAGATATACTAAATTTTAAACAAGTCTTAAATTCGATCAAGCTCCATAAAGTTGACCTTGTAATTGTTGGTCCAGAAGAACCCTTGGTAAATGGTATAGGGGATTTTTTAAGAAAAAATAAAATTAAAGTATTTGGACCTGACAAATATGCTGCAAAATTAGAAGGTTCTAAAGCTTTTATGAAAAAGATTTGTAAACAAAATAAAATTCCAACTGCTGATTTTAAGATTTGTGAAAAACAAAGTGATGTAAAAAAATTTTTGAATAATTGTTCCCTTCCTGTAGTTGTAAAAGCCGATGGTTTAGCCTCTGGAAAAGGTGTTACAATTTGTAAAACTTTTTACCAAGTGTTTAAGACTACTTCTGACATATTTAAAGGAAAATTCAAAACATCTAGAAAAGTTATCTTAGAAGAATTTTTGAAAGGAGAAGAAGCAAGTTACTTTATTATCGTGGACAAAAATAATTTTAAATTCTTTGGAACAGCACAAGATCATAAACGAGTTTTTGAAAAAGATATGGGACCTAATACTGGTGGGATGGGAGCGTATTCACCAGCTCCGATAGTTACAAAATCTCTAGAAAAAAAAATAGTATCAAAAATTATAGTTCCAACTTTAAGGGCTCTTAAAAGAAAAAAGAGATCGTATACTGGGTTTTTATATATTGGTTTAATGATAAAAAATAGTGAGCCGTATCTGATCGAATATAATATCAGAATGGGGGATCCAGAATGTCAGGTTATATTGCCAAGATTAAAAACAGATATTATTAAAATATTTAATAATGCAGTTAAAAACAAACTTTGCGATACAAAAATTGAGTGGAAAAAAGAAAAAAGTATGACAATTGTTTTATGTGCTAAGGGATATCCTGGAAAATACAAAAAAAATTTAAAAATAAACAATATTGATAAAATTAAACTCACAAAAACGGATTTTATTTATCATGCTGGTACTAAATTATATAATAATAAACTGAGATCTAACGGAGGCAGAGTTTTAAATATTACATCTATAGGAAAAAATTTTATTAAGATTAGAGAAAGAATTATTTCGATATTAAAAAACTTAAATTGGAAAAATGGCTTTTATCGTAGAGATATTGGGTGGAAAGTAATTAAAAAAAATGCGAATTATTAGTGGCACATTAAAAGGCAGACCGATTAATTTTTTGAAAAATTTAAATACTAGGCCTCTTAAAGATGCTGTAAAAGAAAATATATTTAATATTTTAAGTCATTCAAATATTTTTGATGTAGAAATTAAGGGGTCAAAAGTATTAGACCTATACTCTGGAGTAGGATCTTTCGGAATAGAGTGCATATCAAGAGGTGCAAAAAAAGTTACATTTATAGAAAAAAATATGGAAGCAATATCTTTTTTAAAAGAAAATTTATTGAAATTATCGATATTAGATAATTCAATTGTCTTCAATGATATAATAGAAAACGTTTTAAACTATAATATTGAAGAAAAGTTCAATATTTTTTTTCTAGACCCTCCTTTCTCAGATTTAAGTTTTTTACAAAATATTAAGACAATTAAAGAAAAAAAAATTTATACAAAAAAACATTTAATAATTATTCATCGGGAAAATAAAATAAATGATGATTTTAAAGATTTGTTAAAAATATTAGACTCTAAAAAATATGGTAGATCAAAAATAATTTTTGCTAAATTTAACTAAGAAACTGTTTAGTGTAAACTTTAACTTTCTCAACAGCAGGTTGGTCATAAGGATTGATGCCTGTCAATTTACCAATAATTATAGTTTCAACAATAAATAAGGCAAACAACTCTCCAAGAACTTCTTCGTTTACTGATTTGATTTTAAATTCTCTAAACGGAATATTTTTTAACTTAAAAGCTCTTATGAGTGAGTTTTTTTGGGCTATTTTAACAGTACTTATTTTTTTTTTATGTAAAAAACTTTTTGTTACTAAGCTATTTCTTACATTAATTTTCACTTTAGATTTACCCTCAAAACTAAAAATATTATATAATTTGTCTCTTGGACCATCTAAAAAGAGTTGAAGTAAACTATGATGATCTTTTGGAACACTAGATATTAAAGGTAAAAAACCTTTGCCTTTTTTTCCTAAACTTTCAGCGATCAATTGTTGGCACCAATATAAAAATTTTTCTAGCTCTGGAAAATAATTTAAAAAAATTAAATTGTTGAATTTTTTTGAAATTATAAATTTTGCAATAGTTAAAGAGTTTTTCTTTAAAAAGTTTCTATTTTTTTTTTTAAAACAATCTAATATTTTTGATCTTAATTTAATTATATTAATACCCATCAAATATGCAGGTACGATCCCCACCTCTGAAAGAACTGAATAACGCCCTCCGATATAGTCTTTGTGCTCAATATAAAATATATTGTAATTTTTAGATAATAAAAATAAATAATTATTTTTTCTTTCAGAAATAATTATTACGTTTTTTGGATTTTTTTTAATGATATTAATTGTGAAAATATTGGATAGTGTTTCAACTGTGTTTCCAGATTTAGAAATGATTATAAATAAAACATTTTGTAATTTTTCTTTTTTTTTAAAATTTAATATATTGTTTTCATTAAGATCATTGAAAAAGTAAACTTTTTTTTTTATTTTTTTCTTAAAAAAATTGTAAATTGCCTCTGTTCCTAATATTGATCCTCCCATGCCTATAATTGCCAACGTATTGTATCTTTTAAATCTTTTTAAATCTTTTATTTGAAAATTGAATTTAAATTTTTTATTAAGTACATTTATAGTTTTTTTGTTGTTTTCAACATCTCTTTTTAATTCAGTAAAAATTTTTTCAAATTTTTTAGAAAATTTTTTTGCAACTTGATCATTATTATTTGAAGATCTAAAACTATTATTTATTGAAAAATTTGAAGTTATCACTTACGAATACTTTTCAATATTGATTGTTCGACAGAGGATTTATTGTTTTTACTAGGTTGTATTTTTGGCGATTTTAAAATTTTTTTAATTTTACTATCTTCAGATACTTTCTCTGATGGCATTGATCCTGGTAACGGTAATTCATCAAAGTTAGGTGGCAATACTAAAGGATTTCTTTTTTCAACTAAAAATTCATCATTTGATATTACTTTTTCATTTCTCAAAACTTTTGCAGCATCACCAAAAGAACTGCAAGAAATTAAAAATATATATGGGATTATTAAAAATATAATTTTTTTCATTTTATTTTTTTTTTATCAAAATTTCCTTCATTAAATAAGCCATTATACCTATCGAAATAAATATGTCAGCTACATTAAAAACAAACCAATGAAAATTATTATAATGTAAATCAATAAAATCTGGAACAGCTTTGTAAATTAATCTATCATATAAATTTCCTAATGCTCCACCAATAATTATAGAAAAAATAAGTTTTTCTAAGTTTTCTGAAATTATAGCTGTATAAATTAAAATCAAAATTACTGATATAATTACAAAAGTTATTAAATTATACATAAATGATGAGTTAAAACTCAAAAGACCAAAACCAACCCCAATATTCCAAGTTAAATCGAAATTTATATAATCATTAAAATAATATGTATTCTCATTAAAATTTTTTAAGATGAATAATTTCGTATATCTATCTAAAAAAAAGATTGTTAAAACAACAAACAAAAAATAAATATTTTTTTTTACAACTATTTTTTTTTTTATTTCTTTAAGATCAATCAAAATATTGACTTTCTATTTTACTGGAGAACTTTCGAACATCTTTCACATTTTTTCTCTAAAATTTTCCAACATCTTTCACATTTTTGCCCTTGAGCTTTTTTCACTTCAATTTTTATATCATCACTTTTTGACAATTCTTTTTCAGCTTTTGAAACAATAAAATAATCTGCTAAATCTAACTTATTGAGAAGTTCATATTTCTCTTTCTTCAACATAAGTTTTATTTCAGCCTCTAAACTTGATCCAATTTCTTTGTTAGCCCTTTTCTCCTCAATAGCAATATTTGCTACTTGTTTAATTTTAAATAGATTTGACCATTTTTCATTTAACGTATCATTCTTCCAATTAGTCGGAATTTTTACAAAATTATTTTCATGAATGCTTTCAGAATTATCTTTATTCACTAAACTATAGATTTCTTCGGTAGTAAAAACTAAAATTGGAGCAAACCACTTTAATAAACTTTCTAAAATTATGTTTAAAACAATTACACAATTTTTTCTTTTTTTTGAATTTAAGCTATCACAATAAAGAACATCTTTTCTTATATCAAAATAAAAAGAAGAAAGGTCAAGTGTGCAAAAATTTAATAATTCTTTATAAAGTTTATGAAAATTATAATTTTTCAAATTCTCATCAACAGATTTATCAATTAAGAATAATTTATGTAAAATAAATTGCTCCAATTCATCGAGTTCTTTTAGCTTAATTTTTTCAAAATTTTGTTTTTCAAAGTTGTCTTTTAGGTTACCAAGCATAAATCTAAAGGTATTTCTAATTTTTCTATAAGACTCTGCATGTTGTATTAAAATATTTTTATCTATTCTTAAATCTTCAGAATAATCAGACGCTGAAGCCCAAACTCTTAATATGTCGGCACCGTAATTCTTTAATATGTCTTCGGGTGAAATAACGTTACCCATCGATTTAGACATTTTCATACCTTTGCCATCCACAACAAATCCATGTGAAAGAATACTTTTAAATGGCGCTTTGCCTCTAGTTCCGCATGACTCTAATAAGGATGAGTGAAACCATCCCCTGTGCTGATCTGATCCTTCTAAATACATATCTGCAGGCCACTTTAAATCTTTTCTTTTTTCCAAGACAAAACTATGCGTTGAGCCACTATCGAACCAAACTTCAACTATATCATTTAATTTTTCGTAATCTTTTGCATCGTAATCATTACCTAAAAAAGTTTTTGCATCATCTGTGAACCAACAATCGGAGCCTTGCTTTTCGTAAATAGAGGCAATTCTATCTATAATTTTTTGATCTCTTAATGGTTCTTTTGTTTTTTTATTAATAAATATTGGTAATGGCACACCCCAAACTCTTTGTCTTGAAACACACCAGTCCGGTCTTCCTTCAATCATTGATAGAAGCCTTTCCTTACCTTTATTTGGGTAAAAGACAGTCTCACTTATTGCTTTAATTGCTTTATCTCTTAATCTATTTTTTTGCATAGAAATAAACCATTGAGGAGTTGCTCTATAAATTAATGGAGCCTTAGATCTCCAAGAATGAGGATAGCTATGAATAAGTTTATCATTTTTAAGTAATTTATTTTGCTCTCTAAGTTTTTCTATAACGATCGGGTCAGCCTTAAATACATGCGTACTTGTAAAATATGGTACCTCTTCAGTATAAACTCCTGCATTATCAACTGTGTAAAGTGACGGTATATTATTTTTTAAACACAAATTAAAATCATCTGGACCGTGACTAGGAGCACAATGTACAATTCCAGTTCCTTGTTCCAAGTTAACAAATTGAGCATCTAACATTGGAACATTGTAGTCAAAATTCATTTTGACAAATGGATGGCTACATACTGTTCCTTTAAACTCTGAGCCTTTAAAAGTCTTTAATACTTTAAAGCTTTTTATTTCACACTCTTTAATTATTGAGTCAATTAAATTATTTGCAACTACAATTCTCTTGTCTTTAAAATACTCAAGATTTTCAATTTCCAAAACTGCGTATTCGATATTACTATTAAAAGCTAGCGCTTTATTGGCAGGTATAGTCCATGGCGTTGTCGTCCAAATTATAATGCTTGTATCTTTAAGAAAGTCTTTGTTGGTTTCCTTTACTTTGAATGCAACATAAATTGTATTTGAAGTATGATCTAAATATTCTACTTCAGCATCGGCTAAAGCCGTTTTTTCTACAGTGGACCAAAGAACTGGTTTAAACCCTTGATATAGACTTCCATCTAAAAGAAATTTCCCCAACTCTCTTACAATTTGAGCCTCAGCCTCGAAACTCATTGTCGAATAATAATTTTCAAAATCTCCCACTACACCTAGCCGCTTAAACTCATTTATATGAACATCTATCCAGCTTTTTGCAAATTCTCTGCACTCTTGTCTAAAATCTTTAACAGGAACTTCGTCTTTATTCTTTTTCTTTTTTTTATATTGCTCTTCTATCTTCCATTCTATAGGCAACCCGTGACAGTCCCAACCTGGAACATAAACAGAGTCTCTTCCGTTCATTTGATGAAAACGAGTTATCATATCTTTTAAAATTTTATTTAACGCTGTGCCCATATGTATATGACCATTCGCATAAGGGGGGCCATCATGAAGTACAAACTTTTCTTTACCCTTTGACTTTTTTCTAAGTTTTTCAAAAATTTTACTTTTTTCCCATTTCTTTAAAATTTCAGGCTCTTTAAGTGGCAAACTAGCTTTCATTGAGAAAGCTGTTTTAGGAAGTTGTAAAGTATCTTTGGACATTATTTTTTTGCCTGTTTAATATCAAGTTGTATTTGTTTTTTTAAATATTTCAAATTTCTAAATTTTTTTTCTGGTCTAATAAATTTTTTAAAACTTATACTAATCTCTTTATTATATAAATTTTTATTAATTCCAAAGATATTTGTTTCTAATAATAAATTTTGCCCATTAAAAGTTGGTCTATAACCTATATTTGCTATGCCGTTTTTATTAATATTCTTACTTTTAACTTTTACAGCATAAACACCAAGTTGAGGAACAACGTAATCATTTAATTTTAAATTACATGTTGGAAAACCAATTTTACGTCCTCTTTTTTTTCCTTTAATTACTTTTCCAACAATAGTCCAATTACGATTTAACAATTTATTTATCTCAACTATTTTACCCAACCTTATTTTTTTTCTTATAAATGTTGATGAAATTGTTTTATTATTTTTTTTAAAGGGTTTAGTAACAATATTTTTAAAATTATACTTTTTCTCAAATTTTTTTAAAGTCTTGATGTTTCCTTGTCGTTTAAAACCAAATTTAAAATTTTTACTTACATATAAAAATTTGCATTTTGTTCTTTTATAAATAATTTTTTTTATAAACTCTTCTGCTGATTGAGATGAAAACTGTTTGTTAAATTTTATAATTATTAAGAAATCTAGTTTAAATTTTTTAAGCTGTGCCTTTTTTTGTTCTAATGAATTTATTCTATGATTTTTAATTTTTTTATTAAAAAACATTACAGGAACTGGCTCAAAAGTCATGGCTCCAAGAGGTATCTTATTTTTTTTAGCTTTTCGTTTTGCTTCATTGATAACTTTTTGATGACCTAAATGTAATCCATCAAAATTACCTATTGCTATTACACCGTTACGGTGTTTTTTATCTAGTCTCGGATTATTGTAGATTTTCATTTTACCATTTTAATTCTTTTTGAAAAAAATTTGCTTTTACACTATATTTTCCTAAAAGTTTGTTAAGTTCATAAAAATTATTAAATTCTTTACGGTGAACACCATCAGTTATAAATATACAATCTATTTTTAAATTATTAGCTCCTTTTATATCCGTTCTTAAATTATCGCCGATGGCCAAAACTTTTTCGTTTGAGTCAAAACACATATTATAAATTTCCTTGTATGGTTTACCAAAATAAATTACTTGCCCTCCGAGATCTTCAAAAACTTTTGCTATTGAGCCTGCGCATAGTTCCTCAATACTACCTCTATGAACAATCAAATCTGGATTGGTGCAAATTAATTTCTTAGAAACATGCTTCAATAAAATTTTTTTGTGGTAATCCAAGTCATTTTCATAATCATCAAATAAACCTGTGCACAAAATAAAATCACAATTCTGAAGATCGGTTTTATTGTTTTTTACTTTTTCAAATATTGAAGCATCTCTAGCTGGGCCTAGGTGATAAAATGTGTTTCCAAATTTTTTTTGATTAATGGCAAGCATTGCTGCTTCACCTGATGTCATTACATTTTCAAGGAATTTTTTTTCCATTTTCATTTTTAACAAAAAATTAATTACGTTTGAACTGGGCCTAGGTGCATTAGACAAAAATACTATTTTTTTTAAATTTTTTTTCAATTGGTCAACTGCCTCTAAAGCTTTTGGATTAAGAGTAACTCCATTATGCATCACTCCCCATAAGTCTATAACAAACGTATCATATTTTTCGAATATGTCTTCTAGGTGGTTTAGTTCTCTCAATCTGCTATTTCTCTCCTTTGATGGCCATAAATATAGTATTTAGCGGTTTTTTTTAATGATTTTGCCTCTTGAAATATAGTTAAAACATACCATATCAACACTACATAAATATTTACAGGAGAAAATACATATGAAATTTAGACCTCTGCACGATCGTGTGCTTATAAAAGTGCTAGACAGTGAGGAAAAAACTGCTGGCGGCATCATAATACCAGACACTGCTAAAGAAAAACCTCAAGAGGGTGAAGTTGTAGCTGTAGGTCCTGGTGCTAAAAATGAAAACGGTAAAGTTTCTGCAATGGATGTTAAAGTTGGAGATATAGTTCTTTTCGGAAAATGGTCCGGAACAGAAGTCAAAATTGACGGTAATGAATACAGCATTATGAAAGAATCTGACATAATGGGAATTTCAAAAAGTAAAAAATAAACTTTATAGGAGAAGATAATGGCAAAAATAATTAAATTTGATACAGAAGCAAGGTCAAAAATGCTCACTGGAGTTAATACTCTTGCTAACGCCGTAAAAGTAACATTAGGTCCAAAAGGGCGGAATGTTGTAATGGATAAATCATATGGCGCCCCAAGAACTACTAAAGATGGCGTTTCTGTTGCAAAAGAAATTGAACTAGAAGATAAATTCGAAAACATGGGCGCTCAAATGGTAAAAGAAGTTGCAAGTAAAACAAATGATAATGCTGGCGATGGAACTACCACTGCAACTATTCTAACTCAAGCAATTGTTAATGAGGGACTTAAATATGTTACTGCTGGGATGAACCCAATGGATATCAAACGAGGTATCGACAAAGCGGTTGAACAAGTAATTGATAAATTAAAAACATCTTCAAAAAAAGTTAAAGCTAATGAGGAAGTTGCTCAAGTTGGAACTATTTCAGCAAATGGCGAGAAATCTATTGGTGATATGATCTCTAAAGCTATGCAAAAAGTTGGAAATGAGGGTGTTATAACAGTTGAAGAAGCAAAAGGAGTTGAAACTGAATTAGATGTTGTTGAAGGTATGCAATTCGATAGAGGATATCTCTCACCATACTTTGTTACAAATACTGAAAAAATGACAACTGAGCTTGAAAATCCATTAGTGCTTTTAGTTGAAAAAAAATTAACTAATCTACAGCCAATGGTTCCATTGCTTGAATCAGTAGTACAAGCTAACAGACCATTAATGATTATTTCTGAAGATGTTGAAGGTGAAGCTTTAGCAACTTTAGTAGTTAATAAATTAAGAGGTGGTCTTAAAGTTGTAGCTGTTAAAGCTCCCGGTTTTGGTGATAGAAGAAAAGCAATGTTAGAAGATATTGCCATTCTAACTGGTGGACAGGTCATTTCAGAGGATCTTGGAATTAAATTAGAGAATGTTAAAATTGGCGACCTTGGTTCTTGTAAAAAAGTAAAAATTGATAAAGAAAACAGCACAATTGTTGCTGGTGAGGGAAAAAAATCTGATATTGAAGCTAGATGTAATCAAATTAGATCTGAGATCAATGAAACAACATCTGATTATGATAAAGAGAAACTTCAAGAAAGATTAGCTAAACTTGCCGGTGGTGTTGCTGTGATAAAAGTTGGTGGTGCTACAGAAGTTGAGGTAAAAGAAAGAAAAGATAGAGTTGAAGACGCTCTTAATGCAACTAGAGCTGCCGTTGAAGAAGGAGTAGTAATTGGTGGTGGTTGTGCATTACTTTACGCTGCACAAGATTTAGATGGAGTTAAAGTAAAAGGTGATGACCAAAAAGCTGGTGTTGAGATTGTAAAAAAAGCTCTTCAAGCTCCAATTAGACAAATTACTGCAAATGCTGGTGTTGATGGTTCTGTGGTTGTTGGCAAACTTTTAGAAGGTAAAAAAGCTTCTCAAGGTTATGATGCTCAGAACGAAGATTATGTAGATATGTTTGCCAAAGGAATAATTGATCCTACTAAGGTTGTGAGATCAGCATTACAAGATGCTGCTTCAATTGCTGGACTATTAATTACTACTGAAGCAATGATCGCAGATAAACCTGAGGAAAAAGATGCTAGTCCTGCAATGCCTCCAATGGGTGGCGGCATGGGTGGCATGGGCGGTATGGGTGGAATGGGAATGTAATTTCAACTACCCAAAGATTTTAAAAAAGGCTGCAATTTTGCAGCCTTTTTTTTTGCAATTAACAAACATGCTTTAGAGCTAAGTATCAGTCCGTCTTTAAGAACTCGCAAGTTATTATCAGCCAAAGTTTTTCCTGTAGAGGTAATATCAGTAATTATTTCTGAAGAACCGATAAAAGGATATGTTTCTGTAGCACCAAGACTGGGTATTAATTTGTACTGGGTAACTCCTTTTGAAATCAAATAATCGTTGGTTAAATTTGGATACTTAGTTGCTACCCTCAATCTGGTATTTCTTTTTGATCTTATATCAAATGATATTTCTTCAAGATCAGCTATTGTTTGCACATCTATCCAGTCATCTGGCACAGCGATCACTAAGTTCGCATTTCCATAATCAAGTTTTTTTTGAATATTTATTTTACTTTGTAAATTTATGTCTGACTCTTTCAAAAGATCAAGACCAGATACACCAATATCTAGTGTTCCGTCTCCCAGTCTTTGAATAATTTCTTTGGCGTGTAAAAATATTATTTTAACGTTAGGTTTATTTTCAATAGTACCAAAATAATTTCTTTCTTTTTCGCTTTGTATAATTTTTAATCCTCTATCATTAAAAAATGATATTGACTTTTCTTTTAATCGACCTTTACTTGGCAAACCTATAGTAATTAAATCTTTCATATATTTTTTAAGTTTATTGCTGCCCCAACGGCAGGAATACTCTTTTTGGCCCCTAAACTTTTAAGTAAATCATCATAACGACCGCCTGAAGCAATTTCTTTTATCCCAGAAAATACTTGAAACACAATTCCTGTATAATACTCGACGTCTCTGCCAAAATTGGTAACAAAATTTATATCTTGATTAAGTTTTTTCAAATTTTGAATAGATTTAAAATTTTTAAATATATTTATTTTAAGATTATTTTTTTTTGCAAAATTTAACAACTCATCATCTAGTTTTGAAAGTTTGCAATTAATTTTTAAAAAAGCTTTAATTATTTTTACAATTTTTTTTCCATCTGTAAATGATCTTGGATCTTTAATTTTTTTGTCAAATCTTTTTAAAATTTCTGAGATTGATCTGCCAGCAATTACTTTGTTTTGATCAAATTTTTTCATTTCATAAAATCTTTTCTTATCTGTATCAAAAGTTACAGCATCAATATCTGTATTTTTTTCTAGCCTCTTTAAAAGTTCTTCAAAGTAACCTGGTCTGCAAAAGTGTCTGATCAATCTTAGTTTCCATCTCTCAGGCATCTCAAGGGCATTGATCAAGCTCTTAAATAAACCAATATCGCCGACTTTAATTTTAATTTTTTTCATTTTAATTTTTTTTGCTGAATTCAAGATAGTACTGATCACTTTAAAATCATCTTTAATAAGATTTTTTGAACCTAGAATTTCAATACCTAATTGATCATTAATAAAATTTGCACCTTTACCTCCTGATCTTCTATAGGCTTGACCAGAGTAATAAATTTTTGAGGAAGTTTTTTTTTGTAAAAAACTTATACATGATGCAACTGTTAAGTCTGGTCTTAGGCACATCGTTTTTCCATCTTCTCTATCAAAAGTTAGCATTGAACTTCTAAATTTTTCACCTGACCTCTCAATGATATAGTCTGAGTCTAAGAGAACATCAGGTTCTGATAAAACAAAACCATTGCTCTTAAAGGTTTTAATTATTACTTCAGATAATATTTTTGATTTCATTAACTAATTCTTTTAATTCAATTGATTTTTCTTCGCCTGAACTTAAGTTTCTTAAAGTTGGCTTTCCTGATTTAATTTCATTCTCACCATATAAAATAACTGCAGGAGATTTTATTTTATTTGCATATTCCATTTGTTTTTTTAGTTTACTATCTCCAGGATAAATTTCAGTGCTGACACCAGCTTCCCTTAATATTGTTTGAACATTAATGTAATCTTTCATAGAATTTTTATCGAAAACACAAATCACGACTGGTTTAGATTGTTTTACTTTAAATTCTTTTTTTTGCATCAATGCATAAACTAAACGATCTAAACCAATTGATATCCCTGTTGCAGGAGCATCATAATTACCAAAATTATTTACAAGATTATCGTATCTTCCGCCTCCTCCTATGGATCCAAATTGAATGACCTGCCCTTTTTTGTTTGTTACATCAAATTTTAAATTCACTTCAAAAATTGCACCTGTGTAATATTCTAGTCCCCGTATAACTGATGGATCAAATTCAAAATTATTAAAGTTATAATCTTTAAAAATTTTCAATATCTCAACTAAATCTTCTGTTTCTGGTGAACTCTTCTTAAGTGTTTCTTCTATTGTTTTAACGTCATTAGGATTTAAATTTGCACCTTTTGTAAAATCACCAGAATTATCTTTTCTACCTTCACCTAATAATTCTTTTACTCCACTCCAGCCAAGTCTATCTATTTTATCTAGAGCTCTAAGTGTGGTTAGTCTTTGTTGATTATCTTTAATATTTAACTTTTTAAATAATTCTTCAGTGATTTTTCTTGATGAAATTTTGATAATATATTCTGATTTTGAAAGACCGCATTTTTCTAGAATTTCTGAAATCATGACACATAATTCTGCATCTGCTTGTAAACTTTTAGTTCCAACGTAATCTGCATCAAATTGCAAAAATTCTCTAAACCTACCAGGTCCCGGTTTTTCATTTCTCCAAACATTGCCTAGTTGATATCTTTTAAATGGTTTAGGAATCTCTAAATAATTTTTTGCAACGTATCTTGCTAATGGTGCTGTAAGATCGTACCTCAAAGACAACCATTTGTTTTCATCTTTAAATGAAAAAACACCTTCGTCTGGTCTTTCTTTGTCAGGTAAAAATTTTCCAATACTGTCTGAATACTCAAAACTTGGAGTTTCGAGATACTGGAATCCATATTTAATCATAACCTCTTTAATATTTGAAATTATGAAATCTCGTACGAGTAATTCTTTTTCTTGTCTGTCTACAAAACCTAATGGAAGCTCTTTAGAAGGTTTGTTGTTTTTTTCTTTTGTCATTGTTTGGTACAGCAGGGTGGATTCGAACCACCGACCCCTAGTTCCACAAACTAGTGCTCTAACCAACTGAGCTACTGCTGCATCCCTGTTATATTTATCTTAATTTTAGTTAAATTTATATATTTTTGATTATAAGCTAAGCAATAGCTTAGCGTGCATTCTGTGAGAATGTTCTATAAGTGATGAAATGATTCTTTTTTCATTAATCATGATCCCTATGTAGAAAATAATTGTGACTTTTTCAAGATGAAATTAGCGGGACAATAAAATAGTTTTAGACTAAAGTTAATGTCCCGATAATCAGTGATTTTTGGAAATTTAGATTAAGATGTTTTCTGCAGTTTTACTGCTGAAGGACCTTTTTCTGTGCTCTCCACTTCAAACGTTAACTCATCACCCTCGTTTAAATACTTTAAACCAGCTTCTCTAACTGCAGAAGAATGGACGAACACGTCTTTTTCTTTGTCTTCTCTTTCGATGAAACCATACCCTTTGGTCCCATTGAACCACTTTACTTTACCTTTTAGTGTACTCATATTTACTTGTTTCCTTATTATTATTAACTTTAACTAATCGTAGACTAGTTATTTGCATCTTTAATAGCTTAGTTTAATAAAAGTCAATAGAAGAAAATATTATTTAATTAAATTGTTTTTATGCAACAATGGTTAAAATATAAGGACAATTAAGCTAGTTAAAGCTAAAAGGCCTATTCCTGCGTAAATTAGTTTGTTTTTATTAATATGTGACAATAATTTTTGTATATTTGTTTCTTTATAACTCAATCCGCCACCTTCAAGATTGCTGGATTTGCTAAAACCACCATCTCTTCCGATTTGCAAAAATTTTGATTTTCTGTGATCGTAGATTTCTTCTTTGCTCAAATTCTCAAAGCTTTTTAAATTTTTTATTATTGAGTGTTTTATATCAGCGGCTATGATTTCAGGATCCCTATGTGCACCACCCAATGGCTCAGGAATTATCTCATCTATCACTCCAAGCTTTAATAAATCTTTAGCTGTAAGTTTCATTGCCGCGGCAGCTTGTAATGATTTACTTGGATCACGCCATAATATTGATGCACATCCTTCAGGGGAAATTACTGAGTAAATAGAATTTTCTAACATAATAACTTTATTAGACGATGCTAAAGCAATAGCACCACCGGATCCACCCTCACCAATTATAATTGAAATATTTGGAACTGTTAACGACATACAACATTCAATTGAATTTGCGATAGCAGAGGCTTGACCTCTTTGTTCAGCTCCTAATCCTGGATAAGCGCCAGGCGTGTCAATAAAACTTATCACAGGTATTTGAAAACGGTTTGCCAACGTCATTAATCTTATACACTTTCTATATCCCTCAGGTCTCATCATTCCAAAATTTCTCTCAATTCTACTATTTAAGTCTTCACCTTTTTCTTGGCCTATTACTAAAACTGATTTATCATCAATCAGCCCAAAGCCGGCAATAACAGATTTATCGTCACCGAAATATCGATCACCAGATAAAAGTGTGAATTGAGAAAATATTTTTTTTATATAAAAATTTGCTTTCGGTCTATCTTCGTGTCTTGCGACTTGAGTTTTCTGCCAACTATTTAAGTTTGCATAAGTCTCTTTTAATTTTTCATTTATCTCATTTTGAGTATTTTTGATTTTTTGCGTATCGACTTCAGAAATTCCTTCGGAACCAAACGGACTCTTTAAGTTATCAATTTCTTGTTCAAGTGCCTTGATTTCTTTTTCAAATTCTAAATAATTTTTCATACTGAGCTAATAATGCTACTATTAATGTATTATAATAAAATGTAAAGATCGGTTCATTATGAGAATAACTGAGAAAAATGGGCTTAAAATAAATACAAAATTATTAGATTTTGTTAATAATGAAATTATTCCAGGTACTAATATAAAATCTGATGAATTTTGGGCTAATTTTGGAAAAATTGTTCATGAACTTGCACCTGTAAATAAGAAATTAATTCAAAAAAGAGAAAACATTCAAAAAAAAATAGATGAATGGCATAAAAAAAATAAAGGAAAAAGATTAAATAAAATAGAATATTCAGATTTTTTAAAATCTATTTCCTATATTGTTGAAGAAAAAGATAAATTTAACATTGAAACTATAAATGTAGATGATGAGATAGCAACAATAGCTGGTCCTCAACTTGTGGTGCCAGTAGATAATGCCAGGTACGCTTTAAATGCAGCTAACGCACGATGGGGAAGTTTGTATGATGCCTTGTATGGCACAGATGTAATTCCCGGCAACAAAGGAAAAGATTTTAATGAACAAAGAGCTCAAACAGTTATAAATTATGTCAGAAAATTTTTAGATGAAACTATTCCACTTAATAATGGAAGTTGGAATAAAATTTCTGGAATGAAAGTTAATGATAACGACATAGTTTTTCTTGAAGACAAAAAAGAAATATATTTAAAAAATAAAGGCCAATTTATTGGATACAATGGTGAAAAAGAAAAATTAACCTCAGTTTTATTAAAGAATAATAACCTGCATATTGATATTATAATTGATCCTAACCATTTCATTGGAAAGATAGACAAAGCATCAATCTCAGATTTCATTATTGAGTCAGCTCTTTCAACTATAATTGATAATGAAGACTCAGTCGCCGCAGTCGATGCTGAAGATAAAATTAAATGCTATCGTAATTGGCTCGGTTTAATGAAAGGTGATTTAACAGCCAATATTGAAAAAAACGGAAAAAAATTTGTTAGAAAATTAAATCCAGATAGAGCTTACATATCGAGAGATGGAAAAAAGATTAAACTTCATGGTAGAGCTTTATTGTTAAATAGAAATGTAGGTCATTTAATGACTAGCCCTGCTATAATTCTTAAAGACGGTACAGAGATTCCAGAAGGAATAATGGATGCTTTTATTGCGACTCTGTGTGCTCTTCATGACTTTAAAAATAAAAAAAATTCAAGAACTGGATCAGTCTATATTGTTAAGCCAAAAATGCATGGGCCAGAGGAAGTGGCTTTCACTGATACTCTGTTTGAAAAAGTTGAAGAAGCTCTGGGAATTAAAAAATACTCAATTAAAGTTGGAATTATGGATGAAGAGAGAAGAACAACAGTTAATTTGAAGGAATGTATCAGACAAGTTAAGAATAGAATAGTTTTTATTAATACAGGTTTCCTGGATAGAACTGGAGATGAAATGCATACTTCTTTCGAAGCTGGGCCAATGATCTTTAAAGGTGATATGAAAAAATCTACTTGGCTTGGAACTTATGAAAACTGGAATGTCGATGTTGGATTAAGTTGTGGTTTTTCAGGTAAAGCTCAAATTGGAAAAGGAATGTGGGCTATGCCAGATCAGATGTCAAATATGATGGAACAAAAAATAGGTCACCCAAAATCGGGGGCTAATTGTGCATGGGTTCCTTCACCTACTGCAGCCACATTACATTCAATGCATTATCATAAAGTAAATGTTTTTGAGGTACAAAATAAAATTAAATCAAGATCTAAAGCTAAACTTGATGATATTTTAGAAATACCTACAGCCGATAGACCTAACTGGGCTCTAGATGATATCAATCGAGAATTAGAGAATAACGCACAAGGGATTTTAGGATATGTTGTAAGATGGATCAATCAAGGTGTTGGTTGTTCAAAAGTTCCAGACATAAACAACGTGGGTCTTATGGAAGACAGGGCTACTCTTAGAATTTCATCTCAACACATTGCAAATTGGTTACATCATGGAATCTGTAAAGAAGATCAGGTCATGTCAGTAATGAAAAAAATGGCTAAAATTGTTGATGAACAAAATAAAGATGATCCTACTTATCAAAAAATGTCAGATAACTTTGATAGATCTTTAGCTTTCACTGCTGCCTGTGATCTCGTATTTAAAGGTCGCTTTCAGCCATCAGGATATACAGAGCCTTTGCTTCACCAAAAAAGATTAGAAAAAAAAGCTAATAATTAGCCGCTGGTAACTGGAACTCTATTTTTAAAAGCTGAAAATAAAGTTCCATCATCTAATTGTTCAATCTCTCCACCAACAGGCAAGCCTTGGGCCAACTTAGTAATCTTTAGCTTTTCGTTTTTAATTGTATCCTCAATGTAATGAGCTGTGGTTTGACCTTCAACAGTTGCACTTGTTGCAATAATCACCTCTTTTAAGTTATTTTTCTTTATTCTTTTGACTAGAGACTCGATTAAAAGATTTTTTTGTTCATAATTTTCATTAGAGCTTAAAGTGCCGCCTAAAATATGGTAATAACCTTTATAAATATTAGCAGAGTCTATAACCCACATATCAGCAAGATTTTCAACAACACATATTTTGTCGTAAGAGTTATCTGAAGTACAAATACAAACTTTATCAATTATCTTTAAATTTCCACAATCTACACATCTAACAACTTTTTTATAAACCTCGGCTAAAGATTTTGCCAAAGGCTTTACCATATTATCTTTATTATTTATTAATTTAAGAATTATTCTTTTTGCAGATTTTGGCCCTAGACCAGGCAATTTTGAAAATTGCTGAATTAATTCATTTATTTCTGGTATATCGTTATCCATTAGAAAGGAAGCTTAAAATCTAAGGGTAAGTTGAGGCCTCCTGTTACTTTTGAAAGTTCCTCAGCAGATTTTTTTTTTAAGTTTTCTTTTGCATTATTGTAAGCTGCAATAATTAAATCATTTATTATTTCTTGACTCTCTTTTTTTGCAGCATCACTTATGATAATAGATTTTAATTCATAATCTCCTGACAATACAACTTTTACAAGATTTCCTCCAGCTTCACCCTCGACTTTAATTTTTTTAATTTGATCTTGGGCTTCTTTCATTTTGTCTTGCATAGCTTTTGCTTTTGAAAGCATATCAGAAAAATTTGTCATTTATTCCTCATCTATTCCTCATCTTTTAAATCAACCAATTTTGCATCGGGAAAAGTTTTTTGTATATCTTTCGCTAATTTACTTTTCTTAAATTCTTCAATCATATTATCTTTATCTTCTAAATTTTTTTCATAAATACTTTTTGCTTTATTATTTTTGCTTAAAGATATAATCCATCTTTCACCTGTCCATAATAATAGTTTTTCTGTTAGATTTTTTATAAAATTTTTATTTAATTTTTCATTAAAGCTAATATCAATTTTACCTCTATTAAAACTTACTAATTTTACGTTTCTCTCAAGATCATACTTAAGTTCTATTTCTTTTTCTTTATTAGCCAAATTTATCAAATCTTGAAAACTTGATATTTTAATTTCTGTTTTTTTATTTTCTTTGAGTAAATTCTTAATTGGACTTGTTTTTATTTGATTTATGTTTTTTAGCTGGTTTTTAATTTGATTAGAAATATTATCTAAAGGTTGATCTTCAATTTTTTTTCCAGTTAAAGTATCACTAGATACATGGTTATTTTCATTAACTAAATTGGAAATTTCTTTTTTTGTGTCTATACTTTTTAAATGTACTAACTGCATAATATACATTTCTAATGTTAAATTTTCATTTCCTACAATTCTCAAGTCATCAATAGTTTTAATTGTTAGTTGCCAAAATAATCCTATGTCTTGCATATCGATATTTTTAGAATACTGATCAACCATTTGTGCTTCTGACTCTGATACTGACATATCCTTTTCAATTGGTCCTAGGTTGATTCTTCTACTAAATAAATAAAGAACTTCTAAGATATCATTAAGAAAGTTTTTGGCATCTAAACCGTCATTTATTAATTCTTTTAATATACTTAAGGCATTTTTTTCATCGCCGCTCAAAACTTCTCTAAATAGAGAAATAACTTTACTTTTATCTGCCAATCCAAGCATCATCCTAACATCAGTTTCTTCAATTTGTTTATTCTCATTGATAGATTGAGAAATCAAAGCTCTATCTAACAATGATATAGAGTCTCGAACAGATCCTTCCGAGGTTCTCGCAATCAGTTTTATTGCGTCTTCAGATATTTTTCCTTTTTCTATATTAGCAATTTTCTTAAGATGTATACAAAGTTGCTCTACACTAACTCTTTTTAAATCAAATCTTTGACATCTCGATAAAATAGTTACAGGTATTTTTCTTACCTCTGTGGTTGCTAATATAAATTTTAAACTTGGTGGCGGCTCTTCTAAGGTTTTAAGTAATCCATTAAATGCCTGTTTTGAAAGCATGTGTACTTCGTCAATTATAAATATTTTGAACTTTGCGCTAGTTGGGCTGTACTTTGAATTTTCAATTAATTCTCTTACGTCATCTATTCCCGTTTTAGATGCTGCGTCCATCTCTAAAATATCAATATGGTTAGAATTTATAATTTCTTGGCAGGTAGGACAAAATTTTTCAGCCGAACAATTAATTTTAGAGTCATAATTTTTCTGGCAGTTTAAAGCTTTTGCAATTAAACGAGCTGTTGTAGTTTTACCTACACCTCTTATTCCAGTTAATAAATAAGCGTTTGGAGTTTTTCCAAGTTTAATTGCATTAGTAATTGTTTGAGCCATGACCTCTTGACCAATTAAATGTTTAAACTCTTGTGGTCTATATTTAAGTGCTAAAATTTTATTTGTCATTTTCAAAGAGGCAGGCAACAACCTGAAAAATTTTCACTACGGCTGCTTCTTTTCAGACCTGACCGGGTTTATGAAACATCCACCTGATGCCAACCTCAATACCAGTATATCAAGATCAATTTAAATACTACAAGGCTAGATTTAAATTTTGTGGACTATTTTTGCCTAAATGCTGAAGATTCGTACACTCCGAGTATGTCTAATGTCTCAGTATGGAAGCCTAATTCCTCTAAAGCCTTTTTCACTTTGGTTTGTTCTAAATGACCTTCAATATCTAAATAGAAATTAGCTTGTTCAAAAGTATTTTTTACTGAAAAACTCTCTAGTTTTGTTAAATTTACTTGATTAGTCGCAAATCCACCTAAACATTTGTAAAGAGCTGAGGGTTCACTTTTAACTCTAAATATGCAGCTTGTTAAATATTTTTTATCTTTATCATAATCTGGCTGTTCAATATTTTTTCCCATAATTAAAAATCTCGTAACATTACCTTTATCATCTTCAATATTTTTTTTTAGTATTTTTAAATTGTACATTTTAGCAGAAAGTTCAGAAGCAATCGCAGCAATAGATTTATCTTTTCCTTTAGCTAATTCTTTAGCGGATCCAGCAGTATCTACAGAAATTATTGATTTAAAATTTTTTTCATTAATAATTTTTTGACATTGGCTGATAGCTTGTGCGTGACTTCTGACATATTTAATTTCTTCAATTGAGGCGTCAGGTTTTCCAAGTAGATTATGTTCGACTGGAAGAAAATATTCACCATGGATTTGTAATTTATATTTCGGTAAAAGATAATGAATATCTGCAACTCTTCCAGCTAGAGAATTTTCGATTGGGATCACTATTTTGTAGCTTTGATCATTATAAGCTAGTTTAAAAGTATCTTCAAATGTTGAACAGGTTGTTATATCTGCATCTTTATAAAGATTTTCCACAGCTATGTGCGAATAAGCTCCAAGTTCTCCTTGAATTCCTATTTTCATTTTAATTTTTTTTTTCCATAATTTTTCTTACTTCTATTAAATCTTCTGTTGTATCAACACTTAATGGCGATGTGTTGATATAACCTACATGAATTGTCATTGAGTTTTCAAGAGCTCTTAGTTGTTCTAATTTTCTTTCCAATTCAAGCTTTGATCTTTTTAAACTTACATACCTTACTAATGCTTTGTTAGTAAAGGCATAAATACCTACATGATGATAATAATTTTTATATTTTTTTTTGTCTACTCTAAAAAAATCAATCGCTTCACAAAACTTTCCAGCAATTAATTGTTCTTTGACAGCTACTTTAACGTTGTTCTCATTTGCAAGTTCTTCATGAGAGCTAAATGAGCTCGCCAAAGTCCCGATATCACAATTTCCCTGTTGCATATAATTTATTAAATCTGATATGGCTTGAGACTGTATATTTGGCATGTCGCCTTGTAAATTGACAATTAAATTAGGTTCACCTTTTAAGTAGCGTTTGAAAACTTCATAAACTCGGTCTGTACCAGTTTGATGGTCAATAGATGTAATAACTGCTTTTCCTTTATTTTGATTGACAACTTCAATAATTTTTTGATCAGGAGTTGCCACATATACTTCTGAATTAGTTTTTTTTGCAGCATCATAAACATGAAGAATCATTTCTTTGCTGTTTATAAGTTCCAATGGCTTATTTGGCAATCTTGCAGCATCTAACCTTGAAGGTATTATTATTACAGTTTTGTTCATAATTATGCGTCTCAAAGACGCAAAAAAAAATTAAGTAATTTAAGTTTTTTTCTTAAAGTCGTGTTATACGTCAACTAGGTCTTATCAAAATTATGGATAGTTTTGAAATAAATAAAATAATAGCTGCAGTTCTGTTAACTGCATTAATAATCATAGGTATTGGAAAATTCACTGATATTTTATTCCATGTTGAGAAACCTAAAGAGTCTGCATACAAAGTTGAAGGTTTGGAGGTTGCTGCAACAAATGCCTCAGCTAATAATACTGAAACAAAAGTTGTAGAAGCTGTAGATATAAAAGCTCTTTTAGCAATGGGTGATCTTGCTCACGGAGAAAAAGTTTTTAAGAAATGTACTGCGTGTCACCAAATTGCAGTTGGTGGAAAAAATATGATAGGGCCGAACCTATGGGGAGTAATTGGAAGGACTTCAGGATCAATTAGTGATTACAAATATTCTAAGGCAATGGTTGCTCATGGAAAAGAATGGTCTTTTGAAGAAATGAATAGTTACTTAATCAAACCTCAAGCTCACATCAAGGGAACAAAAATGGCATTTGCTGGATTGAGAAAAGAAAAAGATAGAGCGTCAGTTATTTTATATATGAACTCTAAAAGCAACAGTCCAAAACCCTTACCTTAATCTAAGCACCACTTAATTATACTTTTTTGTGCATGCACCCTGTTAAGTGCTTGTCTCCAAACAACAGATTGTTTTCCGTCAATTACTTCATCAGTAACTTCTTCTCCCCTTCCCACTGGAAGGCAATGCATAAAAATTGCATCTGAATTTGTTTTGCTCATTAACTTTTTATTTACTTGAAATGGTTTTAATATTTTTTTCTTAGCTTTTTTATTAACTTTATCATTCATTGAAACCCATTTATCAGTCATCACACAATCTGAATTTTTCACTGCTTCTTCAGGTTTCGTTGTTACAATAAGTTTAACCTTATTTTTCTTTGCCCAAGATAGTATCTTTTTATTTGGAGAGTGTTTTTTGGGGCAAGCAATTCTTAAATTAAATTTAAATTTTCCTGCAGCCTCAATTAAAGAGTTAGACATGTTATTATTTCCATCACCTAACCAAGAAACTGTTTTTCCCTCAATAGACCCATTACTTTCTTCGTATGTGAGAATGTCTGACATAATTTGACAAGGATGTCCTATATCTGACAAACCATTTATAATTGGAATATCTAAATGTTTTCCGAATTCCTCAAGATTTTTATGAGAAGATGTTCTTAACATTACTATATCAACATATTCAGTTAACACTTTTGCAGTATCTTTAAGAGTTTCATCTCCTTTACCGTAATGTATTCCATCTGGATTTAAAATAATCGACGAGCCTCCTAATTGCTTAACAGCAATATCAAAAGACATTCTAGTTCTTGTAGATGGCTTTTCAAAAATCATAGCCATAGATTTTCCTTCAAATGGTTTATCTTCATCTGGCGCAGATTTATTTAAATTTTTTCTGTTAAGCTTTCTCGCTTTTGCTTCATCTATAATCACTCTTAGATCATTAGATGAATGATCAGATATATTTATAAAATTTTTCATCTGTAGTTTTTACAAACCTTGTCTAATATTTTTAAACCCAAATTAATTTCTTGCTTTGTGACATTCAAAGGAGGCAAAAGTCTGACAACATTTTCAGCAGCTCTAATGGTAAGAAGTTGATTGTCTAATAATTTTTGAACAAATTTAGTTTGGTCCTTGTGCAAACAAAGCCCAATTAATAAACCTTTTCCTCTGACTTCTTTAATAATTTTTGGATATTTTTCTTTTAACTTATGAAGGCCTCTTAAAAAATAATTTCCATTTTTAGTTACATTGTTCAGAAAACTTTTTTTAAACATCACATCCATAACAGCGTTACCGGCACTCATTGCTAAAGGGTTTCCTCCAAAAGTAGATCCGTGTGTGCCTGGTTTCATTCCTGATGCTACTTTTTTATTTACTAATACTGCACCTATTGGAAAACCACCTCCTATCCCTTTTGCAATCGGCACAATATCAGGTTTTATCTTTGCATGTTCAAATGCAAAAAATTTACCGCTTCTTCCAACGCCACATTGAACTTCATCTAAAATTAACAAAATTTTCTTCTTGTTACACAACTTTCTCAACCCTATTAAACAATAATCTGGTATTACTTTAATTCCTCCCTCTCCCAATATAGTCTCGACCATAATTGCAGCAGTTCTGCTAGTAATAGATTTTTCTAAACTTTTGTGATCACCAAAATTAAAATGATCAAATCCATCTACTTTAGGCCCAAAACCCTCGGTGGCTTTTTTGCTATTACTCGCAAAAATAGTAGCTAGCGTTCTTCCATGAAAACTATTGTTAATGCACAAAATTCTATTTTTTCTTGGCTGTCCCTTTGAATAAAAATATCTTCTAGCAAATTTAATAGCAGCCTCAGTTGCTTCAGCGCCAGAATTTTGAAAAAAAACATAGTCAGCAAATGTTTTTTGCTTCAATCTTTTAGCCAATCTTTCTTGTTCGGGAATAATAAAAGTATTCGAAACATGCCATAATTTTTTAGATTGTCTAGAAATTGAATTAATCAAGTAATTATTAGCATGGCCTAAACAATTAACCGCTATTCCTTGAACAAAGTCCAAATATTTTTTTCCATTAGTCCCATAAAGGAAAGAGCCTTTGCCTTTAGTAAAAGCAACTTTTTTTCTATTATATGTATTTAATATTGCGCTCATTTCTAAGATTTAATTTTATATCCTTTTTTATACAATAAGTAAGTAACAAACCAGCTAACGAAGCTTAATACCGATAAATATACCAATCCAATAAAAATTGATCCATCTGCTTTACCTATAAAACTGTATCTAAAACCATCTATCATGTAAAAAAATGGATTAACTTTACTAATCATTTGTAGAATTTCTGGCAATCTCTCAATTGAATAAAAGGTCCCCGATAAGAAAGATAAAGGAACAATCACAAAATTTGTCACTGTTGCCATGTGATCAAATTTTTCTGCCCATAAACCTGCAATAATCCCTATGTTTCCAAGTATAAAAGAAGAGAGCAAAGTAAATGTAATAAGCAATAAATAATTTGTGATCTCAATATCTATAATAAGTTTAAATACAATAATTGAGACAATAGCAATTACTACACTTCTCGTAACTGCTGCAAGTGCAACAGAAATAGTTACCTCTGTTGCTGACAACGGCGCATAAAGTAAATCAACGATATTACCTTGTATTTTTCCAATCATAAAAGACGAAGATGAGTGGGAAAAAGATTGTTGAATCACTTGCATTGAAATCAACCCTGGCGCTAAAAAAGTTATAAAAGGTACGCCGAGTACATCTCCTCTATCTGCGCCTATTGCTAAAGATAAAACAAGTAAAAAGAGTAAAGATGAAATAAGCGGAGAAAAAATAGTTTGTATCCAAACTATTAAAAATCTTAAGACTTCTTTTTTATATAAAGTCCAAGTTCCAACCCAATTTATTAATCCAAATCTTCTCGATCCAATTTTATATTTTTTTGTAATTTCAACCATTGATAATCTTATAACCTCTTATTAAAAAAACTGTGTACAACTAAAACTACTCACAGCTTTAAGGTCTTTTAATGTTTTAAACCCCAATATTATGTCCTAAGTTTTTCCTAATTACTAAATATTGTAATTATATACTATGAGTTGGACAGAAGAAAAAGTCGCTAAATTAAAAGAACTCTGGTCTAAAGGGCATACTGCCAGTCAAATAGCCGAAGCTCTAGGTGACACCACACGAAATGCAGTCATTGGTAAAGCTCATAGATTAAACTTAGAAGCGAGAGCTCCATCTAAACAATCTAGTCAATCATCAACATCGGTAAATAGACCTGTAAGAAGAGGGTCTGCTCCTATTTCGAGGAAAGCTAAATTTCAATCAATTTTATTAGATAAAAACTTCGAGCCAGAAAACCCTAAATCTCTTGAAGAACTTACAGATGAAACATGCAAGTGGCCTATAGGTCATCCCAATGAGGAAAAGTTTTATTTCTGCGGGAGAAAGCCTGAAGGGGAATTTCCGTATTGTAAATTACACGTATTATATGCATTTCAACCTAAAGGCACAAAAGAAGAGGTTCTTGATAAAGAAGATGATATTCCAGAATTTATTGAGAAAAAAGTTAAAGCCTCGTCTGGTTAACAAAACTTTAACATTACAATCATATACATGACTATGAAGTTTATTAAAAAATACCTTAAATGGTTAAGTACTTTTTTAGTTCTTACAGGTATTTTATTAACAAATTTGAATATGTATCCAGTAAATATAATGTTTCATGGAGCGGGAGTTGTTGGTTGGACTATTGCAGGTTTTATTTCTAAGGATAAAGCAATATTGACTAATTTTGGTTTACAGATTCCATTATTTATTATTGGTTTTTATCAAATTTTGGTTCCGTAAGTTCGGGACACTTCAATACATTTTTTATGAGGGAAATAAAAACAATATTATTTGTTTGTACTGGAAACTCTGCGAGAAGCATAATAGCAGAAAGTATTGTAAATAATAATTTCCGAAATCAATTCATCGCATTTAGTGCTGGTAGTAATCCTTCAGAAAAAATCAATCCTTACATAAAAGAATATCTTGAAGGAAAAAAATTTAATGTAGACACTTATTATTCAAAAAATTTTGATGAATTTTTAAAAAATGATATTGATATTGATTACGTGATCACAGTTTGTAATAACGCTAATAAAGAAGTTTGTCCTGTGTGGCCCAAAAAAAAGACCATTACACACTGGGACATCGCGGACCCTGTTGAAAAAATTAAAAAAACTAAAAATAAAGATAAAATAAATTTAATAGCTGAAGAAACTTATAATATAATTAATGAAAAAATTAAACATTGGATAAAAAATGAAAAGTAAAAAGATATTTATTGGTGAATTTATAGGAAGTTGTTTTTTAGTCATGATAATTGTTGGTTCAGGTATTATGGCTCAAAATCTAACTGATGATATCGCTGTAATGTTAATAGCAAATACTTTAGCTACAGGTGCAGGATTATTTGTTCTGATTGCTTCAATCGGTGATATCTCCGGCGCACATTTCAATCCTGTCGTTACTTTAGCAATGTATTTTACCAACAAGATTAAAAAAAATTTAATTATCACTTATATCTCTGCTCAAATCTTAGGTTGTATGTTAGGAGTAATGTTAGCAAATTTTATGTTTGATCTTCCTTTGTTGCAGCTTTCACAGAAGATTAGACCTGGAATAAATATTTTTACAGCTGAGATCATTGCAACTTTTGGATTAATTTTTGTGATATTTGGATCTTTAAAAAGTGGCAAACTTGCGGTCGCTGCATCAGTAGCCACTTTTATTACAGCGGGGTATTGGTTTACCTCTTCAACTTCATTTGCAAATCCAGCGGTAGCAATCGCAAGAACTTTTACAGATACATTTACTGGAATTAATTACTTAAATACACCTAACTTTATCATTGCTGAAATGATTGGTGGAATGTTGGCTGTCTATTTAATTAGAAAAATTATTTTATAATTGGAGGGCAGCCCAAGGTAATATTGATACCTTGGGCTAATTAATTAACGAAACAGTGGGAGACTGTTAAGTTATTAATAATTCAAAATTATAAAAGAAATATTTAAATTAAGTTAAAAATTTATTAAATTTAAGAATAAATAATATTAGAACTGACATTCATCTCTTTTGCTAAATTTTTAAGTCTTTTAGTTACTTGTTTTGAGACTATATCACTATGATTGTTAGGTATTTTCAAAAAAATAGTCTTATTTCTTTTATAAATTTTAAATTCATCTAACAATAACGAAGACATGCTTGTAAGTGACTCTGCTAATCTTAAAGCAGATCCCACTTGCTTTGAGGATAAAATCTCGTTGTTATTTAATAAGGCTAAAAACTGATAATTCGGGTTATATTTTAAGCCACAATGTCTCCAAAAACTTGCTGATGCAACTTTTACTCTATCTCTATGTTCTAGTTTTAGTAATGGAGTATTTAACACTTCCATAAAAACTAGCTCTGCTTTCTGAAAAGCGCCCAGGCCCCAATCCATTTTACTTAAGATACAAGCCAAGGTTAGTAATCTTCGATTAAAATATTCGTTGTCTTCAAACAATGGTGAAATAAAATTAAAATATTTCTCAAAACTCTTTCCATAGTCCCCTTTTTTAAAAGATATACCATCAGTTTTTAATTTGAAAATTTCATCCTCGCTCATTCCTTGATTTATAATTGTACTCATATGTCCTTCTCTCAATCCACTAATTGAACAAATAATTTTTGAGGGGCTTGCTGCTTCAATTATTTCGTTAAGTATTATAGAGCTAAAAGGCAAATAGGGAGTTCTAGATTTAGTTATATACTCCATTGATTTTAAAGATGATTTATTAAATTTTGAAATCCTATTTAAGTATTTAACTGCTACATCTTTTGAGAGCTTATATTGATGCAAAATATGTAATGGGTGTTTTTCTTTAAAGAGATGATATTTAAATAATGATCTCCAAGTGCCTCCTACCAAATAAATATTTTTGAATTTCTTTTTATAAAGCCATTTTTCATCTTTTAAAAGTTTTCTAACATATTTTCCCAAATTTCTTTTTTTTATAATGGGATTATTTTCAAGTCTTAATACTCCAAGAGGCAAAGAGGTTGTTTCGAAAATTTGATTTTTAGAAACTCTGGCAAGTTCTAAACTTCCGCCTCCTAAATCTGCAACTAGTCCATCTACTTCATCAAATCCTACCATTACACCGTTTGCTGATGTTCTTGCTTCTTCCTCGCCAGATAATACTAGTGGTTTTTTATTAAATATTTTTTCAATTTCTCTTAAAAAATTTTTTGCATCAGTAGCCTCTCTAAAAGCTGCTGTAGCAATAATTTCTAAATCTTGAACGTCTGAAATATCTAAAATTTCTTTAAATCTATTTAAAACTTTTAAAGAACTTTTAATTCCATCAGGGTTTAGTTTTTTAGATTTATCTAAATTTTTTCCAAGTTTGCAAACTGCTTTTTCATTAAAAACCGGAATTGGAGAAATTTTAAAATTGTCGTATATGAGCATTCTTACTGAATTTGATCCAAGATCTATTATGGCTTGCTTAGACTTTTTATTAGACTGAAATTTAAAAAGATTTTTTAATTCTGGTTTCATTTTACTAATCTCAAATTTTGAGGTTTAGCTCTTAAAATTGACTTACCGCGACCTGATAAACTTGGATTCTTCATGAAATAGGAATGTGCGGAAAAGCCTTTTTCTTGTTCTTTATGATAGTTTCCCAAACTATCTAAATACCATGTTTCTGATTTATCTTTAAAGTTGGCTAACATAATTTGATCTAAAATTTGCTCATGTACAGTATTGTTTTCTATCGGAATTATAATTTCAATTCTTCTATCTAAATTTCTAGGCATTAAATCTGCAGATGAAATATACACCTGATTCTCTCGAGAGGGCATAGAACTACCATTTGCAAAACAATAAATTCTTGAGTGTTCTAAAAATCTGCCAATAAGGCTTTTTACTTTTATATTTTCAGATTGACCTTTAATTCCAGGTCTTAAGCAACATACTCCTCTTACCGATAAATTTATTTTTACTCCTGCGTTTGAAGCTTCGTAAAATTTCTTAATAATTCCAGGGTCTACAAGAGAATTCATTTTTGCCCATATTTCTGCAGGTTTTCCTTTATTTGCATTTACTATTTCATTTTCAATTTTTTCTTCAAAAAAATTCCTACTATTTAATGGAGACATAAAAATTTTATTCAATTTTTTTGGTTTTGCATAACCAGTTACATAATTAAAAAATTTTTCGACATCTTTGGCCAAGTCTTGATTAGAGCTAAACAGTGATAAGTCAGTATAAATTTTTGCGTTAATAGGATGATAGTTTCCTGTACCTAAGTGAACATAGCTTCGCGTTTTAGCTCCTTCTTTTCTTAAAACTAAACTTGCCTTTGCATGCGTTTTGTATTTTGCGAATCCATAAACAATTTGAACGCCAGCTTTCTCTAGTTTCCTAGATAATTCAATATTAGCTTCCTCATCAAATCGAGCTTTTATTTCTATTACGGCTGTAACAACTTTTCCGTTTTCTGCTGCTCTACTTAGTGCTTTTACGATAGGAGAGTCAGGTGTGGTTCGATACAAAGTTTGTTTGATACCGATAACTTTGGGATCTTTTGCTGCAGCTTCTAAAAATTGAATTACTACATCAAAAGTTTCAAAAGGGTGGTGTACAACAAAATCTTTACTTCTTATAGCTGAAAAAAATTTATCATCAAATTCCTTCAATCTTTCAACTTCTCTAGGATTAAACTTTTTAAATCTCAGCTTTGGATCTTTCTTTTTACAAATTTCATCTATATCTTGTATTCCAACCAATCCTTCAACTTCATAAATATGATCTTCATCCATTTTAAATTTTTTTGAAATAAAATTTAAAAGTTTTTTGTTTGAATTAGTGAGTACTTCGAGTTTAACTACGTTTCCCCTTCTTCTTTTCTTAATTGCTTTTTCAAAATATCTCACAAGATCAGCAGCTTCATCATCTATTTCAATTTCGCTGTCTCTAATTATTTTAAACTGCAAACTTGCCTCGATATTATGGTCTGGAAATATTTCACTAGCAAATTTACAAATTACGTCATCAATTGTGACAAATTCATTTATTGTTTCAGAATTGTTTAGAGATACAAATTTTGGAAGTGCTCTTGGTATAACTATAATTGCATTTAGTTCTCTTTTTTTTTTTATTCTAGTCATTCTTAGTAAAATTGCTTGGCCTTTATTTGGTATAAAAGGAAAGGGATGTGATGGGTCAATGGCAGTAGGTGTTATTATAGGATAAATTGTTTCCTGAAAATATTCTCTTAGATACATAAGATCCTTCTTATTTAGTTCTGACATTTTTCGAATGAAAATTTTTTCTTTCGATAGCTCTTTTTTCAACTCTAGGAATGCTTCGTTTTGCTTCTTTAATAGATCTTTAGTTTTTAATACGACCCTATTCAATTGATCCTCTGCAGTTAATCCATCTGCGCTTAATTCGTCAAAACCATCTTTAATTTGATTAAAAAGTCCAGCGACTCTTACCATAAAAAATTCATCTAAATTTGTACCTGCGATTGATAAAAATTTTACTCTTTCAAATAGAGGATTTGTTTTATCTTTTGATTCTTCTAAAACACGATCATTAAACTGAAGCCAAGATAATTCTCTGTTTATGAGTTGATTGCTAATATTAGCGTTTTCTGAAAATGATGCTTTCGACATATTTAAATGTTAAATTAAAAATATGTTTAAATTATATGCGATGAGACATGCTAAATCTAGTTGGGATTTTCCAGATTTAGATGATCATGACAGGCCATTGAATAAAAGAGGGGTAAATTCAGCAAAATTAATTTGTGAATTTTTTATTAAAAAGAAATTAAAATTTGATTTAGTTTATTGCTCATCCTCTAAAAGGACAATACAAACATTAAATATATTGTCAGAAAAAATCAGTTTTAAGAAAATTATTAAAAAAAAAGCGCTTTATCATGCTAGTGAGGATGAAATTATTCATATCTTAAAACAAACAGTTGATAATTATAAAACTTTACTTTTAATCAATCATGAACCTTCAATTAGTGAACTCATATATCGAATCTGTCTTAAAGAAAACTCTGAACAATTTGAAAATTTAAAAAGAAAATTTCCTACTGCAGCCGTTGCTGAAGTAAGTTTTAATTTCAATGATTGGGAAAAGTTATCAAAAGTTAAAGGAAAATTAATATCATTTATAAAGCCAAAAGATCTTCAAACATCTAAGGAATAGCCAGCAGATCTTACTGTTCTGATAAGATCTTTCTTGCCATCAATATTTATTGCTTTTCTTAGTCTTCTTATATGAACATCTATAGTTCTGGACTCAACATAAATATCATCTCCCCATACAGAATTTAAAAGTTGCTCACGCGAATATACTCTTTTTGGATTCTTTATTAAAAAATCAATTAGTTTAAATTCGGTTGGGCCGACTATAACTTGTTTATCTGCTCTATAAACTCTTCGTTGAACTCTATCTACTTTAAGATCCTCAAATACTACAACATCAGCGGCAACACTTGGTTTAGATCTCTTTAATAAAGCTTTAACTCTTGCAATAAGTTCTTTTTGGCTGAATGGCTTAGTTACGTAGTCATCAGCTCCTGTTTCAAATCCTTTTAGTTTGTCTTCTTCTTCACCTTTGGCTGTTAACATAATGATTGGGATATTTTTGTGAAGATTACTTCTTTTCAAATTTTTACAGACTTCAACACCTGAGATATCTGGCAACATCCAATCTAATAAAATTAAATCAGGATTTTTCTCCTTTATATTTCTAATAGCTTCTTCTCCATTGACTGCATAATCAACTTTGTGACCCTCTTTTTCTAAATTGTATTTAAGCAAAGTTACGATGGGCATTTCATCTTCAACTATGAATAAATTTGCCCTCATTATCCTTTTGGTCGGTCTCCCTCTAAATAATCTCCTGTAATCAGAAAATAAACTTGCTCTGCAATATTGGTTGCATGATCACCAATCCTCTCAATATTTTTAAGCATGAAAAGTAGTTGGGTTACTTTTTGTATATCGTTTTTATTTTTTTCTAAATGCTTTACTGCAGCTTCCATATTAGAATTAGTCATTTGATCTATTTCTTCATCAGAATTCCAAACATTCTCTGCTGTATCTTTAGCTCTATGTAAATACGAATTTAAAACTGCATTGACTTGTTTTGATGCTTTTAAACCAGCTATTTCGAAATTTTTAGTTATATCTTTAGGTAAATCAGTTCCAATTTTATTTAATCGTTTTGAGATGTTTTTTGCTAAATCACCAATTCTCTCTAAGTCTGAAGAAACTTTTAAAGCAACAACTGTTTCTCTTAAATCTATTGCCATAGGTTGCCTTAAGGCAATCAAATTTACAACTTGCTCTTCTATATTTATTTCATACTTATCAGTCAATTCGTCATCTTTGATAGATTTTTCTGCTAAGCTAGTGTCTTTTTTAACTAAAGATTGAATAGCGTTTTCAAGCTGTTTCTCAACTCCAGTTCCCATTTTCACTATTGTATCTTTTAATAACTGAAGTTGCTCTTCGTAAGATTTTACAATGTGCGGTTTTTCACTCATTAACCAAACCTTCCTGTAATATAATCCTGAGTTTGCTGGTTGTCAGGATTTTTAAATATTTTATCTGTTGGTCCAAATTCTATAAGTTTTCCCAAATGAAAGAAACCTGTTTTTTGAGATACCCTAGCTGCTTGTGACATTGAGTGGGTAACTATTACAATTGTGACCTCTTTTTTAAGATCATCTATAAGTTCTTCTATTTGAGCTGTTGCTATTGGGTCAAGCGCTGAACATGGTTCGTCCATAAGAATCACTTCTGGGCTTACGGATATAGCTCTAGCAATACATAGTCGTTGCTGTTGACCTCCTGATAAACCAGTCCCGACTTCATTAAGTCTATCTTTAACTTCGTTCCACAGAGCAGCTTTTTTCAAACTTGTTTCAACTATTTGATCCATTTCTTCTTTACTCTGTGCAATACCGTGAATAGTAGGCCCATAAGCTACATTTTCATAAATTGTTTTAGGGAACGGATTGGGTTTTTGAAAAACCATACCAACGTTTTCCCTAAGTCTCACAACATCTAATTGTCTTGAGTTGAGTTCTAGGTCATCCATTTTAATACTACCTTCAACTCTGCAAATATCTATAACATCGTTCATTCTGTTCAAGCATCTTAAGAAAGTAGACTTTCCACATCCAGATGGTCCAATTAAAGCTGTAACCTCTTTTTCTGCTATATTTATAGAGACATCAAATAATGCCTGTTTAGATCCGTAATATACATTTACATTTTCTGCTATAATTTTACTCATTTAACTCCATTTCTTTTCAAATTTGTGTCTAACGATTTGAGCTGCCAAGTTCATTAAAATTAAAAAAGCTAGAAGCACCATAATACATGCAGATACTTTTTCAACGAAACCCCTCTCAGCACTTTCAGACCATATATATATCTGAACTGGTAAACTTGCAGCAGGATCAACTGGCGTACCAGGTATTGTGTTTACAAAAGCAACCATTCCTATTAAAATTAAAGGGGCTGTTTCCCCTAAAGCTTGAGCCAAGCCAATTATCGTTCCAGATAAAGTTCCAGGCATTGATAGTGGCACAGTATGATGCATGGTTGTTTGCATATTGCTTGCACCCATCGCTAAAGCAGCTTCTCTTATACTTGGTGGTACAGCTTTTAATGATGCTCTTGCAGCAATAATTATTGTTGGTAATGTCATAAGAGACAAAGTAATTCCTCCAACAAGTGGTGTCGACCTTGGTAAATTAAAAACTGCTAATAAAACACCAAGACCTAGCAAACCAAATACTATCGATGGAACAGCTGCCAAATTGTTAATGTTTACTTCTATAAAATCTGTAAATTTATTTTTTGGTGCAAACTCCTCGAGATAAATTGCAGCTAGCACTGCAACAGGAAATGAAAACGCTAAACATACTAATATGCTAAAAACTGTTCCCATAAATGAGCTAGCTATACCTGCTAGTTCTGCCTCTCTTGAATCAGGACTTGTAAAAAAACTAATGTTAAACTCTGATAAAATATCTCCTCTTTCATTAAGCATATCGTAAATCTGCAACTGGTAATCATTTACTCTTCTATTCTCCTCAGGAATATCTCTTGGATAATTTCCCTTATGAACTTGATCAACATCATCAGAAGCTGTTAATTTTATGGGCACTATTTTACCTAGATAGTCTGGATTTTTTAAAAGTAGATCTTTAACCTCTGTCTCATATTTATACGAAACCATTTGTATCAATTGACGATCCTCTTCTTCAGGAAGTCCGGGATCTAATGAGGTCATAGCTTTGTAAGCAACATCATAATAGTCTGCATTTTCTAGATCATCTTTTGATGGGCTTTCTGCATCGATTAAAAGTAATTCTTTATCATAATGAACTTCTGTTAATATCCAAGTTTTTTGGAAAGCTGAGTAACCTTTTGAAAATATCTGAAACATAAAAACTGCTAAAAAGGTTAAAGCTAATCCTATAGCTATTTTGCCATACCATTGAAATCTTCTTTCAGCGATATATCTTTTTTTTAATAAATTTTTCTTAAAACTATTCATATTTTTCCCTATATTTTTTAACAACTGAAAGAGCGATTACATTTAAGAATAAAGTTACTATAAATAAAGATATTCCTAAGGCAAAAGCTGATTGAGTTTTTGGATCTCCGAATTGTTGGTCTCCAATTAAAATTACAACAATTTGCGCTGTAATGGTTGAAGTTGATTCAAGTGGATTCATTGTAAGATTAGCCGCTAATCCTGAGGCCATTACTACAATCATTGTTTCTCCCACCGCTCTCGATACTGCTAAAAGTATCGAACCTACAATACCAGGTAAGGCTGCTGGAAAAATTACTTTTTTTACAGTCTCAGATTTTGTTGCGCCCATTGCGTAACTTCCATCTCTTAAATTTTGGGGTACTGCTGTTATAACGTCATCGCTTAAACTTGAAATAAAAGGAATTATCATTACTCCCATAACTGCTCCTGCAGCTAAAGCGCTCTCCGATGAAACTTCTAAACCCATCGCGTTACCTATTTCTTTAACAAAAGGACCGACGGTTAAAGCTGCAAAAAAACCGTATACCACTGTTGGAATACCAGCTAAAATCTCAATAATAGGTTTCGCATATTTTCTCACGCCTCTTCCGGCATACTCAGATAGATAAATCCCGCTTAACAAACCTATGGGGATGGCAACACACATTGCAATAAAAGCAATAAAAAAAGTTCCGGCAAATAAAGGTACAGCTCCGAAAGCATCCTTCATTAATTCAGGATCTGGCTGGCCATCTCTTACAAAAGTTTTAGCAGGATACCAATGAGTTCCGAATATAAAGTCAAAGATTTTTACTGCTTGAAAAAATCTAATCGCTTCGAATAAAAGTGAAAAAATTATTCCGATTGTAACTAAAACTGCGCCTAATGATGCAACAAATAATACCCATTTAAGAAAAATTTCTACTGGTTCCCTCATTCGGTCATTTTTCTGAACAGATCTATATGCAAAACTCAGAGAGAAAATTAAAATTGCTAAAATAATTGCTACTTTAGCACTGTTAGCTATTCCTTTTAGTTGAATATACTTATTGGCAGACTCATCTAAAAAATTAGTAATATTTCCCGTGTAAGTTCCTACGGCTAATGCTTTAACTTTTGTGTAAATAAGCTGAAGCTCATTTTTTGTTAAATTTTGGTCGGTGTAATCTTGTAAAATAAATGTTTTAACGATTGATGGTTCAAAAACTGACCATAGGACAAAAATTATTAGTGCTGGTGCAGCACACCACGCAGCTAAATAATATCCATAAAATTTTGGTAATGCCGTAAGTCTTTGTGATGATTGAATAACTAGAGCTTTTTTTCTACCGAAATAATAACTTGAGAAAGCTAAGAGAATAATAAAAGTTACTAGTATTAAATTCATATTGAGCTTCCAAGATAAAAAAGGGGGTAAAATACCCCCTTTTTGTTTAATTAATACTACTACTTCTTAGCAGGCATGTTAACTAACTTCGTAGCGTTAGTTCTAGATGTTTTGTATAACTTGCCATCTAGAGGTACTAGCCCGATATCAGTTAAATAACCTTTTTTACCCATAGCTTTTTTACTTGTGAACTCTTTTACGAATTCATGTAAGCCAGGTACAACGCCCACGTGAGCTTTTTTCACGTAGAAGAATAAAGGTCTTGCAACTGCGTAACTGTAATCTTGAATCGAAGATAGACTTGGTTGACCACCTTCAATGCTTGCAGCTTGCAATTTATCTTTTGCAGCTAAGAAATAACTGAAACCAAAGAAACCGAACATTTCTTTGTCCGCAGCTAATTTTTGAATAATAAGTGAGTCGTTCTCACCAACTTCAATTACCGCACCATCTTCTCTTAACGCTTTATATTTAGCGCCAGCTTTTTTAGAAGCATCATCGATACCTTTTTTCATTACTAATGAATTCCAAGCATCTCTTGTTCCTGATGTTCCTGGAGGCACCATAACTTTGATAGGGTAGTTTGGTAATGATGGGTCGATATCACTCCAATTTTTATATGGATTTGGTACTAACGCACCATCTTTAGCAACTTCTTTTGCTAATGCTGCCCATAATTGTTTTTTTGTAAAGTTTACTGGTTTAGCATCTTTAGAATAAGCTAACGTTATTCCGTCGTTACCAACTGTAATCTCTACGATTTCTTCAACACCATTTTTTTGACATAGCGCATACTCTTTAGCCTTCATAGCTCTAGATGCATTTGTTACGTCTGGGTGCTCTGTACCAACTCCAGCACAGAATAATTTAGCTCCACCACCTGTTCCTGTTGACTCGATTACTGGTGTTTTAAATTTACCAGACGAACCAAATCTTTCAGCAACGATTGTTGCATAAGGGAATACAGTTGAAGAACCTACGATTTTAATCTGATCTCTAGCTTGAGCAGAAGTTACAACTAACATTGCAACTAATGAAGCTAAAGCGATTGATAGTTTTCTCATTGTTTATCCTTTCATTTATTAATTAATTAACAAACATTGGATTCATAGAATTAAGAGGACTCTTAATTATTACAGATATGTTACAAATTTATTAAAATGATAACTTTTTAGTTGAACTTTCTAGTTATCTCGATTTGTTGATAATCAGAGGCTAAAGACCCTCCGCAACTAAAAGGTCTTACTTTATTTTTAACAGCGTAGGATTGAGTTGGCTTTAATGTAACTTCTAGTTGTACAAAGTTAACTAACTTTTGAGTAAATCCTTTATCATATCTCCAAGCATTCCATTGTGTAGGAGCAGTGAATACTTCGGTTAAATAAGATGCAGCTTGCGAGTGAATCATATTGCTCTCGTTTTGTCCTTTTAAAAGATTATTTTTAACTTTTTCAAAAATTTTTCTACATTTAATTGAGTCCACCATGTACGAGTTAGCATTTAAATGAGTGCTCATCGGTGCTGACACAATTAATTGAATTCCATCGTATCGTCTTGAAAATAAAGCTTCAGTATAAATTGTAGATACATTTTTATTATCTACTTCAAGAACTAAATCGTTTTTAGCTTGCTTAAGATCGTTTTTCAGTCTTAGGAGCCCAAGATCAAAAACTGTAAGAGGTTGAGAACGTAAAGTTTTCTCTATTAAATTTACATCTGCTTTAACAGTTGTAAAAATTAAAGTTAATAAAACCAGACTTATATAATTCATTAATCTAGTCATACTAAAACTTTAACTATTTTGCCGTCTATCTCAAGACAAAATTTAACAAAACTGTAATATTTGCTAAAATTTTGAAAAATGGACCTTTATTTCGGTGCCATTTTGAGGTTCACTTTTTATTTCTAGTTCTCCTCTATGCTGATTAACAATGTGCTTCACGATCGCCATTCCAAGTCCAGTGCCACCAACTTTTTTACTTTTAGCGGCATCAACTCTAAAAAATCTTTCAGTAATTCTCGGAAGTTGTTCAGTTGGAATCCCAATACCATTATCTTTAATGGACACGATATAAGAATCTCCTATAACTTTTCCATTTCCTTGCCCGCAATTAATTTCAATCTTTTTATTTTTTTCTGAATATTTTATACTGTTATCAATAATATTTGAAAAAACTTCAATTAATTTTTCATAATCGCCTTTAATAAAGAAATCATCTTTTATATTATTTTTAAATTCAAAAGATTTTAAATTTTTTTGATGGATATCTTCAACGTTACTTAAAATTTCTTTTAAATTTACTTTATCTTGAGGCTGTAGATGTTCCTGTAACTCTATTCTACTTAATGAAAGTAAATCTTTAATTAAGCTTTCCATCCTATCAGCTTGCTCAAGCATTATCGGTATGAATTTTTTTTGTGCTTCTAAATCATCTTTCGCATGTCCGCTTATAGTTTCTAAAAATCCTTTAATAGAAACTAGAGGCGTTTTAAGTTCATGGCTGACATTGGCTACAAAATCAGATTTGAACCTTTGCGCTTTTATAATATCAGTTAAATCTTTTAGAAATAAAATAACTGAATCAGGATCATCGACAAATGAGGTCGGTCCAGAAAATAGATGAACTTTAAAGAACTGAAATAAGGGAGAGGATAATTCTAAATCCATAGTAATTGTCTCTTTTTTTAAAAGTACTAAATCAATATTTTGGAGTAAATCAGGAACTCTTAATAAAGTAGCCACGTGCTTATTTAAATTATTTTCTCCAAATTTTTTTTTTGCACTATTATTAAAAAATTTGATATTTTTAAATTTATCTACAATTAGAATTAGATCATCGATTTGATTTATAATCTTTACTTGCTCATTAGTTTTTTCAATATTTTCCTTGGTGATGTCTTCTATCCCCTCTTCAGTATCACCTGGTTTATTCTCTCTATTTATATCAGATCTTGCCTCCATACCTGCTACAATTGATTTTCTGGATACTGCAATAACTACAATCACAATTAACCCTGCGAGTGAGTAAAATAACAATTCCATAACTAAATTATACTTCAAGCAAAAGGTTTTTAAAGAACATCTTTGTAACAGATTTGAAATAAATTCTTCATATTATTGAAAGGTGAATCGCTTACATACTCAAAATGTTGAGAAATTTTAAAAAATTACAAAATAATAAGTTATTTATTAATACAAGTAATTTCTTTCAACCGACTTTTGATTGTTATTTGGCTGACAGCAAATCTGAAATAAAAGCTGCCCAAAGATTAAGATATAAAGTATTTTTTTCAGAACGAGAAAATAAAATCATAAAACTCAATTCATTTAAAAGAGAAACTGACGATTACGATAAATATGCAGACCATATAATTGTTACTTTTAAAAAAACTAAATTTAGTAAAACTAAAGTTATTGGAACTTATAGACTTTTAAAACAAAGTATTGCTTTAAAAAATAACGGCTTTTATTCATCTAATGAATATGACCTTTCTAATCTTCTAAAATCAAATAAATATAATAACCTATTAGAGTTAAGTAGATCTTGTATTAATAAAAAATTTAGAAAAAAAAATGTTTTACAACTTATGTGGAAGAAAATTCATGAATACGTTGTCGAGAACAAAGTAGATGCCTTATTTGGAACAGCTAGTTTTTTAGAAACAAATATAAAAGTAATTGAACCAGAACTGAAATTCCTAAATGATAATTTTACAATGCCTGATGAAATTAAAGTAACGGCGCTCGATGAGTGTAAAGTAAATTTGAGCAATGCTATACCTACACTATCAAAATTGGATATTGCAAAAAAATTACCTACTCTAATTAAAGCATATCTGAGGTTAAATGCCTATATCGGAGACGGTGCAGTTTTAGATAATCACTTTAAAACCACTGATGTTTTCGTTTTTCTTCCTTTTTCTAAAATTAAAGAAACTTATCTAAAAAAATTTAGCAATTAATTAACCGATCATTTATAAAGTAAGGATGCGTTCTTTCATCGAAAGTATTTTTAAATTTAAAAAAATTAAAAAGATTTATAAAGATAATTATAATGATCCAGATTTTAACAAAAATTTTTGGGCTAAAGCTTTAAAACTATTAAATATTTCTTATAAGGTTGATGGTAAAATCAATATTCCTTCTTCTGGTCCTTGTTTGATTATTTGTAATCATCCTTTTGGGATAGCCGATGGTTTAATTATCAGTGCTCTGGTTGCAGAAGTAAGAAAAGATTATAAAATATTAATTAACGAAGAACTTGCTGAAGTTGATCACATAAGAAAGTACTTATTTCCATTAAGTTTTATAAAAACTAAGGATGCAAAAATTTCTAACATTAATTCAAAAAATAGAGCGGTTACTCACCTTAAAAATAATGGCTTGCTCATTACCTTTCCTTCCGGGGAAGTTGCAACTTCTAAATTCATTTTTGATAAAGCTAAAGAAAGAGATTGGAAGCCTTTGGTGGCTTCAATTTATAAACAATCCCCATGTGAGATTACCCCAGTTTTTTTTTCAGGCCAAAATAGTTTATTTTTTCAATTTGTGGGATTTATAAATAATAATTTGAGAAGAATTTTATTTGTTCAAGAACTTCTAAATAAAAAAAATAAAACAATAAGCTTAACTATCGGTAAATCTTTTAAAATCACGGAATATACGAAAGAAAACAACCTCCATTTAGCTGAACAGATGAGAAAAAAGGTTTTATCTTTGATTAATTAGGAACAGCAGCTTTTAAAAAAATTTTAGCACAATTTTCCCATGTATATTTTTTTGCATGTTCCAAGCATGCTTGTCTATCTGCTTTTAAAGCTTCTTCAGCGGCTATTTTTAAATTATGATTTAAAGAACCAATATTTGTTCCGTTAAAAATATCTTTCGGTCCTGCTACTGGGTAGGCAGCTACAGGTAAACCACATTTTAATGCTTCAATGATTACGATACCAAAAGTATCTGTTTTACTAGGGAAAACAAAAACATCAGAGGAAGCGAAATAACTTGCTAACTCACCATTTGTTTTTTCACCTTTAAAAATAGCACTCGGATATTCTTTTTTAAGTTTGGTTAAATCTGGCCCTTTCCCTACAATTAATTTAGTTCCGTCTAAATCTAAATCTAAAAATGCTCTAATATTTTTTTCAATAGAGACTCTTCCCACATATAAAAAAATTGGTCTTTTATATTCTAGGTAAATTTTTTTAGGATTTTTAAAACTGCTGTGATTAGCTCCTCTTGTCCAGACTACCATTTGATCTTTATTAAAACCAATTTCTTTTAATTCCTCTTTCATGGACTCCGTTGTGACTAATATTTTCTCTGCTTTTTTATGAAAATTTTTAAGAAATTTTTGTGCCAATTTTATAGGTAAGTAAGGATAGTAAAGTTTTAAATATTTATCAAACTGCGTGTGATAAGAAGTTGTAAATTTTATGTTATTCTTAACACAATATCTTTTAGCAAAAATTCCAATCGGGCCTTCCGTAGCTATGTGGATAACATCAGCTTTAGCTTTTTTTATTAAAGTTCCAACTCTTGGCCAAACATTTAAGGAAAGTTTGATTTCGTTGTACTTCGGCATTGGAATGGTAAAAAATAGATTTGGTTCAATATATTCAACATCATGACCAATCTTTTTTAATTCATCACCTAAATTTTTAAGAGTTCTACAAACTCCATTAACTTGAGGATACCATGCGTCAGTACAGATAAGAACTTTCATTATTTGTTTACAACTTTTAGATAAGGTTCATAGTTTACTACTTCTTGTCTAAGCTTATCCCATTCGATAATTTCCATTCTTCCGTCTAAATGTTCTACTAAAGCTGTACAACTCTCCACCCAATCGCCACAATTTAAATAATTAATACCATCTAAGTTTTGATTTGCAGCTTTATGAATATGACCACAGATTATTCCATCTACTTTTTTTCTTTTAGCAAAATTTGCAATTGTTTTTTCATACTCACCTATATATTTGACTGCATTTTTAACTTTGCTTTTTAAAAATTTTGCTAAAGACCATTTATCTTTTCCAAGTCTTCTTCTAAAAAAGTTTATTACAACATTTATAGTTAGCAACCAGTTGTAAGCTACTGACCCAATTTTAGATAACCATTTAGCATACTTCATTACCCCGTCCCATGCATCTCCATGAACAACGATATATTTTTTTTTATTTACTGTTTCATGAACCACTCTATTGACCATTTTAATATCACCAAAATTCAATGGTATCATTTTTCTAAACATTTCATCATGGTTGCCTATAATGTAGTGCACCTTGGTACCATGGCGAGCTTTTCTTAAAGTTTTTTGAATTACGTCGTTATGTTCTTGTGGCCAGTAAAATCTTTTTTTTAATTCCCAAATATCAATTATGTCTCCAACTAAATACAAGTTTTCTGATCTTGTGTGTTTATAAAACTCCAAAAGTTTATTGGCTTGGCATCCTCTTGTTCCAAGATGCACATCTGAAATAAATATACTTTTGTAGCTTAAAACTTTACCATTAGTTTTAGTTTGTATTGTATCCATAAATTTTGTAAAACGAATCTCTAGTAATAGTAGAATCATAAAACTGTTACAGAATTGTTAAAATATGAATAAAAAACTTAATTTTGCTGTTATTTTTAATGCCAATGCAGCAGGTGGTAGAAAACTTAAGTTAATAAATAAGGTTATTTATCTTTTAGAAAAAAATCACCTTGTAGATCTTTTTAAAACTGAAAGCGAAGATCATGCAAGGAATGTATTTAAAGAATTGTCTAATAAAAAATTTGATCGGTTAGTGTTTGCTGGTGGTGACGGAAGTGTTTGCTTTGGTATCAATGAAATGTTTAAAAGTGATAATTTAAAAGACAAATTAGTTGGATACATACCTGCTGGCACTGCAAATATTTTACAAATAGAAACTCAAATTAAGAAAAAGGCGGAAGAGATTTACAACGTCCTCGTATCAGATAATCATAAGAAAATTTCATTAGCAAAAATAAATGATAGGTACTTTTTCTTGATGGCTGGTGTAGGTTTTGATTCTCGAATTGTTGAGTCCATAAATACTAATATTAAAAAGTATCTTGGAAAAGTAATTTTCGCTTTAAAAGGTTTTCAGCATTTTTTATTTTTAAAAAATAATAAAATGGAGGTTGAGGTAGATAATGAAAAAATTATGGCTGATTGGATTTTATGTACTAATTCAAAATACTATGCTGGTCCCCATTCTATAACAAATGATACAAATATATTTGAAAACAGGATAGTGGCTTACATATTTAAAGACTTGACCAGAATAAAATTGCTTTATTATATTTGGTTGATTTTAACCAAGGGTGACTTAACTCCTGCAAAAAGTGTGATTAAAAAAGAATTGAACAATTTAAAAATAAATGGTGTAAACAATAAAGTTCTATCGCAGGTTGATGGTGAAAATTGTGGTTACGTAAACAGTCTTGAAATCCAAAAAACAGACAGATTTATAAATTTATTAGTTCCGTGAGATTTTCTAAATTTTTTTCAACTTTGAGTTTAAAAGATTTTTTTTAATTTCATTTGAAAAATTTTGTAGATTATTTTAGATTTTTCTTTTTTGGAGGAACAATATGAAAAGAAAGTTAAAAAAAAACGAAAAGAAAAAGAAAAAAATACTTAAATCAATCGATAAGCTTAAAAATAAGATAAGCACTAAACAAAAAAAACTATCAAAGATTGATCTAAGGATAGCTAGTATCGAGAAAAAAATCGCTGAAAAAAGAGCTAACAAAAATAAAGAACCTATCACAGCATCTTTAAATAATTAATTTATAAATAAATTAAATGCCCCTGATTTAAAAAATCAGGGGTTTATTTTACATTTCCAAAGAGATTTAAAAGTATAACACCTGCTATAATTAAGATTAAACCTATAGTCCCATAAATATTTGGGGTTTGATTATATTTAAATATACCAAATAAAGTAACTGCGGTTATAGTTAAAGCGCCATAAGTTGCGTAAGTAAAACCAACTGGAATTATTGTCATTGCTTTTGAAATGCAAAATAAACAAACCACAATACTTGTAACACAAAAAATTGTTGGGCTTATTTTTGAAAATCCCTCGGTTGTTTTTAAAAAACCATTTGAGGCAATCCCTGTGATAATCGCTAAAGCAAGATATATATACCCTGATAGTAAAGTCATACTTTTCATTTAAGCTTTTGCAAATTGACCACCCTCTTTATATCTCCATAACCATTTCTTCATTTCCTTTTCTACGTCTGACGGTTCAATTTTTAAATCTTTTAAAGTAAGATTGTTATTAGAAACTATATTATCAGCTTCTGATAAAATCTGACACTGATCTTTTGTTAAGATTGGTGGAAAAGGTAAAAGGTCAGTAATAGCACTTTGAATTTTAGCAATTGGCATAGGCATAGGCACAACAAATCTTTTTTTATTTATTGTCTTTAAGATTGATTTAACCATATCACCGAAACTGATTATTTTTGGTCCACCAATTTCATAAATTTTTCCCGCATTACCTTTTTGTTCAATTGCCTGAACTATAGCATCAGCAACATCTTCTACTAAAATAGGTTGGAATTTATAATTTATTCCAACGATTGGAATGACAGGCAAAATACTTAATTTTGAAAAAAGATTTGTAAAATTATCTTCAGTTCCACAAACTACGCTTGGTCTTAATATCACTGTATCTTTAAAATTGTTCAAAGCTTTTACTTCACCTTGATATTTTGATTTTTGATAAAGTGATTTTGAATTTTCATTGGCTCCGATGGCTGAAATATGAATAAATTTCTTTACGTCTGACTGAGAACATATTTTGGCAATTGCCTCGGGTATATTTGTATGAATATTATAAAATTTTTGTTTTCTTGTTTCATAAAGAATTCCGATTAAATTGATAACAATATCTGAATTTTTTATAGCTTCTTTAAGTTCTGAAAAATTGTTTGGGTTCCAATTCAATAGTTCTATTGCTCCTGGAGTGGCTTGAGTTTTTAAATAGCCTTTTTGAAAGGCTTTTCTTGTAGAAATGATGCACCTGTAGTTCTTCTTGGTCAAATTCCTGACAAGATATCTTCCTATAAATCCACCACCACCTAAAATTGTGCAAATTTGATTTTTCATGGTATTTAGAACACTTATATATGAAAATAACTAAGTTTAAAGAGGACATAACTTCAGAAATAGCCAAATCATTTAAAAATAGTATTGCGATAGATACTGAGGCAACCGGCCTACAAATACCACAGCGAGACAAACTAAGCCTTATTCAGCTTTGCGATGAAAAAGATAATGTATTCATAATTCAACCTAATAAGAAAAACTTTAAAGCACCAAATCTAGTTTCAGTTTTGGAAAATGAAAAAATTTTAAAAATTGGGCATTTTTTAAGATTTGATAAAAATGCTCTAGAGTTTTTTTTAAAATGTAAAATCAAAAATATTTTTGATACTAAAATTGCTTCAAAAATTGTAAGAACATATACAGATAGTCATGGCTTAAAAAATCTTGTTCAGGAATTTTGCAACAAATCTTTAGATAAACGACAAGGCAGCAGCGACTGGAATAAGGATTTAGATAAATTATCTGATAAGCAATTAGAGTATGCAGCCAATGATGTAATCTATTTGCACAAAATAAAAAAAGAGTTAGAAATTATGCTTATCAGAGAAAATAGAATGGGAATATTTAAGAGCTGCTTAAATTTTTTAGATACAAGAGTGCAGCTAGATCAGAGTGGATTTAACTTTGATATTTTTGAACACTAATGAATAAAAAAAACTACATTTCACTGGCTAAACAAGCGGCAAACATTCAAATAAATGAATTAAAAAAAATAAAAAAAGTTTTTAACAATTCTTTTATAAAAGCAGTTGAATTAATTATAAATTGTAAGGGGAAAGTAATTTTTGCAGGAATTGGCAAATCTGGCTTAATAGCAAAAAAAATATCTGCTACTTTTTCAAGTATTGGTGTTCCAAGCTTTTTTTGTGATCCTGCCCAAGCTTTACATGGAGATATGGGTCAAATTGAAAAAAAAGATATTTTAATAATTTTTTCTTATTCTGGGAACACAATTGAATTAACTAATATGTTAAAATATGCAAATAGATATCGTATCAAAATTATTGGTGTAGCCTCAAAACCTGATAGTATTTTATTAAAAGCTAGTGACATAAAACTTACTTTGCCAAAAGTTAAAGAGGCAGATGCTACGGGCATGGTTCCTACCTCTAGTACTTCAATTACATTATTGCTTGGAGATTGTTTAGCAACAACAGTTATGTATAAAAAAAAATTTTCTAAAGAAAAATTTAAAATTTATCATCCTGGTGGAAATATCGGTAAATCATTACTTCTCGCAAAAGATATTATGGTAGTTGGGGAAAAAATGCCTGCTATTGACTATAAAAAAAGTTTTGAAGAGGCATTAAAAATTATGAATAAAAAAAAGTTAGGAATAGTTGTTATAAATAAAAAAAATTATATTGCTGGACTTATCACTGACGGAGACCTAAGGAGAGAACTAAATAATTATTCTAAGAAAAATAATTTAAGTAAATTTATTAATAAAAAGCCTTTTGTTGTAAATGAGAACATGCCTGCTCAGAAGGCATTAGCTATTATGAATGAAAAGAAAATAACGAGTTTGCTTGTTGTTTCTGATAAAGATTTAAAAAAATCTCAAAAAAAATTAAAAGGTATAATTCACATACATTTTCTTTTGGAGGGAGGTGTTAATTGAGTAATCGAAAAAGAAATCTACTATTAGTACAAGTCTCACTCGTATTGTTAGCGTTATTAATCGTTTTTTTAACTTACTTTCAAAACCAAAAATCTGAAAAAAGTGAGATACTATCAACGGAAGCAGAAAGAAAAATTAAAGAACTTATTTCTAAAAAAGACTCTGAAGGAGATGTTTTTTATAACATTGAATACTCTGGGCTGGATCTTGCAGGAAATAGATATATTTTAAGATCTAAAGAAGCTGTTAACAATAAAGACAACATCGAGATAATAAATATGAAATATGTAGATGCTTATTTTTATTTTAAAGATGGCACTGTGTTAAATGTTAAATCTGAAGAAGGAAAATATAACAATAAAACGTTAGATATGAATTTTTACAAAAATGTAAAAGCAGACTATGATAAGAGTAAACTATTTGCTCAAAAAGCTGAATATTCTAATTCAAAAAGTTTTTTAGTAGTTTCTGAAGATGTAATTGTTGAAGATATAAGGGGCACAGTATTTGCAGATAGACTTATATTTGATATAAAAAAAAATACTCTTGATATTTTTTCTTCAAGTGATGATAAAGTTAACGCCTATTTAGATATAAAATGAAAAAAGGTTTTAGAATTTTAAAATTTAAAAAAGATAAACCAATTTTTGAAATCAAAGATTTAAGTAAATCTTTTGATGGAAGACCAGTGTTAAAAAAATTATCACTTAAAGTTTTTCCAGGAGAATGTGTTGGGGTGCTCGGACCTAACGGGTGTGGAAAGACAACTCTATTTTCAATGTGTATTGGTGAGCAAAATATTGATAACGGTAAAATTATTTTAAATAGTAAATCAATTGAGGAAATTCCAATTCATTTAAGATCAAAAGAAGGTTTAGGTTATCTTCCCCAACAGAGAAGCGTTTTTAATATGTCGGTTTATGACAACATTATGGGTATTGCTCAAATTTCTATCAATGATGTGGAAAAACAAAAAAAGATCACTGAGAAACTTTTAGATGAATTCAATTTGCAACACTTAAGAACACTAAACGCATCAGTTTTATCTGGTGGGGAAATCAGACGACTTATGATGGCGAGGGTAATGATTAATAATCCTAAAATTGTCTTATTAGACGAACCGCTTGCTGCTCTAGATCCGTTGGTAATACAAGACATACAAAAATATATTTTAAAAATTCAATCAAGCGGAACTGCGGTTCTTGTTACTGATCATAATGTAAAGAATTTATTTGATATTACTGATAGAAGCTATGTTTTAGGAGAGAATACAGTTATTGCAGAGGGAACTTCGAGAGAGTTACTTAAATCTTCAAAGGCTATAAAATATTATTTTGGATCTCAGTTTTCTTAAAAATAATGTTTAAAAAAAAATTTAATTTAATAGTAAATAAAAAAATAAAACCCTTTAGCAAGAATATCACAGTAGACTCAGATAAATCATTATCAATAAGAAGTTTCTTGATAGGTTCAATTTGTCAGAATTCATCTATAGCTAACAATGTTTTAGAATCAGACGATGTTAAAAGCACCATAAATGCATGTAAAAAACTAGGCGTAAAAATAAGTAAAATTAAATCAAAATCATACAAAATATTTGGAAGAGGATTAGGTTCACTTGTTTCAAAAAGAAATATGGAAATTAATTTCGGTAACTCTGGAACATTAGCTAGATTGTTAATTGGAATACTCTCAACTACACCTAATATAGAAATAAAGATTAAAGGGGATCACTCATTAAATAAAAGAAGTATGAAAAAATTAATTAATCTGATGTCAAAATTTGGTGCATTTTTTTTACCTTTAAATAAATTTACATTTCCACTTAAATTAATTTCTTCAAAAATGCCCGTTGGAATATCTTATAAAGCGGGTGTAAGTGCACAGTTAAAATCGGCTGTTATATTAGCAGGGCTTAATAGTTATGGTAATACAGAAATCATTGAAGAATTAAAATCGCGTGATCATACAGAAAACTTGTTATCGTCTAATACTAAAGCAATTAAAATTAATTATAAAAAAAGAAAAAAGAAAATAATCGTTTATGGCAAAAAACTTTTAAAGCCAAAAAATATTAAAATTTCTGGTGATCCCTCCAGTGCAGCTTTTTTTGTTGCTTTAGCTTTGCTTAATAAAAATTCATCACTAAGAATTAGAAATGTAGGTCTCAATCCAACTCGTATAGGGTTTTATGAAATTTTAAAAAAGAGTAAAGCAAAAATAAAATTCACAAATATTAAAAAAAACAATAATGAAAAAGTGGGGGATATTTTAATAAAAAGTTCTGAACTTAGATCAATTAAAGCCCCAAGTAGTTTCTATCCCCGTATGACAGATGAATATCCAATTTTATTTGTTGTTGCAGCTTTAACAAAAGGAATTTCAATTTTTAATAACATAGGTGATTTAGCCTCAAAAGAGTCAAACCGTGTTTTGGAAATGCAGAAAATTTTAACACAAGTGGGTGTAAAAAGTATTTTTAATAACAATCAACTAAAGATTTTTGGTAAGGGAGCTTTTGATGCGAGTAGAAAAAAAATTACTGTTCCTAATTTAGGCGACCATCGTATTTGCATGTCAGCATTTGTATTATCAATTTTAACTGGTGCAGAGGCAAGAATAAAAAATTTTGAAACAGTTTACACCTCTTCACCTTCTTTTTTAAAAATAATGAAATCAATAGGAGCAAAATTTGAATCTCAAAAATAAAAGTTTTAAGATAACTTGTGATGGAGGGGCTGCTACTGGGAAATCAACCGGAGCAAAATTAATCGCAAAAAAATATAATCTAGCTTTTCTCTCAAGTGGCTTGCTTTATAGATATGCTAGTTATTTAATCATAAAGCATCGTCCCATTAGTAAATTTCAATTTATAAATAAAAAATTTAAAAACTTAAATTATAAAAAATTGAGTCAAATCAATTTACATTCGCAAAAAATATCTACGCAAAGCGCAGCTATTGCTAAAATCCTTCGAGTGAGAAATATATTAAAAAAATATCAAAAAAACTTTTTAAAAAAAAATAAAGGATGTGTATTAGAAGGAAGAGATGCTTCCACAAAAATTTTACCGAGTTCTGATGTTAAATTTTTTTTCGTTTGCAATTTAAATACTGCTGCAAAAAGAAGATATAAAGAATTAAAAAAAAACAACTCAAAAATTAATTTAAATAGTGTAAAAAAAGCTTTAAAATTAAGGAATATTTCTGACAAAAAAAGGAAACATAGCCCTTTAAAAATACATAAAAATGCTGTAGTGGTGGACACTTCCAAGTTAAGTAAACGTGCTATGGTAGATATTATGTCAAAGCATGTTGAAAGAGTAATAAAAAAAAAATATGGCAACTGAACAACAAATAAAAAAAACTAGCCCTCTTCATGAGGAGTTCCAAAACCTATTAGATAAAGATTTTAAAGATCGTAAACTTAAAGAAAACGAAATAATAAAAGCCACAGTAACTGAAATTACTAAAAATTTTATAGTGGTCGACTGTAAGGCAAAAATGGAAGGGATGATTCCAATTGAAGAATTTAAAAATGATGATGAACTTTCTAAATTAAAAGTTGGTTCGCAAATCGATGTTTATCTTGAAAGAATTGAAAGTTTTAAGGGAGAAATAATTATATCGAGAGATAAAGCAAGAAAAATGAAGGCCTGGAAAAAAATGGAGAAAGTTTTTGAGACGCAGGAAGAAATGACAGGATATATTACAGGTAAGATTAAAGGCGGCTTCATTGCTAACGTAGAAGGCTTACCATGTTTTATGCCTTCATCACAAATAGACGTGAGACCACTAAAAAAAATTGATCACTTAATGAACACTCCCGTAAAAGTAATAGCTACAAGAATAGACAAAAGTAGAGGCAATGTTTGTGTATCTAGAAGGGCTGTAATTGAAAAAAGTAAAAACGCTGAGATTGTTGAGGCTCTTAAAAATATTAAAGAAGGTGATATCGTCAATGACGCTATAGTAAAAGCAACTACTGACTGGGGAATATTTTTGGATATAAATGGAATTGATGCACTTTTACATGTTTCAGATCTAAGTCATGGTAGAGTAAAGAAACCAGGTGACTTGGTTTCAATAGGACAAAAAATTAAAGTTAAAATTACAAAAATTGACGAAAAAACTAATCGTGTATCCGCATCAGTCAAGGCTCTTACGGAAGATCCCTATGATAGTATTGAAAAGAAATATAAAATTGGAGAAATTTATGAGGGAACTGTAACAAAAATAATGGATTACGGATGTTTTGTAAAAATTGAGGAAGGTATAGAAGGTTTAATACACAATTCAGAATTAGATTGGTCTAACAGAAATATTAATCCAAGTAAAATTCTATCCGTTTCTCAAAAAATAAAGTTTAAAATTGTAAATATAGAAAAATCATCAAAAAGAATATCTCTTTCATACAAGGCCACATTGGAAAATCCGTGGGAAAAAATTAAAAATCAAATTGATAAGGAAACTAAAATTAAAATTAAAAATATCACAGATAAGGCAATATTTGGAGAACTAATAGACTCAAAGTTATCAGGAATGCTACATTATAAAGAAATATCTTATCAAGAGAACATTGATGACTTAAAAAAATTCAAAAAAAATGAAATAATTACTGTTAAGATTTTAGAAATCAAAGATGAAAAAATTAGATTTTCTAAAAGAGCTCTAGAAAAAGATCCTTTAGATTGGTTTAAAGAAAACAAGAAAAAAGTTGGAAGCATAATTACCACTAGAGTTCATGAAGTTTTAAAATCAGGAGTAAAAGTTTCAATTGATAAAGATAAAAAACTGATTGTAGCCATAAAAAAATCTGACTTAGCAAAAGATGCGGCTGATGCAAGACCAGAGGTTTTTTCACCAGGTAATGCTTTGGACGCCAAAATTACAGAACTAGATACACAAAATAGAAGAGTAAAACTAAGCGTAAAAGCTGCTCAAATAGATGAGGAAAAATCTTTAATAGCTAAATTTGGTGAAGGCGCTACAAAATCAGGTGCTACACTTAAAGGTATTTTTGAAAAAGCAATTGGGAAGAAAGCTAAAAAAAAAAAATAATTGTCAAGACCAAAGTTAATTAAACTCCTTAAAGAAAAAAACCCTACGCTCAACCAATCTGAATTGAACCAAATAATTGATATATTTTCACAAAATATTTCAGATGCCTTAAAAAAAGGAAATTCTGTAGAAATTCGAGGATTAGGTCGTTGGAAAACTAAAAAATTAAAAGAAAATTTTAATGCAAGAAATCCAGCTACTAACGAGTTAATTTATAAGCCAGAACGTGTTAAAGTTAGATTTAAAGCATCGAAAAAATTGAATAAAATAATAAACGAATGAAAAGGAAAATATTTATAGCTTGTGACACCTCGAGCATTTCAAAAGTAAAAAAGATAATTTATCAAACCAAAACAAATAAAATAAAAATTGGTTATAAATTTGGTCTAGAATTTATGAATTCTAAAAGGGGAAGATTTTTCATTTCAAAATTGAAAAACAAGATTATTTTTGTTGATTTGAAATTGAATGATACGGTCAATACAATGCAATCTGCAGTAAAAGCAATGAGAGATTTAAAGATAAATTATCTTACAGTTCACATTTCATCGGGTTTGGCAGCTTTGAAAGCTGTTAAAAAAGTTTCAGGTTCAACAAAAATAATAGGTGTAACAACTTTAACATCTTTGAATAACAAAGATCTTAGGTTGATAGGATACAATAAATCGGTAAAAAATTTAGTAGCCCATCAGGCAAAACTCGCTCAACAAGCATCATTAGATGCTTTAGTATGTAGTCCCTATGAAGTAAAGACTGTTAGAAAAATTTTTAAAAAAGAAGTTATAACCCCTGGTGTTCAATTGGGAAAAAGAAATTATGATCAAAAACGATCTATGGAAGCTAAAAATGTAAAATCCGACTGGTTAGTAGTCGGACGAGCAGTCACTCGAGGTAATATTAAAAAAAATATTCAAAAACTTGCTAAAGAATTAAGTTAATGAAAATAAAGATTTGTGGTTTAAATATAACCAGAGATATTCAACTTTGTATTGATCTTAAAGTAAATTTCTTAGGATTTGTTTTTTATGAAAAATCTCCACGAAACGTACTTCTGTCAGATATTAAAATGCTTTCTAATTATAATAAAAAAAACTCATCTTTTGTAGCTGTAACAGTTAATCCAAGTGATGAATTTATTAAAAAAAACTTAATCGGAAAATTTGATTTTATTCAACTGCACGGATCCGAAACAAATAATAGAGTGTCTGAAATAAAGAAAATGGGATTTAAAATAATCAAAGCTATCAAAATTAACGAGGAGAAAGATATTGCTGTGTATAAAGAGTTCAACAACGCTGATATAATATTATTTGATACACCTGGAATGGAAAAATCTTTAAAATTTCCCAAAAATTTAATTTATAAACTACCGAAAGGTGAAAAGTATGCCTTAGCGGGTTCAATCTCAGAAGAAAATGTGGAGAATATTTCTAAATTAGGGGTTAACTTTTTTGATTTATCATCTAATTTAGAGAAAGAATTAGGTTACAAAGATCATCTTAAAATTAAAAGTTTTATAAAAAAAGTTAATGAGCTTAAAAATTAAAAAGAATATACCTCTTATAGACCAGCATGATAAAAACTATATGTATGGTGGCAAGTTTGGAGGTAATTTTATACCTGAAACTCTCAAAAAACCCATTGATGATTTAACTAAATTGTTTGCAAAGTTAAGAAAGGATAAAAAATTTATTAATGAAAGAGATTACTACTTTAAAAATTATGTAGGAGCTCCAACACCTTTTATTAAATTAGAAAACTTGACTGAACACCTTAAAGGAGCTCAAATTTATGCTAAAGTAGTATCTGAAGCTAATGGTGGGGCTCATAAAATTTATAATGCTACAGTACACTGTTTAATAGCTAAAAAAGCAGGAAAAAAATATGTCGTTGGTGATACTGGAGCAGGCTACGCTGGAAAAATGTTATCAATGGCAGCAAAAAAATTTGGCCTTAACTGTAAAATTTTTATGGGAGCAAAAGATATAAAAAGACAAAGGCCAAATGCCGATGCTATAAAAAAAAACGGTGCAGAAATAGTTCCTGTTACTACCGGAAGTCAAACACTTGTTGATGCGGTAAGTGAATGCATGAGATACTGGGTGTCAAATTGTGATACCACACACATGTGTGTTGGTTCAACAGTTGGTCCAAATATATTCATAAAAATTTGTGCCTGGAGCACAGCTCAAATTTCTAGAGAATTAATTGAGCAGATAAAAGAAGAATTTGGAAAAATCCCGAATAAATTAAAATTAATTAATTGCGTAGGAGGTGGCAGTTCAGCGGCTGGGTTCTGGAATGAATTTATGGATACCCATGCTCAATTTATTGGTGTGGAAGCTGGAGGCCCAAAGAATAGCAAGCTTCATGCTGCACCATTAACTAATGGATCTAAAATTGGTATTCTTCATGGAGCTGCGCAATATGTTATTCAAGATAAAGAAGGTCAAATAGGCTCTACCGAGTCAATATCTGCTGGTCTTGATTACCCAGGAATTTCTCCGCTTCATTGTTTCCTTAAAGATACAAAAAGAGCGAAATACACTTCCGTAAATGATGAGGAGGCGCTAAAAGCTTATCAATTGGTTTCAAAACTTGAAAACATTTCACCCTCACTTGAACCTTCCCATGCTTTTGCAGAAGCAATTAAATTGGCTCCTAAATTAAAATCATCTGAGGTTATTATTGTGAACTCTTGCGGTGATAGCCTCAAAGACAAAGATATAATTAAGCAAAAATTGGGGTCTTATATCAGATGAAAAAGTCAAAAATATCTTTAGTTTTTAATAAATGTAAAATAGAAAAAAGATCAGCTTTAATTACTTACACAGTTGCTGGAGATAACAACGTAAATAATTCTATCAAAATATTAAATAAAATTTCTAAACATGCAGACATTCTTGAACTAGGATTTCCACATAATACGCCTATAGCCGATGGTGGACAAATACAAGGTAGTTCGCATCGTGCTCTTAAACACGGTATTAAATTAAAAGATGTTTTTCATATCGTAAAAAGATTTAAAAAAAATAATCCTAGTAAACCAATTATTTTGATGGGTTATTTTAATTTAATTTATCAGAATGGTGAAGATAATTTTTTGAAAAGCTGTAAAGCTTCTGGTGTAGATGGTTTAATTATAGTTGATCTCCCTTATCCAGAAAATAAAAACTTTGCAAATAAGTGTAAAAAAAAGTCAATTAATTTTATACAACTAATATCTCCTACCACATCAAAAGATAGGGTTAAAAAAATTATTAAAGATTCACATGATATGATTTATTATATATCGATGCTTTCTACTACTGGAGGTGAGCTTAAAGTTTCGCCAAAAAAAATTCTTCAAAATTATAATAAGATAAAAAGAATCGACCCAAAAAAGAATCTAGTTATAGGATTCGGTATTACAGATAAGACTATATCTTCCCTTAAGTCAGCTAGTGGGCTGGTGGTGGGTAGTATGTTGTGTAAAACAATAACAAATTCACTCAAAATGGGACAAAATCCTGTCACAAAGTTAGATAAAGTTGTGTACAATCTTAAAAAAAAAATAATATGAATTGGATCACAAAGTTTATTAAACCAAAAATAGAGTCGCTTTTTGAAAAAAAATCTTCAAAAGCAGATGAAAATCTTTGGACAACATGTGGATGTAAAAACCTAATTTATAAAGAAGATATGGACGCCAATCAAAAGGTCTGTCCAAAATGCGGGGCTCATCACAAATTAACATGCCAAGAAAGATTTAAAACTTTTTTTGACAATAAAGAGTTTGAATTGATAGAGACACCTTTGCCGAAAGATGATCCCTTAAACTTCGAAGACAAAAAAAAATATACAGATCGACTTAAAGCAGCACGTAAACTTACCGGTCAAGATGATGCAATTTTGATTGCTAAAGGAAAAGTTCAAAATATAAGCATGGTAGTTGGAGCGCAAGATTTTAGATTTATTGGAGGATCATTCGGTGCAGCATCTGGTGAAGCATTTATAGCTGGCGCTCAACATGCTATTGAAAATAAAATGCCATATGTGTTTTTTAGTTGCTCTGGAGGACAGCGAATGATGGAGTCCTCTATAGCATTAATGCAAATGTCTCGAACAGCTTTAGCAGTAAATGAATTAAAGAGAAAAAATATTCCTTTCGTGGTAGTTTTAACTGATCCAACAACTGGTGGTGTTACAGCTTCATGGGCGATGTTAGGTGATATACTCATAGCGGAGCCGAAAGCTACAATTGGTTTCGCAGGAAGAAGAGTAATTCAAGATACTGTTCGTGAAACTTTACCTGATAAATTTCAAACAGCTGAATATGTAAAAGATCATGGTGGTATTGATTTAGTTGTTGAAAGACAATACCTAAATTCAACAATTGGAACATTGCTAAATGTTCTATTGAAAAAAGCAGAGTCTCAAGCTAAACAAGACTCGAATGTCACGGTCGATAAGTCTCTACAAGCAGCTAGCTAATCAAAAGCTTTTCAATAAAACCATTAATTTTGATTTAAAAAGAATCAAATTAATTCTAAAAAAGTTAGGTCATCCAGAAAGGAAGCTAAATAACGTTATAAATTTTTTAGGTTCAAGTGGAAAATTTACCACCTTATATTCTCTAAAGTGTTTTATTGAAGCTAATAAACAAACAACAACCACTTACATCTCGCCCTCATTAAAAGATATTAAAGAACGATTTTGGATGGGTAATAGATATTTAACCCATCAAGAAATTAAACAATCAATCACGCTAATTGCAAAGTTAAAAGTTCCTCTTACTATTTTTGAAGTTCTAACAGTAGTTTATATTATTAATGCTTCAAAACAAAATACGGAATATCATCTAGTGGAGGCAGGCGCATTATTTGCCAAAGACTCAACAAATGTATTTGATTTTCCTTTGGCTCAAGTAATCGTCAATATTAATAAGCAGCATTTAAATTTTCTTAAAAGAAAGACATTGGATGAGGTTGTTTATCAGAAAGTAGGTTTTTTAAGTAATTTTACTAAGATTTATGTTGGCAAGCAAGAACCTAATGTATTAGCCAAAATCAAAAGAAATCTTAAAAAGAACAAAAGTAAAATAAATTATCCAAACTCTTGGAAAGTGATTAAAAAAAATAAGCACTCTTTTTATAAAGATAAAGAAAATAAAATTAAGCTTGATACTAAAAATGTTCATTCAAAAGGGTTATTAGAAAATCTTTGTCATGCAATCAAAATAGCTCTAGATCTGAAAATTGATAAGAAAGTTATCGAAAGGACCATTCCTAACATTTTATTTGAAGGAAGATTTCAGTATTTAAAAAAAGGTAAAATTAAAAATAAACTCCATAAAAATGAGATGATAATGCTAGATGGAGCTCATGCAGAAGCGGATGCTAAAAACTTAGCTAATTACTTAAAAAATATTAAAGTGCCTAAATACGCTATTTGGGCAATGATGAAAAATAAAGAACCTGATTTGTTCATTAAACAATTTAGAGGAATTTTTAAAAAAATAATAACAATACCTATCGAAAATGAGCAGAATTGTATGTCTGCTAAAGATTTAGAAACTATAGCAAAAAAAAATCAATTTAATGTTATTAAAGCAAAAAATTTTAGTGAAGCAATTATTAATATTACTTCATCGGAAAAGAAATTAATTATTTGTATAGGCTCTTTATATAATGTGGGAAATATACTTAATAAAAATTAGATATGAGGTTGAATAAACTCTAGCATATCCTTTTCACTAGTAGCTCCAACTTTTGTCCCTATAAGCTTTCCACCTTTAAACAGAAGTACTGTAGGCACTCCTCTTACTGAATACTTAGTGGGTTCGTTAGGTTGACTTTCAATATCATGATAGTAACAATCAATTTTATCAGCCATATCATTAGAAATCTTTTCTATAATTGGTTTTAATTGTTGGCATGGTCCGCACCAGCTTGCTGAAAATTGAATTAGATTTAATTTACTTCCGTTAATCTGATCTTGAAATTTTTCGTCTGTAGAATCTTTAAATGCCATATGCTTTAAATAAGTATTTTAAATTATTTGTCAACTATGCAGATGAGTAATGTTTTTCTAAATCTTCAACGTATGCGTTAATATCATCTAAAATTTTTAATTTTTCCTTATCATCTTGTTTTTCAAATTTTGCTCTTAAAGTGTCTATCTCTGAATAAGTTCTTGGTATTGTGTTCCACTTTTCATTATTCGTACTTAAAAGCTTCTTAGCTGTATCTTTGTGTATTAAATTATATTCTTCTTTGCTTAATAATTCAGGTTTTTCCATATAAAGAAGCTTTTTTCCAAAATATTGTAGACGCTCATCTTTAAATTTAGAAATTACACTCAATTTTTTTTCCCACTCAGCAGAATGGAACTCGGGCATTACTTTATTGTCCTCTGCTGTTGTAAATTTAGCGTAAATACTTTCCTCGTTATATAGGTCCTCTTGCGATTTATTTTGTTCTTTTTCCTCTACCTCTGAACGTTTTATAGATTGAATTTTTTCTGCAAATTCTTTATTTTTTCTAACAAGCTCCGCTCTAGCTTTTAATTTTGCTGTTCCTATAACTTTGTATTCCTCAAATTTATCTCCATAAGATGGATTCATTATCACTGGATGCTTATTATGTCTTACGGTTCTCATGAACTTTGGTTGTTTTTTCATTGCAGCCTCTAATTCTTTTAATGGCATGCTTAAGTAAGGCGTTGGATCGTGTCTTAAATCAAAACATAACGGCCATTGATATTGAGGGTGCTGACACACAAATGTTTGCACATAAGGTCTACTACGTCCATAAAAGTATTCATTGGTGCAAAAGAAAAGTTCTTTTTTGATAATTTCTAATGATTGAGTTTTATCCATAGTTAACATGCTTGCTTTCCAAACATTAGGTGCTTTTTTAGAAATAATTTTAGCTATTCCTACTGTTGCCATAACATCACCAATTGCACTATGAGCGTCACCATGTTCAATGCCGTTTAAAGGTGCCATCTGATCTAATTTATAAACATCATTACCTTTTTCGTTAACAGAGTTTTTTAAAGTGTTTGGGTAATACAAATTAGCTGCTCTAGCCAAACTCAGAACATCTCCTCTTGTGTTTCCGTTAGTGCTTGTGATGTAAGGATATTCTAAAGTTTGAAATAAAGTACACCTTAAAAACTCTTCGTCGAATTCTATCGAGTTGAATCCTATGTAATTAGCTTTTCCCCATTTTTTTAAAGTTTCAACAAATTGTCTTATCATCTCGTAATGAGATAAATTTGAATTCTTTAACATCTGGGGTGACGATTTATTTACAATCAGTGCCATAGCTTCAGGAATAATTCCTGGGCTTAACCTGCATCTAGCATCAAATCTATCTAGTTCATCGAGATTATCATTGGTTAAGACAGCGCCAATTTGAATTATTTGCCCCCAATATTTATTGGAGGAACTGGTCTCGAAATCATAAAAGACAAAATTAGACATATAAAATCTACTTAAGAACTTTTATCTTTTCTGAATTTTCCTCTAATGTTTCTTTTACCTGCTGGGGGTCTTTAATATTAGAAAGTGTATTCATTATTGATCTTGCATCTCTTCCAAAGCCATCTGTTGCAGTCATAGCTTGTTCAAGTTTTTTCCTTAAATCTTTTATCCCGTCGAAATGTTTGTCAAATCTTGAACTTATATTTCTTAAATCGCTATAAATTTGTGTAGCATGTTGCTGCACTTTTAATGTTTGAAATCCTAAATGATAAGATTGTAACAGTGCAGATAAAGTATTTGGACCTGAAATTGTAACTTTATATTTTGTTCTTAATTCTTGAAGCAATAGTTCTTTTGTTTTTGGATCTCTATAACTTGATAATTCAGCAAAAAGTCCCTCAGTCGGAACATAGACAATTGCAAAATCTGTGCTTTTTGGTGGAGCTATATATTTCATATTAACAGCTTTTGCCTTTAATCTAAAAGCTGCAGCTAAATCTTTTCTTGATTCTGCTTGGGCATCTTTATCGTTAGCATTATAGGCATCATCAATAGCTTTATATTTTTCTACAGGCCAATGACTGTCAATAGGAAGCAGGACATCTTGTAATTTTATAGCAAACTCAACTGTTTCAGATGTGTCTTCCTTCATTTTTACATTTGCTATAAATTGTGAGGCTGGAAGTAAATCTTTTAATAGAGCTCCTAACCCAAATTCAGCTAATGTACCGTACGTTTTTACACCACTTAAAATTTTACTAAAATTATCCTGGCTTTTATTAAGTTCACTTACTTGACGATTAAATACTCCAACTTTTTCATCTACTTTTGTAAGTGCTCCTGTCATGTCTTTTGCAATTTCTTTGCTCATAGAACCAAATGACTGACTAAAAGAATTTTTTAAAGAGCTCACCTCATCTTTAAGTATCTGACTATTATCTACTTGATCTGGGCCCTTACGTTTTATTAAAAATATTACAGCAAAAAGATTAGCTAATAATAAACATACTATCAGTAAAGCTACTATCGAATCCATAAAACATTATACATCATTTAGAATAATTAAATATATTTTAAAATATTTTTAGCTGGAAAAGTTTTTTTAATCCAAGGTGAAGGAATATTTTTAAAACCTTTATAAGCAGCAAAATAAGCTCCTACAAAATTAGCTCTAGAACAATTGCACCCTCCGGCCTTAATAGTTTTAATAATTGCAGATTTGTAATTATTGGAAGTAATCATGGCATGAATAGAGCCCATGAAGGTACCAGGATAACTACACGCCTTTCCAAATTGCTTTACAACTTTAGTATGATTATCTTTTTTTAATCTTAAAACCTTTTTAATATTAGTAACAACACCTTTGAAATATCGTTTTTTGCCATACTTTCTAACAAAGGCATTTACAGGGCTTTTCTCGCCATTCATTGCTAAATCAATAATCTTAAATTTTGCTAACGCGTAAGTTTCATTTATTCTAGAGTTAGCTACATTTTTTATAAGCCTCTTTAGATCTGTCTCTGAGTTATTATAAAGAAAATAAGGTAATGCTGCGCAATAACCATCTGACTCGTTTACCTTTTTGCCTCCAGTCGTGCTCTTTTTTGTTTTAATGTTTTGTATAGTTTCTAATATATTTTGGTGGATCCAAGGACCATTCATGGGCCCTTTCCATTTAATCTTTTTGTATTTTTTTCTGAGTTTTAAATTTTTCCAATAAGCTGAACCTGGTCCAAAGTTTTGGACAACATTTTTCTTAAAATTTTTTAAAACATCTGATTTTTTCTTTGTTGAAATAAGTGTTTTAAACATTACTTGTCCGACATCATTGTAACCAGAAACTTTGCCTGTTTTGATTGAATAAAATGGACTTCTGCTTTTTTTTAAAAAGGCAATTTCTTTTTTTCCTTTAATGTATTGATTTAATTTTTTTGGATCATAAATCCAGTGCAAAGGTCGAGAAGCTGCATCAGCGACTGTTGCACCTAAAAAAATATGTAAGTTATCCATTTCCTATAGCTTTCTTATTTGCTAAGGATCCGCAAGATGCATTGATGTCTCTGCCTCTGCTTCTTCTAAAAAGAGATAAAAAACCATTGTCTTGAATAATTTTTGAGAACTTATCTATGTTGTCTTTTGTGGCAGGTTTAAAACTTTTATTTGTAAGCGGATTAAATTCAATCAGATTTAATTTTGATGGAACTTTTTTCATTATCTTAATTAACTCTTTAGCATGCTCTTCGGTCATATTTTCTTCTAAGCAAATCCATTCGATAAAAATAGGTAATTTTGTTTTGTCATAATATTTTTTTAATTGAGGTATTAAAGAATTTATAGAGTATTTGTCGTTGATGGGCATAATTTCAGATCTGTGTTTTGGAATTGAGCTATGCAAGCTCCATGCTAAATAAACATCAAGTTCTTTAGCAGCCCACTCAATAGCATCCATATTATCTTTTTTAATTCCAACACCTACCGTGCTCACTGTTATTCTAGTTCTTCCGTATTCAAGTCCATCTTTATTTTTTGAATTATCAATCGCTACTTTAACATTTTCTAAATTTAAAAAAGGTGACCCTTCTCCCATCAAAACTTGATTGGTAATCTTTTTTTGTGTCGACCAATCATCAATGTAATCCTTGCTTAAAATAATTTGAGAAATAATTTCACCTGGTGTTAGATTTCTAACTAGCTTTTTTGAAATTTGCGCTGTTGCACAAAACTCGCATGACAAATAACAACCCACGGAAACTGATAAACAAATTGTATAACGACTTTGTGATTTATCAGGTATTAAAACAGTTTCTACGTTTCTTTTATCTTTTAATTCAAGAAGGAATTTAATTGTTCCATCTTTAGATTTTTGAATATCAATTATTTTAGGTTTATCTAACGAAATTAGGTTTTTGATTTTTTCTCTTAATTCTAATCCGAATGTTGTAAGTTCATCAAAATTTTTTATGTTTTTTTTATAAACAGCATTAAACATTTGCTGTGCTCGCATCTTTGCTTTTTTATCCTCAATTTCTACTTTTTCTATTAGAAAGTTTTTTAATTGATCAAAATTTAGATCGTAAAAATTTTGTTTATTCATTGAAAAAGATATTAAAGACTTGAGTGGGGTATTGAAACCCCACTCTATAAAGATTTATTAAAGTTTTGTTCGATCAGTTTTTAAATGCTTGAGTACTTTTCCAGCATTTTTACCTTCCTTAATTAAATAGCCACTTGTTCCATTAGCATTTGCCTCTGGAGCTTCGACTTTTTTATTAAGTTGCTGTGTAAGTTTAGCCCTCTGACTGTTTCGGCTGAACTCACCAAGCAAACGTGAAAATCTATTCATCACATCTCCTTTCTTTTCAACCTACTTTGTAACTCTCTATAGAGTCCCGCATGTAGATGCGGAGTCTTTTTTTCCATGACTTATGGATAAGCAAACTTTAATATAAGTTATAACTTTGTCAATGAATAATAAAACGCTTGGAATAATACTTATAATATTTGGAGGTTTGGTGCTCTATTCAGATCAGGAATATAGTATGCTGGTTTCGGCTATCGCAATCGGTATAGGAAGTGGAATTTTTTTCTGGAAAGAAAAAGAAAAAGATATAGATAATGATTAATGTCAAAAAAAATATTCATCATTTTTGGTCACAATAGATATAAATCTGGTTCAAGTTTTAATGCAGCAATAAGAGATACTTTCATAGAAGAATCAAAAAAAATTGGGCATGAGATTGATCTAGTAAATGTCTATGATGAAAAACAAATAAAATTCTGGGATGGTGGCAAACCTGATGAACAAATTTTGGATTATCGAAAAAGATTAGAACAAGCTGATATTATGATGGTGATGAGTCCTTGTCATAATTATATAATGAATTCTGCTACTGAGAATTTCATTGCAAATGTTTTTACTCCACCTTGGGCATTTAAATATAAAAAACTTTTTCGCAATTACGGTTTTCCAATACCAAACATGCTCAAAGGCAAAACTGCAATCATAAGTATGACCTATGGTGGTCCTAGTTTTTTTGTCTCAGCAATTATTCAACAAATTCCAAGAAGAATTAAAAAAATGGTTTTCAGTGGATTATGTGGAATGAAGGTAAAATACCTTCGTTTCTATGAAGTCTTACCTGATATGCCTAAAGAGATTTTTGAAAAACATATGGAAAAAGTAAGAAAAACTGTACAACAATTGTAGTAATTTACTTTTAAGATTTAAAAGATATAAGGTTTTATATGTTTGAAAAGTTAAGAAATTTTATGATTGAGTCAGCAAACATAATGTTTGATGACACCAAGAATGATTTAAGAAGCTTACCCAAGGCAGTGAGATTACAAATACTAATTGTTCTATCATTTGTATGGTCCACTGTTTTCAGTCTTTATGTTTTCTCTATGACATCTTTTATATTTGGATGGGCAGGCGTAGTGATGGGTCATATTGGATTGATCATAGCGGTTTACATAACATTCAAGTTTTTCCATAAAAAGCAAGAACAACCTGTAAGCGTTTTTCAATCAGGTAATTATAATCCTGCTAAAATTTTTGCAGTGTTTTTTGTCATCTTTTTTATCTTTATCTTCACAAAAGGAATTGATGTTTTAACACGAACTAACTCTTACGAAACTCCTTATTCTGGTCCTGATACAACTACTGAAGAAAGAATTAAAAGATTTGTAAAATAATAAAATCTTAACTAAAATTATTTCATGAAATTATTGAGAGTTGGCCAACATGGGCAAGAAAAAGTTGCGGTAATGGACTCGGAGAATAAGATTAGAGATCTTTCATCTCATATCGATGATTTAAATCCTGACACTATAAACTTTAAAACTTTAGAAAAATTACAAAAAATTAAAATTGAAACACTCCCTGAAATTCCTAATAATACTCGGATTGGTCCATGTGTTAACAGACCAAGTAACATCCTTTGTATAGGATTAAATTATTCTTTACACGCAGAGCAAACAGGTTCTAAATTACCAGATAATCCAATCGTCTTTAATAAAAGTCCTGATTGTCTCCAAGGTCCGAATGATCCTATCAAAAAAAATAGCTCACAAGAAAAACTAGATTATGAAGTTGAGTTAGCGTTGGTAATCGGAAAAGAAGCAAAAAAAGTCAGTGAAGATAAAGCTTTAGATTATGTTTTTGGATATTTTATTTTAAATGACATTTCTGATCGTCACGTTCAAAAAGTAATAGGAAATGGTCATTGGACACTTGGAAAATCTTGGAGCGCACCGGCAGGAGGATTGTTAGTCACTAAAGAACACATTGAAGATATTAATAATATTAATTTATCATTAAGTGTAAATGGTGAACCCAGACAAAACGGAAATACAAAAAATATGATTTTTAAAGTCAGTTTTTTAATTGCTCATATAAGTAAATATTTAACGTTAAAACCTGGTACTGTAATTTCTACAGGCACGCCAGCAGGAACTGGTATGGAACAAAAGCCTCAAAAATTTCTTCAAATAGGTGATGAACTTCATTTAAAAGTCGACCATTTAGGCGAGCAAAGCTATAAGATAATAGGAGATCAATAATAATGTCAAAGCGTTACAGTGGAAAAAGTTTTAAAGACTCTAGTGTAATGAAAAAAGCTAAACTTACTTTGAAGCAAAAAAGAAAATTAAAAAGAGAGAAAAAAAAGAAATAATGTGTGGGCGCTATAAGATAACTAAACCAGTAACTAAAACTGTTGATCTAGTTAAAACAAATATAAAAGTGGAGGATGCAGATAATTATAACGCGCACCCAACACAAAAACTTCCAATTATAAAATCATATACTAACGGAAAAGCTTTAGAACTATCTGAGTGGGGCTTAGTTCCAAGTTGGTCAAAAAAACTAGATAAATTTTCTCCCCTTATTAATGCGAGAAAAGAAACACTTATGGAAAAAGTAACATTTAAGAATTTAATTCAAACATCAAGATGTATTGTTCCTGCAGATGGGTACTATGAATGGAAAAGAGAAGATAAAAGCAAAGTTCCATACTATTTTTCTAAAGAAGATGATGAAATTATGTTTTTTGCAGCAATTCATCAAAATAATCAATTTTGTATTATTACAAGAGAAGCCACAGAAAAAATAAGTACTATTCATCACAGGGAACCATTGATAATTAACAAAAGTCAGATCAATAATTATTTAAACGTAAAAAAAGATGCTATGGAAATATTAAATTCGATTAAGCCTCCAGAATTAAAATTTTATGAAATTTCAAAAGATGTAAATAATCCAATAAACAATGACCCTGCTTTAATTAAACCTTTAAAATAAATGAATTTATCTATTACACCAGGAAAAAATAATGTTGGAGCTTATATCAACGACATTAATTTAAAATCCTTAGATCAAAATCAGGCAAAAGAAATAAAAAAGATTTTAAACCAATACGGAGTAATATTTATAAAAGAACAAAATCTTAATCCTGAGACTTATCAAAATTTTGCAAAAACTATAGGTCAACCCGTAGTGTATCCAAGACTTAAAGGCTTAGATGAAAAGTTTCCATTTATAAATGTAATCGAGAGAAAGCCTGATGATAAAAGTTTAAGTTTCGGCTCAAGCTGGCTTCATCAGGATACAAGTTATTTAGCTGGTGATAGACCAAGATATACAATGTTAATGGGTATAGAAATACCAGTTGGCCAAGGTAATACTATATTCTCATCTGGTTTTAATGCTTACAACAAATTACCAAACGATATAAAAGAAAAAATTAAAGACGCTAGTGGAGTTTTTTCATCAGCAGGTCCGATAGCAGTAACAAGACTTGAAAGAGAAAAAGAAATGGGTATCAAATCTTCAGAAAGTATGGAGGCTGAACATCCAATAGTTATTGCCGTAGATGGAAAGAAAACTCTTTATGTTTCACCAGGGCATTTGATGAAAATTAAAAATGTAAAAGAAGATGAAGCTGAATATTTAAAAAATTATTTAGTAGATCACGTTAACAAAGATGAGTTTATATTTTCATATAAGTGGGATAAAGGTGATATTTGTCTTTGGGATAATTTAAGTATTCTGCATATGGCTAGTGAAATAAAGAACTGCAAAAGAGTTATGCATAGAATAACGATTAAATAATTATTTTTTTAAAATTGTAAGGTGTCCCATTTTTCTTTTATCTTTAATAGTTTTTTTTCCGTAATCATAAAAGAATTCTTCTTTATTAAATGTTTTCGATCTGTAAGTTTCGATATCTTTTCCTAGCACATTAAACATTTCAGCATTAGAAATTTTTTCTACTTTTTCTAGGCCTAAATCACATACTGCTCTTACATGATTTTCAAATTGACTGATGTTAAAAGCGTTTATTGTTAAGTGACCTGAATTATGAACTCTGGGAGCAATTTCATTTACCAACAAATTGTCATCTTGATCGATGAAATATTCAACACACATCGTGCCAATATAATCCAATTTTTCTGTTATAAGTTTTGCATTATTCTGTGCTTTAATAAAAATTTCTTTATTAATATCTGCAGGAATTTTTGAATGATTTAAGATTTGGTCTTTATGAAAATTTTCTATAGGCTCATAAATATAAGTGTCGCCATTCAAATATCTAGTGATTACAACTGATATCTCTTTCATTAGGTTTACCTTCTTTTCTAAAATAAAATCAGCAGTAAAACACCAATCTTTTTTTACATCATCAAGAGAATTTAAAACAAATTGTCCGTGTCCATCATAACCAAGTGTGTTTGTCTTTAAAATTCCAGGTAATAAATTTTTATTCTTCTCAACATCTTCGGCCTGTTTAATAAAGGCCCAATCTGT
>CACIWX010000002.1 GCA_902590465.1 uncultured Pelagibacteraceae bacterium
GTAATTCTGCTGAATGGTTTTTTTATTGGACTCGCTCTTCCTTTTGCTCTAGGTCTAAATCTTTTCATAACAAGTGATTTACCAACATAGGCTTCCTTTACAAAAAGGTTATCTATATCAAATTGATGGTTATTTTCAGCATTAGAAATTGCAGATTTTACTGTTTTGCTTACGTCTTTTGAAATTTTTTTTCTTGAAAATTCTAGATCTCTCAAAGCTATATCAGCTTTTTTCCCTTTGATAAAATTGCACACTAATGCAAGTTTTCTTGGGCTAGTTCTCACGTTTTTATTCACCGCTTTAACTAAATTATTATTTTTATCCATTATTTCTTATCTCCATCTGGTTTTTCAGCAGCTGGCGTAGCAGCTTTTTTATCAGCTGGAGTATGTCCTTTAAAAGTTCTTGTTGGAGCAAACTCTCCTAGCTTATGTCCAACCATTTCTTCAGATATTGTTATTGGTATAAAAGATTTTCCATTATGTATCATAAAACTGTGTCCCACAAAATCTGGAATTATCGTGGAGTTTCTAGACCATGTTTTAATAGGTTTTTTATTTGGAGCATCTTTAAGTCTATCAATTTTTTTTAATAAACTTGGATGAACAAAGGGACCTTTCCAAACTGATCTAGTCATTATTTTTTCCTTTTCTTTCTTCTCGTAATTATTAATTTATCACTTCTCTTAGGTCTTCTTGTTTTTAAACCTTTTGCAGATTGTCCCCATGGAGATACTGGGCTTCTACCACCAGAAGTTTTACCTTCTCCACCGCCGTGCGGATGGTCAACCGGGTTCATAGCAACACCTCTTGTTTGTGGTCTTTTTCCTCTCCATCTATTTCTTCCAGCTTTACCAATTTTAATATTTTTTTGGTCAGGATTTGAAACTGTTCCAATAGTAGCAGTGCATGAACTACTTACTTTTCTCGTCTCACCCGAAGCAAGTTTTAAAATAGCATATTCTCCATCATAACCAGATAAAGTAACAGAGGAACCTGCTGATCTCGCTAATTTTGCACCATTGCCTGGTATCAATTCAACATTGTGAATGGAAGTGCCTGGAGGTATGTCTCTAAGTTCTAATGAGTTGCCAATTTTAATTTCAATATTTTTACCAGATTCAATTACGTCACCCTGTTTCAACCCTTGTGGGCTTATGATGTAAGATTTTTCTTTGTCTTTGTAAGTTATTAATGCAATGTGAGCGGTTCTGTTTGGATCATATTCTATACGCTCTACTGTCGCTGGTACGTTTTTCTTCTTTCTATAGAAATCAATAATTCTGTATTTATGTTTTGAACCTCCACCGATGTGCCTTGATGTAATCCTTCCATTATTATTTCTACCGCCAGTGAAGTTTTGGCCTTTGGTTAGAGGTTTATATGGAGATCCTTTCCACAAATTGCTTTTATCTAAAACAACTGTGCCTCTTGTAGATTTTGTATATGGTTTAAAAGTTTTTAGTGCCATTAAATTCCTGTTGTTAGATCGATGCTTTGACCTTTTTTAAGAGTGATAATTGCTTTTTTATAACCACTCTTATAAGATTTTTTTCCTTGTTTCATCTTAAGTTTTGTTTTTTGGTTTATGATATTTACTTTCACAACATTGACCTTAAATAATTTTTCTACATTTTTTTTTATAGTTTTTTTATTTGCTTTTTCATGAACTTTAAAAACAGTTTTATTTTGCTCAGACATAATCGTAGCTTTTTCAGTTATTATTGGATTTCTAATTGAGTCAATATAATTAATTTTTTTCATTAAGCACCCTATCCTGGATTTTTTTTGCTGATGAAGAGGTTATTATTACATTTTTGTATTTAAATAAGTCATAAATATTTGTACCTTCATCTTTAATTAATTTTACATTTTTTATATTACGAGCAGATTTATTTATATTTTTCATTGAGTCATCATCAGATATAATTAATGCATTAGATAATTTATTTTTTTCAAGAAACTTGTTAAATTCTTTAGTCTTTTTAATTTCTTTTTTAACATCAGCTAAAATATGAAGATTTTTATCGTGATGTTTTTTTGATAAGGTTTGAGCGAGTGCAAGTTTTCTTACTTTTTTATTTATTTTTTTCTTTTTATACACAGCGCCTTTTGGACCATGGGCAACACCACCACCAACGAATAAAGGAGCTTTTTTACTAGCATGTCTAGCACCTCCACCGCCTTTTTGAGGAACTATTTTCCTAGTTGATCCTTTAATTTCATTTCTTTGTTTAGTTTTAGCAGTTCTTGGTTTTGCATGGTTTAATTGCCAGTCTAAAACAAATTTAATTAACTTATGATTTACCTTAAGTTTTACTAACTTATCTGAAATATCAATTGTATTTGCTTTAGATCCATCAATATTTAATAAAGGAAATTTCATTTATTTTTTTCCTTTCTTGGCTGCAGCAGCTTTGACTTTTGCCTCATGCTTTTCTTTTATAGTTTTTCTAGTCACATTTTTTACAGACTCTCTTAGAATTACTGTTGAGTTTTTTGAACCTGGTATTGAGCCTTTTAAATATAATAAATTGTTTTCTAAATCTGATTTTACAACCTCTAAATTTAATATAGTTCTTAATTTATCACCCATATGACCAGCCATTTTTTTTCCTTTAAATACTTTTCCGGGATCTTGTCTTTGTCCAGTAGAACCATGAGATCTATGTGAAACAGAAACACCATGCGAAGCTCTTAAACCGCCAAAATTCCATCTTTTCATAACACCTGCAAAACCTTTTCCTATAGTTTTTGATCTTACGTCTAAAAATTTTTTGTCTTTAAAAATTTCTAAACCTAGTTCATTACCCTCTTTAAACTCTTCGTTATTTTCAACTCTAAATTCTTTTAAGATTTTTTTAGGTTCAGTATTTTTTTTTGCAAAATATCCTTTCATCTGTTTGGATAATTTTGAATTTTTAAGTTTAAAAAAACCTATTTTAACAGCGTTATAACCTCTTTTATCTTTTGTTATTACATCTAAAACTCTACCTTTTTCTACTCTGATAACAGTTACAGGAACAGACTGACCACTCTCCATAAACTCTCTAGTCATACCTATTTTCGTTCCTATTAATCCAATGCTCATAATTTAAATTTTAATTTCTATATCCACACCTGAAGCTAAATCCAATTTCATCAATGCTTCTACTGTTTGAGGTGTGGGTTCAATAATGTCTATTAATCTTTTGTGTGTTCTTGACTCAAATTGTTCTCGACTTTTTTTATCTATGTGAGGTGATCTCAAAACTGTATATCGTTCAATTCTAGTTGGTAAAGGAATTGGTCCTTTGACTTGAGCTCCAGTTCTTTTAGCAGTATTTACAATTTCTTCTGTTGAAAGATCAAGGATCTTATTATCGTATGCTTTTAAATGTATTCTTATATTTTGATTTTCCATAATTAAGCCAGTTTCTTTGTCACTTCATCTTGAACATTTTGAGGAACTTTATCATAATGACTAAATTGCATCGTATATTGCGCTCTTCCTTGTGTTGAAGAACGTAAATTATTAATGTACCCAAACATGTTTGCTAGCGGGACTGTTGCATTAATTACAGTTGCATTACCTCGTGCTTCTGTTGAAGCGACTTGTCCCCTTCTGCTATTTAAATCTCCAATTACATCACCCATAAAATCCTCTGGAGTTACAACTTCAACCTTCATCATTGGTTCAAGTAATTTCAAAGTTGCTTTTGTACAAGCCTCTCTAAAACACATTCTTGAAGCAATTTCAAAAGCAAGCACACTAGAATCAACGTCATGATGTAATCCATCTAAAATTGTTACTTTATAATCAATTACTGGAAAACCTGCTAGTATTCCGCTATCTGCTACACTTAATACTCCTTTTTCTACACCAGGGATAAATTCTTTTGGAATAGCTCCTCCTTTAATTTTATTATCGACTTCTCTTCCTTTTCCAGGTTCCAATGGCTCAACACTTAATGTTACTTTTGCAAATTGTCCCGATCCACCACTTTGTTTTTTATGAATATAAGTAACCTCTGATGAACTTAGTATTGTTTCTCTATAAGCAACTTGAGGGGCACCAACGTTAGCTTCAACTTTAAATTCTCTTTTCATTCTATCAACAATAATATCCAAATGTAATTCTCCCATCCCCTTAATTATAGTTTGGCCTGACTCCTCATCAGAACTAACCCTAAATGATGGATCCTCTTTTGCTAATCTATTTAATGCTTCTCCCATTTTTTCTTGGTCACCTTTAGTTTTTGGTTCAACTGCAATTTCTATTACAGGATCTGGAAATTCCATAGGCTCCAACAATATTGGTTTATTTTGTTCACACAGGGTGTGACCAGTAATAGTATTTTTTAATCCAGCAAGCGCAACAATATCTCCTGTGGTTGCTTCTTTAATATCTTCTCTAGAATTGGCGTGCATTAATAGCATTCTTCCCACTCTTTCTGATTTTTCTGTTGATGAATTATAAACAGCCGTACCTGCTTGTAATTTCCCAGAATAGATACGAATAAATGTAAGAGAACCTACAAACGGATCGTTAGCGACTTTAAATGCTAACGCAGAGAAAGGTTCATTATCCTCAAATTTCATTTGAATTTTTTCCTCAGAGTCTAATTTACTAGCTTCAATTGAACCAATATCTTTAGGACTTGGTAAATAATCAATTACTGCGTCCAATAGAGGTTGAACTCCTTTATTTTTGAAAGCTGAACCAGTTAAAATTGGAACAAAATTAAAGTTAAGCGTTCCTTTTCTAATACATTTTACTAAGTCTTCTTCAGAAGGCTCTTTACCCTCTAAATATTCCTCCATTAATTTTTCATCTTCCTCAACGGCTGTTTCAACAAGGTTTTGTCGATACTCTTTAGCTTTATCTTTTAGCTCATCAGGGATATCTACATAATCAAATTTAGCACCAAGATCTTCGTTTTGCCAAACCACACCTTTCATTTTAACCAAATCAACTACACCCTTTAATTCAGCTTCTGCTCCTATTGGTATTTGAAGTGGTAAAGGTTTACACCCTAATCTATCTTTGATCATTTCTACACAACGATAAAAGTCTGCACCTGTTCTATCCAATTTGTTGACGAAACAAATTCTAGGAACTTTGTATTTATCTGCTTGTCTCCAAACAGTTTCAGATTGCGGCTCTACGCCGGCTACTCCATCAAAAACTGCTACAGCCCCATCTAAAACTTTCAATGATCTCTCTACTTCGATTGTAAAATCTACGTGGCCAGGTGTATCTATAATGTTAATTCTATGATCTCTCCAAAAACAAGTAGTGGCGGCTGATGTAATTGTAATACCTCTTTCTTGCTCTTGTTCCATCCAGTCCATTGTTGCTGCACCATCGTGAACCTCACCAATTTTGTGACTTTTGCCAGTGTAATATAAAACTCTTTCAGTAGTAGTAGTTTTTCCAGCATCTATGTGGGCCATGATACCAATATTTCTATATTTATCTAAAGTATATTTAGCCATATTTTTTTACCATCTAAAATGTGCAAAAGCTTTATTCGACTCTGCCATTTTATGTGTGTCTTCTCTCTTTTTAATTGCTGAACCTTTATTTTGAGATGCATCTAAAATCTCTGCATACAATTTTTCAGCCATAGTTTTATTTTTTCTTTTTCTTGTGGCATCCATTATCCACCTCAAAGCTAAAGCTTGAGCTCTTTTTGATTTGACTTCAACAGGAACTTGATAAGTTGCACCTCCAACTCGTCTTGATCTACATTCTAGATTTGGTTTTACATTGCTTATAGCAGTATTAAAAATTTTAAGAGGATCTTCATTATTTTTTACTTTAATTTTATCAAGTGCATCATATAAAATTTTTTCTGCAGTGGATCTTTTTCCATCATACATGATAGAATTAATAAACTTTGAAATTACTTCTGAATGAAATTTAGGATCAGGATAAACTTTTCTAACTGGAGCTTTTCTTTTTCTAGACATAAATTATTTTGGTTTTTTTGCCCCATACAGAGATCTTCTTTGTTTTCTATTTGCAACACCCTGTGTATCTAAGTTACCTCTTAATATATGATACCGCACACCTGGCAAATCTTTCACACGGCCTCCTCGTAGTAAAACTACTGAGTGTTCTTGCAAGTTGTGTCCTTCTCCAGGAATATAAGCTGTAACCTCGAAACCATTAGATAATCTAACTCTTGCAACTTTTCTTAATGCAGAATTTGGCTTCTTTGGTGTAGTTGTATAAACTTTTACACAAACACCTCTTTTTAAAGGCTGTCTTTCGAGTGCTGGAACTTTGTTTCTCGCAACAGGCTTAACTCTACTTTTTTTAATCAACTGATTAATTGTTGGCATAATAATATTTTGAAGTTAAAATAATAAGGAAACCCTGTAAAAATTTTGTTAGTGTTTAAGGTTTTAATCCACCTTACTTCTAACATTCAAAATGTGCCGTAAACTAGCATTGAATTGATAAAAGTCAACAATTAAGCCAATTTAATTGATATTTAAACTGTTTGTTCTGGCGCTTCTGTAGCAGATTCTAGCTCTTGTTTTTTCAGTTCTTCTAATCTTGCTTTATCTTGTTCTCTAGCTTGCTTGTCCCACTCGATTTTTGTTAAACCAGTTCCTGCAGGTACTAATCTACCTACAATAACGTTCTCTTTTAAACCCTCTAAAGAGTCTGTCTTTCCTTTAATGGAAGCATCAGTTAAAACTCTCGTTGTTTCCTGGAAGGATGCAGCTGATATGAATGAGTTAGTTTGTAAAGATGCTTTAGTTATGCCTAATAAAACTCTCTCAAAAACAGCTGGTTTCTTTTTTTCATTTCTTAAGTTATCATTAATTACATTTATATCTAACAAATCAATAACCTCTCCAGCCAATAACTCTGAGTCTCCAGGATCTTTTACTTCAACTCTTTTTAACATTTGTCTTACTATAGTCTCAATATGTTTATCGTTAATTACAACTCCTTGTAATCTATAAACTTCTTGAACCTCAGAAACAAAATATTCTGTAAGTCTTTCAACACCTAAGATTCTTAAAATATCGTGTGGTGCTGGACTACCATCTAGCAAATATTCACCTTTTTTAATTTTTTCACCTTGATTGAAGTTCACATGTTTACCTTTAGGTATTAGATAGTTTGAGGTTTCGCCATTTGATGAAACGATTGATATTTTTTGTTTTCCTCTTACTTCTTTACCAAATTCAATCACGCCATCATTTTCAGCTATAATAGCACTATCTTTTGGTCTTCTGGCTTCAAATAATTCAGCTACTCTAGGAAGTCCTCCAGTAATATCTTTTGTCTTAGAAGTTTCTTTAGGAAGTCTTGCCAATACGTCGCCAGCTGAAATTTTTTGTCCATCTTTAACAGATAAAATTGTATCTGGAACTAAATAATATCTAGCTTCATTACCGTCAGCTTTTTTTATAATTTCACCTTTTTCATCTCTAAGTGTTATTCTTGGTTTTAATTCTGAATTTTTAGAAGAAGATTTCCAATCAGTAACTGATTTGGAAGATAAACCTGTTGCATCATCAAGAGTTTCTGTTAAGGAACTGCCTTCCATTAAATCCATATAATTTACAATTCCACCTGTCTCAGCAATAACAGGTAATGTGTAAGGATCCCATTCAGCAATTTTTTTCCCTTTTTCTATAGTATCTCCATCTTTGAAAAATAATTTTGAACCGTAATTAACTTTGTAGATAGCGAGTTGTCTTGCATTATCGTCTTCAATACTTAATTGAGTATTTCTACCCATGACTATAATATTCTTCTTTGAGTCCTCAATAAGATTTTTGTTAATTATATTTAACCTGCCCTTTGTTTGTGAAATTATTTGAGACTCCTCTTTTATTTGAGCTGTACCTCCCACGTGGAATGTTCTCATTGTTAATTGTGTTCCAGGCTCACCAATTGATTGTGCAGCGATCATACCTACTGCTTCACCAACACTTACTAGTTTTCCTCTCGCTAAATCTCTTCCATAGCAAACTTGGCAAACACCTTTAGTAGAAGCACAAGTAATCACTGAATAAACATTAACTGATTTAACACCAGCAGCATCAATTTTTTCACAATCAAATTCGTCGATTAATTTGTCTTTTTTAATTATAACTTCCCCTGTGACAGGATTTTTGATATTTTCAGCAATCACTCTTCCTAGAACACGCTCAGACAAACTTACCAAAATATTACCACCTTCTATTATTTCTGATATGGTTACCGATGATCTTTTTTTAGGATCACACTCTGTTTTTGTAATCTGAACATCTTGTGCTACATCACATAATCGTCTTGTTAAATAACCAGAATTAGCTGTTTTCAATGCAGTATCAGCGAGTCCTTTACGAGCACCATGGGTTGAATTGAAATATTCAAGTACTGATAAACCCTCTTTAAAATTAGCAATAATTGGAGTTTCTATAATTTCTCCAGATGGTTTGGCAATTAAACCTCTCATACCAGCTAATTGTTTCATTTGAGCTTGAGAGCCTCTTGCACCTGAGTCTGCCATCATATAAACCGAGTTTGTTTCTATTCTGTCATTGTCATAAATTTTCTCTGCAGAAGATATTTCTTTCATCATTTCATTAGCGACTGTATCTGTACACTTTGACCATACATCCACAACTTTATTATATTTCTCACCTCTTGTAATAAGACCGTCTGAATATTGCTTTTCATATTCCTCGATTTGTTTTTTTGTATTGCTTATTAGATTTTCTTTGGTTTTTGGAATAATAAGGTCATCTTTTCCAAATGATATTCCTGCTTTAAATGCGTGTTTAAAACCTAATGTTTTAATTTTGTCACAAAAAATAACTGTTTCTTTTTGTCCGCAATATCTAAAAATAGTGTCAATTACTTCTGATACATTCTTTTTTGTCAGTAATTTGTTTACTAAAGCAAATTTAATATTATGGTTCTTTGGAAGAACATTAGCTAGTAGAAATCTTCCGGCTGTACTTGTGTATTTTTCACTAATGATTTTTCCTTCTTTATCAACTGTTTTAAAAGTTGAAACAATTTTAGAGTGTAAACTTATTGAATGATTTTCAAGAGCTTGCTCAATTTCTTCAATACTTGAAAATATTCCCTTAGGTTTTTTTTCGCTTTCTTCAGCTTGTGAAAGATAATAAATACCTAACACAATGTCCTGACTTGGTACGATTATTGGTTTTCCATTAGATGGGCTTAAGATGTTATTAGTCGACATCATCAAAACTCTTGCTTCTAATTGTGCTTCTAAACTTAAAGGAATATGTACAGCCATTTGATCTCCATCAAAGTCAGCATTAAAGGCTGCACATACTAAAGGATGAAGTTCGATAGCATTTCCCTCAATTAATTTTGCTTCAAAAGCCTGCACACCCAATCTATGTAGAGTTGGAGCTCTGTTTAATAAAATTGGGTGCTCTCTTATAATATGTTCAAGTGAGTCCCATACTTCACTTTTTTCTTTTTCAACTAGCCTTTTTGCTTGTTTAATTGTAGTTGCTAAACCTAATTTATCTAATCTTGCATATAGAAATGGCTTAAACAACTCTAAAGCCATTTTTTTTGGCAAGCCACATTGATGTAATTTTAGTTCGGGACCAACAACAATTACAGATCTGCCTGAATAATCCACTCTTTTTCCTAATAAGTTTTGTCTAAATCTACCTTGTTTACCCTTAAGCATTTCAGCTAGAGATTTTAATGGTCTTTTACCAGTTCCAGTAATAACTCTTCCTCTTCTGCCATTGTCAAATAATGCGTCAACTGACTCTTGAAGCATTCTCTTTTCATTTCTTACAATTATATCGGGAGCCTTTAAATCTAAAAGCCTTTTCAATCTGTTATTTCTATTTATAACCCTTCTATATAAATCATTTAAATCAGACGTAGCAAACCTTCCACCGTCCAATGGAACTAATGGTCTTAACTCTGGAGGTATTACAGGTACCGATGTCAAAATCATCCATTCAGGTTTATTTCCTGAACTTATAAATGACTCTATTAACTTTAATCTTTTTATAGTTCTTTCCTCAGTAACTTTAGATTTAATATCTTTTAAAGACTCTCTAAGTTTCTGTTGTTCTTTTTTTAAATCCAAATTGACTAAAATTTCTCTAACTGCTTCAGCACCAATACCTGCAGTAAAAGCATCTTCTCCAAATTCTTCTTGAGCTTTAATTAAAGCTTCCTCAGAAATTAGTTGACCTTTTTTGAGTGTCGTTAAACCAGGCTCAACTATAATGAAACTTTCAAAATATAAAACTTTTTCTACCTCTTTTAGTTTCATATCAATAGCTAATGAAATTCTGCTAGGTAGAGATTTTAAAAACCAAATATGTGCTACTGGACAAGCCAAATCGATGTGGCCCATTCTTTCTCTTCTCACATTAGATTTTGTTACTTCTACTCCACATTTTTCGCAAATTATTCCTCTGAATTTCATTCTTTTATATTTTCCACATAGACATTCGTAATCTTTAACTGGACCAAATATTCTTGAACAAAATAATCCATCTTTTTCTGGCCTAAATGTTCTATAATTAATAGTTTCTGGTTTTTTTATTTCTCCATATGACCACGATTTTATTTTTTCTGGACTGGCTAAAGTTATTTTGATGCTATCAAAATTATTTTCTTGAGTGATATTTTGATTCTCAAAATTTTTTGTTAAATTTTTTTCCATTATTAATTTAGTTCTATATTTAAACCTAGAGCTCTTATCTCTTTTACTAAAACATTGAAAGACTCGGGTACACCTGATTCAAAATTATTGTTACCTTTCACTATAGTTTCATATACCTTAGTCCTACCAGCAACATCGTCAGATTTTACAGTTAATATTTCTTGTAATGTGTATGAAGCACCATAAGCTTCAAGTGCCCAAACTTCCATTTCACCAAATCTTTGACCTCCTAATTGGGCCTTCCCTCCAAGAGGTTGTTGCGTCACTAAACTATACGGGCCTGTTGACCTAGCATGAATTTTATCTTCGACTAAGTGGTTTAGTTTTAACATATAAATTATTCCAACTGTTACGGGTCTATCAAATCTTTCTCCGGTTTGACCATTCCATAAATGTGTTTGACCTGAATTAGGTAATTTAGCAAGGTCTAACATTTTCGTAATATCCTCTGTGCTTGCTCCGTCAAATACTGGTGTTGCAATAGGAACTCCACTGGATAAATTTTGAACTAATTCAGCCACTTCTTTGTTTGATAATTTTGAAATAACTTGGTCATAATAACTATTTCCGTAAATTTCTTTCAACTTTTCTTTTACTTTTTCAATTTCTTTATCAAAATTTCTTAAATGTTCTTTTATTTGGTCGCCTAATTCTGAACAAGACCATCCTAAGTGTGTTTCTAAAATTTGACCAACATTCATACGGCTAGGAACCCCAAGAGGATTTAAAACTATATCAACTGGCTTTCCATTTTCCATATAAGGCATATCTTCAACTGGCACTATTTTACTCACAACTCCTTTATTTCCATGTCGACCAGCCATTTTATCTCCGGGCATCAATCGTCTTTTTACTGCCACAAAAACTTTAACAACCTTCATAACTGTTGGTAACAAGTCGTCGCCTTGTTGGATTTTTGTAACTTTATCTTCAAATCTTAATCTGATATCTTCAGAAGCATTTTCAAATTGATTTTGTAATTTTTCCAAATCTGAATTTAGCTCTTGATTTTGAAATGGTATTTTCCAAAGATCTTTTAAAGATAAATTCTCAAAATCATTTTGATTTAAAGTGGTTCCTGGTTTTAAATCTTTAAATTGTTTATTAATACTTTGACCATTTAAAAGTTCTATTGCTCTCAATTTTATATTTCTATTAAGAATTTCTTCTTCAACTTTTTTATCTTCTTGTACTGACTCAATTTCAGCTCGCTCTATAGCAATTGATCTTTCATCTTTTTCAATACCATGTCTATTAAATACTCTTACGTCAATTACTACTCCTGTGCTCCCTGAAGGTAGTTTTAGAGAAGAATCTCGAACATCAGTGGCTTTTTCTCCGAATATAGATCTTAAAAGTTTTTCTTCAGGGCTTGATGAAGTTTCACTTTTAGGGGTAACCTTACCAACTAAGATATCACCAGGTTTAACTTCGGCTCCAACATAAACTATCCCAGACTCATCTAAATTTCTTAAACTTTCTTCACTCACATTTGGAATATCTCTTGTAATTTCCTCGGCTCCGAGTTTAGTATCTCTAGCCATAGACTCATATTCTTCTATGTGAACTGATGTGAATACATCATCTGTTACGCACCTTTCGGAAATTAAAATCGAGTCTTCAAAATTATATCCTTGCCATGGCATGAATGCGACAGTAACATTTTTTCCTAAAGCTAATTCTCCTAGTTTCGTAGCTGGTCCATCAGCAATTATGTCGCCTTTTTTTATTTTATCTCCAACTTTAACTAATGGTTTTTGATTGATGCACGTATTTTGATTTGATCTTTGAAATTTGGATAAATTATAAATATCTACTGCTGATTGAGATAGGTCAGTAACATCTGTTGCTTTTACTACAATTCTTTTACCATCTATTTTATCAACAACTCCACTTCTTTTTGCAACTATTGTTACTCCTGAGTCTAAAGCTACATCAGACTCTATACCTGTGCCTACTAAAGGTGACTCTGGTTTTAATAAAGGCACTGCTTGCCTCATCATATTTGAACCCATCAAGGCTCTGTTCGCATCATCGTTCTCTAAAAATGGAATTAATGCAGCTGCTACAGAAACTAACTGTTTTGGAGAAACATCAATATAATCAATATTTTCTCTCGAGGATAATTCAAAATTTAAATTTTTTCTACATGCCACTAATTCTTCAACAAATGATCCATCTTTGTTTAGAACTGAGTTAGCTTGTGCAATGGTATATCTTTCCTCTTCAATAGCTGATAAATATTTTATTTCTGAAGTAACTTTCCCATTCACAACTTTCTTATAGGGACTCTCTATATATCCAAATTTATTTACTCTACAGTAAGTAGCCAAACTATTTATTAAACCTATATTTGGACCCTCAGGTGTTTCAATTGGACAAATCCTTCCGTAATGAGTTGGATGCACGTCTCTAACTTCAAATCCTGCTCTTTCTCTAGTAAGTCCTCCAGGACCTAGAGCGGAAACACGTCTTTTATGAGTTATTTCCGATAAAGGATTGGTTTGATCCATAAATTGTGAAAGTTGAGAAGTTGCAAAGAAATCTTTCAGTGAAGTTGTAATTGGTTTAGCATTTATTAAATCCTGTGGCATTGCTGACTCTATTTCTAAAAAAGTAGACATCTTTTCTTTAACTGTTCGCTCCATTCTTAAAAGACCAATTCTAAATTGGTTTTCTACAAGCTCGCCAACTGATCTGACTCTTCTATTTCCTAAATGGTCAATGTCATCTACTTCGCCTTTACCATCTCTTAGATCTAACATAAATTTAATTATGGCAACAATATCAGTGGTTTCTAAAATAGTTTTCTTAGGACTAGTGCTTAAATCAAGTTTGGAATTAAGTTTTACTCTCCCAACTTCGGATAAATCATACCTTTCTTTCTTAAAGTATAAATTATTAAATATTTCCTCTGCTATCTCCACAGATGGAGCTTCACCGGGTCTGAGCACTTTGTAGATATCATTTAAAGCATCAACCTTATTAGTATTTTTATCTATTTTTAAACTTTCAAGAATATAAGGACCTTTATTAATCGGATCTATGTTTACAATGTTAAGTTCTTTTTCATCCTGAGATATAATTTTTTCTAACTGTTCCTCTGTAATGTCAAAACCAGCACCAACAATAATCTCTCCGTTTTTATTTTTAATGTCTTTTGATAAATATTTTCCAATGATCTGTTCGTTAGGTATAGATATAGAATTTAAACCTTTTTCTTTTAATTTTTTTGCAATAACGATATTCAATTTCTCTCCCTTACTTAAGACTTTTTTATTATTTTTAGCATCAATTAAATCATAAGATAATTTTAAAGGTCTTTTGTAATTATCTAGATTAAATTCTGTTACCCAACTTTTCTTTTCTTTGTCGAATGAATATTTGTTGGTAGAATAAAATGTTTCGATAATTTTATTTTTTGAAAAATTTAGTGCAAATAAAAAGGTCGTTATCGGTAATTTTTTCTTTCTATCAATTCTAAAATACAAAATATCTTTTGGATCAAACTCAAAGTCTAACCAGGATCCTCTCCCAGGAATAATTCTACAATTAAATAAAAGTTTACCACTTGCATGTGTTTTTCCTTTATCATGATCAAAAAAGACTCCTGGACTTCTATGCATTTGATTTACTACAACTCTTTCAACGCCATTAGTTATAAAAGTTGCGCTGGGAGTCATTAATGGCAGGTCTCCAATAAAAACTTCTTGTTCTTTAGCTGAAAGAATTTGCTTTGTGTTATTTTCAGTATCTATATCGTAAACTACTAGTCTTAAATTTGCTTTAAGTGCAGCAGAATAAGATAAACTTCTTTGTTTACATTCAATGACGTCAAATTTTGGTTTTTCTAGTTTGTAGGAGATATATTCTAAAGTTGACTTGTCATTTCCATCCTCAATGGGAAAAATGCTTTTAAAAACCTTGTCAATACCTTTAGATAATTCATTTAATTGCTCATTTATTGACTTGGATTTTAAAAACTCATTATAAGAGTTTTTTTGAACTTCTATTAGATTTGGAATTGATAAACCCTCAACTAATTTTCCAAAGTTCTTTCTAATATGTTTCTTTTGCGTAAAAGATAATTGCATTAAATATAAAAAAATTTCATTGCAAATTATTACTTTGCAATAAAATTCAGTCTTTAATTTTGTTTACTTTAATTCTACTTTAGCTCCAGCTGCTTCAAGTTTTTTCTTAAATTCTTCAGCATCTTTTTTAGCCACACCGCCTTTTACTTCTTTGGGAGCGGCCTCTACTAAATCTTTAGCCTCTTTTAAACCTAAACCAGTTATTGCTCTTACTTCTTTAATAACGTTAATTTTTTTATCACCTGCTGATGCCAAGAAAATTGAAAATTCAGATTTTTCTTCGCCTGCTGGTGCTGCTGCTCCACCTGCTGGTGCTGCTGCAACTGGGGCTGCTGCCGTTACTCCCCATTTTTCTTCAAGTTGTTTAGATAACTCTGCTGCCTCTACAACAGTCAAGGTAGAAAGTTGATCTATGATTTTATTTAAGTCTGCCATTTTTAATCCTGTGATTTAATTTTTTAAACTCTTTGCGCGCGCTAAATTAGCAATTTTTGAGCCTGGTGCAAGTAAAATACTAACTAATTTTTGAGCCGGTGTGGCCAAAATTCCCACAATTTTAGCTCTTGCTTCCTCTAAAGAAGGTAGTGTGGCAATTACAGACACCTCTTTTTCATCTAAAACCTTACCATCCATGAAACCAGCAACTATTTTCAACTTATTATTAGATTTTGAAAATTTTGTTAAAATTTTTGCTGTAGATATTGGATCTGATGAAATAGCAGCTGCCGTAGGTCCAGTAAAATATTTTTCAAGATCTTTCTTCGGTGTTTCTTTTAAAGCAATTTTTGTAATTCTATTTTTGGTAATTTTAAATAATATACCTTTGTCCCTAAGTTCCTTTCTTAAGGTGTCTAGCTCATTTACGTTAAGTCCTTGATATTGGGCTATCATAACTGACTCATTGTCAGTAAAATTTTTTTTCATTTCTTCAACGTAATTTTTCTTTGCTTCTTTGGACATCATAATATTATTTAGCTCCTATTTTGTAAGAAATACCCATCGTTGATGTTAAATATATATTTTTAACTAGTTCGCCCTTTATAGTTTCAGGTTTTTCTTTTTTTACACTCTCAATAAAATGCTTATAATTTTCCAATAATTTTTCAGTAGAAAAACTTTTTCTTCCAATTGTAGAAGCTAAATTACCATCTTTATCATTTCGTATTTCAACCAAACCAGTTTTAATATCTTTAATTGCTTTAGATAAATCAGTCGCTACCGTTCCCAACTTAGGATTGGGCATTAAACCTTTTGGTCCCAAAACTTTTCCATGTTTACCAATTTTACCCATCATGCTTGGTGTGCAAACAAGTTTTGTAAAATTAAATTTGCCTGAAGCTATTTTTTCAATTAAATCGTCAGATCCAACCACATCTGCACCAGCTTTTTTAGCATCATCTATTTTTTCTGACTCACATAAAACAGCGACTTTATGTTTTTTTCCAGAACCATTTGGTAAGTTAACTACTGTTCTTAAACTAAAATCGCCACCTTTTGTTTGCTTTAAATTAATTTTTAAAGTTACGTCTATTGACTCATCAAATTTTGTTGTCGAATTTTTTTTAACCAAATCTAAGGCTTCTTTAGCACTTACTTTTTTATCTTTTATAGAATTTTTAAAAATCTCTTTATATCTTTTGGATCTTTTTTTCATTATTATTCCTTAACTTCAATTCCCATTGATCTCGCTGACCCACAAATAATTTTTGTTGCTTCTTTAATATCGAAAGCGTTTAAATCTTTCATTTTTTCTTTTGCAATTGCCTCCGCTTGTTTCATCGTAATAGAACCAGCCACAACTCTCCCCGGCTCACTAGAACCACTCTTTAATTTTGCAGCCTCTCTGATGAAGTGAGATGCTGGAGGTGATTTAATAATAAAATCAAATTTTTTATCTTTATAGACTGTTATAACTACAGGTACAGGCTTTCCCATAAAAGCTTTTGTTTTTTCATTAAAAGCTTTACAAAATTCCATTATATTAATTCCTCTTTGACCAAGCGCTGGACCTACAGGAGGAGCTGGATTAGCCTGCCCACCTTTAATTTGCAACTTAACGTATCCTGTAATTTCTTTTGCCATTAGTTTTTCTCCACCTGATTAAATTCCAAATCTACAGGTGTTGCTCTACCAAATATAGAAACTGACACTTTAAGTCTAGATTTTTCTTCATCAATTTCCTCAATTAAACCATTAAATGAAGCAAAAGGGCCATCACAAACCTTTACTTTTTCACCTATTTCAAAACTAATTCCGGATTTTTGTGATACTGCACTTTCAGAAACTTGCCCTAGTATTCTCTTAATCTCATTGTCTGAAATAGGAGTAGGTTTATCTGCAGAACCAAGAAAGCCACTAACTTTTTGAAGATTTTTTATCATATGATAAATTTCTTTGGTTAATTCAATTTTAACCAAAACATAACCTGGAAAAAATTTTTTTTCTTTCTTTGTCCTTTTGCCTTTCTTAACTTCAGTAACTTGATGAGTTGGAACTAATATTTCTTCCAATTTTTCTAAAAGTTTATGTTTTTTTAATTCATCTTTGATCGAGTCTACTACTTTTTTTTCAAAACCCGAATAAGCCTGTACAATATACCAATTCATTTTTAAAAATTAATAGTAAGAACTACATTCAATAAAAATCTTAGAATTTGATCAAGAATAAGAAAAAAGATGGCTGCTATAGACGCTAAAGCAAAAACCATTACTGCGCCCATCATTGTATCTTTTTTAGTCGGCCATGTTATTCGAAAAGTTTCTTGCTTAACTTCCTGAATAAATTTTAAAGGATTTTTCATAACTCTCTCAAAGTTTGGCAGGAGCGGAGGGACTCGAACCCACAACCTCCGGTTTTGGAGACCGGCGCTCTACCAATTGAACTACGCTCCTAAGCGTTACTTAATTATTTTAGTTACTACTCCAGCTCCAACTGTTTTTCCACCTTCTCTGATTGCGAAATTTAAATTTTCATTCATTGCAATAGGTGTAATCAATTTAACTGTGAATTTACCATCATCACCTGGCATAACCATTTCTGTGCCAGATGGTAATGTTACTTCTCCAGTAACATCTGTAGTTCTAAAATAAAATTGAGGTCTATACTTTGTAAAGAAAGGAGTGTGTCTTCCACCTTCTTCCTTTTTCAAAATATAAGCCTGACATTCAAATTCTGTGTGTGGAGTTATTGAACCTGGTTTACAAAGAACTTGACCTCTTTCTACATCCGTTCTTTCAACACCCCTTAAAAGAGCTCCAATATTATCTCCTGCTTCACCGCTATCTAAAAGTTTTCTAAACATTTCAACTCCAGTACAAACAGATTTTTTTGTATCTCTGATGCCAACGATTTCAATTTCTTCTCCAACTTTAATAACTCCGGATTCTACTCTTCCAGTCACAACGGTACCTCTTCCAGAAATAGAGAAAACATCTTCTACCGGCATCAAGAATGGTTTGTCTTTTGGTCTATCCGGTTGTGGAATAGTTTCATCTACTGCTTTCATTAATTCCATGATTGCATTTTTCCCTGTAGCTTCATCTTTTCCTTCTACAGCATTTAAAGCTGAACCTTTTACTATAGGAATTTTATCTCCTGGAAATTTATAGGATGTTAATAATTCTCTAATCTCTTCTTCTACAAGATCAACAAGTTCTTTATCCTTAACGGTATCAATTTTATTTAAAAAAACTACTATTGCAGGAACACCAACTTGACGTGCTAAAAGAATATGCTCTCTTGTTTGAGGCATTGGCCCGTCTGCTGCATTCACAACTAAGATTGCACCATCCATTTGAGCTGCGCCTGTAATCATATTTTTTACATAGTCAGCGTGACCTGGACAGTCAACGTGAGCATAGTGTCTTTTTTCTGTTTCGTATTCAACGTGCGCTGTTGAAATTGTAATTCCTCTTTCTTTCTCTTCTGGAGCTTTATCGATTTGATCATAAGCAACGAAGTTTGCTGTACTTGAACCACCTGCTTCAGATAATACTTTAGTTATTGCTGCAGTTAATGTTGTTTTACCATGGTCTACGTGTCCGATTGTACCGATGTTACAATGCGGTTTATTTCGGTTAAACTTTTCTTTTGACATCTATTTTTTCCTCACTTTATATTTTTTTTTAATTTTGGAGCGGGTAAAGGGAATCGAACCCTTACATCCAGCTTGGAAGGCTAGCGTTCTACCATTGAACTACACCCGCAATATCCAAACTTATCGCGCTCTTAATTGTCAAAGTTTTAAGTTTGGTGGAGGGGGAAAGATTCGAACTTTCGAAGACCGAAGTCAACGGGTTTACAGCCCGCCCCATTTGACCGCTTTGGTACCCCTCCAAAAATACTAGGGATACCCACTAACTTAAAAAGCATTTAACAACAAGCGTTTTATAAGCATTTATGTAATAATTGCAATAAATGATTTTACCTTAAAATATGCTAAAAAATCGAGTAATAAGCCTTATAAATCATGAAAAAAACTACATTTTTATTAGTTGGAAAGCATGCAGTTTTGGAGGCACTTAAAAATCCCTCAAGAAAAATTGAAAGGGTCTTTTTAACTGAGGATGCTAAGAAAAAGCTTAACAGGGAAAATCAAAATTTAAATTTATTTAAGAAAATAAACGTTTTTTATAAATCAAGAAAAGAGCTTGATAATTTATGCGGAAGAGATGAAACTGCTCATCAAGGATTAGTGGCTGAAGTCGAACAATTAGAGGAAATTACACTAAAAGAATTTATAATAGAAAATAAAAAACAGAATTTAAATCTGATTGCACTCGAAGAAGTTACCGATCCAAGAAATATTGGTTCCATAATAAGAAGTGCAGTTGCATTTGAGATAGATGGAATAATCGTTAAAGAAAGATCTTTTCCATCAAAAAGCAAACTTCTTTATAAAAGTGCAAGTGGAGGAGCAGAACATATAAAGATATTTAAAGTTTCTAATCTTAACACAGCATTGAAGTACTTAAAATCTAAAGAATTTTGGGTTAGCGCTTTTGATGTTTCAGGTACAAAAGATTTTACAAAAAATAACTGGAGGGGAAAAAATGTATTGTTATTTGGATCTGAAGGATATGGAATTAAAGCAAAAACTCTTGAAAATTCAGATTTTAAATTTAAGGTTAGCATGAGTGATAATATTGAAAGTCTTAATATCTCAAATACCGTCTCCATAGTATGTCACCATATTTCCCAATCAATAAAATAAGACTAAATTTTTATTGTTTTTTTAGTTAATATATTTTAAAGAGAGTTCAACCGGCCCTCATAGCTCAATTGGTAGAGCAATTGATTTGTAATCAATAGGTTCGCGGTTCGAGTCCGTGTGAGGGCACCACTTCAATAAGTTTCTTTTCTTAATTGTTCTAGTTTAATTTTTTTTTGTAAACTTGAGTTTTTATCATAAAGTAAAGCAAATTTTATTTTAGTTTGAACTTTAACAATAATTTTTATTGCATTTCTAAATTCAACATTATCTGCAACAGCGCTGATAGGTCTTTTTCTTGGATTTAAATTTTTGATTATTACTTTTGATTTATCACTTACAATTTTACCAGCCCATCTTCTCGGTCTAAAAGCACTGATTGGTGCAATGGAAATTTTTTTTGAATTTAAATTAAGTATTGGTCCATTTACTGATAAATTATAAGCTGTACTACCTGCTGGTGTTGATATTAAAACTCCATCTGAAACTAGTTTTTTAATAATATTTTTTGAATTATTTTTTATAGATAAGTTGGCTGCTTGCCTGCTTTGTCTTAAAATCGATACCTCATTTATTGCTATACTTTTTTTTGATTTATTTTTTGTTTTAACTGACATTTCAAGTGGGGAAATATTAACAGTTTTAGCTTTAGATAAATTTTTTACGATTAATTTATTGGAAAACTTATTCATTAGAAATCCATAATTACCTGAATTAATTCCATAAAATGATTTTTTTGAATTTTTATTTTTCTTAAGAGTTTCAAGCATAAAACCGTCACCCCCAACAACTATTATTACATTAGATCTTCTAGTCTTTTCTTTACTGAATACTTTAACAATTTGTTTTTTTATCTTTAAAGACCTAGAGTTAGTATCTGAAATTATTAATGGTTTGTTCATCTTTTAAGTGGTGCCCTCGGCCAGACTCGAACTGGCACTCCCAAAAGGGCAAGGATTTTAAGTCCTTTGTGTCTACCAATTTCACCACGAGGGCACGTCGTTGTTTTTGTTGTTATTGTTAATATATTAATACACAAGAGTTTTAAATAAGTAAAAAAAATTTATTTTCTGTCTCTATCTCCTAGTTTGCACCTAGTCTTCCCATATTTTATAGGATAAGAATTAAAGAGATTTACTGTCTTTAACTCTGTCTTTTCTAAAAGTACGATTTTCATTAGTTTGATAATCATAAGTGTGTATGAATTTATTATCGATCGACCTAATTTTAACTTTTCTTTGACTTGCCCAGCCTGAGGCATTCACGTAAGAAATATTATACTCACTACCCTCTTTCCATTTAAACTTAACATCTTTAGATTTGAATTCTTTCTTAGACACATTTTTTTTTCTAGATTTTTTACTAAATCCACCTTTACAGCTAACACAAACTATACCCATTCCTGATCTCAGATTTGGATCTTTAAAATCTTTTATCGGTTTATATTCTTTACATTTATCACAATGTTTTGTTTGTCCTTCTCTAGTTTTTTTTATTGTCTCTTCTATTAAATCAGCAACATCTTTTTTGTGTTGAGATATATTCAAATTAGATTTTTTCGAAAATGTTTGTTTTAATTGTTTATCGAGATATTTTATTGGGTTTTCTTTAATTACAAATTTATTAAGCCTAATAAATATTACACCGTAAGATTCTAATATTTTTTGTCTTTCCTCATGATCAACAGTATAATAATCCTCGTAATTAGTGTCTGTAACTAAATCTTTGTTATCAAAGTGTTCCTTCAAGCCGTCATACTCTATTACAACTTTTTTCTCATCATTATTTTCATCTTTGTAAATAACTAAAAAGTCCACAACAAATTTTGGATGATGATAGTCTGGATATATTTGTTTAAAATAGTCTCCAATAGGAAATTGACTTTTTAATTCAACTTTGTTTTTATTCTCGAGATAAAAAGGTGTTTGTTTAAACCATTGTAATACTTCCTTTTCCATTGGAGATTTAGGATCTAAATCTTTATTTTTTGGAAGTTTTTCCTCACTTGCCCATATATTATTAATAAATCTTAATGCATTTCCTATTTCATTTTTGAATTCTTCAACTGATTTGCTCATAATAAAATACATTTTTTCTTGTACACGACTTAACCCTACATTTAGTCTTTGAGCTTTTTTATCACCATATTCCTCCAAATCTTTATTTGCTAAATCAACTGGGAAAATCCAATTAAGTTTATCTTTGTTTTTAGTTGCAACCATAGAGTAAAATACGATCTGTCTCTCCTCTCCTTGACAAGTATCAAAGGTCATTATTTTTAACTTTAATTCTTCTTCGAAGTAGTCTTTATCCTTATGTTTTTGTATTAAAGATGTAATTAATCTTTGTTGATCGGTAAAAGGAGTAATTATCCCTACTGATACTGACGTTTTATCAGATTTTATTTTCTCTAATTGTTTGATGATGTGTTCTGCTTCTTTTTTATTTGAATTATTGATTTCATCTTTTATTTCATATTTTAAATTTTCAAAATGAATTACTTCTTTAATTGGTTTTGTTCTCAACCTAATTGCCTGTAAATCATTATTATAAAAAGTTTTACTGCAGTAAGCGATATGCTCAGGGTAACCTCTAAAATGTTTTTTAAGTCTAGCTTCATAATTTGAAATTCTTTGAAAGAAATCAAGGATAGAAGTTTTAACATTAAAACTAGCAAGTCTTTCTAACTGGATAGCATCTTTTGAAATATTTTCTCTAAAAACTTTTCGTAATTTATTTTGATAAGTATTATTAATAATTGATGTAGCCTGGTAGGATTGTAAATTACTAAATTGTTTTTTATCTCCTAAAACTAAAATCTTTTTTGCTCTAATTATTGCCGGAAAAGCTTGAGCTATACTTACTTGAGAGGCTTCATCAATAATAATTAAATCAAACATTCCCATATCTAGATCTATATACTCAGAAAAATCTCTAACACTTGAAATTATGCATGGAAAAGCATTTTTTAATTTTTGAAATTGGTCTTTTGGAAACTTTTGTTTGGCTCTTATAATTTTACTAAGACTTCGAGCTGTATTTTTATTGTTATCGTAAAATTGGATAATTCCTCCGTCAATAACATCTGTCATCTTTGTAGTATGTAATGATTGAAGTTTTTTCATCAAAGTGGCGTAATCAAAATTTTCTGAATGATCAAAAATTCCTGTAAAGAATCCTTCTAAATTATAATATTTTTTAATTAATTCTTTTTTTTCTTTATCGAACGTTGCAAATTTATTTTCAAAAATAGAGTTTATTTTTTTTATATTTATTCCTAAATCTCTACATAATTTTTTATCGTTATTTAAAACATTTATTGAATGTCTGAATTTATTAACTAGTTTAATATCTTGCTGAAGTTCAGAGTAACTCTCATATTTTTTTATTATTTTTACTGTTTTGTCAAAATTAAGTTTTTTATTACTAGTAAAGTCTTTGAACTGAGATAAATAATCATTGTATGAGGTCAATTTTTCATAATCCACTTTGAGATTAATATCTTTTTTAATTTTTAACTTTCTTTTAATCTGATCACTTAACTCGATTATTTTTCCAGACTTAAAAACACCTCCAAAAATACCTGCGGTCTCCTGACTATATTCCTCGAGTTTCTTATATAGGTAAGTAATATTATTGGTTGAAATATTTCCAAAATAATAAAATGTTTTAAAAGAATTTTTATCCTGTGAAGCAAATGTATCAATTAAGGAGAGTAAATTAAAAAAATCTGAAAGGTTTTCTACAGTTGCATTGCTATAAGAATCTTTTACTTTCTCAACTAATATTTCTAAGTCTGCAATTTCATTAAGATTATCTATAAAATTTTCAAAATTAAATTCGTCTTTATTGATAGAATTTTCAGCAATATAATTCTTTATAGTATCAGCATTGATTGCCAAATCTTCTTTACTACAAGTTTTTGAAATTTCCTCGAACTCCTCAAATTTTTCCTTATCTATACTTTTATAGTGATCAGATAATATTTGTAATCTATCATTAACAACGTCTGAAATTTGTTTAATATTTTCATTAGTTTTTTCTGAGTGTGATCTCTGGGCTCTATGAAAATCTCTAAGATTATCAATTGAAGATTTTGCGAGTATTTTATTGTAAGTATTTCCCATCTTTCCTAATCTAAGAATAGGATTTTGTACGTTATGACTCCTTCTAACCTGATTAAGTGTTTGGTCTATTTTATTTTCAACAACATCCAAAGCTTCACGAGTATCAGACAAAATTAAAATAGACTTATTTTTTAAAATATAATCAAATGCTATTGCAGATATTGTATGAGACTTACCAGTTCCTGGTGGTCCTTCGACTGTCACATATTTACATTGATCATGTTTTAGCGATCTAATTATTTTTTGTTGTTCCGGATTGAGAGGTATTGGGCTTTCATAATTTAATCTTTCCGTGATATCTAGTCCCTCCCATTTATCTTCTACCTCTTGATTTATTACTTCAGGCTCTTTCAGTAAAAAATCAGTTATTAATTGCTTAAACATCTCAGCAATATCACTGTCACCTTGAAGTAATTTTTCTAATATATTTTCATAGTCATTTATTAGTGACTCGTCTGACTTGTCAAAAACACAAAAAGAGCAGTTATTGGAGAGAACAAAATAAATATTTTTTGATATTTGTTTTTTTGAATTAGAGAGATCAATATTCCCCTCAGTTCTTAATTTTGAAATTAACGAGACGTATATATCATTAAATTTTGGTAATAATGTATTGTCCTCACTTACAAATAGTTTTCTTTCCTCATCAAATTTTTCTACTTTCTTATCTTCTTTTAATAAAGTTTGAAAAGCGAAATCAATTGCACGTTTATTTACAAAGAATTCATTTGAAAAAGAAACTTTAAATAAACTTTCAGTAGAATATTCTTTGACGTTTATTTGCGAGTAAAAAAGTGGAAACCTTCTTTTTTCAATTTCAATTTCCCCAAAATACAAATATATTTCTTTTTTATCTAAGTTTTTAAAAGAATTTACTATCTCTTGTAAATCATAATACAAGTCTTTTACCTCAAAATTTAAAAATAAATCTAGCAATCTAGAACTGATATCTTTTTTATTAAATAATTCCGTAGTCTGCTCTTTAGGTTTATATTTTTTATCTGCCAATATATTGTTGAATATTAATGGTATTCCTTCAGATAATGGATCTAGCACAAGATCTGTTAATTTTTCTTCTAAGGTGTATAAAGACTCAATTTCAAAATTACTTTGACTACCGATTAATGGTTCCATTTTTTCAGTAATCGGTTTTATAATGATATCTGTTATATCTTTTTTTATAATTTCGTTTATTTTATCATATGCTTCGTCAGGTCTATTTCTATGACTAGATGCAAACTCTTTAATAGTTTTAACAGAAAGCAAAACTATTCTCTCTACATCTTTATCTTTAATTTGTTTTATTAGCTTTTTAACAAGATCAACTGAGGTATCATTTAATTTTACACTGTAAGAACCTTTTTTTATTGAAATATCATTTTGAAAACCATTTTGTTTTGTCAAAAGTTTTCTTATGTATTCATTAAATTTTTCATATTTGGATAAATTAATACCAACTTTAAAATTTTTTTCGTTTGTGTACTTGATTGATCTCTTGGGAAATCTTTGGGATTTAAATCCATTCTGTAAAAAGTGCATGTAGTATTTACAAAGCTCTTCTACAAAATTATTTCTACCTGCCTTTGTTGCCATCATTTAATCTACCAAATTCTAGGTTCATCTCCTAGTCTGCGCACTAGTTTGCACAAACAAATTTGCCTTGATTTTAAATACTAATTGATGGGATAAATAAAAAAGTTAGGATTGATAATGTTTTGAGACTAACTGAGACTAACAGAGACAATAAGAAATGTGAATCCCTGGTATTTTAAGTCCTTTGTGTCTACCAATTTCACCACGAGGGCACGTCGTTGTTTTTATTGTTATTGTTAATATATTAATACACAAGTGTTTTAAATAAGTAAAAATAATTTATTTTACGTCTCTATCTTCTAGTTGTCTTCTAGTCTTCCCATATTTTATATGACAATAAATGAGTTTTTTTCTGTCCGCGGCAACTGGCAACAGAACGCACCTTGCACTACAATTAAGAATGATAAATAATCAAGCATGATTGATTTTAAAAAAAATCCTAAATTAGCATTATTCACTTATGGAATATTATTATGTTCTGCTCTGATAGAAATAGGTGCAGAACTTGGACTCCATGAATTTGATGATTTTGCTTCACATCACGGCTTAGCAATTTTTTCTATCGGAAGTTTAATTGCTAATTGGGAAAAAATTTCTCAAATATTAATTAAAGGTAAAAAAAAGAAATATTAAGCACCTGGCAACAGAACGCTACTACTTAATTTAATATTTAAAAATATAATCCTCTTTAATAAAAGATTAAATATTTTGTAATATAGGCTTAATAATTAGATGTTCTGATTACTTATGTCTAAACTAAAAAAAATATTAAAAAAGATTTATTATTTTATCTTCCCTAAGGAGCTTAAATAATGTGGCCATACAACGATAAAGAAAATGAGTTTATCTCATTGAATTGAACTGTTTTAGAGAATATTATTTTCATTATTTTATGATATTTTCAATAATATAATTTGATTTAGCATCATTCATTCTTATATTTTTAAATGTGTAAAAATATTTTTTTTTTTTTATTTTTTTTATTTTGGAAATAAATAAAAATTGAGTATGAAAAACAAGGAAATTAATATGATTTTTATTTAGTTTTTGGTTAATTTTACCATTTTTTCGATGACTATGTAATATTAAACCAAGTTTAAAATCTTTTGTGATGCCTCTAATCTTGACTAGATTGCTTTCTTTAAAAGAAATAAAATAAACATTCTTCTTAAAACCATTACATGTTTCAAGCAATCGATTTAAAGTATTTTTCCTAAGCAGAGGCTTAATCTCAACTAACACTTTTGTATTTACAGTTAAAATTTTTAAAAGATCACATAGTTTTGTTATCTTGTATTTTTTTAAATTCTTATCAAGAATTGTTCTAGTTTTTTTTCTGATATTGAATAACCTTCTTAAGCTATAATCATGAAAGCAAATGGGTGTATTATTTTGGGTAAAGTGAATATCAGTCTCAATATTAAACTTTTTTTTTATACACTCTTTAAATGAAGTAATATGATTTTCTCTAAAGTTTTTTTCAATTAATCCTCTGTGTATAAACATTATTTTAATCCCTTGGTTCTATGCAATATGATCCATCCAAAAAAGAGCAGTAAAAGAACTGAGGCAAAACCTATCCTTTGATTTTCAGTTATGAAAGTAATGGTTCCTACTAAAAATGGGCCAAAAAAAGACGTTAGCTTTCCAGAAGTAGCAAATAAACCAAAGGCTTTATTCTGATCCTCAATTTTTGTTAATTTAGTTATCATGACCCTACTAGCTGATTGTATTGGTCCTATAAATAATCCCAAGAAAAATGAAAAAATAAAAAAACTAATTTTTGACTGTGTAAAAATGATTAAAATGGAGAAGAAAATAAGACATATCAAGGAAAAGGAAATTGTTTTTTTTGAATTATATTTATCATTGAAATATCCACCAAAACTAGCACCTATTAAAGCAGCAACATTCATTAAAACAGACATCATTAAAAGTTCATTTATTGATAGTTTAAATACCCCAACAGCAAAAATACCTCCCATGACAAAAATGGTATTTAAACCATCAGCATAAAGTAGCCGTGCAAACAAAAAACGAGTTGTGTTAGTTAGACCATTATTCCAAAGAATCTTTTTTAAACTATTTGATTTTTTTTTGTTTGGTTCAACTTTTTTATATTTTGTTTGACTTAATAGTGGATAGGAAAAAATGAGAAACCAAAGGGCTACAAAAATGGCAGTGGATCTAAAATTAATTTTTTGATCTAAATCGATTAAATAATTTGATTGAATTAATAAAATAATGGTCAAAATAAGTGTGATAATGCCACCTAAATACCCCAGCGCAAAAGCAAAACCAGACACCTTTCCCACATGTTGTTTATCCGCTGAATGAATTAATAATGAATTATAGAAAATAGAACTTAGTTCATAAAAATAGTTTGCCAAACAAACTATGATTAAGGTAAATAAAATATATTCAGTAGATGGTTTTGCAAACCATAATGCTGCTGTAAAAAATATACATAAATAGGTGCTTGATTTTAAGATAATTGAGTTTAAATTCTTCTTATCAGCTAAATTTCCTAAAAAGGGTCCGCTTAATGCAATGCATAGTCCTGATACTGAAATGGCCCAACCCCAATATGCCTGGCCATTAACCATATCTTGAACAATTGACTCCGCAAAATAATTTGAGAAAACAAAAGTTATAATAACTGTTGTAAAGGCAGAATTAGCAAAATCATAAAGAGAAAATTTATAAGATTTTAAATTCATGCTAATTTAATATCTTATAAATCCAGAACCACGATTGCTAAAAGTTTTTTCATTTTAAAGTTTATTACAATTGTACCCTAAATTTATTAGGTTTAATTTATTACATTGATCTGCAAATCTTATTTCATCTATGTACAAAATTTGAACTGTTGACGCTTCCTCATACTTCCATTTAGTTTTCACTTTTTTTCCTTTAGCCTTTATTTGATTTGCTCTGTCTTGATAAATACCAAAATTTGTTGACGAGAGTGATGAGTTTCCTGGCATTTTATTTTGCATATCTACAATTTTTTTGCCGTTAACCCATATGAATAAACTTTTCTTATTTGGTGTATGTACTATTACATCTATCCACTTTCCTAAGTGATTAGAAAAATGTTTTAAATCAAAAAAAGGAGGATCGTGATATTTTTCGCTTATTTTTCTACAAATATTTTTTCCCAGAAGTTTTTTGCTAATTTTCACGCACTCATTGTCGTGAAGAAAACTTCTTAACTGTACATTTACAATTCCTTCAGGTGAAATACCCATTCTATAATGTGCACCTTTGCCTTTTCTATGTATTTGATTGAATATAAGTGGCGTATTTGAATGAATATAATTTTTAGGGATTAATACGGAAAATGAAAGCCATTTACTTCCCCAATCCCGATACTTTGTTCCTATAAAAACTCGTCGTGCTCCCTCATAGCAATTGTTCCAGTTATTTATGCTATCATTTGATTTCTTGTATATCCCACAATCACCTGGATGACTTTCAAATTTAATAGAGATATTATCATCTCTTGAAATTTCATCTGTGATTATCAAACAGTGATCAGGTCCTTTACCATTTTGCCAGCATGAATCCCAATGGTTCATTCTTAATTTTTTACCTTCAAGAACATTATCAGGTAAATTAATTAAACGACTATTACCACTACCTTTGCTTCCAGCTAATTCTTTCCACACTATTGGATCAGCATATGAATTATTTAAAAAGAGAAAAAATAATAAAAATATAGACAAACTTTTCATCGTTAAAATTTAAATTATCAGTATTAAATATTTATGAAAAGTAAAAATTATCTTCTAGTTTGCACCTAGTCTTCCCATATTTTATAGGACAATAAGTTAGTTTTGTTTCCAAACAAGATTTACTAATTCTTGAGGTTTCCAACTAATAGCAAAACCATTCGTCTGAATTATTTTGTCATTTTTCCAATCAATTAAAGATAGTCTTAAACCGTGTCCTCTCATTTGAACTAAATTTTCTACATTATACCCATTTAACCAAAAGAACATTGCATATTTAGGAGCAAATTTTTTCTTAGTGGGAACGGCATTCTTAAAAGCCTCTTGTAACTTTTTTGCCTCACAAGAGTTTTTATCCTTCATTAATTCAATAACGTATATTCCAAACCTTAGCCAATCTTCTCTAGTAAGCATGATAGATGACGATGATATTGGAACTCCCTTTTTGTCTAATAATATTTTACCCTTTGACTCAAAACCTGCAGTTTCTGAAATATTTTTTTGAAACCATTTAGCAAACTTCTTTTTTCCTCCTAATACATTGATCATATCTAATGTTATTAAATCAGTATTAGGATTTGAGTATTTAAATTCTTTTGGTCCTTCTGTTTCTAATTTTTTAGGGTGCTTATTAAGAATAGTTGTTAAGTCAGATTTCTTTCTGTGCGTTTCCTTTAAAATATTATAATTTATTACAAATTGATCTCTAGCCAACATATTTAAGGAGTCTTTTAATTTTACATGGCCATAAAATGAGTCTTTAATTTCTGGAGAGTAATCACCATGAGTTTTATCTAAATCTAAAATATTTTGACAAGCCATTTTTAAAGCAGCAACACCAACTATTGATTTGCTCCTAGACTCACCATTTATAGGTTTGTTATTAAAAATATAATCTCTTTTCCAATCGTGAATTAATTCTCCTTTATCAAATACCATCAAACTAGAGATATCTCTGTAATATACATAATCATAAATTTCTTTTGGAAGAGGTTTTATATTTTTTTTAATTGGTCTGATTGTTTTTTTTGCTGGTTGTATTACAATTCTTTTTAACCCTCCATTATTTTTGTGATCTCTATTTTTCAAACTTGCTTTACGGTAATAGCCATGAGCCCAATAATCGTGTCTTTCTGTGCAAAACTTGCAATCATTAGGAGGGTATTCTGCTTTTGGAAAATCCTTCTTCCATCTTTCTAACGAAGGAGACCATTTATTTTTTGGTGGTGTTGCAATTAAGGTGGTGCTCCACAACAAACCTAGAACCACGATCGCTAAAAGTTTTTTCATTTAATTTTTAATATATGTATCTGGATAGTTAGCAAGATGCTCATCTGAAATTGGAGTCATTACAGCAGTTTCTAAAACAGCTCCAGCTTCCTTTCTTTTCTCAGCAAGTTCCTTATCATCCTTAAAAGCTTGGAGTGCTTCCATGTTTGGAAATTGCATTACTGTATGAAGTTTTGTCGGGTCATCTTTTTGTGTGCCTGCAAAAACAAATTTTATTCCATGTTCTTTTAATTTTCCATCCTGCGCATAGACCATCTCTTTCCATGTTTTAAATCCTTTAGTAATTGTAATTTCACCTTTGACTAGTATTCCCATATCAAACTCCTTATTTATATTTTAAAAGTTTTCAATAAATAATCTTACCAAATTTTCCCTTTCTGTCTTCTAGTTATCTTCTAGTCTACACAAATTATTTAGCCTTGATTTCTAATGTTAATTGAGGATTTTTTTAAATTTATTTTTTAATTCATCTTTAATTTTATCTTTAATCACATCTTGGTCAAATGTTTCAGTGCTTAATTTTCCTTTTAGTTCGTTGAGAGCTTTATCAATAGTTTTTTTTGCAATTGATTTGTAATTTTTGCTCTTTTTTGTATTGCCAAGATTTTCAAATTTCATATCACTTAACTTCACTGTTTGGTTGAGATTAAGTTTAGTGGAAGAGGCCGAAATATTAATGTCTTTAATATCTAATTGGTTTACTAGAAACTTTTTATCATTTGTTTTTCTGCTTGGACTGTTTTTGGTTTCAAGGGTCTTTTTTAACGAATTTAAATTACTTTTAGTTATATTGGTTATATCAAAGTAATAGTTTAAACTAATCCCATCGAATATAATATTATCAATTACTAAAACATCATCGTTTAATGATAAAGGATCTACCTTGACAAAAGCTTGGTCGACTACCAAAAGTTTACCTGGAAAATCTTTATTATTAATCTCAATCTTTTTTAAATTAATTTCTCCACTTAAATAACTTATATCAAAATCGGCAATTTTGACTGACCTATTGATATTTTTAGATAAAATACCCTCTAGGTTTTTTTTAATTATTATATCACTAAAAAAAACAATAAAGATTATGGATATAAAAGTTAAAGAAACTATAATAATTAAAAATTTTTTCATCAATTCTTTTATAATTATATCTCTTGGTTTAGCTATAAGTCTACACAAAATAATTTAAATCTGTTAAAAGATTTTTAAAAAATTACATAAAATACTTCATGAAAAAAATATTGATTTATAATTCTGGCGGAGGTTTAGGAGACTCAATACAGATAATTCCATTACTATTAAGTCTTAAAAATCATTATAGAAGGTCAAAATTTTTTTATTTGGGAGCTCATACTAATCACTTTGATGGAAAACTAAAAGAATATAATATCAAAATTGAAACGCTTGATTTAAACTTAAAATACTTTGGATTTAGATGGTGGCATTTATTCTATGTTAAAAGAAATTTTGAAAAAAAAAATGAAGCTAAATTTGATTTAATTATTGATTTACAAACAAAATTTAGAAATTCCCTAATTCTTAAGAGAATTCCTCATAACTATTTTTATTCAACTACTTTTAATAACATTTTTTCATCAAAAAAAATAAAATTTGAAACAAAGAGTCATTTAGAAAATTTAAGCATTTTTTTGGATGAAAAAATTAAATCAATAAATTTTAACTGTAATAAATTACCCAAAAATTTATTAAGTGAAGCAAAAAGATTGTTACCAAAAAACAATTATATTGGATTTTCTATTACGCAAGGAAATGAATATAGAAAAAAAAGTTGGTCAATCTATAAATTTATTTCATTAGCAAACAAATCTTTGATTAAAAATAAAATTCCAGTTTTTTTTATTGAAAAAAATCAAGAACATATAATTGAGAAAATTAAAAATCAGGTACCTTCAGCTTTATTTCCTGAGACTGGCTCAGACCTTTCTTGTCCTGCTTTAGTAACTGCTTTATCCTCAAGATTAGATCATGCAGTTTCTATAGATAACGGCGTAATGCATATGATGGGTTTAGCTAATATACCAATGATAGTTTTATTCGGACCTACGAATTCTAAAAAATTTGCTCCTAAAAATAATTATGTAAAAGTACTTGATAGTAAAAAAATCCACAACACATCAGATATAGAGTCTATATCTGTAGAAGAAGTTTATAACTTAATTTAAATTTTTAAAATTTCAATTTTTTTTGATTTAGCCATTCTTATTAATTCTTTATTTACATTTCTTATTTTACTTATTGATATTGATCTAATAACTATAGCTACACCAATTTTACCGAGCCTGAAAAAAGGATAACTACCTATATCAACATTTCTTTTAAATTTTTTTTGAATCATTCCTAATTTTTTTGAGATGTTGCTTTCCACTGTGTATAGATTTATTGTTTTGCTATGAACTCTTAATCCTTTGACTAAATATTTTTTACAATTATCAATCATTGAGTTTAAAATTGACGGTACGCCTGGTAATGAAAAAACGTTCTTTGTTATAAATCCTGGCGCTGCACTCGAAGGATTGTAAATTAATTTTGACCCTTTTGGCATTTTAGCCATTTTTTTTCTTCCATCGTTAAATTTTTTCTTTCCATAATAATTCTCTAATATCTCATATGCCTCTTTATGATATTCATACTTTAGCTTAAATGCTTTTGAAATTGATTGGGCTGTAATATCGTCATGTGTTGGGCCTATACCGCCAGTGGTAAAAACATAATTAAATTTTTTCGATAAAATTTTTATATTTTCTATAATATTTTTTTCCACGTCAGGTATTATTCTAACTTCATTAACAGTGATGCCACATTTTGTGTTTAGCCAATTTGAAATAAATGCGATATTCTTATCCTGTGTTCGACCGGAAAGTATTTCGTTTCCAATAATTAAAATTGCAGCATTTACTTTCTTTATTTTTTTCTTCATAGAAGTAATAATATAAATGAATTTTAAAAATAAATTAATATCAGGACACTTAATAAAAAGATACAAGCGATTTTTTGTTGATATAAAATTAAATAATCATATTATTACCGCTCATTGTCCTAACACTGGTTCAATGTACGGTCTCTTAACAGAAGGAAATAAAGTCTGGATAAGTAAATCTGACAACCCTAATCGAAAATTAAAATACACCTTGGAGATAATTGAAGTTAATAAGACAAAAGTGGGTGTTAATACACATTCAGCAAACAAAATTGTTCTTCATGCCCTACAAAATGATTTGATTAAAGAGTTAGACGATATCGAGAATGTAGAACCAGAAAAAAGATTTGGAATTAACACAAGATTCGATTTTTTGATTACTAGTAAAAAGAAAAAAGCATTTATTGAAGTTAAAAACGTAACTCTTTCTCGAACAAGAGGACTCGCGGAATTTCCAGATGCTGTAACTGATAGAGGATTAAAACATATAAACGAATTAACTAAAGCAAGTAAAAAAAACTATAATATTTTCATATTGTATTTAATTCAACGAGATGATTGTAAATCTTTTAAAATAGCTAAAGATATTGATCCAAAATATAGCCAAGCCATAAGTAAAGCTGTAAGGAACAAACTAAAAATTCTCTGCTATGATTGTAAATTTTCATCAAAAGGAATAAAACTTAATAAACAAATAAATTATAAATTAAAATGATTAATGATTATACTGAGTCTTTTGAAAAAACCAAAATAGCTGGATCGATAGCCGCCGGTGCTTTAGACGAAGTAAATAAAATTATAAAACCTGGAATATCGACAGATCAAATAGATAAAATTTGTTATGAATATATTAACGATCATAAAGCATATTCTGCCCCCCTTTATTACAGAGGTTTTCCAAAATCCTGCTGCACATCTACTAACCATGTTGTCTGCCACGGTATACCATCTGATAAAATTCTTAAAGATGGTGATATTATTAATGTCGATGTTACTGCTTTTAAAGAAGGTTGGCATGGAGATACAAGTCGAATGTTTAAGATAGGGGAAGTTTCAATTAAAGCAGAAAAATTAATCAGCGCTACTTATGAGTCAATGATGAAAGCTATTGAAATAGTAAAAGATGGCACACACTTGGGTGATATCGGATCGACAATTCAATCGCACGTAGAGGCACAAGGATTTTCTGTTGTACAAGATTTTTGCGGACATGGGATTGGTCAAACTTTTCACAAAGAGCCTAATGTTTTGCATTACGGTAAAAAAGGAACTGGTGAAAAAATAACCGCTGGTATGATTTTTACTATAGAACCAATGATTAATATTGGTAATTATGAAACTAAATTACTAAAAGATGGATGGACTGCTGTTACTAAAGATAAGTCTTTATCAGCACAATTTGAACATACAATAGGTGTAACAAAAGATGGTTATGAAATTTTTACTCAATCAACATCAAAAAATTAATTATGATTGAAAGATATACAAGAAAACAAATTAAAAATATTTGGGAAGATTATAACAGATATTCTATTTGGCTAGATATTGAACTAGCTGCTGCTGAAGCAATGGAGAAGATAAAGATTATTCCTAAAGGTGTTGTTAAAAAGGTTAAATCAAAAGCAAAGATCAATCCAAAAAGAATTCTTCAAATAGAAAGTAAAGTGAAACACGACATAATTGCTTTTTTAACTTCCATAACCGAAAGAGTTGGAGAAGAAGCAAAGTATTTACATAAAGGTATGACTTCATCAGATGTCTTAGATACCTGTTTTAACCTTCAGCTAAGACAAGCGGGTGAAATTTTAATTAAAGATATTAAAGAATTACTTCAATCTATAAAAAAACAAGCTATGAGGCATAAATATACTTTATGTATTGGCAGAAGTCATGGAATACATGCAGAACCGATAACATTTGGATTAAAGATGTTATCTTTTTATCAAGAATTTTTAAGAAATAAAAAACGTTTAGAGATTTCAATTAAAGAAATTTCAACTTGTGCTATATCTGGAGCTGTCGGAACTTTTGCCAATATTGATCCTAAAGTGGAGAGATACGTGGCTAAAAAATTAAAACTAAATGTCGAGCCTATTTCGACTCAGGTCATCCCTAGAGATAGACATGCTCAATTTTTTTCAACTTTAGGAATTATTGCAAGTTCTATTGAAAGATTTGCAACTGAAATAAGACATTTGCAAAGAACAGAGGTTTTAGAAGTTGAAGAATTTTTTGGAAAAAAACAAAAAGGATCCTCTGCAATGCCACATAAAAAAAATCCAATTTTAAGTGAAAACTTAACTGGTTTAGCAAGATTAATTAGATCTAGTGTTATTCCAGCACTAGAAAATGTTGCCTTATGGCATGAAAGAGACATCTCTCACTCTGCTGTTGAGAGAAATATAGGTCCAGACTCAACGATAGCATTAGATTTTGCTTTAAATAGATTAAATGATGTTGTGAAGAATTTAAATATTTACCCAAAAAATATGAGAAAAAATTTAGATCTGACTAATGGTATTTTCTTTTCACAGAGAGTGCTTTTAGAGTTAACTATTGCAGGACTTACTCGAGAACAATCTTATAAATTAGTACAAAGAAATGCTATGAAAGCATGGAAGGAAAATTCCTCTTTTTATGATAAAATTGTATCTGATAAAAAAATTACAAATAAAATATCTGTTAATAAACTAAAAAAACTATTTAATTTTAGTTACCATACAAAAAAAATTAATATAATTTTTAATAGAAGTTTAAAAAAATAATCAAATGAATAAAGGTAAAAAACTATATGAGGGTAAAGCAAAAATACTCTATGAAACTAAGGACAAAGATTTATTAATTCAGCATTTTAAAGATGATGCTACTGCATTTAATAATTTAAAAAAATCAAGCGTTGAAGGAAAAGGTGTTTTAAATAATAGAATATCTGAGCATATTCTATCGAATCTTTCTCAATGTGGTATCAAAACACACTTCATCAAAAGATTAAACATGAGAGAACAGCTAATAAAAAAAGCAGAGATATTTCCTATTGAATTTATCGTAAGAAACATTGCTACAGGTTCTCTAACAAAAAGACTTGGAATACCAGAAGGAACTGTTTTAGATAATCCATTATTAGAGTATTGCTATAAAAAAGATGAGCTTAGTGATCCATTAATTTCAAAAGAACATATCTTTTCATTCGACTGGGCAACTGAAAAAGAAATTCAGATTATTGATAAAATGACTTTGAGAATTAACGATATATTAGTTGGTATGTTCAGGGGAATTGGAATTAAACTTGTTGATTTCAAAATCGAATATGGCAAAGCTTGGAATAAAGACAATGAAAAAAAGGAAATAGTCCTAGCTGATGAGATTAGTCCTGACACGTGTCGTCTATGGGACTCAAAAACTGAAAAAAAATTAGATAAAGATCGATTTAGAAAAAATTTAGGCAATATTATTCAAGGGTATCAAGAGGTTGCAAGAAGATTGGGAATCATGCCTGAAGAAACAAATATAAGTGAAGTAAATTTCGGAAAAACTATTCCAATTAAATTCAAAAAAAAATAAATTGAAATTCTCTGTTACAGTAACTCTTAAAAAAGATGTTCTTGATCCACAGGGAAAAGTTGTTCAAAATACTTTGATTAATATGGGTTTGAGTGATCTTAAAAGCATCAGACAAGGCAAGCATTTTGAAATAGAGGTCGATGAAAAAGATGAGACTACTGCTAAAAAAAAAGTTGATGTAATGTGCAAAAAACTTTTAGTAAACTTAATAATTGAAGACTATAAAATAAGTAAAATTTAATGAAATCTACTGTAATTGTTTTTCCTGGCTCTAATTGTGATCGAGATGTTGCTGTAGCCTTAGAAAAAATGCAATTTAAAAATCAGATGGTTTGGCATAAAGAGACAAAATTACCAAAATCAGATTTAATTGTTGTACCAGGAGGTTTTTCATATGGAGATTACTTAAGATCAGGAGCAATAGCTGGTAAATCATTAATCATTGATGAAGTGATTAAAGTAGCTAACTCAGGTTGTTTAGTTCTAGGAATATGTAATGGATTTCAAATTTTAACTGAAACAGGTCTTTTAAAAGGAACATTGCTTAGAAATAAAAATTTAAAATTTATTAATAAGGATATACATATAAAAGTATTAAACAATAAATCAAAATTTACCCATAAGTATAAAAAAGAACAAATTTTAAAGATAAATATTGCACATAATGAAGGAAATTTTTTTACCGACACTCATCATTTAGAAGAATTAGAAAAGGAAAATTTAATAGCTTTTAAATATTGTGATGAAAAAGGTGATATAAATGAACAATCAAATCCAAATGGGTCGTTAAATAATATTGCTGGTATTTTCAATTCAAATAAAAATATTTTGGGAATGATGCCTCACCCAGAGAGAATGATAGATGATCTTATTTCAAATAAAGATGGAGTGAACCTATTTTCAAGTTTGCTTAATTGAGATGAAAATTACTAGTCAAATCATAGAAAAACACGGATTAAAACTTGAGGAATTTGCAAATATAAAAAAATTACTTAATAGAGAACCTAATTTACTTGAATTGGGTATATTTTCAGCAATGTGGAATGAGCATTGTTCGTACAAATCTTCAAGAATTCATCTTAAAAACTTACCTACCAAAGGTAAGCAAGTCATTCAAGGCCCAGGTGAAAACGCCGGTGTAATTGATATAGGAGATAATGATGCAATAGTTTTTAAGATAGAAAGTCATAATCATCCTTCATATATTGAGCCTTATCAAGGAGCTGCAACTGGTGTTGGAGGAATTTTAAGAGATGTTTTTACAATGGGCGCAAGACCTATTGCTTTATTGAATTCGATACATTTTGGATCGCCAGAACACTTTAAAACAAAGAGTTTACTTAATGGGGTTGTATCCGGGATTGGTGGTTATGGAAATTGTATTGGTATACCTACCGTGGCAGGAGAGACTAAATTTAATGAAACTTATAATGAAAACATATTAGTAAATGCAATGGCCGTAGGTCATGCAAAAAAGAGTAAAATCTTTTATTCAAAAGCAAAAGGTTTAAATAAGTCTGTTGTTTATGTTGGTTCAAAGACTGGTAGAGACGGAATCCACGGTGCCTCAATGGCTTCTGCAGAATTTGACGAAAATTCTGAGGAAAAGAAACCCACTGTTCAGGTAGGTGATCCTTTCACAGAAAAACTTTTGATGGAAGCATGTTTAGAGCTTATGAAAGATAACTCAATTATTTCTATACAAGATATGGGCGCAGCAGGATTAACTTCATCGAGTGTTGAAATGGCTTCTAAAGGAGAATTGGGAATTGAGCTTGAGCTAGATAAAGTTCCGTGTAGAGAAGAAAATATGACACCATATGAAATGATGTTATCTGAAAGCCAAGAAAGAATGCTTATTATTCTTGAAGATGGAAAAGAAAAAGATGCAAGAAAAATATTTGAAAAATGGGATTTAGATTTTGTTATAATAGGAAAAACTACTAATTCAAATAATCTTACTTTAAAATACAATAATAAAATAGAGGGTGAAATCCCAATTGAGGCTTTGGCTTCCAAAGCGCCAATTTATGATAGAAAATGGATTAAAAAAAAGAAGCCTAAAAAAAGTGAAATTAATTTAAAAGATCTAAAAAAAGTTAAGATTGAAGAAGCTTTAATTAAAATTTTATCTAGTCCAAATCATTCAAATAAAAGTTGGCTTACAAATCAATATGACCAAAGTGTAATGTGTGACACTGTTTTAAAATCTGGATCGGATGCAGCTATTATTAGAATACATAACAAAGATAAAGCAATTGCTGTTTCGGTAGATTCATCAGCAAATTATTGTAAATCTCATCCCATCACAGGAGGAAAACAAATAGTTTGTGAAAATTGGAGGAACTTAATTACAGTTGGCGCAAAACCTTTAGCAATAACTAATTGCTTAAACTTTGGTAATCCAGAAAATCAAGAAATAATGGGAGAATTTGCTGAATGTTTACTTGGCATAAAAGAGGCATGCGAATTTTTAAATTATCCTGTGGTCTCAGGTAATGTTTCATTTTATAATGGCACAAATAAAAAAAATATTTTTCCAACACCTGTTATAGGTGGTGTTGGTTTGATTAAAAAATTATCCAATCCCTTAAATCACATTTTTAAAAGAGAAAATAGTTTATTAATACTAATAGGAAAAACATTCGGGCACCTTGAACAGAGTTGTTTTTTAAAAGAAAATTTCTCAATTAGTGAAGGTATGCCGCCTGAGATAAATCTTTTAAATGAAAAAAATAATGGTGAAAGTTTATTAAAATTGATTGATGAAAATTTAATATTATCATCTCATGATGTGTCAAATGGCGGATTAATTACTGCACTATCTGAAATGTCCATTTCTTCAAACTATGGAGCTAAAATACTCAAACCTAAAAAACTAACAAATTTATTCAAATACTTTTTTGGTGAAGATCAAGCTAGATATATTATAGAAATAAATTCTAATAATTTACCTAAAGTAGAAAAAGTATTGAAAGAAAGTGATGTTTACTATGAAAATATCGGATTTACTCAAAAAAAATATTTTGAAATTGAGGGTGAGTTAAAAATTAGCACTAAAGATTTATTTAAAATTAACAATGAATGGTATAATAATTTTTAATGCCTATACCTTTAGAGGAAATAAAAAAGCTAATTCTTGAAAGTATACCAGATGCTTCTGTAGAAATTAAAGATTTGATGGGTGACAGTAATCATTACGAAGCAAAAATTAGATCATCTAAATTTAATAATTTAAGTAAAATTGATCAACACAAACTTGTATATAAATCTTTAAAGGGAAAAATGGGTAACGAATTACATGCACTATCAATAATTACAGAAGGAAAATAATGGAAACAAAACAAAAAATAGAAAAATTAATAAATGAAAACGATGTTTGTTTATTTATGAAAGGGACACCGGAATCTCCTCAATGTGGATTCTCTATGGCAGTGTCAAATGTATTAAAACATCTTAAGATTAGTTTTAAAGGTATAAATGTTCTTGAAGATGAGAATTTAAGACAAGGTATTAAGGATTTTAGTGATTGGCCAACGATACCTCAATTATACGTAAAAAAAGAATTTATAGGTGGTTGCGATATTGTAAAAGAAATGTTTGAAAAAGGAGAATTGAAAAAACTTTTTGAAGATAAAAAAGTATTATAATTATTTTTTTTTAATAAAGCTTATATCTGAGTCAGTTAAATTGCCTTTAAAAATTTCTATATTTTCAATTAGATTTATCAAATTTTTTTGATCATATTCAGTTAATATTTGAGAGGAAAAAATTTTTTTATTTTGTAAATTTTTTAAAACTTGGTCTATAAAAATATGATTAATATTTCTGTTATAATCATAATAGTTAGGGTGTTTAAAGTCTTCAATTACGTATAATCCATTTCTCTTTACATATTTAAAAAATATTTTAAGGCTTATCAAAATATCACTCAAATTATGTGATCCATCATCAATAATAACATCAAAATTTTCTATGCTATGTAATCCAAATATATTTTCTAAGGTTTTTTGAACTTTATCTTCATTATTAATATCAATACCATAAACATGAATTTGATTTGATTTATAATTGAAGTTTGAAATATTTATATCAAAACAAAAAATTTTTGACTCTTTTAAATACTTTGCAAAAGCTGCTGCCGAAGATCCAGCATAAGATCCAATTTCTAAAATATTTATTTTTTTATTTCTAAATTTTTTAAGTTTATTTTCATAGAAAGTTGCATAACCATGTCCATCTATATTTTTTTTTTTAAAAACATTAGCCTTGTCGCTTCCATAATTGTAAAAAAGAGAGTCTAGTGACTCTGTATTTATATTATCGTTATCTATTGAGATTTTTTTTTTTAAATTATAAATTAAGTTTCTTTTAAAAAGACTGAAAAAATTCAATTATCTTGAATAGTATTCAATAACTAAACTTGGTTCCATTATGACTGGAAAAGGAACTTCTGAAAATTTAGGAACCCTAACTAGTTTAGCCGTTTTATTTTTATCATCTAACTGGATATATTCAGGTACATCTCGCTCTTTACTTTGTAAAGATCCATCAATAACAGTTAATTTTTTCGATTTTTCTCTTACTTCAATCAAGTCTGTATTTTTCACAACATAGCTAGCTATGTTAACTCTTTTTTTATTTACTCTAATATGTCCATGGTTAATCATCTGTCTCGCTGCAAACACGGTTGGTGCAAATTTTGCTCTGTAAATTACAGTATCAAGCCTACTTTCAAGTAATGCTATTAAATTTTCTGTTGTATCTCCTCTTTTTGAAAGAGCTTTTCTATAAATATTTCTAAACTGTCTTTCGTTGATGTTTCCGTAATATGCTTTTAATTTCTGCTTAGCTTGCAATTGAATACCGTAATCAGTTGGCTTGCCTTTTTTATTTTGGCCATGTTGACCTGGGGGGTAAGCTCTTGAGTTAAATGGACTTTTAGGCCTGCCCCAAATGTTTGCCTTAAGTCTTCGATCAACTTTGTGTTTAGATTTAAGTCTTTTTGTCATATTTAGTAAATGAGTGTTTATAAGCTTTAGAATTAATTTGTCAATTAAGCTTTATCATTATTTTCTACTTAATGAGCTTATAATACTAGCTAAAATCCTTAATTCTTTATCATTTGGTTCTAATCTATAAATAAGATTATAAATATTTAATATCATTGAACTTTTTTTTTCTTTTGGACTAAAAAAATTTTTTTTTTCTAAAATATCTATTAAATGATTAACTGTAGACAAAATTTTTGATTTAGATGAGATTTTTAAGTTAAGGCTATTTTTATTAATTTTCTTATTGTTTAAAAGTTTAAATATTTCATAACAAATAACGGTTAATGAGTGAGATAAATTTAAAGATTTAAATTTAGATGAAGTAGGAATTTGTAATATGTAATTTGAAAATGATAAATCTTTATTTGATAAACCCGATGCTTCAGGGCCAAACATTAATCCAATATTAAGTTTTTTTTTTATAATTATTTTTTGAAATTCTTGAATGGAAATATGCTTTTTGTTGATATCTCTCCGTCTTGCACTAAGAGATATAACTAAATTAAAAGGCTTAATTGCATTTTCAATCTTATTAAAAACTTTTGCTTTATTTACTATATCATAAGCTCCAACAGAGGTTGCTTTAGCTTTATGATTTGGAAAATTTATCTTTGGATCAACAATAAAAAGTTTTGAAAAACCAAAATTTTTCATTGAACGCGCACATGCTCCGATATTTTCTCCTAATTGCGGCTTAACTAGAATAAATCCAAACTTACTTTTCATTTAAGTTTGCTGGAGCTTTTTCTTTATAAAGTTTGTAATCCAAGCTATCTATTAAAGCTTTAAATGATGCTTCAATAATATTAGGCGAAACTCCAACTGTAAACCAGCTTTTACCAGTTTTATCCGTGCTCTCAATTAAAACACGTGTAGTTGCTTCTGTCCCTGTATTAAGTATTCTAACTTTATAGTCTAATAATCTTAAATCCGAAAAAAAATCATAATATTTTTCCACTTTTTTAAAATTGGATCTAATAGCATTGTCTAAAGCATTGACTGGTCCATTTCCCTCACCCTCGCATTTGATTTTCTTTCCATCAATTAAAAAAACCACATTAGCTTTAGTAATAATTTTATCTGATTTTGAAACACTAACATCATAACTCTCAACTTTTAAATATTCAGGCACTTTTCCTAATAAACGGTTAGCTAGTAATTCAAAAGATGCGTCAGCACCATCGTAGGAATAACCACTAAATTCTCTCTCTTTTACTTCATCTAAAATTTTTTGTACTTTAATATCTTTAGAATTAATTTTCACTCCGTAAGCTTCCAATCTTGATAGAATATTTGAACGACCTGCTTGATTTGAAATAATAATATTTCTGTGGTTTCCAATAGATTTTGGATCTACATGTTCATAAGTTTTAGGATCTTTTTTAACTGCTGATACATGGAGTCCGCCTTTATGTGAAAAAGCAGAAGCTCCAACGTAGGGCAAACTTTTGTTAGGTTTTCTATTTAAAATTTCATCTAATAATCTTGAGCACTCCGTTAGGGAGCTTAATTTTTCTTTACTAATATTTATATCAAATTTATCTGTGAAGGATTTCTTTAAAGATAATGTAGGTATTAATGACATTAAATTAGCATTACCACATCTTTCACCTAAACCATTTATAGTTCCTTGTACTTGCCTAACTCCAGCTTGAATAGCAGCTAGAGAATTTGATACTGCATTTTCAGTATCATTGTGAGCGTGAATACCTAAATTTTTTCCAGGTATTACTTTAGTGACTTTAGAAACTATATCGGTTACTTCGTGAGGTAAGGTGCCTCCATTAGTATCGCAAAGGATTAACCATCTGGCTCCTTGATCATAAGCGCTTTTTAAACAATCTAACGCATATTCTGGATTGGATTTAAAACCATCAAAGAAATGTTCTGCATCAAATAAAAATTCTTTTCCATTTTTAATTATATGTTTAGCCGTATCTTTTATGTTTTCTAAGTTATCTTCATTTTTAATTTCTAGGGCAGTTTTTACATGAAAATCCCAAGCCTTACCCACTACACAAATTGCAGGACAAGAGGCATTTATTAAAGAAGATATTGAAGGGTCATTATCAGCGCTTCTTCCGGTTTTTTTGGTCATTCCAAAAGCTGTGAAAATACTTTTATTCAAGTTTAGGGGTTTAGAAAAAAATTCTGTATCGACGGGATTAGCTCCGGGCCAACCACCTTCTATATAATCAATACCTATTTCAGCTAATACTTTTGCAATCTTATTTTTATCCTCAACAGAAAAATCAACTCCTTCTGTTTGGGCGCCATCTCTTAAAGTTGTGTCAAAAATATATATTTTTTCTTTGATCATTTAAATTTCCAAATAGTTTTTTCTTTTTGGTCCTCGATTAATACTCCTTCATCTAAAAGTTCATTTCTTATTTTGTCAGCTAAATCATAATTTCCATTATTTTTTGCTTTTGTTCTTTCTTGAATCTTTTGTAATATATGCTCTTCAGAAATCTTAATATTTATCTTTTTTAAATTTAGCCATTCTTCTTTAGAAATATTAAATAAACCAAGTAATCGACAAGCGCTATTAAACGATGCTTTTTTTTTATCATCTCCTGTTATTGCTTCATTGTAAAGCTCATGAATTTTAGCAATAAATCCTGCCGTATTTAAGTCATCTAACAATGACTCGATTAAATCTAGTTTAATTTCTTCTGAATTTTTTTCATAAAGTTTATACCATTTGTCTAAAATATTTTTTTGATTATTTAATAAATCATCATTCCAATCTAGCGGTTGACTATAATGAGCACTTAATAAAGCAAGTCTCACGACTTGGCCGGAATATTTATTAACAGCATCAGTAATAGATATTATATTTCCAAGAGATTTCGACATTTTTTCCTTATTAATAGTAACAAAACCGTTGTGTAACCAATAATTTGCAAATTTATTTGTAGAGTTATTACTACACGATTGAGCAATCTCATTTTCGTGATGTGGAAAAATTAAATCTAGTCCACCTCCGTGAATATCAAAATTTTTTCCTAAGTATTTCTCACTCATGACTGAACATTCTAAATGCCATCCAGGTCTACCTCTCCCCCAAGGGGACTTCCATCCAGGGTCCTTTTCGACTGACGGCTTCCACAAAACAAAATCCATTGGATTTTTTTTAAGATTTGATATTTCTACTCTACTACCTGCTTTTAATTCTTCTAAATTTTTATTCGAAAGTTTTCCATAATTTTTAAAAGATGAAACTGAAAAATATACATGGCCTTTATTTACATATGCAAAATTTTTTTCAATGAGCGAAGATGTCATTTCTATCATTTCCTCTATATGTTCAGTTGCTTTAGGTTCTTTAGATGGTTTTAAACAATTTAAGCTTTCGCAATTTTGGTGAAATATTTTTGTTACTTCTTGAGTAATATCGTTGATAGACTTATTTTTATTTTTTGAGGCCTCAATTATTTTATCATCTACATCTGTAATATTTCTTACATAATAAACTTTTTTACTTCCGTAAAGTAATTGTAATACTCTAAAAAGTGTATCAAAGACTACTAAGGATCTTGCGTTACCGACATGAGGGTTATCATAAACAGTTGGTCCGCATGCGTATAAAGAAATTTTGTCTAGATTAATTGGTTTAAATACTTCTTTTTTTCTTGTTAGAGAATTTGTTAATTTTAAGCTATTCATTAAATGTACATACCGGTATCGGATTCATCTTGTGTAAATTTTTTTCTCTTATTTCTAAATATTTTTGATAGTTTGGATCGTCTTTATTTTCCATAGCTTTTTCTAAATCTGCATAACTCATTCCAAGTTGTTCTATATCGTTTCTTCCATCATCCCATAGACCATCTGTGGGTTGGGCATTAATTATTTCTTCCGACACACCGAGATGTCTGCCTAACTCCCACACTTGAGATTTGTTGCAGTCAGCTATAGGAGAGATATCAACCCCACCATCGCCATATTTAGTATAAAAACCAACGCCAAAATCTTCGACTTTGTTACCTGTACCAACAACAATTCCATTATTTGCTGCTGCTACTTGGTATAAAGTCGCCATTCTCAACCTTGCTCTTGAGTTTGCATATCCATGCTCATTATCAAATTTATTTAAAACTTGAGAAAATGAGTTAAAGATTTTATCCATCTCCAACAAATGATGTTCAACGTTCTTATATTTTTGTTTTAACCATTTAGCATGTGTCAAACTTAAATCATGTTGAGATTTGATTTGTTTAATTGGCATTGTTAACACAATTGTTTTTCTACCAGTGTTTGCACATAAAGTACTAACTACAGAAGAGTCTATTCCACCTGATATTCCAACTACCAATGATTTTGGCTTATAAGAAGCATTATTGCAATAGTTGTCTATCCAGTCGATTATTATTTTTGCTCTTTTTTTTACATCCATAATTAATACCTTACCTGTCTTTTAGGCTTCGGTCTTAATAATTGCAATAATTATTAAGACGCAGCTTGAATAATTTTATTTGATATTTTTGAATTTTTCTTAATTTCTTCAGAAATCAAGAAAGCTAATTCTAATGCTTGGTCTGCATTTAATCTTGGATCACAATGTGTTCTATATCTGCTGGAAAGATCTTTCTCAGAGATTTTTTGTGCACCTCCTGTGCATTCAGTTACATTTTGACCAGTCATTTCGATATGTAATCCGCCAGCATAACTTTTTTCTGCATGACTAACTGCAAAGAAATTTTTTACCTCTTTAAGAACATTTTCGAAAGGTCTAGTTTTAAATCCTGTAGCTGCTTTAATTGTATTTCCGTGCATAGGATCACATGACCAAATGACTTTAAGACCCTCTTTTTTGATTGCTTGCATTAATTTTGGCAAGTATTTTTGAACATTATCTGCTCCAAATCTTGAAATTAATGTTAACCTACCAGCTTCATTTTCGGGATTAAGAATATTGCATAAATTAATTAATTCTTCTGGTTTTAATGTTGGACCACATTTTAGACCTATTGGATTTTTTATTCCTCTACAAAATTCTACATGGGCTCCGTCAAGTTGTCTTGTTCTGTCACCTATCCATACAAAATGTGCTGAAGTATCGTGATATTCTCCAGTCGTTGAGTCTATACGCGTCATGGACTCCTCGAATGGTAAATGTAAAGCTTCATGTGAAGTATAAAAATTTACAGTTCTTAATCTTCTGTTGTTATCTGAATTAATTCCGCAAGCTTCCATAAAAGCAAGTGCATCACTTATCTTATCTTCAATCTCTTTATATTTGCCTTTAGTTTTATCTTTAATAAATCCTAAGTTCCATAAATGCACTTGTCTAAGATCAGCAAAACCTCCTTGTGAAAAAGCTCTCAAAAGATTTAGTGTTGAAGCTGATTGTGAATATGCTCTAAATAATCTTTTTGCATCTGGAATTCTAGCTTTTTCTGTAAATTCTGTTCCATTAATATTATCACCTAGATAGCTTGGTAATTCTTTTCCATCTTTTTTTTCAGTTGGAGCGCTTCTTGGTTTTGAAAATTGTCCAGCTATTCTACCAACTTTAACAACGGGGACCGAGGCAGATGCTGTCAAAACTAAAGACATTTGTAAAAGAACTTTAAAAGTATCTCTTATATTGTCGGGATGAAATTCAGCAAAACTCTCTGCACAATCACCACCTTGTAATAAAAACGCTTTACCCTCAGCTACTTCAGCTAAAGATTTTTTTAGAGATCTAGACTCTCCGGCAAAAACTAATGGAGGATATTTTTTAATTTTACTTAAAACTAAATCAAGCTCCTCTTTATCCTGATAAACAGGCAGATGTTTAGCAGGAAATTTTACCCAACTATTTAAATTCCATTTTTTCATATTCAACTTGCGATATATATAGAGTATTGATTAAAGATATTCAATACAATATTGACAAATTATTTACTTAAATGTTTCTACTTTGCTGTTTAATGAAATAAGTTTTAACTCAATGCTTAATTTTGGATATTTTTTCTTGAATATTTTTTTGATTTTTTGAAAAGAAATTTTGTGAATTTTCGTTTCATTAATCATTGAAAATTTTTTTTTTCCATTAATAATTTTTGCTGCTCCACAATCTCGATGGTTTATTACTATTAGTTTTTTAATATTGTGTAATTTGATAGATGTATCAAAATTTTCCCAAAAGGATTTGTGCCATTTTTGAAATTTTTTGGCAGTGACGCCAATTGAAGATCCTGCTATTGTAAAAGCGCTATATTTTCCAGTCAATTTATTTTTCTTTAGATAATTAAAGATTACAGGCTGAAATCTTGGATCAATACACGATAAAACCATCGCTTTGTAATTAGACTTCATTCTATTCTACTGTAACTGATTTTGCTAAGTTTCTAGGTTTATCTACGTCACAATTTTTCAATAAAGCAACATGATAAGCTAACATTTGAAGTGGTAAGGTTAATAGTATTGGTGACAATAAATTGTCAATATGAGGAACTCTAAAACCAAATCTTATATTTTCATTCAAGGATTCTTTTTTATTGTCTGTGATAAAGAGTATTTTTCCACCCCTTGCTATAACCTCTTGCATATTAGAAATTGTTTTTTCAAAATATTTGTCTTTTGGAGCAATTACTATTACAGGGAGACCCTCTTCAATTAATGCTAAAGGTCCATGTTTCATCTCTCCAGCTGGATAACCTTCTGCATGTAAGTAGGACAATTCTTTTAATTTTAATGCACCCTCTAAAGCAATTGGAAAAGAAGATCCTCTTCCTAAAAACATTGATCCCTTTGCAGAGATGAATTCTTTTGCCATGAGTTGAACTTCGTTCTCATTTTTAAGACATTTTTTGATTGCATCAGGTATTTTTTTTAAATTACTTATGTTTTTAATATATGTAATTTCATCAATATCTTTTCTTACAAAAGCTAATTTTAAACATAATATATATAATACAGTTAACTGACCTAAAAATGCTTTAGTGGATGCAACTCCAATTTCTATACCAGCATGAATAGGTAAAACCCAGTCAGAGTTTCTAGCAATTGTACTTTCAATTACGTTTACTATTGAGCAAGTTTTAACATTATTTTTTTTACATAAGTCAAGTGCTGCTGCTGTATCAGCTGTCTCTCCTGATTGTGAAACAAATATATAAAGGTTGTTGGGATTAAATTTTAATTTTCTATATCTAAATTCTGAAGCAATATCTATTTCAATATCAATTGAAGTTAATTCTTCAAACCAATATTTAGCTGTTAAACAAGAATTATAAGCTGTACCACAACCTATCAAAACAATTTTATTTATTTTTTGAGGTTCAATTGGAAAATTTAGAATATTGATATTTTTTTTAAGACTATCAACGTATTCACTTATACAATTATTTACAGTATCAGGTTGCTCGACAATTTCTTTAAACATAAAATGTTTGTACTCACCTTTTTCGGCTGAAACATCATTTTCTGACATTGTCAGAATTTTTTTATTTACTTTCTTTAAATTCTTATCAAAGAAACTAACTTCGTCTTTAGTTAAAACACACAATTCACCATCATCTAAATATGAAATTTTGTTTGTCATAGATTTTAGGGCATACGAGTCTGAACCTATATAATTTTCTTTTTTTGAATAACCAACAGCTAGCGGACTTCCCCTTCTTGCCCCAATAATAATGTTTGGGAATTTTTTAAAAATTATTCCAAGTGCAAAACTGCCTTTCAATTTTTTCAATGTTTTAAATACAGAGTTCAAAGGCTTATTTTCTTTTAAAGACTCTGTGATTAATAATGTTACTACCTCTGTGTCTGTCTGAGATTTAAATTTTATTCCTTTGGACTCTAGTTCATTTTTTAATTCATCAGAATTTTCTATTATACCATTGTGAACCACAGATACTTGTTCAGATGAATGAGGGTGTGCATTTACTACATTTGGAATTCCATGAGTAGCCCACCTTACATGACCAATACCCACGTTACCATTTGAAGGTGTCTTAAAAAGAATTTTTTCTAACTCCTCTACTCTTCCTGAGCATTTTTTTTCATTAATAATGTCATTATCTAATGTAGCTAAACCTGCAGAATCATAACCTCTGTATTCCAATTTTTTAAGAGAGTTAATTATGTTTATAGAAACAGGTTTATTGCTTGCTATACCAATTATTCCACACATTATTTTTTCTTTTTCTTTTTATAGTTTTTAATTTCTATCTGAGTAGCTCGTGTTAGAGCTAATGATTTTTTTTTCACATTTTTTGTGATTACCGAACCAGCACCCACAACACTATTTGTATCTATTTTGATTGGAGCTATTAATGAGGAATTCGAGCCTATAAAAACATTATCTGAAATTTTTGTTTTGGATTTTTTAAATCCATCGTAATTACATGTAATAGTTCCAGCACCAATATTTGAGTTTTTTCCAATTTCTGAATCTCCGATATAAGAAAGATGATTTACCTTTGAATTTTGGTCGATGGTTGATTTTTTTGTTTCTACAAAATTTCCTATTTTAGTATTATCTTTTAAAATTGTTCCGGGACGTAATCTAGCATAAGGGCCAACTGTAACATTTTTTCCGATTTTTACGCCATCTAGATGGCTAAAAGATTTAATTTGACAATTGTCATTAATTTTTACTTTCGTTCCAAATACAACATAAGGTTCTACAGTTATGTTCTTTCCAAATATTGTATCCTTAGACAAAAAAATTGTTTCAGGTGCGATTAAATTGACACCCTTAGAAATAGCTTTGTTTCTTAGAAGTTCTTGAACTCTTCTATATGATTTAATTTTATTTTTTATTTTAACTTTCATAAAAAAACTGTATTTATAATATCTAGAGTGGTAAAATAATTCACAAATTATTACTTTTTAATACTTCTCTAAATAGAAAATTTAATGCGAAAAAGAATTCTTAAAGCTTTCTCAATCATATTCATTTGTATTGTTTCATACATTTTTTTTGAAATGACATCAATTTCAACAAAAATAGTCAACAGAGACGTATTATCGTTTAATTTAAATAATATTAGAAATCCTCAAGTAAAAAAAATAATGCGATTTTTGGATAACCATTATGCCTCTTTTTTATTGTTAATAAGTAAAGATGCAAAATCTTACTATTCCAACGACGACGAAAGAGATAAACTACCAGAGTTTAAAGTAATAAAAAAAACTGAAAATTTTTCTCGGCATTTATACCCTTTAAAAAATAATGGAGATAGCTGGCATAGAAATCATGCTGGACATTCATCTAACAGATTTTCAAGTCTAAAAAAAATCAATAAAAATAATTTAGATAAATTAACCGTAGCATGGGAATATAAAATTGATAAAGAAAGCATCTATGATATCCAATCAAATGTAATTGTTGCTGAGAATAAAATCATTATTCCTAGTTATAATAAAAAAATTATTTGTTTAGATGCAAAATCAGGAAAACTTTTATGGGATTATCCGTTAAAGGATGGATCTCCACGAAGGGGGATGGTATTTTCAAGTAATAAAGAAAACGGTTCTTCAAAAATATTTTTTCCATCTTATAAAAATTTAATTTCATTAAATGTGGCTAATGGAAAATTAAATAAAAATTTTGGTAAGAATGGGGTTGTAAAATTATCAAGACCATCTCTAACGTCTCCGGCTTTATTCAAAGATAATTTGATCATTACAACATCTGAACCGTCAGTAAATATTTATAATGTCAATACTGGAAAACTTTTATGGAAATTTCTTTTAATGAAAAAAAATTCAAATAATAGAAATGGAGGTAAAAGGCATGATTATTCTGGAGGTAATCCTTGGGGTGGCTTTTCATTAGATGAAGAAAGAGGAATTGCCTATATCACAACTGGAAATGCAGGGAGATATTTTAATGGAGTGAATAGACCTGGAAAAAATCAATTTGCAAATTCAATTATAGCTTTAGATTTGGTAAACAAAAAAAAGATTTGGGATTTTCAAGAGGTAAGACACGATATTTGGAATTTAGATATACCAGCCCCTCCAATATTAGGTTCAATAACTAAAAATAAAAAAAAAATTGATGTTGTAATTGCTTTAACCAAACTCGGAAATACAATTGTGCTTGATAGAGAGTCAGGAAAACCTATTTTTGATTTTCATTTAAAAAAAGCTCCTAGATCAAAACTTCCTGGTGAAAAAACAAATTTTTACCAACCTAAATTAAAATTGCCAGAACCATTTGCTAAGCAAGAGTTTAACATGAATGAGATCACTAATATTAATGAGGAAAGTAAAAAATACATCATTGATAAAATTAAAGAATATAAATACGGATTTTTTGAACCCTATGAATTAGGAAAAAAAAATATTCAATTTAATTTTCATGGTGGTGCAGAATGGCCAGGAGGTTCATTCGACTTAGTATCTGAAACACTATATGTCACTTCATCAAATATTGCTTGGGAGGCCGAAGTGTTATTAAATAAAAAACAAGGAAAATTTTCTCCAAATCCTTATTACAAATATAATAGCAGCTTTAAAAGATTAAAAGATCAGAATGGATATCCAGGATCAAAGCCTCCTTGGGGAACTATTACAGCAATCAATCTCAAGAATGGAAAAATAAAATGGCAAAAACCTTTTGGTGAATATAAGGAATTGAGTGAATTAGGTATTTCAGTAACAGGAACAGAAAATTATAGCGGGGTAACTGGAACAGAAGCAGGAATTTTATTGGCAACTGGAACATTAGACAAAAAATTTAGAATTATAGACTCAGAAAATGGTGAAGAGTTATGGTCTTACGAATTACCTTATATTGGCTCTAGTCCTCCTATCACGTATCTTATTGATGGGGAACAATATATTTTGATAAATTCAACAGGAAGTTTTTCTCTTAAAAAAGGTTATCCTGATTTGGTAGAATTTGGCAATATAATAATTGCTTTTAAACTAGAAAAATGAAACAAATTTTTACAATTCTTTTTGATTTAGACGGGACAATTGTGAACACCGCTCCTGATTTAATGGCAGCACATAATCATGTTATGAAAAAATTTGGATACGCTGAAAAAAAATTAGCAGATATTAAATCTTTAGCAGGCAAAGGTGCGTGGGTAATGATGCAAAGATCTTTTAAAGAAGAAATTAAAGATGAAAAAATTAAGAATAAAATGACCAAAGAATTCTTAGATTTTTATGCAAAAAATATTGATCAGCACAGTCAGCCATTAAAAGGATCAATTGAGTTTTTTAATTGGGCGAAAGATAAAAAAATTTCAATGGGTGTGTGCACAAATAAACAAGAAAGATTAGCAATTGATCTTTTGAAGAAATTAGATATTTACAAATACTTTGAATTCGTTGCTGGTTGTGACACCTTTTCCTTCAATAAACCTGATCCTCGACATTTAACCGAAGTAGTTGAAATCGTTGGCGGTGATTTTAAAAAAACAATTATGGTTGGAGATAGTGAAGTTGATGCCAATTCAGCTCATAATGCTAATTTACCATTTGTATTAGTGAAAGATGGATATACAGAAAAATCCGAAAAAGAAATTAAGCATGATGAGTTAATAAGTGATTTCATTGGGTTTGATAAAGTTATAGAGAAATATTTATGATAACTTTTGCTTTGTTCTCAGCATTATCAGCTTTTTATTTTACAATGTTTTTCACGCCTGGTCCTAATAATGCGATGCTTACTGCTTCGGGCATGAAGTTTGGTTTTGTTAGAACTTTGCCTCACTTGATAGGAATTCCTTTAGGCCATATTTTACAAATAGGTTTAACTTGTTTTGGTTTAGCAAATTTATTTTTGCTTTATCCTCAAATTCAATTTTATATGAAAATTTTATGTTTTGTTTATTTAGTTTATTTAGGGTGGAAAATGATTGGTTCATTTAGCATTGTTCAAAAAGAGACGGGTAGACCATTAAGATTTTATGAAGCTTCTTTATTTCAATTTATAAACCCAAAAGCTTGGTCTATCGCTGTAACAGTAGCTTCTGGTTTTTTTCCAACTCAAGAAAATATTTTTATTGGAGTTGCATTCGTAACAATTACAGCCGCAGTAATTTGCTTTCCAACAATCAGTTTATGGGCGCTTTTTGGAAGTGGTTTAAGAAGATTTATAACTGATGTAAAAATAAAAAAAATTATTGAATATTTGTTAGCAGTTTTATTGGTTTTAACTGGTTTATTTATACTTCTTAAATAATCTTTGATTTTTATACCCTGCTCTAATATAAATTCTTCGAATGCATTTTACTAAAAAAACAGTTTCGGAAAAACGTTCGGATTTAATTAAGACTTTAAAATCAAAAAAATTATTAAGATTCCCCGGAGCATACAATCCCCTATGTGCAAAACTAATTGCAGAAATAGGATTCGACGGTGTTTACGTTTCTGGTGGAGTTATGTCTAATGATCTTGGTTTGCCTGATATTGGATTAACAACTGTAGATCAAGTAAGTTATCGAAGTGGCCAAATAGCAAGAGTCACTGATCTACCAACTATTGTTGATATTGATACAGGTTTTGGAGATTGTAAGAAAACAATTGAGGTGTTTGAAAATAAAGGATTGGCCGGATGTCATTTAGAAGATCAAATAGCTGAAAAAAGATGTGGCCATCTAGATAATAAAGAGCTTGTTTCAAAAGAAGAAATGGTAAAAAAAATTAAAGAGTCAGTGCAAGCTAGAAAAGATAAAAATTTCCTAATTATCGCAAGAACGGATGCTAATTCTGTTGAGGGACTAGATAAAACATTAGAGAGAATTAAAGCTTATGAAGAAGCGGGCGCAGATATGATTTTTCCAGAGGCTATGAAAGACGAAAGTGAATTTGAAAAAGTGAGAAAAACAGCAAAAGGATATTTGTTGGCTAACATGACAGAATTTGGAAAATCTAAATTATTGGATAAAAAACAATTAGAAAGTTTAGGTTACAACTTAGTAATCTATCCAGTAAGCACACAAAGACTAGCAATGCAAAATGTGGAAATAGGTTTAAAATCAATATTTAATGATGGCCATCAAAACAATATTATTGACAAAATGCAGACTAGAAAAAGGTTGTACGAGTTAGTAGAATATGAGAAATACAATACACCAGATAAGAAAATCACAGATTTTTCTACAGAGGGACATGAATAATGAGTGAAGAAATTAAAAAAGGATTGCTTGGTATAGTTGTTGACGAAACAACAATATCTCATGTAGTGCCGGAGTTAAGTGCGCTTACATATAGAGGATACACGGTTCAAGAACTTTGTGATAAATGTGATTTTGAAGAAGTTGCTTATCTTGTTCTTAATGGTGAACTTCCAAATAAAAATCAGCTAAAAAAATTTATTAAACAAGAAAGATCTGAGAGAAAACTTTCAAAACAAATATTAAGCGACATTAAAAAAATGCCAAAAAATGCACATCCGATGGATGTGATAAGAACATGCGTGAGTTTGATGGCGTTAGAAGATAAAGATACTAAAGATAATTCTCCTAAAGCAAATATGAGGAAAGCAATGAGAATTTTTGCTAAAACTCCTACTGCAGTTGCTGCTTATTTTAGATCCAGAAAAGGCAAAAGCATAATCTCTCCTAGTAAAAATTTATCATTCTCAGAAAACTTCTTTAAGATGATGTTTAATAAAGTGCCAGATAAAGAAATTGTAAGAGCTTTTGATATATCTTTAATTTTATATGCTGAACATAGTTTTAACGTTTCTACTTTTACTGCCAGAACAATTACCTCAAGTTTATCAGATTTACATGGTGCAATTACTGGAGCTATTGCTTCTTTAAAAGGACCATTACACGGCGGAGCAAATGAAGCAGTAATGCATATGATGAAGGAAATAGGTAAGCCAGAAAAGGCAAAAGCTTGGATTGAAAATGCATTAAATAAAAAGAAAGTGATAATGGGATTTGGTCATAGAGTTTATAGAACAGGAGACTCTAGAGTGCCTACAATGAAACATTACATGTTTAAAGTAGCTAAACTTTTAAAAAAAGAAAAATATACAAGAATGTATGAAATTTTAGAGAAGATTATGTTGGAAAAAAAGAATATCCATCCAAATGTAGACTTTCCATGTGGTCCTACATATTACATGATGGGAATAGATATTGATTTCTACACACCGATATTTGTAATGTCTAGAATTACAGGTTGGTCAGCACACATCATGGAGCAACATGCTTCTAATAAGTTAATAAGACCTTTGTCTAAATACAGAGGTGCTGAGGTAAGAGAAGTAATGTTGTTGAATCAAAGATAAATGACTTTAACAAATTTACTTTTACTTTTAATTTTAGTTACACTGACTACATACACTTTTATGCCTTGGAAAGGTATAGATAAAGGTTCTTTGATCAAAGTAGCTTCTCAATGGTTAATGTGGTTTGTTATATTTGTTGTCATAGTATTTTTATCTTCTTTTTTTGGAATTGAAGTTTCTGGATAATAATTTTTTTCATAAAACGAGAATTTTAGATGGTGGTATGGGCCAGGAGCTACTTAGCCGAGGCGTGAAACCTCACGGAACTTTATGGGGGGCCTCAGCTTTATACAATAGCAAATACCATAAGACAGTCGTCAAAACTCATTTAGATTTTATTAAAGCAGGAGCAGAAATAATTGTAACTAATAGCTTCGGTAGCAGAAAACGAAGACTTATCGAAAATGGTTTAGTAAAAGAATATAAAAACTTGAACGTTCTAGCAGGGAAATTAGCTAAAAAAGCCGTGGCCAAGTCTAAGAAAAAAGTTTTGATTGCTGGAAGTCTACCACCTCAAAATTTTACTTATTTTGCTGATCTTGGAAAAGATCTTAAGTTTATAAAAGAAAGTTTTAGATCCCAGGCAAAATATCTCAATCCATATGTGGATTTCTTTTATTTAGATGTAATGAGTAGCTGGAAAGAGTGTTCATTAGGTTTGAGTGCAATTAAAAAATTTAAGAAAAAAATTTTAGTCGGTATCCATATTAGGAGCAAAGGATTATTACCATCGGGTGAAAAATTTATAAATGTTGCAAAAAAAGTTCAAAAACATAAACCTATTGGAATTATGGCCTCTTGTGTTTCTTTTGAGGATTTAAATGAAGTGATGAAAGACTCGAAAAAACTTAAAGTTCCATTTGGATTTAAAATCAATGCTTTTGAACATATTCCGCCAGGATGGAAACCTGACTCGAATAATCCTAAGGTTCAGCTCGGAAAAAGAAAAGATCTCACTCCCAAAAAGTTCTTTGAAATTTGTAAAAAATTAAAGAACAAGGGAGCAAAGATTATAGGAGGATGTTGTGAAATTACTCCAAAACATATTGAGAAATTAAAGTCTTTAGTGTGATTTAATAATTTTTTGTGTAATTCTATCTAAAATAATTGCTAGAATTACAATTCCTGTTCCGCCAATAACAGCTGAACCAACATCTAATCTACCTAAGGCAATATAAACTGTTAAACCTAACCCTCCAGCTCCAATTAAAGCAGCAATAACAACCATTGATAATGCGAGCATTAAAGTTTGATTTACCCCAGCCATTATAGTTTTAAGAGATAAAGGTATTTCAATTTTTATAAGTATTAAAAACTTTGTTAATCCTAAACTTGAACCAGCTTCTTTGAAGCCTTTACCGACTTGTCTAATACCTAAATTGGTTAGACGAATAATTGGTGGAAGAGCAAATATAATTGTTGCTACAACACCTGGTGTTAACCCTACTCCAAAAAGCATGACTACAGGTATTAAATAAACAAAACTTGGTATAGTTTGCATAATATCCAATACAGGACGCAAAATAATTTCAAAAGTATTGCTTCTAGAAGCCAGAATTCCTAAAGGAATACCAATTAACATACAAAATAAAACTGCAGTAAATATCATAGCTAACGTAGTCATGCTCTCAGACCAAAGGTCAACTAGATCTATAAAAACTAAACTAACAAAAGAAAAGATTGCAAACTTTAAACCGTTAGTCCTATAAGCAAAAAAAACAAATATTAAAAGAATTATTGGAAAAGGAATAAAATTAAAAAGCGAGTCTAAACTATTAAGAACTGTGTCTATTGGTGCTGAAATCTTTTTAAAGAGTGGCCTTTGTTCGAATAGCCACTCTTTAATATTTCCTTCTATCCATTCACCAATAGGAATGTATATTTCATAATCGGAAGGGGCTAATTTTAAACTCATTAAAATTAACCTTGATCCTTACTTGATCCAACTATCAAACGTACTTTGATTAGCTTTTATCCATTCAGCTGCGTGTTTCTTAATAGCCTTTTCGCTTTTCTCACCCTTGTTCATTTTCAAGTTCTGAGCTGCAATATCTCCAAGAGGAATAGAAGCTTTTTTAAGCATCTTCTCTACTTTTGGATTTGCTTTAAGAAAATCTACATTTGCTGCTGGTCTTATATCATCAGCACCAAAACCTAAATTTACTTTAGACTTTGTCGCGTTAGCGATCTTAGTAGGTTTAGTTTTACTGTATGGAACTTCAATCCAAACTACATCTTTACCAAGTTTTAACGCACCAACAGTCCAGTTAGGTGTCCATGTATAAAATAGAATAGATTTTCCATTTTTGTATTTAGACACTGCATCTGCCATTGAAGCCGAGTAGTCTGCTTTTACTGGATTGATAAAATCACCTAATCCAAGCTCGTCAAAATGTTTTGAGATAACTTTCTCACATCCCCAGCCTGGAGGGCAAGCAACCATGTCTGCTTTTCCGTCACCATTAGAGTCGAACTCTTTAGCGTGTTTTTTGATATCCATCACGCTCTTGATACCAAATTTATCTGCAGATTTTTTATCGATTAAGTAACCTTGAGCTCCACCACCCTTCATTACGTAACCAACTGGTTTTACTTTACCTTTTGACTCAGAGATATAACCATCATGTGTGCCAAACCAGCCGTTAACCCAAAGGTCAACGTCACCAGCAGTAGCTGCAACATAAAACACCTGTGGTTTCATCACTGTTGGGCCGGATACTTTGTAACCCATTTTCTCTAAAGCTTGTTTATAGATCTCAGCCTGGAAATAGCCTGTATCCCAATCAGCTTTGCCCATTTTAATCTCATTAGCAGATACAACACTACTAATAGATATGGCTGTAATTATAGATACTAAATATTTTAAATATTTCATATGTCCTCCTAATTTCTTCATTTTTTGTAACATGTATAGGTTGAGAATGTAACCGTAGTTCAACTAAAAAGTGAATTATGGAAGATATGCTTACGATTTGTAGAGATTAGCTTATTTTGTTTTTTATTTGCACTTTTTACACAAACCAAAAAATTCTAAATTAAATCTTTTATACTTAGTTCCTTTTTTATCACTAAAACTTGTTAAGTATTTTGTAAGTTTAGCATCATTAATTTCATCAACCATCTCACAACTTTCACAAATTGAAAATGCTGTAGCTTTTGAAATTTCACAATTTGAATTTCTACATGCAACGAAGGCATTTTTACTTTCAATTTTATGAATTTTCCCCGTCTCAACTAATTTATCTAATGCTCGATAAACTTGAGGTGGAGCTTTAATTCCTTTCTTTTGGACACTAAAAAGTATTGTGTATGCTTTTAAGGGTTCTGAAGATTTATTAATTAAATCAAAAATGATTTGTTGATTTTTTGAAAGATTGTTTTCTTTGTACATTTTGTCCATTTTACTTGTTTATCATTAATTTTTCAATTTAATCGATTGCTTGATATTTAATAATGAAAGTATGAATAAAAATAAGGAAGCTGCTATAATTGATGGACCTGAAGACGTATTAAATTCTAGTGATGTAAACAAACCTAAAATTACTGACAATAAACCACCAAGTATTGAATAGACGACCATACTTTGTGGACTTGAAGAAATATTCCTAGCCATTGCTGCTGGTATAATTAACATTCCTGTAATTAACAGTAATCCAACCATTTTTATTGAAATGGCAATGATCCCGGCCATTAAAATAGTAAATATAGCTTTAGCTCTATCAGGATTTAAACCTTCAGCCTCTGCTAGTTCATAATTTACTGTTGATGCAAATAAAGGTTTCCAAATAAATTTAAGAATAAGAAGAATTAATGGACCTCCTATCCAAATAATTAATAAATCATCCACTGTTACCGCAAGTATATCTCCAAATAATAATCCCATTATATCAAACCTAATGAATGTTAAGAAACCAATAACTACTAGTCCGACTGCTAAAGATGAATGAGCTAAAAGTCCTAATAAAGCATCTCCCGGTAGATTAGTTCTTTTTTGAAGCTGAATTAAAATTAATGCAATTAAAGATGAAATAATAAATACTGAAAAAGCAATATTAAACTCTAAAGTATAAGCTAAGGTTACTCCAAGTAAAGCTGAGTGTGCAAGAGTATCACCGAAATAAGATAGTCTTCTCCATATAACAAAACATCCGAGAGGGCCTGTTACAATTGCAATCCCAAGTCCAGCTATTAAAGCTCTTATAAAAAAATCATCTAACATTTAATTTTTTTTTATCTCTCCTTTGCTCGTGTGAACATGATCATGTCTATGTTCATACCTTGATAATATTTGAGAAGCTTGTTCACCGAACAGAGCTTTATATTCATTATTTTTTGCAACATCCATTGGAGATCCTGAACAACAGACGTGACCGTTTAAGCAGACAACATGGTCTGTAGCACTCATCACTGTGTGTAAGTCATGTGAAATTAATAAAATTCCACAATTTAATTCGTCAGTAATTTTCTTTATGAGTTTATATAAAGCTATTTCACCAGTGAAATCTACTCCTTGCACTGGTTCATCAAGCACCAATAGATCTGGTTTTTTTGAAATTGCTCTTGCAATCAACACTCTTTGAAATTCACCGCCTGATAAATCACCCAAATTTTTATTTTTAAGTTGTATAACACCAGTTAATGATAGAGCTTCGTTAATATCATCATCTTTAAGATTTTCAGTCAAAACCATGAAATCCTTAACTCTAAGTGGCAACGTCCAGTCGATTGAAATTTTTTGAGGAACATAACCAACTTTATTTGTATATTTTTCAACCTCTCCATCAATTTTTTTATAAATTCCTAATGCAATTTTAGCGGTTGTACTTTTTCCAGAACCATTAGGCCCAATAAGAGTAACTATTTGTCCTTTTTCAATTTGTAATGATACTCCTTTGACTAGCCATTTGTCTTTTAAACGGAAACCAGCTTGATTTAATTTTACTAAAATATTTTGATTTGAGGTCATTTAATTCCTTGACTTATAAATGTTATATTATTACATAATGTTATATTATAACAATTTAAAAATACTATCATTATGAAAAACATTAAAAAACTACCATTTATATTATCAATATTATCTTTATTTACTATTTTTTCACCAGCAAATGCCGATGTTAAAGTAGTCGCTTCAATTAAACCTATACATTCATTAGCAAGCTATTTGATGGATGGTGTGGGTAAACCAGACTTGATAGTAGACGGGTATGCTTCGCCGCATGGATTTGCGATGAAACCATCGCACGCTAAAATGTTACAGGAAGCTGACCTAATATTTTGGGTTGGTGAAGATTTAGAAAATTTTTTAGAAAAACCATTAAAATCAATAGCAAAAGAAGCTGAGAAAATAGAATTAATGGAAATTAAAGGTCTTAAAAAATTAAAATTTAGAGAAAGAAATATCTTTGAAGAACATGGACACGATGAGCATAAAGAACACGGTCATAAAGAAGATAAACATGACGATCATAAGCACGATGAGCATAAAGAACACGGTCATAAAGAAGATAAACATGACGATCATCACGAGCATGCTCACGGCGAATATGATCCACATATTTGGCTTGATCCAATAAACGCAAAAGCAATCCTAAGTGAAATGGCAGAGCATTTAATTGAAAAAGATCCAAACAATGCTTCTACTTACAAAGCTAATTTAAAAAAGGCTCATAAAGCATTAGATAATCTTACAAAAAAAATAAAATCTGAATTAAAAAAAGATTTTAAATCTATTGTCTTCCATGACGCCTACCAGTATTTCGAAAAAAGATTTAATGTAAATGTTTTAGGAGCTTTTACAGTTAACACAGATGTATTACCAGGAGCCGAACAATTGGCTGAAATCAGAGAGATAATTGAACATGAAAAGATAACTTGTGTATTTTCAGAACCTCAATTTAATCCAGATATCATAAAGGCAGTTGCAAAAGATATGAAAATAAATACTGGTGTAATCGACCCTTTAGGAGCAACTCTTAATCCTGGAAAAGATTTATACTTTGATTTAATTAGAAATATGTATGCTTCTTTTAAAGGCTGTTAGACTTAAGTTATTATCTCAGCAAATCTGTTTTCTATAATATTTAGTTTTAGATTATTCTGTTTTGTAAAATCGTTTACAGCTTTTTCAACTTCAGGAATATAACTTTCCTTACCATAATCATCACATAAAATAACTTTTTTTTTATCCTTCATGCTGCCATATAAAGTCGTAAGATCGTTAATTACTGTTTGATAGCTGTGTCCACCATCTAAAAAAGTAAAATCAATATTTTGAAGATCCAATTCTTTTAATATTTTATTAGTATCTCCCGCTATTAATTTGATATTGTTGCTATATTTTTTTAATAGTTTACTTACACTTTTTATTGAATTTAAGTTTTCTTTTAAAATGTAATTATAATAAATATTTTTAAATGGATTTGAAAATTTTTGATCTTTTAAAAACTTTGGTTCGATTTCATCTTTGTCTTCACTTTGGTCTCCGCCAAACAAATCAACACCAATATAGTTAAAGTTATTTTCGTTTACTTTATTTAAAAGATCACAGATGTTTCTTGCAGTAACACCGCAAAAAACACCAATCTCTAAAATATTTTTTGGATTATGAAGTGAAATTCTTTCAAGAAAAATGTTTCCCCATTTTCCTTTTAAGCCAGTTTTTCTCCAGTAACTTTTGTAATTCAGACTCAAAGATTAGGCAAAAACTTCGCCCCAACTACCTCTTGTAGATGCTTTAGAATACTCAGTAGCTCTACCTTCGAAGAAATTCATGTGCTCTACTCCATTTAACATCGTATCTAACCAAGTTAACGGATTTTTTTTAACATCATAAATTGGATTTAGGCCAAGTTGCTCTAGTCTTCTGTTTCCAATAAATCTAATGTATTGTTTAACTTCATCAGCTGTTAAACCTTCCATTGGACCCATTTGAAAAGCTAAATCAATAAAAGCGTCTTCATGTGATATAATTGTTTTACATGCATCATAAATTTCTTTTTTTAATTTATCATTCCAGATCGATGGATTTTCTTTTATAAAATCTTTAAACAATCTTATCATTGAATTACAGTGAAGCGTTTCATCTCTTACTGACCAAGTTACTATCTGGCCCATACCTTTCATCTTATTAAATCTTGGAAAATTTAATAGTATCGCAAAGCTAGCAAACAATTGAAGTCCTTCTGTGAAAGCTGAAAATACTGCAATTGTTTTTGCAATATCATGATTAGATTTAACATCAAAGCCTTGCATATAATCGTACTTGTCTTTCATTTCTTTATATTTCATGAAAGCTGAGTACTCTGTCTCTGGCATACCGATCGTATCTAATAAGTGAGAATAAGCAGCAATATGAACTGTTTCCATTGAAGCAAATGATGACATCATCATTAAAACTTCAGTTGGTTTGAATACATTCATGTAATGTCTAATGTAACAGTTGCTTACTTCAACATCGGCTTGTGTAAAAAATCTAAAAATATGAGTTAATAAATTCTTTTCCTCTACGGATAAATTTTTTTGCCAGTCTCTTACATCATCGCCTAATGGAACTTCCTCTGGTAACCAGTGAATTCTTTGTTGAGTTAACCAGGCGTCATAACACCATGGATACCTAAATGGTTTGTAAACTGGATTAGCTACTAATAAGCCGTTTTCTTTTGTTTGAATTTTTTCTGCTACTGACATGATAAACACTCCTCATAATTGTTTGATTCATTATTTGATTCTTGGCCTTGAGAGTAAACATTTTTGGTCACATCTGTGGATGAACCTTTGTTTACATTCTCCGCTCTTTGGATAGATTTAGATCTGCAGTAATAAAGGCTTTTAAGACCTTTTTTCCAAGCTTGGAAATGAAGATCATGCAAATCCTTTTTGTGAATATCTGCAGGTATAAATATATTAATTGACTGGGCTTGAGAAATATGAGGTGTTCTATCTGCACCTAATTCCACGATCCATCTTTGATCAATTTCGAAAGCAGTTTTAAAAGTGTCTTTTTCCTGTGCTGTTAAAAAATCTAAATGAGATACAGAGCCTTGATTAGTTGTAATACTAGACCAAACTTCATCTGTATCTTTATTGTATTTTTGTAAAATTTTCTTCAAGTATTTATTTCTAACGTTAAAAGATCCTGACAAAGTTTTATGCGTATAACTATTTGCTGCAATAGGTTCAATTCCTGGAGAAGATCCGCCACAAATAATGGATATTGAAGCTGTCGGAGCTATTGCTGTTTTATTTGAAAATCTTTCTTTCATTCCGTATTCTGCTGCATCAGGACAAGCTCCTCTTTCTTCTGCAAGACTGACTGATGCTGCATCTACTTTTTCTTGAATATTTTTAAATATTTTTTTGTTCCAAACCTTACTCATTACTGATCCAAAGGGGATACTTTTTTGTTGAAAATAAGAATGTAAACCCATAACACCAAGACCAACGCTTCTTTCTCGCATTGCAGAATATTTTGCATGAGCAAATTCATCTGGAGCTCTATTAATAAAATCGGTCATGACATTGTCTAAAAATCTCATAACATCCTCAACAAATTGAGGATCTTCACTCCATTGATCATAAGTATCAATATTTAAAGATGATAAACAACAAACTGCTGTTCTTTGATTACCATCGTTATCTTGACCTGTAGGTAATGTGATTTCACTACAAAGGTTTGAAGTTTTAACTTTTAAACCAGCTAGTTTGTGATGTTGTGGAATTTGTCTATTAACAGTATCGATAAAAACTATATAAGGCTCACCTGTTTCAATTCTAGCAGTTAACAATCTGATCCATAAGTTTCTTGCGGGAATAGTTGATTGTACTGTGCCGTCGTATGGACTTCTTAACGCCCACTGATCACCAGTTTCAACTGCTCTCATAAATTCATCTGTAACTAGTACACCATGGTGTAAATTAAGAGATCTTCTGTTAACGTCTCCTCCAGTTGGTCTTCTCATCTCAATAAATTCTTCAATTTCAGGATGATCAATTTGTAAATAACATGCAGCTGAACCTCTTCTTAAAGAACCTTGGCTGATAGCTAAAGTTAAAGAGTCCATAACTTTGATGAATGGGATGATTCCAGAAGTTTTTCCAACTTTGCCAATCTTTTCACCAATAGATCTTAAATTGCCCCAGTAACTTCCAATACCTCCACCTCTAGCAGCAAGCCATACGTTCTCTTCCCAAAGATTTGTAATTCCTTCTAAACTATCGCTAGCTTCATTTAAAAAACATGAGATAGGTAAACCTCTTTCTGTGCCTCCATTAGATAAAACTGGAGTTGCTGGCATAAACCATAAATTGCTTATGTAATTATAAATTCTTTGTGCATGTAAATTATCATCAGCATAGACACTAGCCACTCTCGCAAATAAATCTTGGAAACTCTCGTTTTGACCTAGGTATCTGTCTTTAAGTGTGGCTTTTCCAAAGTCAGTTAAGTTAGCATCTCTAGATCTATCAATCTTAATTGTGATGCCTCTCTCATTCTGGAATAGTTCTGTTTCACCTGATAAAGAGAATAAATCAGGTTTCTTAGGGCCATTATTTCTTTGATCATTTTGGTGCTTCTGGCTTATACTGCCGACAGCTTTCTCTATTGCCAATGATACGTTTTTATTCATATTTTTACTTATTTACTTCGATTTATTAACAAAACAACTATATGTTGTGTCACAATATATTTAATATACCATATACCATCGAAATCAATAGAACATTATAAGAACATTTGAATAATTTTGCAAGTGGAAAGTTTTGTTAATAAACATTTAATAACAAAAGCCTTTATTCTTTAGTATTTATAGTTAATGAAAATCAATCCAAACGGTTTTAGAGAGTACGACGCTAGATGGCTTTATGAAAAAGACATCGATTTAGAGGGAATCATCGATTTAGGAAAAGGACTAGGTTCTCAAATAATAAGTCATACTAAAAAAGAAAATCCAAGTGTGGTAGTAGGTCATGATTATAGGTCCTACAGTGAAGATATAAAAAGAGCTCTTATTAATGGCTTAACTTCAACTGGATGTGCTGTTGAAGATATAGGTCTATCATTATCTCCCACTGTTTACTTTGCGCAATTTAATTTAAATTCTGATGCCATAGCAATGGTTACGGCTAGTCATAATGAAAATGGTTGGACTGGAGTTAAAATGGGTATCAAAAAAGGTTTAACCCATGCTCCTGAAGAAATGAGTGAACTGAAAGATATCACCTTAAATAAGAAGTTTGTTAATGGAAAGGGTTCGATCAAAAAAATAGATAACTTTAAGAGTGTCTATTCAAATGATTTAATAAAAAAAAATAAGATCAGTAAGAAAATTAAAGCCGTTGTTGCTTGTGGTAATGGAACAGCAGGAGTTTTTGCACCTGAAATCTTAAGAGGTATTGGTTGCGAAGTGATAGAATTAGATTGTAATCTAGACTGGTCTTTTCCAAAATATAACCCTAACCCTGAAGATCTTGAAATGCTTCACGCAATAGCAAAAGCAGTAAAAGACAACAATGCAGATGTTGGATTTGGTTTTGATGGAGATGGAGATAGATGTGGAGTAATTGATGATAAGGGAAATGAAATATACTCTGATAAAATAGGATTATTAATTGCTAGACACTTAGCATCTAAACATCAAAACTCAAAATTTGTTGTGGATGTGAAATCAACGGGTCTTTATGCAAAAGATAAAGTTCTTTTAGAAAATAATTGTAAGACAATTTATTGGAAGACTGGACACTCTCATATAAAAAGAAAAGTTAATCTAGAAAAAGCTTTGGCGGGATTTGAAAAAAGTGGACATTTCTTTTTTAATCAACCTTTAGGATACGGATATGATGATGGAATAAATTCAGCGATACAAGTTTGTCATTTAATAACTAATCAAGACAAGAAGATGAGTGAAATTATTAATGAGTTACCCAAAACATATCAATCTCCAACTATGGCGCCATTCTGCAAAGATGAAGAAAAATATAAAGTGGTAGAGGAAATGGTTAAAAAAGTTGAAGATCTTAAAAGACAGAATATTAAAATAGATAATCAATCGATCATGGAAGTTTTGACAGTGAACGGAGTAAGATTTTCTTTAACAGATGGATCTTGGGGTTTAATTAGAGCTTCATCAAATAAACCCTCTCTTGTCGTAGTTACTGAAAGCCCTACTTCAAACGAGAGAAAGAAAAATATTTTTGATTATATAGATAAATTATTACAAGAAACTGGAAAAATTGGTGAATACGATCAAAAAATTTAAAGATTAAAATACTCGTATAAAAATTTAGAACCAATAACTATTAAAAACAGTCCAAAATACTTCGTCATCTTTTTTTTATTAATTCTATGACTAGCTTTTGCTCCTAACCTTGCCATAAATGCAGTTATTGGGAAGAAAATTAAAAATGCTGGAATATTTAAAAATCCAATACTTAAAGGTAAATTAACATTCAAATAATTCCCTGAAAAAAGAAAACCTATTGTGCCAAATAAAGCAATTATAAAACCAATAGCAGCTGCACTTCCTATTGCTTTATTTATTGGATAACCAAAAAACTTTAAAATTGGAACGTTCATTACTGCTCCACCAATTCCCATTGGGGCTGAAACAAAACCAGTAATTACTCCTGATATTATTTTAGCCGTTAAACCCATCTTGATTGAAAGATTTGACTCTTTCTCTTTTAAAAATAATAAGTAGAAAGCAAGAATATAAACAACAATGGTAAAAAATAATATTAAAGGTTTTGTTTTTAAACCAGCAGCTAAAATAGTGCCAAGTATCACTCCTATAACTACAAACACTCCGTAACCTTTCACTACACTAAAATCGACTGCATTATGCTGATGATGAGTTAAGACTGATACAATTGAAGTTGGGATAATTATGCCAAATGAAGTTCCCACAGCTAAATGCATTAGATACTCTGGCTCGATACCAGCTGCACCAAAAATATAAAATAGGATTGGTACAGTGATTAACCCTCCTCCAATACCAAATAAACCTGCAGCAAACCCGGCTGGGATAGCTGTGATGACCATTATAAAAATTAGATAAAGAGTTTCTGATTGAAAAAGAATATCCAAAATTATCTTTCTAAAGATACAGGATTTGTTTTTCTAACCTGGTCCATTATATGATTTACTTTTTGAAGATCAGCATCTCTGATGCACATATTTTTAGAAAGATATTGTTTCCATGTTCTAGAACCATTTTGCCCGTGAAATAATCCAACAGTGTGTCTCATTATATGATTTAATTGTACACCTTTTGATGTTTCTTCTTGAATGTATGGAATTAATTTTTCCATAACATCACTTCTTGTAGGAACATTTTCATTATTAAAAATATCTCTTTCAATATCAGCTAAAAAATATGGTGAATGGTAAATGGCTCTTCCAATCATAGCGCCATCTACTTTTAATAAATGTTGTTTAATATCTGCTGTAGTTTTAATTCCTCCATTAATTACTATTTCGTCATTTTTAAAATGTTCTTTTAGTTTATAAACAAATTCATATTTAAGCGGTGGGATATTTAAATTTTCCTTTGGACTTAATTTTTTTAGCAAAGCTTTTCTTGCATGGATAATAAATTTTTTTGATCCGGCATCTTTAGTTGTTTGAATAAAAGATTTTAAAAACTCAAAATTTTCAACATCATTATAGCCAATTCTTGTTTTAATTGTTACTGGTAGCTTTGTAGCTTTAGACATCGCTTCAATACATTTAGCTACAAGATCCGGCTCTTGCATTAAACACGCACCAAATTTATTTTTTTGTACTTTTTTACTAGGGCAACCTAAATTTAAATTTATTTCTTTATATCCATAATCTTCTGAAATTTTACAAGCCTCTGCAAGTTCATCAGGATTTGAACCTCCCAGTTGTAAAGTAACGGGATTAGAAATTTTTTTAAAAGATAATAATTTATCTCTATCCCCTCTTATGATTGCATTAGCTACAATCATTTCAGAATATAAATGAATATTTTTACTGATAAGACTTAAAAAATATATTTCATGTTTATCAGTGCAATCCATCATTGGTGCAACTGAAACAGTTTTTTTCATGATTTACTCTGATTTATTTTCTTCTTCTGCAGGAGCTTCTTCACTCAATTCAAGTGGGGCTTCTTCGGTTTCTAAATTCTCTTCTTTAATTTCAGGCTGTTCAGCTTTTAATTCTGATAATGCTTCATCAGCTAAGCTAGGTTTTTTAACTTCTGGAATTCTCCTAGTTCTTTTTGATGGCAGAATTGCTACTCCGCTTTTTGAGACTTGACCTTTGTATAAATTCTCAAAATCATCATTAGTCTCTTCTTCTGTTTCTTCTTGTTGTTCAATTTCGTCTGGCTCTTTTCTAAGTCTTTTTATAGCGCTTGCTTCAACTTCTTTAACATCAATTTTTCCATCACCGATTTCTCTTAGTGAAATAATTGTTCTCTTGTCATTATCCTCTTCAACAAGCATTGGAGATCCAGCGTTTAACTGAACTGTTCGCTCTTTAGCTAAAAGCACTAAATCATATTGATTATCAACTTTTTCTAAGCAGTCTTCTACGGTAATTCTTGCCATGATGATTGTTATTTATTCAATTAGGTTTAATAAATCAAGCTTAATTTGGCAACCTTACAGGTTCTATTGTTTTTCTGATTATAATTAATAAAGCTAATGAAATAACGACGTAACTAGCTCCAACGAAAGCGATATTTTCTATAGTAAATCCTTTATCGATCAACAGACCAAAAACTGCTGTGCCGAAAGCAGTTGAAAAAACCATAAATGCAGTGGTTAAAGCTTTAATGCTTCCAATATATTTTACTCCATATATCTCCGCCCAAGTAGAGGATCCGAGTATATTTGCTAAACCGTTAGATACTCCAATTAATCCAAGAAAAACATAAGCAAATATTTCATGATTAAAATAAAATAAAGTAATCATAGCAAACAATAATGGTATGTTCATATACATAATAAGTTTTCTTCCTGTAAATTTATCAACTAAAAAACCTGAAACAAATAACGTAGCTATCGATGTTATTGAATAAACCATAAATGCTTTAGGTATTGTATAAATAGCCCACATTTTTGAGTCAGAAATAAAAGATTGATAAACAAAAACTCCTGTTGCGATCCAAGGCATTGCAAGCATGTTCAAAGATACAATATAAAATCTATAATCTTTTAAAACATCTCTTCTTCTCCAACTTTTGATTTTAAGTTTTTTATTGTCAGGACTAGGGTCTGCCTCTCTTGAGTCTAGTTTTATCGACTTAATTGTATTTAAAATTACAAAAGGCAAAAATAAAATTATTAGTATTGCAATACCTTGCCAGACAGTTCTCCAGGAGTAAATAAGGAAAAAATAAGTTATAAGAACTGGTAAAATAAATTCTGCTGTAGATAAACCAAACCAAATCGTGCTTAAAGCCTTTCCTCTAGATCTTTCAAAAAATCTTGAGATTGTTGTCGTTGAAGTATGGCTCATTAAACCTTGTCCAGAAAATCTCATTAAGAATATTCCAATCGCTAAAAAATAAATACTATTGATAAATGAAAAAAATAATGAAGAAGCAAATAACAATATAACTACAAAAAATGAATAATTTAAAATTTGGTAATCATCTATTTTTTTTCCAACCCAAATAAGAAGCAAACTTGAAAAAATAGTTGCGCTTGCATAGATGCTGCCGAATTGGCCGTGAGTAATACCCAGTTCATTTCTTATAGGTGCGTTAAACAATCCCAAAAAAAAGCTCTGTCCAAAACTAGAAAAAAATGTAAATATAAATCCAAATACAATTACTTTTTTATTTAAAGTGAGGTTAATCATTAATGAGTTGTAAAGTTTCTTTCATAGGTCTTGGTGTAATGGGTTATCCCATGGCTGGTTATATATCAAAAGCCGGTCACAATGTAACCGTTTATAATCGTACGAAAGCTAAAGCTGAGAAGTGGGCAAAGGAATATAAAGGTAATGTTGCTGATACTCCGATGGATGCTGCTAAAGATAGTGATTTTATTTTTACATGTGTTGGAAACGATAATGATTTAAGAGAAGTTACTTTAGGTGAAAAAGGATTGTTTAAAACTGCAAAAAAAGGTTCGATCTACATAGATAATACTACTGCCTCGGCTAACATTGCTAGAGAGTTATATAAAGAAGCAAAAGCAAAAGGTTTTGATTTCTTAGATGCTCCTATTTCGGGCGGACAAGCTGGAGCTGAAGGTGGAATTTTAACGGTGATGGTTGGAGGTGATGAAGCTCCATTTAAAAAAGCTGAGCCAGTTATTGATTGTTATAGTAAGAAAATAAAATTACTCGGACCATCCGGAAGTGGTCAATTAACTAAGATGGTTAATCAGATTTGTATTGCAGGCCTTGTTCAAGGTTTGTCGGAGGCAATTAACTTTGGAATGAATGCAGGATTAAATATGCATGATGTAATTGAAGTTATTTCAAAAGGTGCTGCTCAGTCTTGGCAAATGGAAAATAGACATAAAACAATGATTGAAGATAAATTTGATTATGGTTTTGCTGTTGATTGGATGAGAAAAGATTTAAAAATAGCAATGGATGAAGCTAAGAAAAACAACTCACCCTTGCCTATTACAAAAATAATTGATGAATATTACGCTGAGGTACAAAAAATGGGTGGTCAAAGATGGGATACTTCAAGCTTAATTAAAAGATTTAGAAAATAAGTTGTGTCAGAAATAATAAGTTACTACGAAGATTCACAAGAGATAGAAAAAAAAATATGGGACCTTTTAACTAAAGCAGTTAAAGATAGATCTTCTGAGTTTAGAACGCCTGTGTTTATCTGTGGTAATGATAAAGATCTCGATGGTAGAGTTGTTGTCTTAAGAAAAGCAGATCAACAAAATAAGTTTATCCAATATCATAGTGATATTAGATCTTCAAAAATTGAAAAAATTAAAAAAAATCCTAAGTGCTCAATTTTATTTTATGGTAAAGAGGAAAAAATACAACTTAGAGTTAAAGCTGAGTGCGAAGTAAATTATAATAATGATGTTACAAAAGAGTCTTGGGAAAAAACAGGGCATATCAGTAGAAAATGTTACTTAGTTACAAATGGACCTGGGACAAAGTCTGAAAAACCAACATCAGGTTTAGATAATAAATTCGATAACTTTGATTATACAAAAGATGAAAGCGAAGCTGGTTATAAAAACTTTTGTGTAATTAGATGTAAAATTAAAAGTATTGAGTGGCTTTATTTAGCAGCTAAAGGTCATCGAAGAGCTTTAATTGATTTGAGTGAGTCTAAAAAATTTACTTGGTTAGTTCCCTAGGTTTTTTGTTACTTTTTCTTTTGTAGAGCCTAAATTAACTTCATCAAAGTAAACAATCATATTTGGATACGGTTTATCTCCATGTTCCCTCTTCCAACCGCTGACAAATGTTTGATAAATTCCAAAATCTAATCCAACACCTCTTTTGGTATATGGCGTAATGTTTTTTATATTCTCTGAATTTAATACTAATTTATTATTAATCCAAACCTTCATGAAACCAGTTTCCTCTCTTGAATATCGAGCATTGATAAGTACGTCTGTCCATTTACCCTTCATGTCATTTATCTTTATTGCTTTTTTCATCTCAACATACTCACCACTCCACATTCTTCCAACCTCTAACCATTCTCCACTTCTATCTGTCACCATAAGAATGGGCTTCCAACCTTTTTCATAGAGTTGAGCAAAAGTAGTTCTAACTGGAGCTACTGATTGATAGTCATTTGGCAAATAGATAGATGCGGAATACCAATGATCTTTTTTACCCATTTGATGTTTTTTGAATTGTAGCTCAGTTCTTTGTCTATCTTTTTTACAATCATCATGACCACTATCTTTACCGCAGTCACCTAATCTGACTTCAAATCTGTAAGATTTTTTTCCAGATCTCACAGGATGACCATCTTTACTATTAACTAAATTAAGAGAATATTTCTTTTTATGAGAGGTAGTTTTCTTTTTCACCTCAGTATTAGAAACATCTTTACTATTTTTGGCTTCCAGATTTGAGAAGCCTAAACATAAAATAGCAATTAAAAAAAAACTATTTCTTATATTTTTTAAAATTTTCGACATAGTCTCTAGCATTTTCTTTTATGTGTTCTATTTCTTCGTCAGTAACTTGTCTAACTACTTTACCAGGACTTCCGAGAACTAAAGATCTTTCAGGTATAACTTTGTTTTCTGTGACTAAAGCGTTTGCACCAATGATACAATTTTTTCCAATTTTAGTTTTATTTAATATTGTTGAACCAATTCCAATTAAACAATCATCTGCTATCTCGCAGCCATGAAGCATAACCATGTGTCCTACTGTTACTCCATTTCCAACAATTGTTGGACAACCTGGATCAGTATGAATAACACTTCCATCTTGAATGTTTGAATTTTCTCCAATGATGATTGGTTCAAGATCTCCTCTTAAAGTTGTATTGAACCAAATATTAGAATTCTTTTTAAGTTCTACTCGTCCAATAATAACAGCATTGGGTGCAACCCAACTGCCTGGATCTATATTTGGAGTCTGTCCTTCAAAATCGTAAATCATAATATTGCTGTAAAGTAATATTAATTAATTTATAATACATTATGGCTCTAACTAAAACCCCGGTTTGTGATTTTGGAAAAAAAGCTGAAGATTTCAAACTTAAATCCATCAATAATGAGTTAATTTCTCTAAATGATATTAAAGGAGAAAAAGCTACTTTAGTGATGTTTATATGTAATCACTGTCCTTACGTGAAGGCTATTATAAAAAATTTAACAAAAGATTGTAACGATTTAAAAAAAGAGGGAATAAATTCTGTAGCTATTATGTCAAATGATACTAACAATTATCCAGAGGACTCATTTGATAATATGATTAAATTTGCTCAAATAAATAATTTTGGTGAAATTAATTATCTCTTTGATGAGACACAAGAAATTGCAAAGAAATTTGGAGCTGTTTGTACACCTGATTTTTTTGGTTACAACAAAGATTTAAAACTGCAATACAGAGGTCGATTTAGAGAATTAAAAGATTTAAAACCAATAAATTTTGGCGATAGTGATTTAAAAATAGCTATGAAAATGGTAGCTAAGACTCAAAAAGGCCCTGATGAACAGATACCAAGCATGGGCTGTAACATAAAGTGGTTTAATTAATGTTCTTGGTCGCTACAAGAAACTTTCCTCCTGAACTTGGAGGTATGCAAAATCTTATGGGAGGACTTTCTCATGCTTTATTAAATCATGGGCCAGTTAAAGTATTCGCAGAAAGTTTTGATAATGCAGAGGTATACGATCAAAATTCTAAACTAGATATAGAGAGAATTTCTGGGTTTAAATTATTTAGAAAATACAGAAAAGCAAACCGTATAAAAGAATTTATTGAGTCTAATGAGATAAGGGCAGCTTTTTTTGATCACTGGAAGAGTATAGAAAATATTGAAACCAGTACATTAAAAAAAACTAAATCCTTTTGTTTAATTCATTCCAAAGAAATAAATCACCCAGTTGGCTCTTCATTAAATAAAAGAGTTTTACAATCATTAGGTAAAGCTGATCATGTCATAGCTAATTCAAGGTTTACTAAAGAACTTGCTTTAAAGCTCGGAGTTAAAGATGTAACTGTTATAAATCCTGGATGCAATTATCCAATTCCAATTAATGATGAAGCAAAAAAATATGCAAATAGTATTTATGGTAAATCCTCTCCCAAATTAATTACTATTTCAAGATTAGATGGAAGAAAAAGTCATTACAATGTTATGATGACTATTAAAAATATTTTACCTAAATTTCCAAATTTAAAATATGTTTCTGTCGGTGACGGCGATGAGGGAAACACTCTTTTAAAATTAAGAAAGTTTCTTAAGTTAGAAAATAATGTTGAGTTAATCTTTAAATGCACTGAGCAAGAAAAAGTGGCTCTACTTGAACAATCAGATATATTTGTTATGCCCTCAGTGGTTTATAAAAAGTCTGTAGAAGGGTTTGGTATAACTTACATTGAAGCAGCCTCTTACGGCAAACCGTCTATTGGAGGAATTTATGGTGGTGAAGGAGACGCGATTAAAAGTGGTCAAACAGGATACTTATGTAACGGAAATGATCTTAATGCAATTTACGATACTATCTTAAAAATATTATCTAATGATCATTACTTAAAATTAGGTTCTAATGCTTTAGAATTTTCAAAACAATTTAGTTGGAGTATAATAGTTAAAAAATATATTAATTTAATTTGAACTTTATTTCATTAATAACTGTTTCAACATTTAAATTTTTTAAATCTTTTACTGAAATAGCTTTAAAATTAAAGTTCTCAATACTTACTTTTTTAGCTGATGTGTGACTACCAAATAAAACTATTCCTTTTTTATCTAAATGAGAGGCGATATGCGCCGGACCAGTATCATTAGCTATAATAAATTTTGCACTGTATATCAATGACACTAAAGTTTTTATGTTAACAGGTTGGTTGTTTTCTAACATAACTTTAGCATTTAGTTGATTAGCCTCCTCAACCTCGTCAGGGCCAGGAGCAAGAATTACTGAATATTTATTTTTAAATTCTTGTTTTAATTTTTGAATTAACTCTTTGTAATAAGGCCATTTTTTATTTTTTAACTTAGGTGAACAAAAAGGAAATAAAAGAATATATTCTCTATTAGTATGCTGTTTAACCAAATGAGAAATATCTTCTATAGCCCAATTTAAATCCACATTTTTAGTAAATTCAGTTTCAATTCCACTTTTTTTAAGTTGCAATTCCATTCTATCTAATACGGGTTCTTGATCGAAGTCAGCTTTAGTTTGACCTGGCTCTAAGGAAGTTTCTGAAGATGACCATTCTGCATTTTTAATTATAAATTTTTTGTAAAATTTTGTTCTGCTAGAATTTTGTAAATCAAAAACTTTTGAAATATCGAACCTAGCTAAATTTTTTTTCAAATCTCTTAAATAAAAAAAATTCCATCTTGGTAGTCTTTTATCTATTATCACTCCATCTAGGTAGGGACATTCGGACATAAATATTGAATATGCTTGAGCAGTGAGTAAAAAAACTTTTCTATTTTTAAAAAAATTCTTTATGTCTTTAATGGCTCCATTAGCTTGTATTAAATCGCCTAAAGAACCATGTTTGATTATCAATATATTTGACATTATAAATTCTGAGTTTATTTAAAGAGTGATATAGTAAAGTATAAATATGATCAACAAATTAAACAAAATTTTAGCAGAAATTTCAGCTGGGGAGCTGATTGATAAAATTACAATTTTAGAAATTAAAAAAGAGAAAATAACAGATAAAAAAAAACTTATAGATGTAGAAAAAGAATTATCTACATTAAATGAAACTATGAAAAAATTTCTACCTGACGAGACTTTAATTTCCACACATAAAAAAGAACTTAAAAATATTAATTTAAAATTATGGGATATCGAAGATGGAAAAAGGGCTGCAGAAAAAAATAACGACTTTGGAGAAAATTTTATTAAACTTGCTAGGAGCGTCTACAAATTAAATGATGAAAGGGCAAGAATTAAACTGGCCATTAACAATACTTTAGGATCTAATATTAAAGAAGTAAAATCTTATAAGTAGTTAATCTACTTTCAGGCTTGGGATAATAGATCTCAATTTTTTTGGTAATTTAGGATCTATAGAAACAGTTATAACTCCTTCAGATTTATTTAATTCTTTCAAAATTTTTCCATCAGGTGAAATTATCATTGAATGACCAAACGTTTTTCTACCATTAAAATGTTTGCCACCTTGCGCAGGGGCAAAAACATAACAAAAATTTTCTATGGCTCTTGCTTTTAATAATGAATGCCAATGTCTTTTACCTGTTGTTTCTGTAAATGCAGATGGAATTGCTAGAAAAAGTGATCCAGCTTTTGACAATTTTCTGTACATATTTGGGAATCGTAAATCGTAACAAATTGAGAGTCCTACTCTACCCCAAGGAAGTTTGAACGATTTTAACTTTTTTCCAGCTAAAAATATCTTTGACTCAAAATATTTCTCTTTTTTGCTTAGTGTCGCATCGTACATATGTATTTTATCGTAATATGCTCTTATTTTTCCACGTTTATCTATCAATACAGATCTATTAACTAATTTGTTTTTAGGTAATTTTATTATCAATGATCCAATTAAAATCCATTTTTTATATTTCCTTGCTAAGTTTTTAATTGATTTTAAATAAATATCTTTGGACATGGATGTACATTGACTTAAAAGTTGTTTTTTTTTAAGTGAGAATTTTGATGATACCTCGGGTGTTAAAATAAAATCAGTTTTTTCTTGGACGGCTTTAATTATTAATTTTTTTGTTCTAATTATATTATGATGAATATTGTTATTAGATTTTAGTTGTATACAAGAAACTTTAAACATATATATATTCTAACTTAATTAATAATACTCATCTATCTTAATTATTGGTGAAGAATAAGAATTAATTACAATGATAAAAAAATATTTTAATAAAAAATTACAAAGATTGTTTATCAGTAAAAATTTTATGAAAATTTTATACTTTTTTCATTATATTATTGGAGGACGTAACGCTAAGGATATAAATATTTCATTTGATAATAGAAAGAAGAGATCTGAAATAGTTCAAAAAATTATAGACTTGAAAAATTATAAAAGTTATCTAGAAATTGGAACTTTTAAAGATGATTTATTTAAGTATGTCAAATGTGAAAAAAAAATCGGTGTAGATCCTGTATCAGGAGGAAATGTTAGAAAAACAAGTGATGATTTTTTTAAGGACAATAATCATACTTTTGACTTCATTTTTATTGATGGGCTTCATCATTATGCTCAAGTAAAAAAAGATATTTTAAATTCCCTAAAATTTTTAAATAAAGGTGGAATTATAATGCTGCATGATTGTATGCCTAGAAATTATTACTATCAGGCAGTACCAAGATCGCAATTAAACTGGAATGGAGATACTTGGAAAGCTTTTTTAGAGGTAAGAACAAATAAAGATGTAGATACATATTGTTGTTACGCAGATGAGGGTCTGGGTGTAATTTTTAATAGAAAAAACAAAAATCCTTTAGAGTTAAATTTACAAAATTTTAAAAAATTTAAATTTAATGATTACGTAAATAATTATAAAGAATATTTGAATTTAATAGAATACGATGAGCTAATTAAAATTGTTGAGAAATATGAGTAAAGAGTTAACTCTAGTTTTTAGTTCTTTCAAAAGTGAACATTTGCTTAAAAAAATACTTACCCAGCTAAAAAATAAATATCAAATTATAATAATTGAAAATTCATGCGATGTAAGTATAAAAAAAAGATTAGAAAATAGATTCAAAAATATTAGTGTTGTAATTCCCAAAAAAAATTTGGGCTTGGCTGCAAGTTATAATTTAGGTATTAAAAAAGCAAAAACTAAATTAGTTTTTTTAAATAATCCTGATTTAAAAATAAAAGATAAGGCAATAAAAAATCTTATTAAATGTGCAAAAATAATTAAAGATTTTGGAGTTATATCTCCTGTTTATAGGAATGAAAAAGAATATACAAATTATGAAATTTTATCTTTGAAAGATGTTTATTCACAAAAAATTTTTAAACAGTTTGATATTTTAGAAGTAGACTCAATTGATAATAATTTTTTAATTAATAAAAATATTGTAAAAAATAATTTATTTGATGAAAAGTTTTTTTTGTATTTTGAAACATTAGATTTTACTAAAAATCTTAAGATAAATGGAAAAAAATTATTTATAGCGAAAAAAATAAAATTTCATCACTATGGATCTAGCTCATTGCCTAAGAATTATTCAAATTTAGTAAACAAAACAAGAGCTTTTCATTATAATTGGTCAAAGTTTTATTATTTTAAAAAAAATTTTAGTTACTTGCATGCTCTAAAAAAAATATTTCCCAGTTTTGTTAAAATATTAATCAACTTAATGATAAACATTTTAAAAATGGATTTAAAAAATTTAAAAATAAATGCTTTAGAATTACTTGGTATTTTTTCCGCAATTATTTTATTGAATTCTTACTATAGACCAAAAAATTAGTTATTTCATAATTGATGATGCGAAGTTCCAATTACAGTCAAAACTTGGGATGTAAGCACCTGTTAATTTAACATTTCCGAAGCTTTTGGATAAAACTTTAGACCAATTGTCTACCTGTTTTGGCTTTTTATCAGAACTTCCAACCTGAGCGGTAATCACCCCACCCTTTTTAAGAATTCTTTTCAGGCCCTTCATGTTCTTCTTAGCTAGATCTATGCAGTATTGATCATCATTTAAATCAACAAAAATTTTATCGTATTTGGAATCTTCAATTTCTTTTATGCTTTTAAAAGCATCTCCCCAGAAAGTTTTAATTTTATTACTTTTTTTTACTTTAGAGCAAACCTTTGGTAAATGACGATAACAAGTATCCACTATTTCAGGATCAAGTTCAAACCAATCAATATAATTAGAGTTATTTTCTAGGCATGCACGGGCTACACCGCCATCTCCACCTCCAATAATTGCTACGTTGTTATTTTTTTTACTTAAATCATAACTTGATTTAAAAAAATTTGAGCTATAAATTTTTTCATCTTTTTCTGCTACTTGAATTTCATGATCAATAAATAAAGCATTACCAAATTCTTCTAAGTCCATGACTTCCACGAACTGCCCTGCTTTTGAGGTGAATTTTTCTAAAACATTTTTAACAACATAAAATTTCTTTTGGCCAGGAGTGCTATAAATATCATCATAAAGACCAATACTGCTTCTATCAAAAGCGTTAGTAACCACTCTTTTATGTTCAATTTCATTTCTTAATATTTTTAAAGCAACTTTTGGATTTACTTTTCCACAAGTAAAAAAATCAAAACTAATTACTCCTCTCTCTGGAAAGGTGTGAAAACTAAAATGACTTTCTGATAATAAAGCGACTAAAGTAAAACCTTGCGGTTCAAATTTATGGGAAGCTACATTTAATATCTCGACTTTTGCTGCTTTTGCGATTTTATAAATTACTTTTTCATAGAATTCGGGTGAATAATCCTTTTTTACACCTAAAAAATCGATGGTAATGTGCTCACCAACTTTAATCATAAAAAACTATCCCTTTTTATAATTTTTAAATTTTCCTAAGACTATTTTCATTTCTCTTTTTGAAAGAATCTTAGGTATTCCAATTCTTAGGGCATTTATATATTGATGGCAAATATTTTCGATCTCTTGAGCAAGCTCGAAAGTTTTTTTTAAATTTTCCCCAAACGCAACTTGTCCGTGATTAGCAATTAAACATGCTGATCTATTTTTTAGAGCTTTGATAATATTTTTAGAAAGATTTTTAGTTCCAAAAGTTGCATATTTACTGCATTTAATGTCTTCTCCTCCAGCTACTGCAACCATGTAGTGAAAAGCTGGAATACTTTTCTGATGGGTTGAAACCGCAGTTGCACAAGTAGAGTGTGCATGAACAATAGCTTTGGCCTTTTTTTTATTCACATATATATCTTGATGAAATCTCCATTCTGAGGATGGCTTACCTTTTTTTTTATCATAAACACCTTTAAGAGATACAAAAACAATATCCATGGGTTTCAGAGAACCATATTCTCTTCCTGAAGGAGTAATATAAAATCCGTTAACTCCTTTCTCTTTTGCTCTAACAGAAATATTTCCTGATCTTAAGGCGGATAAATTAGTTATATTTAATTTTTTGGAATATTTTATTACTTCAGCTTTTATTTTATTCACTTAAATAAACCTTTCAAACCTTTTTCTGAAGCTTCACAAATACCTTTTTCCGTGATTAACCCTGTAACTAGTTTAGCAGGTGTAATATCAAAGGCTAGGTTTAATGACTTGCTTTTTTGTGGGTAAATTCTAACCTTTTTAATTTCATTATTTTCATCTATTCCCTCAACATGTGATAGCTCCTCTGAATTTCTTTCTTCGATGGGAATTTGTTTATGATCTTTTATATTCCAGTCTATAGTTGAACTTGGTAAAGCAACATAAAATGGAACATTATTATCTTTTGCAGATAAAGCTTTTAGATAAGTTCCAATTTTATTGCATACATCTCCATTGGATAAAGTTCTATCAGTTCCCACAATGCACATATCAACTTGCCCCCTTTGCATTAAAATTCCACCAGCGTTATCAGTAATTACAGTATTCGATATTCCTTCTTCATTTAATTCATATGAGGTTAGATTAGCTCCTTGATTTCTTGGTCTTGTTTCATCAACCCAAACGTGGACTTTTATTCCTTTCTGATGAGCATGATAAATTGGTGATGTAGCAGTCCCCCAATCTATTGTTGCCAACCAACCAGCATTGCAATGAGTTAGTATATTTACTGTATCTTTTTTTTTGTCTGAAATTTTCTCAATTATTTTAAGACCATTCAAGCCGATATTTTTACAAAATCCTTCATCCTCATCTTTTATGGCTTTTGCCTCTGCCAAAGCTATTTTCAAAATATCTTTCTCATTAATGCCAGTTAATTTTTGCATCATTCTATCTACTGCCCATTTAAGATTAATTGCAGTTGGCCTAGATGCAATTAATTCCTCGCTAGATTTTTTTAAAAATGATAAATCATTATTTTCAATTATGGATAAAACTAATCCATATGCAGCAGTAGCTCCAATTAAAGGTGCTCCTCTTACTTCCATTGTCTTGATTGCATTAATAGCATCTTGAACTTTTTTAAGATCTTTAATAATAAATTGATGTGGAAGTTTTGTTTGATCTATTATTTTAACTAAACCATTTTCAAACCAAATAGTTTTGTAAGACTTTCCCTCTATTTTCATTTTCTTTTTTCCATTTTTTTTAATCTTTTTTTTAAACTTGGTGTTAAAGAATTGAACCATTTTTTTTCCTGTCCTGATTTAGGTAAGACTTCTCCATACTCAATCATTTGATCAGGCAATAAATCTTCTAAGTAAACCCACACGAAATCACTTCTTAAATTTGTGTTTTTTATCAAAATTTTTCTTAATCCTAAAATTAATTTCTTTTTAACTTTTGATGTTCGTCCAGCTCTTATCTGTCCGTTTAAAAAAATTTCTTTAGTTTTTACCATTTTGCCGCCCATGTAATGAGCATTTTTCTCATTTTTTTGAAAAATAACTTGGGCGAAAAAGGCATTTGCACCAGTAAATTTACTATGAGTATTTGAAATATCATTAGCTAATGAATTTTTTTGCTTTTGTGAGAGATTAAAATTTGAATATTTTACCGTATATGTTGGCATTAAAGTTATTTTTTATTTAGAACTCTTCCAGCAACGTTTTTTAATTTTTTAATTGTCTTTTTTGTCCTTAATTTTGGATCAGTAATAATAGCAACATCTAAACATTCATTTGCAGGATCTTTCTCTATTGAATAATTTTTGAAAGTTTTAATTATTTCTTTAATCATATTTTGTGCATTAGTTGCATTTTTAATTAAAGTTTGGATTACCATGTTTACATCAACTTCTTCATGATCAGGATGCCAACAATCGTAGTCTGTTACCATAGCAACAGTGCAATATCTTATCTCTGCCTCTCTGGCCAATTTAGCTTCAGGCATATTAGTCATACCTATAACATCAGCTTCCCACGATCTGTATAAATTTGACTCGGCTAATGTAGAAAATTGAGGACCCTCCATAACAACATAAGTTCCATTTTTCTGATAATTTATATTTAATTTTTTTAGAGCTGCCTCACAACAATTAGCCAAACCAGGACTCGTAGGCTTTGCCATTGAAACATGAGCTACAATTTCATCAGTAAAAAAAGTTTTAATTCTTGAAAAAGTCCTATCAATAAATTGGTCAACTATAACAAATTTTCCTGGTTCTAAATTTTCTTTCAATGATCCAACAGCTGACACTGATATCAAGTCTGTAACTCCCATTTGTTTCATTGCATCAATATTTGCTCTGAAGTTTATATTAGTTGGATTAATTTTATGACCCCTGGCGTGTCTTGGGATGAAGCAAATTTCTTCATCGCCTATTTTTGCAATTAAAATTTCATCAGATGGTTTTCCCCAAGGTGTATTAATTTTTTTCCATTTAGTTTTCTCAAAACCTTCCATTTTATATAAACCACTTCCACCAATTATCCCGAGTTTTCTTTTTTTCATTATTTAATTATTAATGCTTTTTTGCTAAGACTTGAAGTTAATTATGAACTTAAAAAAATATATCAGATCAATACCTGATTATCCAAAAAAAGGTATACTATTTAGAGATATCACAACTTTGATTAAAAATGCTGATGCATTTAAATATACTAATGACGAAATTATTAATTTAGCTAAAAATATCGAATTTGATAAAGTTGCTGCAATAGAGTCAAGAGGTTTTGTTTTTGCATCAACAGTCTCTTATCAATTAAAGAAACCATTCATATTGCTTCGAAAAAAAAATAAATTGCCAGCTGAAGTTCATTCTGTTGACTTTGAACTTGAGTATGGAAAAGCAACTATTGAAGTTCATAAAGACTCTATAGAAAAAGATGAAAAAATCTTAATAATTGATGATCTGATTGCAACTGGTGGAACTGCCGAAGCAGCAGCAAAGTTAATTGAAATTTCTGGTGGTAAAGTTGCAGGATTTATTTTTGTTATTAATCTTTTTGATTTACCTGGAAATGATTTATTAAAAACTAAGGGCTATAAAACTAAGAGTTTAATAGAGTTTCCTGGTCACTAAGAATTTTTTCTACAAAACTCTTTTATATAATCTTTTAAATTAATTTTTCCAAAATACTTATACATCTTATTAGAAAGACTCTTATTTATAAGTGCTGATGCATATCTTTCCCCAGCTCTCTTTGGCAAATATTTTATTTTTGATTTAAACATTTTAGCAACCTCTAACAGTGAGTAAGACTTTTTATTTGCTATGCTGTAATGCCTGCAAAGATTTTTTTTCCAAGCTAAATAACAAATATAGATCGTATCATCTATGTGCGTAAATCTCCTTGTTTGAGATCCTGGCCTTACAACAGGTAAGGGTTTTTTTCTTTTGAAGTGATCCTCGAAAATTCCAATTACTGTTGACATTTGACCTTTACATATCTGATAAGGACCATAAACATTATAAAAATAAATTACCTCATATTTAAAATTAAACCATTTTTTCAAATTTTCTAATAATTCTAAGTTTTTTGACTTTGAAAAAGCGTAAGGTGATAGATCCTTATCTTTGCCTTTGTTTCCCAAAGATGCTGAGGTTGCGGAATAGACTAGTTTTATTTTATTTTTCAAACAAAAATTAAAAACAGCATTAGAACCAACTGAATTTGAGTCTATGCATTCATTCATTTTTAAGAAACTTTGATATATTCT
>CACIWX010000003.1 GCA_902590465.1 uncultured Pelagibacteraceae bacterium
TGAATTAGCTCACGGTGTTGGTGCGTTAGGTGTGGGACAGGACTATGCATCTCCAGCATCTTTCGTAACTCACTATGATGTATCAGACTACAACAACATTCAGTATCACACACCAGCAGACTTATTACCTTTCGGTATTGGTCTTAAAGTTGGTTATGTGCCAAACATGAGTGCTAACACACAATTATCAGCTAAAGAGTCAGACTCTACTTTAACTACACAAAGTGAAGGTAGAACTTTAACTATGGGACAAATAAAAGCAGCTCCGATCGATGGTTTAACTATCCAAGGATCTGTAGCAGTTCCAGATGGTGAAGGTGGAGACGCAAATGGTGACGATGGTGTATCAGCTAACGTAGGTGCTAAGTACACGCTAGGCCAAATATCTGTAGGTTACACTGAAGGTGGATACCAAGCAGCAACTGGTGCAGCGGGTAATGATGAGACTCTTTACTACGAAAACCAAATGTACGGTGTACAATTTGATGTAAATGATTCTTTATCAGTGTCTTACAACATCGATAAATCAGAACAAAACCAAAGAGTTGCAGTAGCTCAAGCTGCTACAGCTGGTACTAAAACTGTAACTGAAATGGAACAGGAAACTATCCAATTAGCTTACACAGTTGGTGGTGCTACTCTAGGTATATCTGATATCGAAGTAACGAACTCTGATTACACAGCTTCTAAAGACGAAACACAAACAGTTATTTCATTAGGAATTTCTTTCTAATTAAATTAATTGAATTAAAAAAGCCGGTTAATAATATTAGCCGGCTTTTTTTTTATTTCTGATAAAAGAGCAAATCCCTCACCATAAGTTCTATTTAATTGGTTTAAATTATTAATTTTAATTCCCCCAAGTGGAATTAATTTTTTAAATATTTTTGAAATAAAATTAAATTTTACAACACCTAAAAATGGTGATTCTTTATCATAATCTACTAAAAATAATTTTGACAATAAAATTGTATTACATCCTTGCTTTATTTTAGTTGAAATTTCTCTGAAATTATGAGCCGAGCCAATAATATCAAAATTCAAATTTTTATAATTTAAAAATTTTAAATTTTTATTGTATGAAGAAAGATATATCCCATCTGATTTAATTGAAATTGCCAGATTTATATTATTTGAAACATAAAATTTAATTGCTTTTGCCTTACATTTTCGTCTGAACCTCATTATATCATCTAATTTATCTACTCTGTTATTATTTCTGTAAATAATTAAAAATTTCTTACGTTTTTTTATGTTTTTTAAATCTATATCTTTGATACTTTCAATAATTAAAAAATATTTATTTTTTAAGATAAACATATGAACACAATAGTTGATAGCTTTGAAAAAATAAAATTGAAAATTTCATCTCTTAAACCAGTGAAGCCAGTTAATATCATAGCCGTAAGCAAAACTTTTCCATTAGACCACATAAATCCTTTGATTAAACATGGTCACCTCCATTTTGGAGAAAACAAGGTTCAGGAAGCTATTGCAAAATGGTCAGATTCAAAAAAAGAAAACCCAACTATACAACTGCATATGATAGGCAAATTACAAAGTAATAAAGCTAAGGATGCAGTAAAACTTTTTGATTACATTCACTCTGTAGACAACCAAAAATTGGCAGATGCTTTATCGAAACACCAATTAAATTTGAATAAAAAACTAAATTATTTTATTCAAGTAAATATAGGTAATGAAATTCAAAAATCAGGAATACCAGTTAGTGAGCTAGAATCTTTTTACAATTATTGTGTAAATGAAATTAATCTCAAAATTTTAGGTTTAATGATAATACCTCCCGTCGATGAAAATGCTGAAAAATATTTTAAATCATTAGCTGAACTTAATAAAACTTTAGCACTTGAGCATACAAGTATGGGTATGTCTTCTGATTATATGGATGCAGTAAAATGTGGATCAACTTTTGTGAGGATTGGAAGTTCTATTTTCGGCTCTCGATTAAAACCATAGTCTTTTTTTTTAAATCTTTTGCAATTTTTAAAAGATGTGCTTTTTTCACCGCTATACATCCTTCTGTTTTTTTGTAATTTTTTTTGGCAACATGGATAAAAATTGCACTGCCTTTATTTTTAACTATTGGATCCATGTTATAATTTAAAACTATTATGATATCGTAAATATTTTCTTTTTTATAAAGTTTTTCATGTTTATATGAAGACGGTAGCTTAATAATCTTGTTATAATGTCTTGAATTAGAATCATCACACCAACCCATTTCTTTTTTTATTATAATTTTTTTAATTTTTGATTGTATTTTAACTCTATCTTTTCTGTACATAATATACTTAATCTTATATTTACCTTTAGGAGTAATTAAATCACCCTCTTTTCTTTTAAGTCCAATTCCTCTTTTACCTACGGAGCATTTTGCTTTATAGTTGTTGAACGTTAGATATTTTTTATTAATTAAAATATGCACAATTTAAATGTTCGAATTCTTGGTCCTTCCTCATTTATTTCAACTTTAAATGAATTGAAAATGTTTTTAAAGTTTAATTGTTTGTCAGATGATTTGGATAACAAATCTAGTATTATTCTTTTTCACGTTGATGTTTTATTGGATAAAAAACTAAAGGAATATATTCAGAACAATAAATCTATAAAAATTTGCGCAGGCAGCAGACAAGATCTTAAAGGTGACTATGATGCAATTTTGGAATTACCTGCCACTTTAAAAGAAATTAATTCTATTGTTGAGAATACTGCTGCAAAAAAAAAATTTAACTTAAATTCTTCAATAGCAGTCAAAAACTATTTATTAAATAAGAATGAAAAAAAATTATTAAGGTCTGGGAGTCATATAATACTTACTGAAAAAGAAGTGCAACTTCTTGAATTATTTTTAAATAGCAATAAGCCAATATCAAAAGATTATATTTTATCATCAGTTTGGAACTATGCGTCCGATGCAGACACTCATACTGTCGAAACACACATATATAGATTAAGAAAAAAAATTATTGATAAGTTTAAAGACGATAAGTTTATTTTAAATAATAAAGATGGTTATTACCTGTGAAAAAAAGAAATAAGATAGCAAAAGATCTTTTTACATCGAAGTACAGAAAAAGAGTTGTAAAACCAAAAAAAGGTAAAGGAAGTTTTAAAAGAAGAAAAAAATAAATTAATTGTTAAAGTCTTGCTCCAATTATTTGAATTACTTTCGAAGACATATCAGTTCCAGTTTCTAAACTTTCTTTTGTAGATTTTTTATTTATTAATCCGTGTAAAAAACCACCTGCAAATAAATCTCCTGCACCAGTTAAATCTTTAATCTTGAGATTACTTTTGGCAGAACATTCCACAATATCATTTTCATTTATTGCAATTGCCCCTTTGTCACCACGAGTGATAACAATTAACTTATTTATCTCTTTTGCAAAATTAATTACTTCTTCAAATTTTTTAACATCAATTAAAGACATTATTTCTTGCTCGTTTGCAAACGTGATGTCTAATTTATTTTTAACTAAATCTAAAAAGTGAGGCTTATGTCTCTCCACACAAAATAAGTCTGATAATGACATAGCGACTTTATTTGCATTACTTATAGCTTTTTCGAAAGCTTTTTTTGGCTCACCCTCATCCCAAAGATATCCCTCAAGAAATAAGATTTCACTATTCTTCACTGCATTAACATTAATGTCGTTTTCATTAATTTTTCCCGCAGTGCCAAGAAAAGTTACCATAGTTCTCTCAGAGTCGGGTGTTATTAATATTAAACAAGTTCCTGTTGGAATAGTTTCTTTTTTTTTTGAGTAAAAGAACTCTACATTTTCTTTTTTCAAACCTTCTTCGTACTTGTTGCCTAAATTATCATCACTTACTTTACCTATAAAACCTACTTTGTTTCCAAGTTGAGAAAGACCTACTATTGAGTTTGCTACTGATCCACCAGAGACAGTTTCTTCTATTTTAAGAGTAGATAATAGTTTTTTAAATTCAGCTTCATCCACAAGCTTCATTGTACTCTTTGTTAAATTATTTTGAGTAATAAATTTGTCATCAACTTTACAAATTACATCAACGATAGCGTTGCCAATTCCTAAGATTTTCATTTAAGCTTTCTTTGTTTTAATAGGTTTTTTTCTATTGGGATAACAGCTTTTACAAATTTTACAAGTTATTCCATAACAATCTCGGGCTTTACAATATTCTCTTCCATACCAAATTATTTGTAAGTGAAGTTTATTCCAGTACTTTTTAGGAAAAACTTTTTTTAAATCTTTTTCTGTTTGAATAACATTTTTTCCATTAGTTAAACCCCATCTTTGAGCTAACCTGTGAATATGTGTATCAACTGGGAAAGCAGGAAAACCAAATCCTTGAGACATAACAACACTCGCAGTTTTGTGACCTACGCCCGGTAACTGTTCTAATTCTGCATATGTTTTTGGCACTTTGCCCTTATATTTTTCAATTAGTGTTTTTGATAAGTAAAAGATGCTTTTAGCTTTTACCCTAAATATTCCAATTCTTTTAATTAACTTCTCAATTTTTTTTCTACCGAGTTTTACAAAATGTTGAGGTTTATTGTATTTTGGATATATATCTTTTGTTACATTGTTAACATTTACGTCAGTACACTGTGCTGAAAGAAGAACTGAAACTAAAAGAGTAAAAGTATTTTTATAATTTAAAGGTATGGGAACTTTAGGATAAGTTTTATTTAATATCCTTAAAATAACTTTAGCTTTTTCTTTATTGTTCACTTAAAGTTAAGAAGGTCTCTCATAGAATAAAGACCTGCTTTTTTTGACATTAGCCAGGCAGCGGCGGTTAATGCACCTTCAGAGTATAAAGCTCTATCAAAAGATTCGTGGTTAAGTTTTATAATTTCTTTTCCACTAGAAAATCTTACTTCATGCTCACCAATAACTTCACCTTTACGAATAGAGTTAAAGTTAATTTTTTTTGCATACGGAAATGTTTTTTTATTTAAATATTTCTTACCAATTAAATTATAAAAATTTTTATTTTTTCCATCAGCTATTCCTTTACCTAGCATTAAAGCTGTACCAGAAGGGTAATCAATTTTGTGTTTATGGTGTACCTCATAAATTTTACTCAAAAAATTATTTCCAAGAGATTTTGATGCGATTTCAGTTAAATACATGAGCAAATTTACACCTAAACTCATATTACCTGCTTTAAGTATAGGAATTTTTCTAGAAAACTTTTTTATTAAATTTTCCTCTTTTTTTGAGAAACCAGTTGTACCTATAACAACTTTTTTTTTTAATTTAGAAGCAATCTTAAGTATTTCTAAAGTGCATTTAGGAACAGTAAAGTCTATTATTACATTAGATTTCTTGAATGCATCAACGCTGTTTTTAGATGGTTTTAAACCAGCAATTTTTTTATTTATTAACCTATTTTCTGTTAAAGAAACTAATTTAAAATTTTTACTTTTTTTTGAGGATTGAATGAGTTGCTGACCCATTCTACCCATACATCCAGAAATAGATAAATTTATTTTTCTCATAAACTAATAAAATACATGATTACAATAATAACTAGCGTAATTATAGCCCAAATAGATAAATTCCTTAAAAATTCTTTTAATTTATAGTTGGTGGAAAGAAAACTAGGTAAAATTAAAATTAATACTGCAACAAGAAAAATTGCAGACATTATTTGATCAGTGCTCATTATATATTAGGAATTTCTCCAAAACTTTTTGGCTTTCTCAAAAAAACTTTTAATGACTGGATCAGGTTTATTGCTCTCAATTTCATTAAATTCTTCAAGAATTTCTTTTTGTTTTTTAGTTAATGAAGTTGGAACCTGAGTGTTTATTCTTATATATAAATCTCCAAAAGAGCTTCCCCTCAAAACTGGCATACCTTTTCCTCTTAGTCTGAATTGTTTGCCATGTTGTGTACCAGCAGGAATTTTTATTTTCGATTTACCCCCGTCAATTGATGGAACTTCAACTGCAGTTCCAAGTGCAGCGTCTGTAAAAGAAATTGGAAGTTCATAGTATAAATTCTCGTCAGCTCTTTTAAAGATGTCATGATTATCTATAGATATAAATAAATATAAATCTCCACTGGAGCCACCTTTTGATCCTGCCTCACCTTTGCCAGATACTCTTATTCTTGTGCCATCATCAACTCCTTTAGGAATTTTTACAGTTACATTTTCACTAGATTGTACTTTTCCGTTACCACTACATTTACTGCATGGGTCGTTAATCATTTCTCCGTATCCGCTACATTGAGGACAAGTTTGTTGAACAGTAAAAAATCCTTGGTTAGTTCTTACTTTTCCTCTACCAGAACAATAGTCACACCTAACAGGTTTTGAACCTTTTGCAGCGCCGCTACCAGAGCAAGAAGAGCAAGCTTTGTAAGTTGTGTACTTAACGTTTTTTTGAATACCTTTATAAGCTTCTTCTAAATCGATACTAACATCGTACCTTAAGTCATTTCCTCTATTACTAGATCTTCTAGTGGAGCCACCTCCACCAAAATCGCTGAAGAAGTCTTCAAAAATATCTGAAAAGGATGAAGTATCGAAACCACCAAATCCTTGACCGCCTCCACCACCGCCTTCAAAAGCAGCGTGGCCAAACTGATCGTAATTAGCTTTTCTCTTTTCATCCGAAAGTATGTGGTAAGCTTCACTTGCTTCTTTAAATTTTTCCTCTGAAGCTTTGTCACCTTTATTTTTGTCGGGATGATATTTGAGTGCGAGTTTTCTATAAGCTTTTTTAATGTCGTCTTTGGATGCAGATCTTGGTACACCTAAGACATCATAACAATCTCTTTTAGCCACAGGACGTCTCCTTTATTTTCTTAGGCGCTTTTTTCTTTATCTTCTTCTTTTTCTTTTACGTCTTCAAAATCAGCATCAACTACATTATCTTTGTCATTAGGTTTGGCATCTTTTGGTTCCTCAGACTTATCTGACCCAGGTTTTTGTTGGCTTTTGTAAACTGCTTCACCTAACTTCATAGAAACTTGAATTAAATTTTGTGTTTTTTTCTTAATATCTTCTGAGTCAGTGCCCTCCAAAGATTTTTTAAGATCAGCAATACCATTTTCGATAGCTTTCTTTTCCTCTGCTGAAATTTTATCTCCGTGCTCTTTCAAACTTTTTTCTGTAGAGAAAACAAGGCTATCTGCTTGATTTCTTGCATCAACAGTCTCTCTTTTCTTTTTATCAGCTTCTTTATTTGCTTCAGCATCCTTAACCATCTTGTTTATTTCTTCTTCAGATAGACCGCCAGAAGCTTGTATTTGAATTTTCTGTTCTTTACCGGTTCCTTTGTCTTTCGCTGAAACATTTACAATACCATTTGCATCGATATCAAATGTAACTTCGATTTGAGGAGTTCCTCTTGGAGCTGGAGGGATACCTACTAATTCAAAGTTTCCTAAAATTTTATTGTCTGCTGCCATCTCCCTCTCGCCTTGCAAAACTCTTATTGAAACAGCAGGTTGATTGTCTTCCGCAGTAGAGAAAACCTGACTTTTCTTAGTTGGTATAGTTGTGTTTTTTTCAATTAATTTTGTAGAAACACCACCTAAAGTTTCAATTCCTAAAGAAAGAGGTGTTACATCTAAAAGCAGAACATCTTTTACATCTCCTTGAAGCACACCACCTTGTATAGCTGCGCCCATAGCCACAACTTCATCAGGATTAACACTTTTATTAGGTTCTTTTCCGAAAAAGTTTTTAACAGTTTCAATAATTTTAGGCATTCTCGTCATACCGCCTACTAGCACGACTTCGTTTATTTCTGCTGCTGAAAAACCAGAGTCTTTTAAAGCTGTTTTACATGGTTCTAAAGTTCTATCTACTAGTCCTTGCACCAAAGCCTCTAGTTTTGCTCTAGTAAATTTTAAATTTAAATGTTTTGGACCACTTTTATCTGCAGTGATAAACGGTAAATTGATTTCTGTTTGAGCTGCTGAAGATAGTTCTATTTTTGCTTTTTCTGCAGCTTCTTTTAATCTTTGAAGTGCAAGTTTATCAGATTTTAAATCTATTCCGTTATCTTTTTTAAATTCATTTGCAAGGTATTCAACGATAGCATCATCAAAGTCTTCTCCTCCTAGGAAAGTATCTCCGTTAGTTGATTTTACTTCAAAAACTCCATCACCAATCTCCAAGATTGAAATATCAAAAGTACCACCACCTAAATCATAAACTGCTATTTTTTTACCACCTTTCTTATCAAGCCCGTATGCCAATGAAGCTGCAGTTGGTTCATTAATAATTCTTAATACTTCAAGACCAGCAATTTTTCCTGCGTCTTTAGTTGCTTGTCTCTGAGAGTCATTAAAATATGCCGGTACTGTAATAACTGCTTTCGTAACTGCTTGACCTAAATATTTTTCTGCGGTTTCTTTCATTTTTTGCAATACAAAAGCTGAAATTTGAGCAGGTGAATATTTTTTTCCCTTACCCTCTACCCAAGCATCGCCATTGTCTGATTTGACAATTTTGTATGGAACTTTTGAAATATCTTTTTGAACTGATGGACCATCGAATTTTCTACCAATTAATCTTTTAGCGGCAAATATCGTATCACCGGCGTTAGTAACAGCTTGTCTTTTTGCTGGTTGACCAACAAGTTTTTCCTCATTCTCCAAAAAAGCAACAACGGAGGGTGTGGTTCTCGCTCCTTCTACGTTCTCTAATACTTTAGCTTGCGAGCCATCCATTATTGCTACACATGAATTTGTTGTTCCTAAATCTATTCCTATTACTTTGCTCATATTATTTCCTTATCGTTGTTTATATGGGTGTTATTTCTTCATCTACAAGGTCATTTTTGTTCTTTTTTACCTGTATTTTTATCATCTATAGTGGCTTTTTTCTTTGCAACACTTACTAGAGAAGGTCTTAATAACCTATCACCAAGCATATAACCTGCTTGAATTTCATGCAGGATAGAACCTGGTTCCTTTTCCTCGTGTTCTATTTCTGACATAGCTTGATGAAAGTTAGGATCAAATTTTTTATCTTTGACTTCAATTTTTTTAATTCTATTTTTTTCGAATATAGAAATTAGGTCTTTTTCAATGATCGTTATATTTTCTAAAAATCTGTCTAAGTCTTTATTTATTTTAAGTTTTTCATCGTTTTTGATTGCTTCTTTGGCTCGTTGCAAATTATCTAATATAGCTAGATTTTCTTTAGCAAAATTAAATGAACCAAAATCGAATGCATCTTTTATTTCCTTTTCGAATCGTCTTCTTTGATTTTCTATTTCTGCGAGGGATCTTAATAATTTCTCTTCAGACTCTAATAATTTTTCTTCAACTGTTTTTTCCTTTTTTTCATCAGTCTGAGACTTAGTTTCATTTTCTAAAGGTTTTTTAGCCTCTGGGTCAGTTTTTTTTATATTTTCTTCTTTATTTTTTTCACTCATTTAGCTTGCTATATAGTAAGTACTTATTAAATTACTAGATCTGTAATGAAAAAAATTCTAATCGGCACACATAATAAGGGAAAATTTAAAGAAATTGCTTATTTAATATCAAGAAAATTTAAAAAGGTTTCACCTATTTCGCTAAGAATCAAAAGCCCAAAAGAGACAGGAACATCTTTTATTTCTAATTCTAAACTCAAAGTTAAATTCTTTTCAAAGCATGTGGATTACGACGCAATATCAGATGACTCAGGTTTGTGTATAAAGGCTCTAAAAAATAGACCAGGAATTTACTCAGCAAGATTAGCGAAAAAACATGGGAGTTTTCACAAAGCGATGAAGTTTATTTTAAAAAAAATGAAAAATAAAAAGAATAGAAATGCCGTATTTGTTTGTAGTCTTTCATATAAAAAAAAAAATTCAAAAATAATCTCAGCAGTAGGAAAATTAAAAGGAAAAATATCTTATAGGATTTTAGGAAAAAAAGGATTTGGATATGACCCCATTTTTATTCCACTAAAAAGTAAGTTTACATTTGGTCAAATGCAAAAAAATAAAAAAGTTAAAATGGACCATAGATTTTTAGCATTTCAAAAGTTAAAAAAGAAAATTAAAATTTTATGAACTTATTGTTCCTAGTCATGTAAATATCTAATTCTTGCGTAACTTTCCTATTTTTAAAACTAAATGTACCAATTTTTCCTTTAATCTTATTTTTGAATATAAAATCATTTACAGAATTGATTTCACCATTTTTTTTCCATGCGTAATAAATTAGCCCTAAAGCATCATAAGCTAAAATTGTAATTTCATTTGGATAAATTTGGAACTTGTTAAAAAATTTGTTATTATATTTTTTAAATTCGTTATAGTTCACAGATGGATAGTATAGATTTTTGATAGAATTTTCATAAAATATACTTTCATCAAACCATTGGTTAATAGTTGTAAATAGAACTTTTTCTTGACTCACATCTGTATAAACTAAAGAAGTTAAAACACTTTTGAGATTATTACCAAAGTCAATTATTATAACGGAGTCAAAATTTACATCACCTAATGTATATAGTTGCTCTAAACGTTCCAATTCTTTAATTGATTGATCATCTTCTTTATCTTCGAACATTTTCTTCCTTAATTTTAGATTTCTTTTTCTTTGGGAATAATTAGTCAGAGTCTCAATTTCGCCAGTAAGAACCTCCGGATTAGGAGTATATGGAAAAGTTTTGACATTTCTTAGATTTAAATTAATTATCTTTTCTTCAATCAATTTCGTATAATCATTTTTTGGATACATTATAATTGTCTTTGTTTTTTTTTGTTTATTTATAAATTTCGTTAAAGCTTCAAGTTGAGACTCTAAACTTACACCTATACTTATAATATTATTTGTAAATTCAGGATCTACATTGGAAGGTGAAATAAATGTCATATTATTATATTTTTTTACAAACTCAAATTCATCATGAGTGACAGGTCCTATAATAATTTTTATATTCTGTGATTTAAAGTTTTCGACTGCTAAATTAATTTTTTTTTCATCATTAAAACCTGAGTCTCTTGGAACTATTATAACATTTTCATCATTTATTTCTTCTAAGGCTAATTGCAATGAGTATAAGAGTGAATTTCCTATCTCACTATAAGGTCCTGTCAGGGGAGCCAACAAACCAACTTTGAGGGTTTTATTATTTTCTTCACTTAATAGATTAGAATTAAATATAAATAGTATATAAAACAATAATAAAATAATTTTACATTTCATAATGAAACTTTTTTCTAATAACATATACATTGTTTCAACACCTATTGGAAATCTTGATGATATAACTTTAAGAGCGTTAAAGGTTTTAAAAAATTCAGACATAATCCTTTGCGAAGATACCAGAAGGTCAATCAAACTTCTAAATCATTATAAGATTAGAAAAAAATTGGTTTCCTATCATAAATTTAACGAAAAAAAAAAACTTAACGAAATTATTAAATATTTCAAAGAGGGCAAAATTTTGTCTTTAATATCTGATGCTGGCACTCCTCTTTTATCTGATCCTGGTAGATTATTAATTAATAAATGTGCTGAAAATGAAATACAAATAACTCCAATTCCTGGAGTTTCCTCTATTACTACGGCTTTAAGTGTTTCCGGATTTAAAGATCAGTTTTTATTTTATGGCTACTTACCTAAAACTGAAAAAGAACTTAAAAAAGTTTTAACAACATTATCAAATTATCAATTCACACAAGTATTTTTTATAACATCAAAAAAAATAAACCAGTATATTAGGGAATTTAAACTTTTTTTTTCGGGAAGAAAAATATTGATTGCTAGAGAATTAACCAAAATACATGAGTCATTTATAAGGGCAGATATAGATGATCTACAATTATTTAAAACCCATATTAAAGGTGAATTAACAGTGATAATTTCTGAACAAATAAAAAAACCAAAAATTTTTGATGAACAAAAAATTGTGAATAAAATAAAAAAATATTTAAAAAATTACAGTTTGAAAGATACTGTAAATTTAATTTTAGAAACAGAAAAAATAAATAAGAAAAAAATTTACGATTTATGTTTAAAAATAAAAAATGAAAAAAATTCTTAGTTTTATTTTATTTATAGTTTTAGTGTCTTGCACTTCCGCTGCTCAGTTTGGAGCTGGAGTGAATATTACTTTTGATCCAAGAACAATCGGTATGCAAATTGACGATACAATAATGCAAAAAAACCTATCCGCAAGATTGGCGCTTGAAGATAAAAAGTATTTTTTATCAATTCAATCAGAAGTCCTTGATGGAAGAATTTTTTTATCAGGAAAAGTTGAAGAACCAGAGGAAAAAATAAAAATTACAAAAATGGCATGGGAGACGAAAGGTGTAAGATCAGTTAAAAATGCGATTACAATTAAAGGTCAAAGTAATTTTAAAAACACAGCAAAAGATATCCTGATTACCAGTCAATTAAGAAGTGCATTAATATTTAATAAAAAAACTAAAGCTAGAAATTATACTTTGGAAACTGTTAACAAAAATATTTATATTTTTGGTATTGCAATGGATGAAGAGGAAAAAAAAGAAGTCATGAATGAAGCAAACAAAATATATGATGTCGAGGAGATAATTCCTTCGATTTATCTTGCCACAGAGTTAAGTAGAACAAAAATTAATTAGAATAATCAATCACGTCAGAAGAGTAAGCAGCAATAGAAGCTAAGTTTAAAATTTCTGAGGTGCTAGCACGTAAAGGAGCTACCTCAATAGGTTGACCCAAGCCAATCAATAAAGGTCCAATATTTTTTCCGCCACCAAAAACTTTCATTAGTTTTGTTGATATAGCAGCACTGTGCAATGCTGGCATAATTAAAACATTTGCGTTACCTACTATCTTAGAGAATGGATAAATTTCTTGATATGTAGGGTTTAAAGCCACATCTGGTTGCATCTCACCATCAAAATCAAAATCAACTTTTTCTTTTTTAAGTTTTTCAATTGCATCTCTTACATGTCTAGTGTTTCTAGACAAAGGTTTTCCAAAAGTTGAGTGTGATAAAAAAGCTACTTTTGGTTCAAAGCCAAATAAACGCGCAATTCGCACGCACGATTTAGAAATATTCACCAGTCTTTCCGCAGAAGGTAACTCTGTTACGTTGGTGTCTGCTACGAGAATAGTTTTTCCTTTAGAAACAATCATGGTCATACCAAAAATTTCCTCTCCTGGTCTTGCTTCTACTACTTTTTTAAGTTTTTCAATTGAGGCTGCGTAGTGTCTGATATTTCCGGTAACCATTGCATCAGCATCTTTGCATGCAATCATAGATGAACCCCATGCTATCCTATCATTCCTGACTAAACGATCTACGTCTCTTTCTAGTTGACCCTCCCTTTGAAGTTTTTTGTATAAATGTTTGACGTATTTATCTCTTTTATTTTTATCTGTAGAGTTTACTATTTCAATTTTGTAATTTTCATCTAATCCTATCTTTCTTAATTGTTCTCTAACCCTATTTTCTGCTCCTATAACTATTGGAACTCCCAATTTATTTTTTCCGAATTCAATTGCTGCTTTAAGCATGTTTTCATCTTCACCTTCTGCAAAAATAACTCTTTTAGGATTTTTTCTTATTTTTGCATTTATTCCTTGCATGATCGACATTGATGGATCTAATCGATTTGATAACTGATCTTTATAAAGATCAATATCTTCTATTTTTTTTCTTGCAGCGCCACTTTTAATTGCAGCTTCTGCAACTGCAGCAGGAATTACACTTATTAACCTTGGATCAAAAGTTGATGGAATAATATAATTTTTTCCATATCTTGGGCGGTCTCCACCATATGCAGCAACAACTTCATCAGGAACATTTTCTCTAGCCAAAAGTGCAATCGCATTTGCTGCTGCCACTTTCATTTCTTCATTAATTGCTTTGGCTCTTACATCTAGAGCACCTCTAAAAATGTATGGAAAACCAATTAAATTATTTACTTGGTTAGGGTAGTCAGAGCGACCTGTAGCAATGATTGCATCGTTTCTAACTTCTTCAATTATTTCAGGTTTTATCTCAGGATCAGGATTCGCACATGCAAAAATAATTGGGTTTTTAGCCATGGACTTAACCATTTCTTTATTCACCACATCTTTTGCTGACAAACCTAGAAAAACATCCGCATCTTTCATTGCCTCTGCAAGAGTCCTATGCTTTGTATCAATGGCAAAAGCAGATTTAAATTGATCAATATTTTTTCTTCCTTTGTAGATGACACCTTTGCTGTCACACATAATTATGTTTTCATTTTTAACTCCAGAACTTTTAAATAAATTTGCGCAGGCTTGAGCTGATGCCCCAGCTCCGTTTACAACAATTTTTACTTTTGAAATCTTTTTCTTAGATATATCTAATGCATTTATTAAAGCTGCAGTGGTTATGATTGCTGTACCATGTTGATCGTCATGGAACACAGGTATATCTAGAATTTCTCTTAATTTTTGTTCAATTATAAAACAGTCTGGTGCAGCAATATCTTCAAGGTTTATTCCTCCAAACGTTCCACTTATATTTTTTATTGTTTCGATGATCGAGTTTGTATCTTTGCTATCTATTTCAATATCGATTGAATCAATATCAGCGAAACGTTTAAATAAAACTGACTTTCCTTCCATGACAGGTTTTGATGCTAGAGATCCAAGATTACCCAAACCTAAGATTGCTGATCCATTACTTATCACAGCTACCAGATTACCTTTACTAGTATAATCATATGCCAGATCTGGATTTTTTGAAATTTCTTTTACAGGCGCTGCAACACCAGGTGAATACGCCAGAGAAAGGTCACGTTTGGTTGTAAGAGGCTTAGAGGATCCTATCTCAATTTTGCCTGACTTCCCCTTTATATGAAAATCAAGAGCTTCTTTATCTGTGTAGTGGTCAATTTCTGTTTTTTTTGGCATTTAGCTTTATGAGTATGTAATATAAAAAATGATAATTCACTAAAAATTTATGGCTTAATTAAGAATATTTATGAACCTGTTATCTTCAGCATCTGTATTTAGTTTTTTTACCTTAATCAGTAGAATTTTAGGCTACCTTAGAGATATTTTAATAGCAATTTTTCTCGGAGCATCAGTTTTTGCAGATGCTTTTTTTGTGGCTTTTAGATTGCCGAATACTTTCAGAAGGTTATTTGCAGAAGGTACATTTAATGCAGCGTTTATTCCTAGTTATACTTCTGCCAAAGTTGAGGATAAAAAAAAAGGAAAAAGATTTGCTGACGATGTTTTAAATTATTTATTGTTAATTTTGTTGTTAATAGTTACTATAGTGGAGATTTTTACTCCATACTTCATTTACATTATCGCGCCAGGTTTTTTAGAAGATCAAATCAAATTTAATTTAGCTGTTGAATTAACAAGGATTACATTTCCGTTTTTATTATTTGTAAGTCTATCGTCATTTTTTGCAGGAATACTTAATTCTAACAATAAGTTTGCAGCAGCAGCTGGTGCACCTATAATTTTAAATGTAGTTTTAATTATAAGCTTAATCTTCTCTTTTGTGCAAGGTTTAGATTATGCAAAGCAGCTTTCTTATGGTGTTACCATAGCGGGTGTAATTCAATTATTTTTTTTAATTTACGTAGCTAAAAAATTTTATAAGCCTGCATTGTATTTTACTTTAAAATTTAGCAACAGAGTAAGATTTTTTTTCAAAAAACTCTTACCAAGTATTTTATCTTCAGGTGTTACACAAATAAATATTTTAGTTGGTACAATTATTGCTTCTTTTCAATCAGGCGCAGTATCTTACCTTTATTATGCTGACAGAGTTTACCAAATAAATCTTGCGGTAGCAGGAATAGCTGTCGGAACTGTTTCTTTACCAGTTCTTTCCAAAGCTTTTAAAATGAAAAATTTTAAAAAAATTTCTAATATTCAAAATAAATCTTTTGAACTTTCACTCTTATTTTCAATACCTGCAAGTTTTGGATTAATTATAGCGTCGAGTGAAATAGTTAATGTATTATTTGGATATGGATCTTTTTCTACAAAAGATGTTGAAATGACAGCAGCTGCTCTAAAGTTTTTTGGATATGGAGTGCCAGCATTTGCATTGATCAAAATTTTATCAAACTTTTATTTTGCAAGAGATAACACCAAAACACCTTTCTATATTTCTTTATTAGTTGTTTTTTTAAATATTTCAATTAGCGTAATTTTTTTTAATAAAATTGGGTTTGTAATTATTCCTATCGCTACATCAATCTCAACTTGGGTTGGGGTTTTTATTTACATCTATTTGTTAAATTATAAAAAAATTTTATTATTAAAAAATCAATTAATGATAAATTTTATCAAGATATTGATTTCGACAATCATTATGTCGTCTATATTGCTATTTTTTTTAAAAAGGTTCTCAAATTATTTAGACTATAGTTACGATTATAAAGCTGTTACTTTAATATCAATTGTTAGCTTTGTGGGTATGTTTTATTTAATATCATGTTATTTATTTGGAATATTAAAACTTAAAAATTATAAAACGAACTAATGAGTAAAAAAAAATTAGTATTTTCTGGTGTGCAACCAACAGGTAATCTTCATTTAGGAAATTACTTAGGAGCGCTTAAGAATTTTGTTACATTACAAAAAGAGATGAAATGTATATATTGCGTTGTTGACTTACATGCTATTACTGTTTTTCAAGATCCCAGTCACTTACATGATAACGTTTTAGAAACTACAGCGAGTTTTTTAGCAACCGGTTTAGATTATAATAAAAGCATAATTTTTAATCAATCTTCAGTTGCCGGTCATGCAGAACTTGCCTGGATCTTAAACTGTGTTTCAAGAATTGGTTGGTTAAATAGAATGACTCAATTCAAGGATAAAGCTGGAACAGATAAAGAAAAAGCTAGTGTTGGTCTCTATATTTATCCCAATCTTATGGCTGCAGATATTTTACTTTACAAAGCTACTCATGTTCCAGTCGGCGCAGATCAAAAACAGCATTTAGAATTATCACGTGATATAGCTCAAAAATTTAATAAGGATTTTAATTGTAAAGATTTTTTTCCTCTCCCAGAACCATTAATATCTAAAAATATTTCTAGAATTATGAGCTTAAGAGACGGAACTAAAAAAATGAGTAAATCTGAAGAATCTGATTATGCGAGAATAAATTTAAAAGACACTGCAGACGAAATAAATAAAAAAATAAAAAAAGCTAAGTCTGACTCAGAATCAATTCCTGGAGAGATAAAATCATTAGAGAACAAACCAGAAGCTTTAAATCTTTTAACTATGTATTCTGAATTAACTAAAAGCAATTTAGAAAAAACTATTTCAGAAATGGCTGGAAAAGAGTATTCTCTTTTAAAAACAAAATTAGCAGAAGTTATAATTAATGAAATAACGCCAGTAGGTAAAGAGATTCAAAAATTGCTTAAAGACAAGTCTCATTTAAAAAATATTCTAAAAAAAGGCACTGAAAAAGCTAACATTATTGCTGAGGAAAACCTGAAAAATATACGTGAAAAAGTAGGCTTGATATAATATAAAGCCTTAATGATACAAATAGAAACTACACCAAACCCGGACTCCATTAAGTTTTTGTCAGATAAGACATTATCTTCAATAGGAAGCGAGGAATTTAAAAAAGAGAAAAAGAATGAAATTAGCATTCCGTTCGTAAAAGAATTGCTAAATTTTAAAGGCGTGGAATTGATATTATTATCAAAAAATTTTCTTTCAGTAAAAAAAACTAAAGAAGTTTCATGGAACGAACTTAAACCAATGATAATTTCTCATTTGAATGATTATTTCGAGAAAAATGATGAGCCAATACTCAAAGAAAGTAAAAAAAATAAGGAAAATAGCGAAATTGACAATGAAACTGTTAATAAAATTATCGAAGTTTTAGATACCAAAATTAGACCAGCTGTGGCAAGAGATGGTGGAGATATTAAGTTTAAATCCTTTGAAAATGGAGTTGTTAAAGTGCAATTACAAGGAAGTTGCTCAGGTTGCCCAAGTTCCTTAATGACACTGAAACAAGGGGTTCAAAATCTTCTAAAACATTATGTTAAAGAAGTTAATTCAGTAGAGGCCGTACAATGAAAAAAAAATTAAGTTATAGAGATAAGCTAATAGAATTAGCATATATTTATGATGTTAAAGAAATTAAAGATTATGAAAAAAGTAGAAAAAATTTAACTTCAGGTCAATTAGAGCTTATTTTAAAAAAAAATAAAATCACAATTCCAAAAGATTTCAAATCTAATTTTTTAAGGGATAATTTCATAAAACCTGTTGGAAAAATTAAAACTAGTTTAGTAGAATTTAAAGAAAATAAAATAAAAGATAAAAATAGAGCGTTAAGAAAAATTGAAAACTTCAAACTTGACACAAATAGAAAAATTAGTCGGGCGTTTAAAGATTTATGGACACAACTTGGTAAAATTGGCTTAAACTTTTTAAATATAATACCAAAGCTAGGAACAGTAATATTCGAATTTTTTGCTAATTTATTTACTGATTTATTCCACGGAATATATAAACAGCAAATAGAGCCGCAAAAAGCCAAACGAGTAATGATTGCCATTGCTTCCGTAGCAGTTGTAGCAACGATTTCTTTTAGCGGAATTAATTATTTTTCTGATGGGGAAACAGTTAAAAAACCTGAGATTAAAAAAGAAATTAAAAAAGAAGTAAAAAAACCTGAAATAAAAAAAGAGGTAAAAAAACCTGAAATTAAAAAACCAAAAGTTAAAAAAGAAACAAATAAATCTAAAGAAAAAAAGCCTAAGCTTGAAGTAAAAAGAAAAAGTGTAGACGAAGTAATTTTGCCTAATTTAAATTTAAAAACGGAGACAGTTTTAAATCTCTTCAAAGATGTAGAATATGATTTAGGTAAAGTGCGATCACAAAAATTAGTAAAACCTATTTATTTTACTCAGTTTCCAAGAGATCTTGATGCTCTTCAAAGTACCAAACTAAAAAAAGAGACTTTTATTAAAATAGTCTTACCTCTGATTGTTGCTGAAAATGAGAGAATATTAGCTGATAGAGAAAAATTATTAACATTATCAGACAAAAAATTTACTACAGATTTAGAAAAGCAATGGATAAGACAAAAACTTTTAGAGTACAAAGTCAAAAAAGGTGACTTGAAAGAACTAGTAGTTCGAATGGACATAATTCCAACATCTATTGCATTAGCTCAAGCAGCAAAAGAAAGTGGATGGGGAACTTCCAGGTTTGCTTTAGAGGGAAATGCTATTTTCGGACAATGGACATGGAGTGGACAAGGAATAGCTCCTTTAGATAGAGAAAGTAATAAAAATCATAAAATTTTAAAATTTCCAATTTTAAGAGCTTCGGTAAAAGCATATCAGAACAATCTTAATACTCATAAAAGTTATAATAAATTTAGACAAAAAAGATTAGCTCTTAGGGATAAAAAAAAAAGAATTAAAGGTTTAGAATTAACTGAAACTTTAAATAACTATGCACAAACAGGAACTGAATATACAAAAATATTAAATCAGATTATTAAACAAAATAGATTAATGGATTTTGAGTCAGTAAGATTAGTTAATTCAGTTAAAAAAATTGAATTATCTTCATAGGCTATTTTTCACTTATTACAAATTGAATTCCAAGCCATCTCCATAAACCACTAGGGTCTCTCAAAGAACAATTAATTCTTCCTCTTTCACCAATAAACTTTTCGTTTATATTAATTAAAATAGTGTTTGAATTTTCAAATTTAATATCAGATTGTCTCCATTTATCACCTTCGTTTGAGTAACAATTCAAGGACTTAAGATTTTTTATGTTATTGTAAAACTCGATTTTTACGTTGGGCGGATTATCAGCCTGCAAAAGATATTTTTCTTCAGGATAAATCTTTTTAAACTTCAAAGGCAAAGTTTTAGTTATAGATTTGAATCTTTTAGTTTCCCCATATTTCTCATTGATAGGATATCTAGGCAATTCATAAAAATCTTTAGTTTCATCCATAACTCCAGAATGTTGTCCAAAAGCATATTTAAAACCAAAATTCTTAATTATATTTTTAAAACTATTACTGTATTCACCAAAAGGATAAGAAAAAAATTCAGAATTTTTACCAAGATTTTTATTAAAAATAGAAATAGATTTAGAAATATCTTCTATAATTAGTTCATCACTTTCATCGACTAGATATTCATGAGTATGACTATGGTTCCCAATTTCTACAAAATCTTCTTTGCTTATTTCTTTAATCTGATCCCAAGACATGTAATTAAATGCCCCAACTTCACGAGTGCTTACAAATAAAATAAAAGGTATTTTTCTTTTCTTTAGTATTGGCCAAGCATTCTGATAAAATGATAAAAATCCATCATCGATAGTTAATAGGATTTTTCTTTGTAATTTATTATTTACTAATTCGTTTTTAAAATTTTTTGGGTTAATAAATTTAATATTATTTTTTTCAATGATATTTAAATGTTCCTTGAATTTATCTATCTTAACATTTGTAGATGGATACTTATTTTCTTCAAAGCGATGATACATTAATGAAATAATACCATAATCATCAATTTCTTGATCGGCTAAACACGAATTGAAATTGTTTTGAAATAGTAAAATAGTTATAACAAGACTAATGATTAAAGATTTTTTAATATTAAATTGCATAGGCAAAAACGATAAAATAGGTTTAAAAATTAATACTAAATTTTATACTCATAATTTTGATCATCAATTAAAAAGTAACGATATATTAGTTTCAAACATATTAAATCTAATAAAAAAACACAAAATAAATATTAATAATAATTTCTCTATTCTTGTAAATATAGGGCCGGGAAGCTTTTCTTCGTTGAGAGCATCCATTGCTATCGCTAAAGGAATAAAAATATCAAAAAAAATTAATTTGTTTGGATATAAAAATTCTGATTTAGGGCAATTTAACCTTGCAAATATTGAATTTTTAATTGATAAAAAATTAATACAAAAAAATTTGATTAAACCTATATATTTGAGTTAAGTTAATTTTATGAGTTCAATCGAGGAGAAATGTAAAAATAAAGGTGTAAGACTGACTGACCAAAGAAAAGTTATTGCAAAGATTATGTCAGAGTCCAAAGATCACCCGGATGTAGATGAATTGCACAAAAGAGTAAGTTACGTGGATAAAAAGATTAGTATAGCGACTGTATATCGTACTGTGAAACTTTTTGAGGAAGCTGGTATTTTAGAGAAGCATGATTTTAAAGGCGGAAAAGCAAGATATGAACAGTCACCAGATGAACACCATGACCATTTAATTGATATAAATAGCGGTGAAATAATTGAATTTGTAGATAAAGACATTGAGAAACTTCAAAATGAAGTTGCAAAAAAATTAGGATATAAATTAGTTGATCATAAATTAGAACTTTATGGTTCAAAAATAAAAAAATAATTTGCATAAAAAAATTTTCATTAAAACTCTTGGTTGTCAGATGAATGAATACGATAGTAATCGTATTAAAGATTTAATAAAAAAAATAAATTATACTCCAACAGAGAGTCTAGATGAGGCTAACTGTTATATTCTTAACACTTGTCATATTAGAGAAAAAGCTACAGAAAAAGTTTATCATGACATTGGTAGATTAAAAAAAAAATTCAGAAATAAAATAAAACCGATTGTAATAGTAGCAGGTTGCGTAGCTCAAGCAGAAGGAGATATTTTATTAAAAAAAGAAAAATATATTGATGCTGTCATTGGTCCACAATCATATCATCAAATTAATGATTTAATATTGTCAGCGGAAAAGAATTCAAAACATTTAAATTTTACTGAATTTGATGTTGTAGAAAAATTTGATAGTTTAAATTTTTTTAAAAATTCAAATAATAAAATTTCGTCATTTCTAACTATTCAAGAAGGTTGCGATAAGTTTTGTAAATTTTGTGTTGTGCCATACACACGCGGTGCTGAATTTTCTCGTTCTATTAAAGAACTAATTGTAGAAGCAAATCAATTAGTAGAAAATGGAGCAAAAGAAATCACACTTCTAGGACAAAATGTTAATGCTTATAATTTTAAAAAAAAAAGAATTTCAGATTTAATATATGAAATTTCTAAAATAAAAAAACTACTAAGAATTAGATATACAACTTCTCATCCACTTGATTTCACAGAAGATTTAGTTGAAGCTCATAAAAATTTTACTAAACTTATGCCTTTAATTCATCTTCCTGTACAAAGCGGATCAAATAAAATTTTAAATGCAATGAATAGAAAGCATACTATTGAAGAATATTTAGAAACTATTAAAAAACTTATTAAAGCTAAGCCTAATATAAAATTTTCTAGTGATTTTATAATTGGATATCCAGGTGAAACCCAAGATGATTTTGAACAAACTTTGAAACTTATTAAAAAAATTGAATTTATCAATTCATATTCTTATATTTATAGTGCAAGACCAGGAACACCTGCATCTTTTTTGCAGGCTATAAAACTTGATGAAGCAAAAAAACGATTAAAACTATTTCAGAATAATGCTGATAAAATAAAATTGAAATATAAAAAAACTCTTATAAACAAAATATCCAAAGTACTTATTGAGAATAAAGTTAAAAATGAAAACAAATACTTTGGAAGAGATGAATATTTTAATTCAGTAATTGTAAAAAGTGATAATAATATAGTAGGTCAAATTAAAGATGTTCAAATTTTACAAATTAATACAAATACTATGTTTGGAGAAATTAGCTCAAACATTAATCAAAAAGATTATGCAGCTTAAATAAATGTCAGAAATAAGCAAATTAGAACAGAATATTTTAATTAAAAGAATAGATAGTGAGACTATAAATATTTCAATAAATGATAATGAAATGTTAATGGCTATCGTTGGCCAGTTTGATCAGAATTTAAAAAATTTATCAAATCTAACAAAAATTAATGTTTTTTTTAGAGGCAATTCAATTACCTGTAAGGGAGAAAAAGAAAAACTGTCTTTATTTTGCGATGCTATTAAATTTTTAATGAACAAGTATTTTTTAACGAATATAATTGAAAAAGAAGATATAATTTTATCTGTGAAAAAAAATTTAGAAATTGAAAAATCTAATATTAAAAGCTTTAAACAGTTAATAAAAACTCCAAAAAAATCAGTTATAGCTAGGTCTGAAAAGCAATCAGATTACATTAAAGCTTTAAAAGAAAACGATATTGTAATGTCCCTAGGGCCTGCAGGAACTGGTAAAAGCTTCCTAGCTGTCTCAGTTGCTGTAACTTTATTGATGGAAAAGAAAATTGATAGGGTAATTTTATCAAGGCCAGCAGTTGAGGCTGGAGAAAAATTAGGTTTTTTACCTGGAGATATGAAAGAAAAAGTTGACCCTTACTTGAGACCACTTTACGACGCATTGTATGAACTTTTTGGCGCAGATAAAATAGATAAAAAAATTGAAACAGGAGAAATCGAAATTGCACCACTAGCTTTCATGAGAGGTAGAACGCTAAAAAATAGTTTTGCCATTTTAGATGAAGCACAAAACGCAACCGAAACCCAAATTAAAATGTTTTTAACAAGAATAGGAGAAAATTCCAAATTAGTTGTTAATGGAGATCCTAGTCAAGTAGATTTAATTAACAAAAAAGATTCAGGACTTATTAAATCAAAAAATATCTTAAAAGAATTAAAGGAAATCAAAATAATAGAATTTGACCACAATGATGTTGTAAGACATCCGTTAGTCTCAAAAATCATTAAAGCTTATCAGAACAAAAGCATTGATGATAAAAATTAATGTAATTACGAAAAATATTAACTGGCTTCATTATATAAAAGACCCAAGTAAGTATCTTGATCGTAATATTAAAAAGATAAATTTAAAAAATAAATTATATAAAAAAAAATTACTTTCTCTCTCTTTATTATTAGCTGGCAACAAGGAAATTACAAATCTCAATAAAAAATTTAGAAAAAAAAGAAAATCAACTGATGTTTTATCATTTCCATTTCAAACAAAAAATAATTTAAAAAAAAAGTTAATGACTGAAAAGGAAATTTATCTTGGAGATATAATTGTTAACCTAGATAAAATAAAAAATAAAACTCCTCAAAAGAAATTCAAAAATGAATTTAATTCTCTGTGGATACATGGTTTAGTACATCTATTAGGATACGATCACAAGACGAATAAAGATTTTGTAAAAATGACCAAAATTGAAAAAAATTATTTTAATATTGTTAATGATTGAAAAGTATTTAACAAATAGATTCATAATTTTGTATTTTATACCTTTATTACTTGGTTCGTTTACAATTTTTACCTTTGAACCTTTTAATTTATTTCTACTTAATTTTATCATTTTTCCTTTATTCTTTTATTTAGTTGCTTTCATTAATAAAAAATCTAAATCTATTTATAGAAAGAAACCCTTAAAAAAAAATTTATTTATATTTGGATTAACATTTGGTTTTGGATTTTATGTAAGCGGCATATCTTGGATTACTAATGCCCTAACATTTGACGAAAATTTTAAAGGCTTAATTCCGTTTGTAATGATTTTATTACCTCTATTTTTAAGTTTATTTACTGCTCTAGTAATAACTGTTGTTGGGCCGTATTTAAAATTTGACTTCCCTTCTCTAATTTTATTTTCTGCAAGTTTGGCTGTTTCAGATTATATACGCGCAATATTATTATCAGGTTTCCCATGGAACCTTTGGGCTTACAGCACTGTTAAAGCTAATGAGATGTTACAAATAATAAATACTATAGGGTTATATTCTTACAATTTAATTGTAATAACTTTTTTTACTTTACCAATTATTTTTTTTTTTAATATAAGTACTGTTAAAAAAATTTTAAGCTTTATTACAGTAATTTTTTTAATATTAAGTTTGTATGTTTATGGAAATTTAGAAATCAATAAAAATAAAGCTTTTTTGCAAGAGATAAATGATAAAGAATTTATAAAGATTATTTCTCCAAACTTTGATTTAGAATATGGCCTTAGCAATTTTCAAATAGAGGAGAGATTTAAAAAATTAATTAGATATAGTGACCCTGATAAGGATAAAAAAACACTATTTATATGGCCTGAGGGAATTTTCAGTGGTTATAGTTATAATGATATTTTAGCTTTTAAAAATTTATTATTAAAAAATTTTTCAGAAAAACATCATATAGCATTTGGTATAAATATATTAGAAACCAAAAGTGGAAATTTCTATAATAGTATGATTATTGTAAATAATCGATTAGAAATAATTCAAAGATACAACAAAAGAAAACTTGTTCCATTTGGGGAATTTTTACCTTTAGAGAGTTTATTAAGTAAATTAGGCTTCAAAAAAATTACAGAAGGATACGGATCTTTCTTAAAAGGTCGTGAAAACAATAATCTTAAGATTGATAAATTTAATATTCTACCTTTGATTTGTTATGAGGTTATATTTACAAATTTAATTCAAAATTCTGAAAAAAATACTAATCTAATTATCAATATTTCTGAAGATGGATGGTTTGGCAATACAATAGGACCAGACCAGCATTTTTCTAAATCAATTTTTAGAGCAATAGAAAATAATACTTTTTTTCTAAGATCGGCGAATAAAGGTGTAAGTGCTATAATTGATAATAAGGGCGATATAATTAAACAATTAAATAGAAATGAAGCTGGAAATATAGAATTAGAAGTACCATTAATAAAATCAAAAAAAAATAAAAATGATTTGATATTTTATCTACTTTTAATTACATATTGCGTATTCTTTTTAATTTACAAAAAAAAATATGGAAAATAACAAACATTTATTTACTAGTGAGTCTGTTTCGGAGGGACATCCAGATAAAGTTTGCGATAGAATTTCAGATATGGTTGTAGACTCATATTTGTCAAAAGATCCTGTTTCAAGAGTTGCATGCGAAACACTAACAACAACAAACAAGGTTGTACTTGCTGGAGAAACAAGAGGTCCCAAAATTGAAAAGGAAGAATTAATTTCTAAAGTGAGAAATTGCATTAAAGATATTGGATATGATCAAGATGGCTTCAGCTGGAAGACAGCTAATATTGAGACATTTCTTCACGAACAATCTTCAGACATAGCCATGGGTGTTGATTCAAGAGACAATAAAGATGAAGGTGCTGGAGATCAAGGAATTATGTTTGGTTACGCATGCAAAGAAACCGAAGATTTAATGCCAGCTCCAATTCATTATTCACATAAAATTTTAAGATTAATGGCAGAAGATAGAAAAAAAGGAAATCTTAAGGGGATAGAGCCAGATTCTAAAAGTCAGGTAACAATGTTGTATGAAAACGAAAGACCAGTGAAAGTTACTTCTGTTGTAATTTCAACTCAACATTCTAAAGATCTTAATCAAGAAAAAGTAAGGGAAACAATCATTCCATATATTAAGAAATCAATTCCAGAAAATTTTCTAACTGATTTAAGCCCAAAAGAAATTTATATTAACCCTACCGGACAGTTTATTATTGGTGGCCCAGATGGAGATACTGGATTGACTGGAAGAAAAATTATAGTTGATACCTACGGAGGTGCCGCACCACATGGTGGTGGAGCATTTTCTGGAAAAGATCCAACCAAAGTTGACAGATCTGCAGCTTATGCATCTAGATATTTAGCAAAAAATATTGTTGCTGCTGGTGTTTCTGAAAAATGTTTAATTCAGTTAGCTTACGCAATTGGAGTATCAAAGCCTTTATCTATTTTTATTAAGTTAGCTAATGAAGATCAGAACAAAGTGAATAAGATTAAAAAAATTATTGAAGATAATTTCAATTTGTCTCCTAGGGGAATAAGAGAAATGCTAAAACTAAACAACCCTATCTACGAAGTTACCTCCGCATATGGTCACTTTGGAAGAAAGCCTAATAATAAGGGTGAATTTACATGGGAAAAGACAGATAAAACAGATTTATTTAAGTTGTAATCTTGAAAAAACCATATTTTTCTTCTAAATAAACTATATAGAATTGACTTTCAAAATGGGCTCTGGCCCATTTTTTTTTAGGAGAGACAAAATGTTAAATAGAGGATTAGATAAACTAGAACTGTTAAGAATAGTCGAGGCAGTAGCAAATGAAAAATCTATAGATAAAGAGCTTGTTTTGGGCTCGATGGAAAGCGCTATACAAAAGGCGGCACTCACAAAATTTGGAAATGATAATAATATTGAAGTTATTATCGATAGAGAAACTGGTGATATAAAAATTCAAAAAGTTTTGGATATAGTTGAGAAAGTAGAAGACTCCGCTAGAGAGATAACTTTAGAAGAAGCTCAAAAAAATGATCCAAAAAACAAAACATTAAAAATTGGAGAAAAAATTTTTGAAGAATTACCTCAGATTGATTTTGGACGTATCGCGGCTCAAAGTGCAAAACAAGTAATTAGTAGCAGAGTGAGAGAAGCTGAAAAAAATAGGCAATATGAGGATTTTATAGACAAGCAAGGCCAGATACTAAGTGGTATTATTAAAAGATTAGAATATGGGAATGTAATAGTTGATTTAGGAAAAGCAGAGGGAGTAATTAAAAAAGATGAATTAATTCCAAGAGAAATTCTAAAAACTGGGGAACGAGTGAAAGCATATTGTTATGAAGTTAGAAAAGAATTAAAAGGTCATCAAATTTTTTTATCAAGAGCGCACCCACAGTTTCTTGCAAGACTATTTTTTCAAGAAGTCCCAGAAATTTATGAAGGTACAATAGAAATAAAGTCTGTGGCAAGAGATCCAGGAAGTAGAGCCAAAATTTGTGTGCATTCACAAGACTCATCCATTGATCCTGTTGGTGCATGTGTTGGTATGAGAGGAAGTAGAGTTCAAACAATTGTGAACGAGCTACATGGTGAAAAAATTGATATTATTAAATGGACAGAAGATTTACCTACTTTGATTTCAGAGTCTTTATCTCCTGCGGAAATACAAAAAGTTCTTATTGACCAAGACAACAAAAGAATTGATATAATATTGACAGAGGAAAATTTAAGTAAAGCAATCGGCAGAAGAGGGCAAAATGTTAGGTTAGCTTCTAAATTAACTAACTACGAAATAGACATTCTAACAGATAAAGAGGACTCTGAAAGAAGACAAGCTGAATTTAAAGAAAGAACAGAAACGTTAATTAAAAATTTAGAAGTAGATGAAACTTTAGGCCAACTTTTAGTTTCAGAGGGATTTATTTCAATAGATGAGATTGCTCAATCTAGCCCGGAAAATATTTCTAAAATAGATGCTATAGATGAAGAAACAGCTAAAGAATTGATTAATAGATCAAAAGAAACTCTGGTAAAAGAAAAAGAGGCCGTAGCACTTAAACTTAAAGAATTAGGAGTAGAAGAAAAATTAATTAATATTAAAGGAATGACCCAAGGCATGTTGGTGATATTAGGCCAAAAAAATATTAAAAAACTGAGTGATTTTGCTGACTTATCATCAGATGAGCTTATAGGTGGATATGATGAGATAAAAGGAAAAAAAATCAGGATCGATGGTTACCTCGAAGAATTCTCTTTATCTCGCAAAGAAGCTGATGAGTTAATAATGGCCGCAAGAGAGATAGCTTACAAGTAATGTTATGGTTAAAGATAAAAAAAAAACACTTACAATTTCATCTGATCTAAAAAAGAAAATTGACACAACTTCCATCTCCACTTCAGGTAAAAAATCTTTTTCAGTTGAAAAAAAAAGACCGGTAAGATTAGGTAAACCAATAAAAAATACAACATTGGGAAAAGCAAATTTTATTCCAGATAATAAGAAAAAAAACTTTACTAGAAAATTTGTAGAACAACAAGCAACTAAAGATTTTATTAAAAAGGAAAATAAACCTGCAGGAAAAAGTAAGTTAAAGCTTAAGGGACCTGTCGATAAACGCGATTTTAAACTAACAGTATCTAGAGCATTAAACGTTGAAGAAATAGAGATAAAACAGAGAAGTTTAGCGTCTGTGAAGAGAGCAAGATTAAAAGAGAAAAAAAAGCCAGATGGAGAAGAAAAGAAAGAATTTAAGAAAGTATTTAGAGAGGTGAAAATACCTGAGCAAATTACCATTCAAGAACTGTCAAATAGAATGGCAGAAAAATCGAGCGATATAATTAAATTTTTATTTAATATGAAAGTAGTTGCGACTATTAATCATAATATCGATAAAGACACCGCAGAATATATAGTTAAGGAATTTGGCCACAAACCAATTGTAGAAGAAGCACCTTCAATAGTTACTGATAAATCGAAAGAAAAATTTAAAGGGGAAGTTAAAAGTAGACCACCTGTGGTTACAATCATGGGACATGTAGATCATGGAAAAACATCACTATTAGATTCTCTTAGAGATACAAATGTTGTATCAGGTGAACACGGGGGCATTACACAACATATTGGTGCATATCAAATTAAAACTGAAGATAATAGATTAATCACTTTTATAGATACACCTGGCCACGCAGCATTCACAGAAATGAGAGCAAGAGGGTCAAAAATAACAGACATTGTAGTTTTAGTTGTTGCGGCAGATGATGGTATAAAACCGCAGACAATCGAAGCTATCAAACACGCTAAAGCTGCGAAAGTACCAATAATTGTAGCAATTAACAAATGTGATTTACCAGAAAAAAAAATAAGTAAAATTAAAAACGAGATGATGCAATACGAGTTAATTTCTGAAGATTTAAGTGGTGATACATTATTTGTAGAAGTTTCAGCTTTAAAAAAATTAAATTTAGATAAATTGAAAGAGAGCATTCTTCTCCAATCTGAAATTTTAGATTTAAAAGCTTCTTTTACAGATAAAGCAAAAGGAGTTGTTATAGAGTCAAAAATAGACAAAGGTAAAGGTCCTGTTTCAACAATACTTATTAGTAATGGAAAATTAAAGCGTGGTGATCATTTTATTTGCGGTGATACTTGGGGAAAAATAAGAGCGATGATTGATTGTGAAGGAAAAATTGTTAATGAGGCTTTACCATCTATGCCAGTAGAAATTCTAGGTATGAATAGCTCTGCTTATGCAGGAGCAGAATTTATTGTAACTGAGGATGAAGATGAAGCTAAAAAACTTGCAGAATTTAAAAAAAATAATTCAACACAAAATAAAATTATAGCAAAAGATAAAACAACTTTATTTGAAAACGGTAAAGATAAAGATGAATTAAATATAATAATTAAATCTGATGTTCAAGGCTCAAACGAGGCATTGAAAATGGCTATAAATAAAATTGATCATAATGAAGTGGAGGCTAAAATAATTTTATCTGATATAGGTATGATTAATGAGACAGATGTATCATTAGCAAAAGCATCAAATGCTATACTTATTGGTTTTAATGTAAAGCCTAATAGAGAAGCAAAAAAATTAGCAGATGAGCAAAAAATTGACATCAAATATTTTAATATAATTTACGAAGCTATAGACTATGTAGAAAAATCATTATCCGGTTTATTAGAACCTGATATTAAAGAAACACTCCTAGGAAGTGCTGAAATTCAAAAAATTTTTAAAGTTTCTAATGCAGGAAAAATTGCTGGCTCTAAAGTCATTAGCGGTGAAATAAAAAGTAAATCAAAAGCAAGAATTATAAGAGATGGCGTCGTTGTATACAGTGGAGAAATCTTATCCATCTATAGAGAAAAAAATCAAGTTAAAGAGGTTGGCACTGGCTTAGAGTGCGGTATAAGCATAAAAGATTTTATCGATTTTAAGGAAAAAGATGTAATCGAATCTTATTTAGCTGAAAAAATTCAACGATCAATCTAGAATGATGTCTAATCAATCAAACCATAAACCATTTAGTCAGAGACAATTGAGAGTTGGAGAGCTTATAAAACAAAATTTAGGAGAGCTTTTTATTCGTAACGAGGCTAAAATTCCGTCAATAAACTCAAAATTGATTACTGTAACTGAAGTAAGAATGACACCAGATTTAAAAACAGCTAGAGTTTACGTTATTCCTTTAGGGGGGGCAGATACCAAAGAAATAGTTAAAATCTTGACGGAGAACTCACATCTTGTTAGAAGAGCTTTGTCTAAAAGATTAGATATAAAGTTTCTTCCTAAACTCATATTTGTTGAAGATAATTCATTCGAATATGCTGAAAAGATTGAAAAGATTATAAAAAAGAATAAGGAAAATGATAAGCAAAAAAAAAGATACAATTAAATCATTAGCCATTCATAATAAGGATGTTGGCTCTACGGAAATACAAATTGGACTGCTTACTGATAAAATAACTAAATTATCGGAGCATTTTAAAAAATTTAAAAAGGATAAACATTCAACTTTAGGTTTGACAAAATCTGTTAATAAAAGAAAAAAACTTCTTACTTACCTTAAAAAGAAAAATGTTGAGTCCTATCAGAAGGTCATCAAACAATTAAATTTAAGGAAATAATGTTCAAAATACATAAAGAAGAATTAGAAGTTAATGGTAAAAAATTAACTTTAGAGACCGGCAAAATAGCACGTCAAGCAGATGGAGCGATAATCGCCTCTTTGGGAGAAACTGTAGTGATAGCAACAGCAGTAGGTGCAAAAAAATTAAATGAAGGACAAGATTACTTTCCATTATCAGTTAATTACCAAGAAAAATATTATGCTGCAGGAAAAATTCCAGGAGGATATTTTAAAAGAGAAGCAAGGCCTACAGAGGCAGAAACTTTAATATCAAGATTGATAGATAGACCTATCAGACCTCTATTTCCCTCAAGCTTTATGAATGAAGTTCAATTACTACCAACTGTTTTATCATATGATGGGGAAAACCAACCTGATATACTTTCTATAATTGCTTCATCAGCGGCACTTGCAATATCCGGATTACCATTTCAAGGACCGATTGCTGCTAGTAGAGTTGGATATAAAGACGGAAAATATTTATTAAATCCATCAATTGAAGAGTTGAAAGAATCAAAGTTAGATTTAGTAGTTGCTGGTACAAAGGATGCAGTTTTAATGGTTGAGTCAGAAACATCGGGATTATCTGAAAAAATAATGTTAGATGCAGTAAAATTTGGTCATGAGAAATTTATACCAGTTATTGAAGCCATTGAAAAATTAGCAAAAAAAGCCGGTAAGTCTAAGTGGGAGGTTGAAGAGATTGATCATTCTGAGATTAAAAAGAAAATATCTAATAAATTTGAAAAAGGTTTAAGAATTGCTTTTGGGGAAATCGACAAGAAAAAAAGGTCAACAGCTATTTCTGAAATAGAGACTCAATGTAAAGAAATGTTTGCAGAAGACGAAAACGTAACTGAAAATCAAGCAATGGCTCAATTAAAATCTCTTGAAAAAGATATAGTTAGAACTGCAATTTTAAAAGACAAAAAAAGAATCGATGGTAGAGGTCTTGCTGATGTAAGACAAATTAAGTGTGAAGTGGGTGTGCTTCCTAGAACTCATGGGTCAGCTCTCTTCACGAGAGGAGAGACGCAAGCTTTAGTGGTCACAACTTTAGGAATGTCAGATGATGAGCAAAGATTAGAAAGTCTTGATGGAATGCAAAGGTCAAACTTTATGTTACATTATAATTTTCCGCCATTCTCAGTAGGAGAATGTGGAAGAATAGGCACTGGAAGAAGAGAGATAGGACACGGTAAATTAGCTTGGAGAGCAATTAACTCTTCATTACCTTTGAAAGAAAATTTTCCTTATACATTGAGAGTTGTTTCAGAAATAACGGAGTCTAACGGGTCTTCATCTATGGCCACAGTTTGTGGAACCTCACTTTCACTAATGGATGCAGGAGTTCCAATTAAAGAACCAGTAGCTGGGATAGCAATGGGGTTAATTAAAGAAGGTGATGATTTTTCTGTTCTTTCAGACATTTTAGGGGATGAGGATCATCTAGGTGATATGGATTTTAAAGTTGCGGGCACTAAAGATGGTATTACCTCTCTTCAGATGGACATAAAGATTACAGGCATTACTTTTGAGATCATGGAAAAAGCTTTAAATCAAGCTAAAGATGGAAGGGAGCACATCCTTGGTGAGATGAACAAAGCGATCAAAACATCAAGAAAAGAATTTTCAAAGCACACACCTAAAATGGAAACAATAAAAGTTGATAAGAAAGATATTGCAACAGTAATTGGCAAGGGAGGGGCAACTATAAGAGAAATTGTTGAAACATCCGGAGCAAAAGTCGATGTCAAAGATACAGGCGAAGTAACAGTTGCTGCACCAGATGAAGCCTCAAGGAACAAAGCTATAGAGTTTATTAAAAATTTGATTGCTAAACCCGAAATGGGAAAAATTTACAAAGGCAAAGTCGTAAAAATCATGGAGTTCGGAGCATTTGTTAATTTTTTGGGTAAACAAGACGGACTAGTTCATATTTCTGAATTAGCTAACAAAAGAGTTGCTAAAGTAGGCGACGTGGTAAAAGAGGGTGACGAAGTTTCTGTTAAAGTTGTTGGATTTGATAGAGGGAAAGTAAAATTATCGATGAAACAAGCTTCCGCTTAGGCCATATTTTTAGGATCAGGCATTCCCACTTTATTGTATCCAGCATCGACATAGTGAATTTCACCAGTTACACCAGCAGCAAGACTGCTTAGCAAATATAGAGCAGAATTTCCAACATCGTGAATATCTACATTCCTTTTTAAAAATGAGTGATCCTCATTCCATTTATATAAAAATTTTGCATCTCCTATTGCTGATGCCGCTAAAGTTTTAATCGGTCCTGCGCTTATAGCATTTACTCTTATTCTTTTCCCCCCAAGATCTCTTGCTAAATATTTGACACTTGCTTCTAATGCAGATTTACAAACACCCATAACATTGTAATTAGGAATAGCTTTAGTTGACTCGTAAGTAAGTGTTAACAAACTCCCACCTTCTTTCATTACTTTAGATGCCTCTTTAGAAACTTCTGTGAATGAAAAACATGATATAAGCATACTTTTAAGAAAATTTTCTCTTGTAGTGTTCAAATATTCTCCAGATAGTTCAGATTTGTCAGAGAAAGCTACCGCATGAACAACAAAATCAATCTCACCCCAATTAGATTTAATATCCTCAAAAAGTTTTACAATTTCTTCTTTTTTTTCTACATCACAACTAAAAGTGGTCTTTGAGTTCAGTTTTTCTGCTAAGGGTATTACTCTTTTTTTAAGAGCATCACCAAGGTAGGTAAAAGCTAGATCAGCACCAGCTTCAGCAAGTTTTTGAGAAATTCCCCAGGCAATTGACCTTTCGTTGGCTACTCCCATAATTAATCCTTTTTTTCCTTTCATTAAACTCATAATTATACCTTTTCAAAAATTAGTGTAGCATTTGTACCACCAAACCCAAAACTATTAGACATGACTGTATTTAGTGAGGCTCCTTTTTCAGTTTTAGTTACTATGGGAAATTTTTTTGCTTCATCATCCATTTCATTAATATTTGCTGAACCAGTAATAAAATTATTTTTCATCATAATTAAACAATAAATAGCTTCATGCACTGATGCTGCACCTAAGGGGTGTCCTGATAATGATTTAGTTGAGCTAATTTTAGGTATGTTTTCTCCAAAGGTGTTTTTTACTGCGTTAAGCTCTGTTATATCTCCTACAGGAGTAGAAGTTCCATGGGTATTTATATAATCAATTTTATTTTTTGAAGTTGCCAATGCCATTTTCATACATCTAACAGCTCCTTCGCCTGAGGGTGCTACCATGTCATAACCATCAGAAGTTGCTCCGTAACCCGTAAGTTCAGCATATATTTTTGCACCTCTTGCTTTAGCGTGCTCATATTCCTCGAGAACTAGGACACCAGCACCACCAGCTATAACAAATCCATCCCTAGTTTTATCGTAAGCTCTTGATGCAGTCTCTGGCTTATCATTATACTTTGAAGATAAAGCCGTCATAGCGTCAAACATTGCAGTCATTGCCCAATGAATTTCTTCGCTACCACCGGCAAAAACGATATTTTGTTTACCCATTTGAATTAGCTCCATTGAATTTCCAATACAGTGTCCACTTGTTGCGCATGCAGAGCTCATTGTGTAATTAGTTCCTTTAATTTTAAAAGGGACAGCAAGTGTTGCTGAAGCTGTACTGCCCATTGTTCTTGGTACAATAAAAGGTCCCATAAGTTTTGGTGTTTTAGCCCTAGTTTTGTCAGCTGCAAGAATTACATTTTCAATTGAGGGTCCACCAGATCCCATGATAATACCAGTTTTAAAGTTACTTACTTCTTTATCTTCTAATCCGGAGTCTTTAATAGCTTCTTTCATTGCAATATAATTGTATGCAGACCCAGAACCCATAAATCTTATTGTTTTTCTATCTACGAAATCTGAAAGTTTTATATTTGGTTTTCCATGAACATGACTTTTTAGATTATGCTCTTTATATTCTCCAGCAAAAGAAATTCCTGATTTTGAATTAAGTAGAGATTGATGAACTTCCTCTTGGTTATTACCAAGACATGATACAATTCCTAAACCTGTTATTACAACTCTTCTCATTATTTGAATAATCCTACTTTTAAATTTTCAGCTTTATAAATAATTTTGCCGTCTGCACCTAACACTCCGTTAGCTAATCCAACAGTTGTTCCCTCTTTTTTAAGAATTCTTTTCATATTTATTTCATAAGTAGCCATTTTAGCATTTTTAAGAACTTCTCCAGTAAATTTTACAGAATTCACTCCTAAAGCTCTGCCCTTTCCAGGTTCACCAGTCCAACCTAAAAAAAAACCAACTAATTGCCACATTGCATCCAACCCTAGGCAACCAGGCATAACGGGATCACCTTGAAAGTGACAATCAAAAAACCATAAATTATCCTTAATATCAAGCTCTGCTTTAATAATTCCTTTTTTAAATTCGCCACTTTTATTATCTATTTTAGTAATTCTATCAAACATTAACATAGGGGGTAGAGGGAGTTTAGCGTTTCCTTCTCCAAACAAATCGCCTTTACCACACGCAATTAATTCCTCATATGTAAAACTGTTTTTTTGCATAATTAAAAATAACTTTTACTTGATTTATGAATTTAATTATATATATATAGTTTAGAACGATTATAAATTATATATTAAAAATTTGATATAATGGATAAAAAGAAAGATTTTGCAGATATATTAAGAAGCTCAGGATTAAGACCAACAAAACAAAGATTAAAGTTGGCGGAATTTTTATTTAACAGAGATAAAACTTTCCATTTTTCCGTAGAAAACTTAAACAAGTCAATTAATAAAAAAAATTCAGAAGATAAAATAGCACTAGCTACTATTTATAATACTGTTCATGCATTTAAAAAAGCTGGCCATTTAAAAGAAATCTTAATAAAAGATGGTAAAAATTATTTTGATACTAACACATCTTCTCATCACCATTTTTACGACGAAGCAAACAATGAGCTAATAGATATTGAAAACAATAAAATAGAATTAAAAAAATTTCCGATCCCACCTAGAGGAAAATCTATTAAAGATGTTAATGTAATCATTAGCGTTGATAATGATAATCAAAATCACTAGTTTATAATCATTCTAAAGTACTTGACATGCAGTTTAGAATCATTATATCATATTAAAAACAAAGGAGATAACATGGCACTTAAAGGTTCAAAAACAGAAGAAAATTTAAAAGCTGCTTTCGCTGGTGAAAGCCAAGCTAACCGAAGATATCTTTACTTCGCCCAAAAAGCTGACGTAGAAGGTTACAACGATGTTGCATCAGTTTTTAGGTCAACAGCAGAAGGTGAAACTGGTCATGCTCATGGTCACTTAGAATATTTAGAGGAAGTAGGTGATCCAGCAACTGGTAAACCAATCGGTGAAACAAAAGCAAATTTAGCTTCAGCTGTTGCGGGAGAAACGCATGAATATACAGATATGTATCCCGGTATGGCAAAGACAGCTAGAGATGAAGGTTTTGATGAAATAGCAGACTGGTTTGAAACGCTTGCTAAAGCAGAAAAATCACATGCTGGAAAATTTCAAAAAACTTTAGAGTCAATTAAGTAATCAACAATTTTGCGGTGGAACTTTTGTTCCACCACAAAAATCAAAGAAATCAAATGTCTAAAGAAGGAAGCACAGAAGCACCAATAAGACACCCTGTAGATTTCAATCATCCAGATTTTTTAGATCCAAAAAAACTCGATGATGAAATGAGACGTGTGTTTGATATCTGTCATGGATGTCGAAGATGTTTTAATCTTTGTGACTCATTTCCTAAGCTATTTGATATGATTGATGAGTCAAAAGACGAAGATGTTGAAAGTCTTAAAAGTGAACAATTTAAACCAGTTGTAGACGCTTGTACGCTTTGTGACATGTGTTTTATGACAAAATGTCCTTATGTACCGCCACATGATTTCAATTTAGATTTTCCACATTTGATGCTTAGGTATAGAACAGCGCAAAGAAAAAATAAAGAACTACCTAGAATGCCATATCAACTCGCTCAATTAGATAGAAATGGTAAAATTGGAGTTTTTTTATCCAGCATCATTAATTGGGTAACGAATATTAAAAACAGTTTTTTTAGAAAAATCATAGAAGCACTAACTCAAATCGATAGGAGAGTTAGGTTGCCAAAATATAATTCTGAAACATTTACAAATTTTTTTAAAAACAATGCTAAAAAAATTGATCTTGAAAGATCAATTGATAGAAAAGTAGTTATTTATTCAACTTGTTTTGTAAATTTTAATAAAAAAAATACTGGTGTAGCGGCTCTTAAAGTCCTTAAAAAAAATGGTGTTGAAGTTGAACATGCATACCCAGGATGTTGTGGGATGCCATTTTTAGAGCAAGCTGATCTACCTAAAGTTGTTAAGCAAGCAAAAGAAGTTTCAAGTGAACTTTTAAAATGGATAGATAAAGGTTATGAGGTAGTTACACTTACGGCAAGCTGCGGATTAATGTTAAAGTTTGAGTGGCCTTTATTATTACCAGATAATGAGAACATAAAAAAACTGTCTAAACATGTTTTTGATATTGATGAGTATATCGTAGATATTGCAAATAAAGAGGGACTAGCTCCAGGTCTTACAGAAATAGATGGAGGTGTAACAGTACACAATGCATGCCACGCAAGAGCTCAAAATATGGGTATCAAAGCAAGAGATATGTTGAAGAATATTCCAAATGTAAAAATAGATGTAGTAGAAAGATGCGCAGGACACGGCGGCACCTTCGGCGTTATGAAAGAAACGCATGATCTTGCAATTAAAGTTGGAAGACCAACTGCTAGACAAATTGATAATAAAAAAAATAAATATATGGCGTCCGATTGTCCTTTAGCAGGCAAACACTTAAATCAACTCTCAAAAGATACCGAGATCAAACACGATGAGGCATTACATCCTATCGAAATAATGGCAAAGGCATATAAATTATAATCATGAATAAACAAGCTAGAGAAGTTACAAAATCAGATCTTATACCAGCAGATGAATATGCAAAAAACAGAAAAGCTTATAGAAAAGAAATAGTTTCTTATAAAAAAGACAGAAGAGTTTCATTAGGACCTTACGCAAATTTTTACTTTGAGTCTTATGAAACAATGAAAGCACAAATTCAAGAAATGCTTCATATCGAAAAGGGTGGAGACGAACAATTGAAAGATGAACTGGCCGCCTACAATCCTTTAATACCAAAAGGTAAAGAACTAGTAGCTACATTGATGTTCGAAATAGATAATCCTCTGAGCAGAGCAGAGTTTTTAAATAAAGTTGGGGGAATTGAAGAGAAGATATTTTTAAAGATTGGTAATGAAAAAATTAAATCTATACCAGAACAAGATGTCGACCGAACTTCTGCTGAAGGAAAAGCTTCTTCAGTTCAATTTGTACACTTTGAATTTAATGATAGCCAGATAGAGAAATTTAAAGATCCATCAAGCGATGTGATCATTGGAATTGATCATATTATGTACGCTCATACCTCAAAGCTTACTGATGCAAATAAAAAAGCATTAGCTTTAGACTTTGATTAAAGCAATCCCCAAAGACTTTTTTTTTGCAACCATCCTTTATATTCTCCAGATTTAATTTTGCACCATTCATTCTTACATTTATTTATTCTCACTAACCTTCCCTTTTTGAGTATTGCTATTGGATTTGAATAAATTGTGGAATTGCTAAATAAAACCAAATCATCGTCTATGGTAATCGCTGCTTTTTTTTTTGAGAGTTGAGAGATATGTATCCATCCAGAATTATTTTCATGATCTCTAATTTTCCTAAAATTATCTGATTTATCCTGAATGAGTACAGGTAAAAACTTTTTTTTATAAAAAATTTTCACAGGATAATCAAAAGAAGGTCCTTGCCGTAAGTTTACTTTGTCATTTCTTAGCGTAAGAAAATATTCGTCCATAGAATGCAAATTTCCATACGGTAATAAAAGAAATAAAAATACAATTAAGCGCATTTATTTAAACATTTTTTATTTTTGTTAATTCTTATTTTGCGTAGCGACATAGATAAAGAATTGAAAACTAAAATATTATTATTCAGATCATCTTTTAAATTTAAAACTGTCTTTAAAACTTCATTTGCTTGTAAAGTGCCAATTATACCTGCTACTGGAGAAAAAATTCCATCTGTCTCACAATTATTTTCCTCAAGTGGTTGTTCAGGCATAAAACATCTTAAGCAAGGTCCCTTTTTCTTAAAATTATATTTAAATAAATGACCATCAAATTTACTAATAGCAGCAGATATAAGAATCTTTTTATTTTTTTTACAATAATCATTTATTAGGTACCTCGTATTAAAGTTATCGGTTCCATCACAAATAATATCAAAATTTTTAATAATATTTTCAATATTTTTCTTTGAGATCTTTATTTTAAAAGTTTTAATTTTTATTTTTTTATAAATTTTACTAATTTTATATTTTGCTTGTACGACTTTAAATTTTCCAATATCAGACGAGTTAAATAAAATTTGCCTATTCAAGTTACTTAATTCAACCTTGTCATGGTCTACTATTCCTATATTGCATACACCTGATGAGGCAAGATAAGTAAGGAGGGGACAACCTAAACCTCCCATTCCAATAATTAAAACTTTTGCATTATTAATTTTTTTTTGACCAGAAAATCCAATTTTTTTTAAAATAATTTGTTTTTCAAATCTTTTATAGTCTTTTACATCAGGTTTCATAAACTACTTCACTCCAGTAGACCCAAATCCACCCGATCCTCTCTCGGTATTTTCAAGAGACTCTACCTCTTTAAGCTTAGCTTTTACTACTGGACATAAAACCATTTGAGCTATTCGCAGACCTTTTTCCACCATAAAACTTTTATCACTGAGATTAATTAAAATTACTTTAAGTTCCCCTCTATAATCTGCATCAATTGTTCCAGGAGTATTTAATACACTAATTTGATTTTTAGCAGCTAAACCAGATCTCGGTCTTATTTGAATCTCAAAATTTTTTGGTATTGCAACAGCTAAACCAGTGGGGATTATTTTAGATTTACCTGGTTTTATCTCAATATTTTTATCTATAAATGCTGCTAAATCTAATCCTGAAGATCCATCAGTTTCGTATTTAGGTAAAGTAACTTCTTTTGATAACCTTTTAATTAATATTTCTGTCATCAATTAATTTGTCCAATAAAATTTGAGCAATTTTATTAGCAATAAAACTTTTTTTATTTTTTGATATTATTTTTATATTTCCTTTTTGATCTATTACAGAAACTTTGTTGAAGTCGGAATTAAAACCAATATCTTTTTTAGAAACATCATTAGCAAATATTATATCGCAATTTTTATTTTTCATTTTTAATGTAGAATTTTTAATAACATTTTTAGTTTCTGCAGAAAAACCAGCGACTATTTTAGGCCTATTTCTATTATTTTTTGATAAAAAATCTAGAATATCATTATTTTTGATGAAATTTATTGTCTTGAAATTCAATTTGTCTTTTTTAATTTTATTTTTACTTTTTTCAGCAGGCTTAAAATCAGCTACTGCTGCTGTGCACACAGCTAAATCTACAGGCAAAGTTTTTTTAACTTCCCTTAACATTTCATCAGCTGATATTATTTTTTTTACCTTTACACTTTTTGGGAAAGATATCTTGGAGGGCCCAGTTATTAATGTTGTTTTTATTCCTAATTTACTAAGTGCTAATGCAATTTCATAACCTTGTTTTCCACTTGACTCATTGGAAATATATCTGATTGGATCAATGTACTCCCGTGTAGGCCCTGCAGTCACTAAGGCTTTAAGGTTTTTCCCCTTAACAATATTTTTTTTGTCAAAGTAGTTTTTTAAATATGCAAAAATTTGTCTTGGACTTGACATTTTACCTTCACCAAACTCTCCGCACGCCATTTCACCTTTTTCAGGTCCTATAAATAAATAACCAAAGTCCTGTAAAATTTTTAGATTTGATTGAGTAGCTTTGTGCAACCACATCCTTACATTCATAGCTGGAACCAAAAGAATATCTTTATCCGCAGCTAACAAAACAGTTGTAGCTAAGTCTTCAGCTTTTCCTATTGATAGTTTACTCATGAAGTTAGCGGTAGTAGGTATTACTAGAATTATATCAGCCCATCTAGAAAGTGATATATGATCTATTTCTGCTTCTGTCTCACTATCAAACATATTCTCATATGTTGTTGAATTAGTTAAAGTTGATAGGGACAATGGAGTAACAAATTCTCTTCCACTTTTCGTAAGAATAGTTTTTATTTGTACATCATTTTTTCTAAGCAACCTAATTAGATCTAATGATTTATAGGCGGCTATACCACCTCCAATGATTATTAAAATTTTTTTATTTTTTAAAGTCATTACCTTAGATTAAAATACTAACAGGAAGACAATTACAATACCAAAAAAACTTATTACGACATTATTCCTAAAATTTTTTAATTTCATCTGTTCTATTTCTAAGTTTTTGTTGTTTGTACCTAGATTTAATTTACCCTCAGCTACAAGTTTTAATGCATATTCCGCCTTATCCATCAAGCCAGGAAAATCAGGTATTCGTTTTATTATTTCAGCAGATGTATTTAAAGCTGTATCAATTGTTGATTTGGGACTTTTTAAGTTTTTAAGCCAATCTTCCAAAACAGGTTTAGATACTTCCCAAATATTTGTTTCCGGGTATAATTTTCTGGCAACTCCCTCCACTACCACCATTGTTTTTTGAAGTAATAGTAATGGAGGCTGTGTAGCCATATTGAATTTTTCTGTAATCTCAAACAATTGAGCAAGCAAATTTCCACCAGAAATATCCTTTATAGATTGACCAAAAATTGGCTCACCTACTGAACGTAATGCTTGAGCAAATTCATCTTTTGATGCATTTTGGGGAACCAGTCCAGCTTGAAAGTGAACTTCAGCAACTTTAACATAATCCCGTTGTATAAACCCATATAGAATTTCAGCTAAAAATTTTCTATTGTTTTTATCAAGTCTACCCATAATTCCAAAATCAACAGGAACAATATTACCTTTTGGATCTACAAAAAGATTACCTTGATGCATGTCGCCATGAAAAAAACCATCCCTAACAGCCTGTTTTAAAAAATGTTGAATTAAATTTTCGGCTAAATATTTTAAATTTATACCTTGTTCTTCTAATTTTTCTTGTTCTCTAATTGAAACACCATTTACTTTGTCCAAAGTAAGTATTTTTTTTGTAGTATAATTCCAATAAATCTTAGGAACATTAAACCCTTTATCTAATTTAGTATTTTCATATAATTCGTTTGCAGCTGCAGCCTCAAATCTTAAATCCATTTCGATATTGGTAATTTCTCTTAAAAGATGAACAACTTCTACCAGCTTCAATCTCTTAGCTTTTGAAATTGTATTTTCAACGATATAAGCAAATAACATTAGAGCATCTAATTCCTCATTAAATAGCTGTTCTATATCTGGCCGTAAGATTTTTATTGCCACCTGTTTTTCTTGATTTTCATTTTTAATTTTCGCAAAATGAACTTGAGCAATTGATGCTGCAGCTATTGGCTCACCTATTTCAATAATATTTTGATATTGTTTTTCACCAATTTCTTTTTTAATGACTTTTTTTGCTTCATAAAGTTCAAAGGCAGGAACTTTGTCTTGAAGCTTTTCTAAATCTTTTGCCATCTCCTCACCGATTATATCTGGTCGAGTAGCTAAAAATTGTCCAAGTTTTATAAATGTAGTACCCATTCCTTGAAGCGCTTCACAGAGATTTTGACCTGGATTATTATTTTGCAAACGAGTATTTTTTGAACCAATAGAAATCAAACTAAAAAATAAATTTATTGATATTGGTATTTGATGAACTTGGTTTATCGTATCAATCGCACCCGAGGTAGACAGTTTCCTAGCGATTTGAAATAACTTAAAAACTCTTTTCAACATTTAAATTTTCCATCCAGAATGTATAGCCGAGATACCATTAGAAAGATTTCTATATTCCACATTGGTAAACCCATTTTTAGTTATGAGTTCTAAAAGTTGTTCTTGATTATAAAAAGAATCTATACTGCTAATTAAATACTCGTAAGGCTTTGATGATCCAACAATATATTTTCCTAAAGTAGGGATAGCTTTTGAGTAATTTTTATATAAAAAATTAAGTATTTCATTATCTATTTTTGAAAACTCTAAACACATAAAGCGACCACCTGGTTTTAAAACTCTGTAAGCTTCCTTAAGAGTTTTGTTAATATCAGAAACATTCCTTATTCCATAGCTAATTGAATAAAAGTCGAACATATTATCTGCAACAGGTAAAATTTCAGCTTTAGATTTGATCCATTTAATATTCTTGAACTTTATTAAATTGCTTTTCCCTTTCTTAAGCATACCATCATTAGGCTCTACGCAAGTGACATTCGAAAAATTTTTATTTCTTAAAGAAAACAGTTTTGCTATATCCCCGGTACCTGATGCGACATCAATTAGTGACGAATAACGAGAAGGATTCATCCAGTCTATTAATTTATCTTTCCAAATACGATGTATTCCTAAGGACATAACATCATTCATTAAGTCGTATTTATTGTAAACCTTCGAAAATACAGAATTGACTAATTTTGCTTTATCTTGAATAGTGTTTTTCATACGCTAATTATATGCCAGAATTACCAGAAGTTGAAGTTGTTAAAAGGTCTTTAATTAATAAAACGCAAAATTTAATTGTAAAAGCAGTCAAAATAAATGATGGAAGATTAAGATACAAAATTAATCGAAATAAAGTTAAAAAAATTATTGGGCTTAGGTTTAAAAAAATTTCTAGAAGATCCAAATATTTATTATTCTTTTTTAGTAGAAATATCGTAATGTTAGTTCATTTAGGCATGACTGGTAAATTTTTTTTTGTTAACCACAAAAGCAAAAAATATAAAACGAGTTTTTATTACGATATTAATGAGGAAAAAGACAAAAAACATGATCGTATAATCTTTGATTTATCAAATAATCAAAAATTAATTTATAATGATATAAGAAAATTTGGTTTTATAAAGTTTATAGAACAAGCCAATCTTAGTCAAAATGTCCATCTTAAACATTTAGGACCAGAACCATTAAGTGTTAAATTTAATATTAAATATTTTAAAAATTATATTTTTGGAAAAAAAAGGACTATAAAAGACTTATTAATGGATCAAAAATTTGTATCTGGTCTTGGTAACATTTATGTTAACGAAATTCTTTTTTTTAGCGGGGTAAGACCTACAAAAAAAATAAAAAAACTTGAAAATTTTGAGATTCACAAAATTATAAATTTTTCAAAAAAAATAATTTCTAAAGCAATTAAATTCGGAGGTTCATCTATAAAAGATTTTTCTAGTAGCAGTGGAAAAAAGGGTTCATTTCAGCAATATTTCAGTGTTTATGGAAAAAAAGGTGAAAATTGCTCTAAGGTCAAATGCATTGGCAAAATTCAAAAAATTATAATAGCTAACCGAGCATCATTTTTTTGTAGAAAATGCCAAAAATAATAAAGTTGACCGTATTTAAATGCACATATATATAATCCTAAAAAATGCCAAATACTAAATCAGCAATTAGACGAGTAAGAAGGGTAAAAAAACAAACCCAGGTAAATAGAGTCAGAAAAAGCAAGTACAAGACTGCTGTAAAACAGATGGAACTTCATTTAAAAGCAAAAGAAAAAGAGAAAGCAAAAAAATATTTTTCGAAGTTTCAATCAATTCTAATGCAGGTTGCCAAATCTGGCATCATCAGCAAAAATACAGCAGCTAGAAAAATTTCTAGAATTTCAAAAAGAATTTCAGTCAAATAATCAATTTCAAGTTGATCACTTAAAAAAAATTAAACTATATTTAGTGTCGTCTTACCAAATATAGAAACTTAATTCAGTGAGTTGAATTTTTTTTTTATTCTATCTGAACGATAATTGCACAACCAATTTTTAATTTTATTTTTGATTACAACCTCTACTTGGTTGCAAATAATTTGCAAAAGGCGTTTAAAGGGATCTCTTTAAGAAATCTACATGGAAAATAATATTACAAAAAAACCTAACGCTTTTATTTCAGAAGAAGAAAAAATTTTAGATTGGGCAGAAATACAAGATGCGTTTAAAAAAACATTTGGAAGTGAAGTTTATAATAGCTGGTTACAAAAAATCTCCTTAGAAAAAGAATATAATGATTACCTAATTCTAGGTGTGCCTACTAGATTTTTTAGAGATTGGATAGTTTCAAGGTATTTAGACAAAATTCTTGAACAAGTAAAAAGTTTTAAACTTAGCTTAAACAGGATCGAGTTTAAAATTATTGAGGAAAATAGGCAAAACAAAGAATTTATAAAAATAAATGAACTTGAGAAAGTTACAGAAATTAAAGACTCAATTCTCAATTATAATAGATTAAATCATAATCTTAGTTTCAGCACCTTTATCAAGGGAAAAAGTAATGATATTGCTTTGTCTTACTCAAAAAAAGTTTGCGAGCATATCTCTCGATACAATCCTTTGTATATCTGTGGGGGTGTAGGATTAGGAAAAACACATCTTTTAAACGCAATAGGCTTAGAACTTCAAAATAACAATAATGTTATGTTTATCTCCGCAGAGCGATTTATGTACCATTTTATAAAATCAATAAAAAAAAATGACATGGTCAACTTTAAGGACTTTTTTAGAAAATCTTCTGTTTTTATAATTGATGATATTCAATTTATAAGTGGCAAAGAAAGCTTGCAGGAAGAGTTTTTTCACACATTTAATAGTTTAATGGATAAAGGATCTCAAATAATAATTTCCTCAGATCGCGCACCTATGAAATTAGATAGAGTTCAAGATAGATTAAAATCACGTTTATCGGGCGGACTAGTAGTAGATATCGGCTCTCCGGATACAGAATTAAAAATAAAAATAATCAAAAAGAAAATAGAAGATATACAAAATCAATTCAAAGAAAATATTTGTTTAAGTGATGAAGTTATCAATTATATAGCAAATGAAAGTAAAACTAATATTAGAGAACTTATAGGAGTACTAAATAGAGTAATAGCATTTAGTAGGGTTCACAATAAAAATCTTACAATAAATGATTGTAAAAATATTTTAAAAGATATTTTTAATCAAATTCGTGTAATAACAGTTGACAAAATTCAAAATGTCGTTTCAACCTATTTTAATATCGCTTTAAGTGAAATGTTGTCACAAAGGAGATCACGCCCTCTAGCTAGACCTAGACAAATAGCTATGTATTTAGCAAAAAAAATGACAACAAGATCATTGCCAGAAATTGGTAGAAGGTTTGCAAATCGAGACCACACAACTGTAATTCATGCTGTTAAAACAATTACCAGGTTATCGGAACAGGACGATGAGATGAAAAAAAATATTAGTCAGATCAAAATCTTATTACTTGAGCAGTAAATAAATGCAGTTTGTTATAAAAAGAGATATTTTACTTAAATCATTAAATTTTGTTCAGGGAGTAGTAGAAAAAAAAAATACCTTACCAATATTATCTAATGTTCTATTACAATTAAAAGACAAAAAATTATCTATTATAGCAACAGACCTGGATATTATTTTTTATGATGAAGTAAGTGATGTAAAAATAATAAACGAAGGAAGCACAACTACATCAGCTGCTATATTATTTGATATTTTAAGAAAAATTTCTTCTGACTCAGAATTAAATTTTGAATTAAAATCTGAGAATAAACTAAGTTTAAAAAGCAAAAATGCAGATTTCAACCTTCTTTGTCTCCCAACAGATAACTTCCCGACTTTTGCAGATGAGTTTGAAGGACAAGAAGTTAAGTTAAATAATAATAGGTTTTTAAAACTTTTGAATAAGGCAAAAATTTCCATATCAAACGACGACACAAGACACTATTTGAATGGTATTTTCTTACATCTCACAGAAGCTCATGGAAGGAACTTTCTTACTGGTGTGGCCACAGACAGTCATAGATTGTCTTCAAGCAGCTTAGAAATTGATAATATTACTGACTTTAACTCCTTAATTTTGCCAAGAAAGACAGCCTTTCAACTATGTTCTTTGTTAGCCGAGTCAGCCAGTCAACTTACTATGCAAACTAGTGATAATAAAATCAAATTTACTCTTGGAAGTATAAAATTGATATCAAAAGTAATTGATGGAAAATTCCCAGATTATAAAAAAGTTGTTCCCACTGCTAATGATAAAATTTTAACTGTAGCATCAAAAGATTTCATAGACTCAATTGAAAGAGTCACTAGTGTTTCCCTTGATAGAAAAGAAGGTGTTAAACTTGCCATAAGTAAAGACAATGTTCAACTTTCCGTAAATAGTGCAAATTCTGGTGAAGGAAATGAAAAAATTAATGCTGAATTTAATTCCGAAAACATAAACATAAGTTTTAATTCAAAATATTTAATTGATATAGCCTCAGAAGTAGAAAATAAAAATCTGAAAATGAATTTAAAAGACTCTGTTTCGCCAGTTTTAATAGAAGATCTGTCTGATAAAAATAGTTATTTTGTAATAATGCCTATGAAAATCTAAATTTAGTAGTTTTTAATTTTTTTTTTATTTTTAGCTCTATAATTGTTGATACTAAATAGTTTTAGGTCATTTTGGTCATGGCCGATTTTATATTCGTATGAAAAAATGATAAGATTTATAAACTCATAAAAATAATGTCTAAAAACTCAGAGCTTAAAAATAAAACTTCTTATGGAGCAGATGCTATAAAAGTTCTTAAAGGACTTGATGCAGTTAGGAAGAGACCCGGAATGTATATCGGAGATACTGACGATGGTTCTGGATTACATCATATGGTTTTTGAAGTTGTTGATAATTCAATTGATGAAGCATTAGCGGGGCATTGCAAAAATATCTCAGTTTCGATCAATTCAGATAATACAGTAACCGTCGAAGACGATGGTAGAGGAATTCCAGTTGATATGCATAAGGGTGAAAAAATGTCGGCTGCAGAAGTGATAATGACACAATTACATGCGGGAGGAAAGTTTGACCATGATTCATATAAAGTCTCAGGAGGATTACATGGAGTGGGTGTTTCTGTAGTAAACGCTCTGTCAGAAAAATTAGAATTAAATATTTATCGAGATGGAAGTGAATATATTATTAATTTCAAAGACGGTAATTCTGTTAAACCTCTTAAAAAATTAGGAAAAACAAAAAAAAATGGCACTAGGATTACTTTTCTACCTTCAAAAGAAATTTTTTCATCAACTAAGTTTAGTATTTCAATCCTTGAAAAAAGAATCAGAGAGCTAGCATTTCTGAATAAAGGAATATCAATTAAGTTAATTGACAACACTTCCAAAAAGCAAAAAGAAATTTTACACAAATATGATGGAGGAATTCTTGAGTTTGTAAAGTATATAAATAATAAGAAACCAATTTTAGTAAATAAAAATGAAAAAGAAGTATTTAAAAAACCTGTTTATTTAACGTCCACAAAAAATAATGTCATAGTCGAATGTTCTTTCGAATGGAATGCAGGATACTCTGAGGAAGTACTTCCTTTTACAAACAATATTCCCCAAAAAGATGGAGGAACTCATTTACTTGGATTTAGGACAGCACTTACAAGAGTAATAAATAAATATACTGCTGATAAAAATAATAAAAAAAATAAAATAACTTTATCTGGTGAAGATATTAAAGAAGGCCTTACAGCTGTCCTTTCTATTAAAATGCCAGATCCAAAATTTTCATCTCAAACTAAAGATAAACTAGTTTCATCCGAGATTAGAAACATTGTTGAACATATCATTAGTGAAAAGGTCTCCACATGGTTTGATCAAAATCCTTCTATTGCTAAAGTCGTATTAGAAAAAATTACCCAAGCAGCGATGGCCAGAGATGTTGCTAGAAAAGCAAGAGATAGTGTTCGACGAAAAGGAACTTTTGAGTTATCAGGTTTACCAGGAAAGCTTGCTGATTGTCAAATTCAAAAAAGAGAAGGAACCGAATTATTTATAGTAGAGGGAGACTCAGCCGGAGGATCTGCTAAACAAGGAAGAGTCAGAGAATATCAAGCAGTGTTACCACTTAGAGGAAAAATCTTAAACACCTACGTGAATGGCAAATCTAACGGGGAAGATCAATCAACAAAAGCATTATCTAAAATGATGTCTTCAAATGAAATTGTAACTCTAATAAATGCATTAGGCACAGGTTCTAAAGATTTTAATATAGAGAATTTAAGATATGATAAAATAGTAATTATGACCGACGCCGATGTAGATGGATCTCACATAAGAACACTCTTACTGACTTTTTTCAACAATTATCCTTTTAACAAATTAATTGAGAATGGTCATATATATCTTGCCCAGCCACCATTGTTTAAGGTAACAAAATCTAACAAGAGTGTTTATATTAAAGATGAAAAAGCGCTAGAAGATTATATTTTAGAAGCTGGAAAATTTAATAAAAAAATTAAAAAAGGTTCAACTGAATATAAAAAATTTATGCAAGACCAGAGAGAGAAACTATCTATTCAACGTTTCAAAGGTTTAGGTGAAATGAATCCGGAAGAGCTTTGGGAAACTACATTAAATCCGGATAATAGAACGATGTTAAGAGTACAATATTCAAAAGGCACTAAAGATAAATCAAAAGAAGATCAGAAAATGATCAAGGTATTAATGGGTGATGAAGTTGCTCCAAGAAAAGATTTTATTACTAACAATGCTCTAGATGTTGTCAACCTTGACATTTAGTTTATGAATTTCTCTACTCTCTTTCGAATAAAAGAGAACCTAAATTTAGACAAAAATACTCTTACAATTTTGAGGTATATAGCCATATTTGGCCAATTTTTAGCAATAAATATTGTTTATTTCTATTTAGAATTACCTTTTCCACTCGAGCTGAGTTATGCAGTTGTGTTCGTTGGATTGTTAACAAATTTTTATCTTCAATTTGGAATTAAAATTAATCAACTAAGAGATTTCTATGCTCTAGTATTTTTAATATATGATCTAATTCAATTAAGTATTTTACTTTATTTAACAGGAGGAATTTTTAATCCGTTCTGTTTTCTGCTAATTATACCAGCAATTGTATCCTCTACGTTCTTAAGCATGGGTTCGACTATAATTTTAGGAATTATTACATCACTGCTTTTATTGATTATTTCATTTTATCATCTTCCACTGCCAGGTGAGAATATGGCATTATTACATTTTCCAGATTTCTATAAAATAGGAATTATAATTTCTATCTTAATCGGCTTAATTTTTTTGAGCTACTTTGGTATAAGATTTGCGGGCGAAACAAAAAAAAGATCTGAAGCTCTAAATAAATTACAAGAAGTAATCTCAAAAGAATATGAATTGGAATCTCTTGGAGGTCAAGCAGCTGCAGCAGCGCACTCCTTGGGAACACCTTTAGCAACTATTAGTGTAGTTGCAAAAGAATTAAAAAAAGAAATTGGAAATGACAAAGAATTTTCTAAAGATATAGATCTTTTGATAAGTCAATCTAAAAGGTGTAGTGAGATATTAAAACAGATATCAAAAAAACAAATTGAAGAAGATATTTTTTTAAGTTTTATTAAATTTGAAGATCTTTTAGAAGAAATTATTAATTCGTTTAAAGAAACATCTTCGAAAAAGATTGAACTGATAGCTGATAATGATCAAAATAAAATTGCAATACAACGAACACCAGAAATAATTTATGGTTTAAGAAATTTTATAGGTAACGCTGTTAAATTTTCAAAAAGTAAAGTTGAAATTAATCTCAAAAGTGACCAAAAAGATATTGAAATAAGAATCAGTGATGATGGGCCGGGGATACCTGAAGATATTATTAATAAAATTGGTGAGCCTTATATTAAATCAAAATCTAGGGAGATAAGTTCTAATTCAGGTCTGGGTTTAGGAACTTTTTTAGGAAAAACTTTACTAGAGAGACAAAATGCAAAATTATTATTTAGAAGAAATAGTAATCTGGGAGGGGCATTGGTAATTATTTCATGGAGTTCAAAAAATTTTGTTAATTCTTAAATTCAAAAGTATATGCTAAAATCTTATAAGCGAGTTTAGCAACAAGAAAATTATAAGAGTTAAAATTTTTGATAGGTGCCAACTCATTAATATCTGCGCCTACCACCTTAGAAATTTGACAAACTTTTTTTATAATTGGCAAAACATCCTCCCACATCAGTCCACCTGGCTCAGGTGTGCCTGTAGCCGGCATTATACTAGAGTCAAAACCATCTACATCAAAAGTGATGTAAACAGTTTCATTCTTGAAAGACTCCTCAATTTGAGAAAAATCCCAATTTTTTTTATCTTTACCCCAAAAAATTTTAATTCTATCTCTATTATTTTCATAAAAATCCATTTCTGGTTTTGATAGATTTCTTATACCAAATGAAACTACTTTAACATTTTTATAATCTAAACATCTTTTGATAGCTGAAGCATGAGAAAATTTTTCTCCTTGATAACTTTCTCTTAAATCAGCGTGAGCATCAAAATGTAAAAGTGTTAAATCACCGTACTTACTTAATATTGGCTCTATAGATCCAGGGGTAATAGAATGTTCACCACCTAATACCAACGGAAATTTATTATCAGTTATTATTTTTTTATTGATTTGTGATAGTTGACTCAAAGCTTTCTTAATATCTTTTTTTATGGAAAATGGTTTTAAAGTTTTAATACCTATCTCTTTGTATGGTTCTTTATTTAATTCCTCATCAAATAATTCTACCTGATGAGATGCCTTAATTATTTCTTTAGGCCCATTTTTTGTACCTCCACCGTAACTTACCGTTTTTTCAAGTCCGAAGGGAACAACTATAACCTTAGGATTCAGATTATGATTTGCGTCATAACCCAAAAAACCTTTTTTTTGACTTAAATATTTCATTTAAGAATTAAAAATTTTAGAAAAATTTTTTTTATCTCTTTTTTCCCAATTTTTTCGATGGTATGCATCACTAGCTATTAGAGGAAGTACGCTCGTAGCCTCTGCAAAAACCATCTGTTCTTTTGTAACATCAACTTTCCCCCAAGAACTAGCTTCTTTAAGAGTTGAACTACTGCAAGCTCCATCTCGAGTATCAGCAACAGTTATTTGTATAGCGTATTTGTGCATGTTGACCTTTTTTCCCAATAATTCAGCACAAACAACGGTATCTTGTATAAAGTTTTTGGGTACTCCGCCACCTATCATAAGCAAACCAGATTGCTTAGATTGTATTTTGATTTCCGTAAGTTCTCGAAACTCACGTATTGAGTCTATTGTAATATGACTATTGGGATTCTGTTCTTGATGCATAACTAGACCAAATCCAGCGGAGCTATCAGTAAATGCAGGGCAAAATATAGGAACATTGTTATCGTAAGCAGTTTCAATTAAAGAATTTTTTTTCTTACTATTTGATTTTAAATATTTACCCAATTCATTGATAAATTCTCTTGAGGTGTAAGTTTTTGGTTTTAAGGAATTTGCTATATCGCAAATAGTTTGGTCGCAGGCTTGTAGTTCTTCTTCATCAATATAAGTGTCATATATTCTATCTATATAGTTTTTACGAAGCTCAGTGTCATCTTGAAACTGAGAACCTTGATAATGTTTAAAACCTAAAGCTTCAAAAAAATCCATATCAATTATAGATGCCCCAGTGGCAACAATAGCATCAACCATATTATTTTTAACTAACTCGGTGTAAAGGTTCATACATCCACCCGCTGAGGTTGACCCAGCTAAAGTTAAGAAAATAGAACAATTTTTATCAGCTAACATTTCATTGTAAATACCAGCTGCCCTCGCCGTATCCCTTGAGGTGAAAGACATTTTGCTCATCCCTTCGATGATTTTTCTCGCATCAAAGGATTTTATGTCAATGTGTTCTACAGCATTCTCAAGAAGTGACTTTTTATTGTGTCCAATTTTTGGACCATTATCTTTGACCATTAAGCTACCAAAGAATCAACTTTATCGTTTGATCCTTCATGAATAGACATAATCGGTTTATCATTTACTTCAAATATTTCATTAGAGTAGAAGCCATTAAAATTAGTTCTAAAGGTTAAACCGTAAGCTCCAAGTTGACCTAATTCTATATAATCACCCTCTTTGATGTTGTTTGGGAGAAGGAAAGGGCCTTTCATATAATCTAAACTATCACAAGTTGGACCAAAAAAACTAAATGAGGTTAATTTTTTTGATTGTATTCTTCCGTCAGTTATCATTTTTGTAGGAAATATAAAATTCGGAACTCCGGCATCAAATAAAGAACCGTAAGTTCCATCATTAATGTAAAGATTTTGTTTTTTTCGAAGAATTACTTTTACTATTGTAGAACCGCTTTCCGCAACTATTGCTCTGCCTGGCTCACATATTATTTCAGGAATTTTATTTAATCTTAAATTTTTCAAAGCTTTCTTAATTTCATCCAAATAGTTAATAAGCGGCTCAGGTTTTAAATCAGGATAAGCAGAAGGGAATCCTCCACCGACATTAATTATATCTGGAATAATTTTTGTCTTTTTAATTATATTTCCTATTTCTCTGATACCTTTAGAATAGGAAATTTTTTCCATACACTGAGATCCAACATGAAAACTTATACCTAACTTTTTAGAATGTTCCTTACATAGTCTTACTAGACCTAAGGCTTCTGATGGTAGCGCTCCAAATTTTCTTGATAAGTCTATTTCAGCATGTTCATTGGAGATGGCTATTCGGACAAATAATTTCAAATCCTTTGCTTGATTTGTTGCTTCAAGAATTTTTCTTAACTCATCTTTATTGTCTAATGAGAAACTTTTCACTCCATAATCAAAGTAAGCAGAAGAGATACTTTCTTTGCTTTTAACAGTATGCATAAAGTGAAGCTTAGCATCTGAATTAATTTTTTTAATTAGCTTTACCTCATTAAGAGATGCAACGTCAAAATCTTTTATCCCATTAGCTAAAATTTGTTTAATAATTTTTTCATGGGGATTAGTTTTCACAGCGTAAAGTATTTTTCCTGGAAAGTTGTTCTTAAAAAACTTTATAGATTTTTTAATCTCTTCAATCCGTATACAATATACGGGATAATCTGGTTTTAGAAAGTTAACTAATTCGTTAACCGATTTAAATTTTCGCATTTCATGTGTCCCCCGTTAGTTTACACAAGGGTTTTTTAAAAAATTTAGTAAAAAAAACCCTAATTAATTTGCGTTTAAGGTTTTTTTGACTTTATGTAAAGAAAAAAAAGACGATTTCATCTGTTGAAAATATGTCCAAAACACCCATATATTACCATTATGAGGACACAAAAAAATATACCTGAGCAGCTAAAACTGTCTGATTTTACCGATAAATCATTGCTTATTTTAGATGATGATGACCCTCTAAGAAGTAGGTTGGCAAGAGCTATGGAAAAGAAGGGTTTTCAGGTAAAAGAGGCCAAGACAGTGGCTGAAGGACTTAATATTGTAAAAACCGCACCTCCTGGCTTTGCCTGTGTAGATCTCAGGCTTGAAGACGGCAATGGATTAGATGTTGTAAAGGAGCTCTCTAAAGTTAAAAATGATTGCAGAATAGTTATGTTAACGGGATACGGGAATCTACCAACAGCTGTAGCGGCTGTTAAAGCAGGTGCGATTGACTACATAGCTAAGCCTGTTGATGCAGATGATGTCGAGTCAGCTTTACTAGCATCCCCTGAGTCAAAAGCAAAGCCTCCTGAAAATCCTATGTCAGCTGATAGAGTTAAGTGGGAACATATACATCGAGTATTTGAACTTTGTAATAGAAACGTTTCCGAAACAGCAAGAAGACTTAAGATGCACAGAAGAACTCTTCAAAGAATTCTTTCTAAAAGATCTCCAAGATAAAATTATATAAATTTATTAATTTTTTTGATTTGATTAATTGCAAAGGTAGCAATTAGAATTTTGAAAAGTTCTGCGAGCAAAAATGGTTGAGCCCCTAATTGAAAAATAGGCTTGTCCCAACCAATTAAACTACCTAGCCAAGACATACCTAAAATATAAATAAAACTTGTGGCTAGCATAAGTTTTAAAAAGTTTTTAACTAAATTATTGTCGTAATTGAATTTCCCAGATATATAAACAGCAATCAAGAAGCCTAAGAGATAACCCATCGTAGGACCAGTAAAGTAAATTAATCCTATACCTTTTTCCGGAGTTCCTGAAAATACAGGTAGTCCAATTATTCCTTCGAATAAATATAAAGAAACAGTTGCTAAACCAAGCTTCCATCCAAAACCAATACCTATCACTAAAACTATTAAAGTTTGCATTGTCATTGGAACAGGATAGAAAGGGATTTTAATCTTTGAAGAAACAGCTAGGATAATACTTCCAATTAAAGCTAAGAAAACATATTTTAGTAATTTGGATTGTCTAAAACTTTTTACTAATTCCATATGTCTAAATAAACATTTTTTTCATTAAAATCTAGTGCTTTGTTAATTGGACAAATACATCTTCTAAGTCGCCATCATCTGTAGAAATATCCTCAATTTTAATGTTGTTTTGATTAAAATAATTAATTATTTCACCAAAATTTAATGAATTTTTTTCATATATTGCGGAAATTTGATTTTTTGAAATAATTTCAAATTTGATCTCTTTCATAACTAAAGAGAGATTTAAATCTACATTTTTAACTTTAAAATTAATTTTTTTAAATTTAATTCTCTCTAAAAGTTTTTCCGTTGTATCTAAAGCAACTAAATTACCTTTATCAATGATAGCTATACGATCACACATTTCTTGTGCCTCCAAAAGATAGTGAGTTGTCAAAATTATTGTTACACCCTCTTTGTTAAGTTTTTTTACATTATTCCAAAGGTTATTTCTAAGTTCTACATCCACTCCTGCTGTTGGTTCATCCAAAATTAATATTGGAGGCTGGTGAACCATTGCTTTTGCAATTAAAAGTCTTCTTTTCATACCACCAGACAAACTTCTTGAATACGCATTAGCCTTACCTTCCAAGGAAACCATTTGGAGTATTAAGTCTGTTATTCTATCTCTTTTGGCTATTCCATAAAGACCAGCTTGAAGTTCTAGTAATTGTTTTGGACTGAAAAAAGCATCTAAGTTTACTTCCTGCGGTACTATTCCTATAGAAGCTTTAACTTGTCTTGGGTTTTTGTCTATATCGAAACCCCAAACATTAATATTTCCAGATGTTTTAGTTACTGTTCCTCCTAAAATATTTAAAAAAGTTGTTTTGCCTGCACCATTTGGTCCAAGCAGTCCGAACACTTCTCCCTCTTTAACTTCAAAATTTAAATCAGTTATAGCTTTAGTTTCTTTTTCTGTTTTGGAATTCGAATAGATTTTATTAAGATTTTCAACAGTTAAAGCATTATTAGACATAATTTTTTAATCTAAGTTAAGAATTCAATGTAATATGTATATATGAGTTCAATAAAAAAAACAGATCATTTTTATTTAATAGATGGATCAGGTTATATATTCAGAGCTTATTATGCTCTACCGCCTTTATCTAGAAAAAGTGACGGTTTGCCTACAGGAGCCGTTAGTGGTTTTTGTTCGATGCTTTTTAAACTTTTAGAGGATGCTAGATCAGATGACTCTAAAAACAAACCTACTCACTTTGCTGTTATATTTGATTCAGCAAGAAAAAATTTTAGAAATGAAATTTACAGCGATTATAAAGCAAACAGGGCAGAAGCACCAGATGATTTAGCTCCTCAGTTTGAATACATAAGAAAATCTGTTGAAGCTTTTAATTTACCATCAATTGAACTTTTAAATTATGAAGCAGATGACCTTATAGCAACTTATGCAAAAAAAATTACAGAAGCAGGTGCAAAGGTAACCGTAATTTCATCGGATAAAGATTTGATGCAGCTAGTATCAAATAAAGTCAGACTATTTGATCCTATGAAAAGTAAAGTAATAGGTGAAAAAGAAGTAATCGAAAAATTTGGAGTTAAACCAGACCAGGTAATTGACGTACAATCGCTTGCTGGAGACAGCTCAGATAACGTTCCAGGAGTTCCTGGCATTGGAATAAAAACAGCATCAGAACTTATCAATAAATACAAAACTTTAGAAAATTTATTGAAGAAGGCATCAGAAATACCTCAGAATAAAAGAAGAGAAACATTATTGTCTAACAAAGATAAAGCCATGATTAGCAAGCAATTAGTTACTTTGAAAGATGATGTCCCACTCAAGAATGATGCTGCTGATTTTATCATTAAAGACATAAATAAAGATAAATTGTATGATTTTCTAAGAGACATGGAGTTTAATAGACTGCTAAGCCAAGCAATTAGTTTTTATGGTGAGCCAACACAAAAAGATTTTAAAGATAAAACTTTAGTAAAAAAAAATAATAAGATAAATACAAAGACCTACAAAACTATTTCAAAAGAAAAACAACTTGACGAATTAATAAAAAAACTTAATGAAAAATCAGTTATAGCGGTTGATACTGAAACTTCTTCTTTAAATCCACAAGACGCCGATCTTGTGGGTATATCAGTATGTTATGAAGCCAATGAGGCTTTCTATATTCCAGTAGGCCATAAAAAGAGAACAGAATTAAAAAAGGATTTAGTTTTAAAAAAGCTTAAACCAATTTTAGAAGACCCAAGTATAAAAAAAGTCGGCCAAAATATAAAATACGATTTTATTATATTCAAAAATAACGGCATCGAATTAAGCTCGGTAGAAGACACGATGTTACTTTCATATACATTAGATGCTGGGAATAATAGACACAATATGGATACTCTATCTGAATTGCATCTTGGCCATAAAACTATTTCGTATAAAGATTTAGTAGGATCTGGAAAAAAACAATTAAATTTTGCAGACGTAGATATTAAACCTGCTACTGAATATGCTGCAGAAGATGCAGATGTAACTCTAAGATTATATGAAGTTTTATCTGAACGAGTATCTGAGGAAAAGTTAGAAAGAGTTTATGAGGAATTTGAAAAACCAATGATCAAAATCCTTTCAAGGCTTGAGATGATCGGTATAAAAGTTGATGACGCTTATCTTAAAAAACTCTCTAAGAAATTTGAGGAAAGATTGATGACTATTGAAAAAGAAATTTACGAAATATCAGGTAAAAAATTCAATATCGGTTCACCAAAACAACTAGGAGAAATTATTTATAATGATCTTAAAATAGCTAAGTTAAAAAAAACAAAAAAAGGTAGTTTAGCTACGAGTGCTAAAATCTTAGAAGATTTAGCTTCAACAGGACATAAATTTCCTAATTTAGTTTTAGAATGGCGGCAGGTTTCAAAACTAAAAAGCACTTACACAGATGCTTTGCAAGAGCATATAAATAAAAAAACAAAAAGAGTTCACACTTCCTTCTTACTCGCAGCAACTAATACTGGTAGGCTAGCATCGAGTGATCCAAATTTACAAAATATTCCTATAAAAACTTCAGATGGAAAAGAAATAAGAAAAGCATTTGTAGCTGATAAAGATAATTTACTCATTTCAGCGGACTACAACCAAATAGAAATGAGAATTCTTGCTGATATGGCTGATGTCAAGGAATTAAAGAAAGCTTTTAAAAACAATCAGGATATCCACTCTTTAACAGCGAGCCAAGTCTTTGATGTTCCAATTGCTAAAGTGACAGATGATTTTAGACGAAAAGCAAAGGCCATTAATTTTGGAATTATTTATGGAATAACACAATATGGATTAGCAAAACAAATATCGGTGTCAAACGAAGAAGCTTTAAGTTTCATTAATTCGTATTTTAAAAAATTTCCTGAGATTAAAGATTATATGAATACAACAATTAAAACTTGTAGGAAGCAGGGTTTTGTAACAAATATTTTTGGAAGAAGAATTCATTTAAGAGGAATTAATGATAAAAATTTTAGCGTTCGAGCATTTCAGGAAAGAGCAGCAATTAATGCTCCAATACAAGGATCGGCTGCAGATATTATTAGGTTGGCAATGATTAAAATTGATAAGGTTCTTGAAGAAAAAAATAAAGCAAAAATGCTTTTACAAATACATGATGAACTTATTTTTGAGTGTTTAAAAAAAAATGAGAATGAAGTAAAAAAAATTGTTAAAGAAGCAATGACGTCAGTTTCAAGTTCGGATCATCATATGTTTTCTATACCTTTAGAAGTCAGTATTAACTCTGGAAACAATTGGGGAGAGGCCCATTAATCGCCTAAATTTTGACAACATAATTAAGAGAATAAAAATATGGCTCAAACAATTGCTTTAGTAGATGATGATAGAAATATACTAACAAGTATAAGCATGGCTTTGGAAAGGGAAGGTTTCAAAGTTCAAACTTATATCGATGGAGAGTCTGCTTTAATTGGATTAACTAGAAATCCACCTGATCTAGCAATATTAGATATCAAAATGCCCAGGATGGATGGAGAAGAGCTACTTAAAAAACTTAAAAAAAAAATGTCTATTCCAATAATTTTTTTAACATCAAAAGATGATGAAGTCGATGAACTGCTTGGTTTGAAATTAGGTGCTGATGACTTTGTTAAAAAATCTGGAGGCTTTTCTACTAAAGTTTTAATAGAAAGAATAAGAGTTCAATTAAGAAAAAAAACCAATACTATTGATGATACAAAAAATATAATTAGTCATGGTAAATTAAAATTAGATCCTGCCCAGTTAGAATGCGAATGGAATGGGAAAGCTCTGCCAGATAAGTTGACAACTACAGAATTTTTAATTGTCAAAGAATTAGCTAAAAGACCAGGGGTTATAAAGGAAAGAGCTCACTTAATGGATATAGCTTATAAGGAAAATACAGAAATTGAAGACAGAACAATTGATAGCCATGTAAAAAGAATAAGAAAAAAGTTTAAAAAGGTAGATGAAAAATTTTCTGCAATTGAAACTAGATATGGAAGTGGGTATAGATGGAATGTTAGCTAATGAAACAAAAAAAATCAGCTTCTATTCTAAAGAAGTTTTTAATAATCAACCTTACAGTTTTTTCTGTTTTAGGACTTTTTACAATTATATACCTTGAAGCAATCCAACCAACCTTAGTAAAAGAAAGATCAGATAATCATAAAATAGTTATTAATAATACTAAGGATAATCTCGAACGACTTAATATAGAATATACTAAAGAAGGAATTAGAGATTTCTTGCTTTCCACAAGATTTTTATTTCAAAGTTTAGACCGTGTTCAATTTTATGATTTATCTGGAAATCTCATTGGAGACACAAATATTCTAGATTTAGATCAAAGTGTTTTTACAGGCTCAGATATAATTTTTGAGGAAGCTTTGGGTGGTGAAACAATAACACCAGAAATTGAAGAGAGACTTGAAGAAGAGGAGATAGATGAAATTAAAGATATCATTACTAACAAATATAATGATGAAGTAATGACATTAACTAACGATGAAAAAAATAATTTTTTTGTAAGCACATTAAGTAAAATTAAATTTAAAAATAACGATATTGGATATGTTGTAGTATCAGAGCAAGCGAATGACATCACTACTGCCGTAAGAGAGAGAAAAGCATTTATAATAAGAACTATGATCGCTGTTGTAATTGTGATTTTAATTTTTTCTTTATTTTTAAATAAATATATTCTTAAACCAATTGGGCTTCTTGTAAAGTTTAGCGATGGAATTAAAAAAAAATCTAATCAAACAATTGATATTAATAAAGTTTTTGTAAGAGATGATGAGATTGGAAAATTAACACAATCAATTGATGAAATGACTAAAGAGTTACAACAACGAACTAATAGAGCAGAAACATTCTCAAATGATTTAGCTCACGAGATAAGAAATCCACTCGCGTCTTTAAAAAGTGCTTCAGAACTTTTAGACAAAACTACTGAAAAGAATGAAGGTGATAAACTGTTAAAAATAATAAATCATGATGCTGAACGGATAGAAAGATTAATAACGGATTACACTCAAATGTTAAAAGACGAGGCATCTTTATCTCGTGAGAAAATGAGTAAAATAAACTTAATTGAAATTATTAATGATGTAGTGGAGGATTTTAACCAAGATCTAATTAACCAAAATAAAAAAATCGAGATAATAGTTATAAATAAAATTAAAAGTAAAAATGGATATTTTATATTTGGTATTAGTAATAGAATAGAACAGGTTATCGCGAATCTTTTAGATAACTCTATTTCCTTCAGTAAAGATAATCAAAAAATTGAAATTGGTCTTGAAGAAACCACAAGAAATCTATTACTATCCGTTAAAGATGAGGGCCCCGGTTTTGCTGAAACATCACCTCAGAAAATCTTTAAACGTTTTTACAGTAACAGGCCCACGAGATTTGGAAAACATTCTGGTCTAGGCTTGAATATTGTAAAAAATATTGTCCAATTACACAAAGGCACAATAGCAGCTTCAAATAGGCTGAATGCAAAAGGAGCACAGGTTGAGGTTTTACTCCCTAAATTGTCCTAACATTATTTCTTGCTATGGTTTATTTATGTTGATAATAACTCCTTCATTATGGCTCAAGATTATAAAGTAAAAGACATCAGTCAGGCAAATTTCGGTAGAAAAGAAATTTCTCTGGCAGAAACTGAAATGCCAGGACTTATGGCTTTGAGGAAAGAATATAAAGGTAAAAAACCTTTAAAGGGTGCAAGAATTCTAGGTTGTCTTCACATGACAATACAAACCGCAGTTTTAATTGAAACTTTAGTTGAACTAGGAGCAGAGGTTAGGTGGTCTTCATGCAATATTTTTTCAACGCAAGATCACGCTGCAGCAGCAATAGCGAAAGCCGGTATTCCGGTATTTGCTTGGAAAGGTGAGACCGAAGAAGAGTACTGGTGGTGTGTTAAACAAACCATTGAAGGAAAGAAAGATTGGAAACCAAATATGATTTTAGATGATGGTGGCGATCTTACTGCCTTAATGCACAAAGAATATAAAAATTTATTAAAAGATGTAAAGGGAGTTTCAGAAGAAACTACAACTGGAGTTTTAGCACTTAAAAAAATGGAGTCAGATAAAGAATTATTAGTACCTGCTATAAATGTAAATGACTCAGTTACAAAATCTAAATTTGACAACCTCTATGGTTGTAGAGAAAGTTTAGTAGACGGTATAAAAAGAGCTACTGATGTTATGATGTCAGGTAAAGTAGCCATTGTAGCTGGATTTGGGGATGTTGGTAAAGGAAGTGCAGCTTCATTACGTCAAGCAGGTGCAAGAGTTATGGTTACCGAGACAGACCCTATATGTGCGTTACAAGCTGCTATGGAAGGTTACGAAGTTGTTGTTATGGATGAAGCTATTAAAGACGCTGATATAGTTGTAACCGCTACAGGAAATAAAGATATAGTCACAGCAGATCACATGAGAAATATGAAAGACAGAGCAATACTTTGTAACATTGGTCACTTTGACAACGAAATTCAAGTTGAAGCATTGAAAAATTATAAGTGGGACGAAATAAAACCTCAAGTTCATGAAATTGAGTTGCCTAGTAAAAAAAGGATTATACTTCTAGCTGAAGGAAGATTAGTAAATTTAGGATGTGCTACAGGGCATCCTAGTTTTGTGATGAGCGCATCATTCACAAATCAAGTTATTGCTCAAATTGAATTATGGAATAATTCAAATAAATATGAGAAAAAAGTTTATGTACTTCCCAAACATCTTGATGAAAAAGTTGCAATGCTTCATTTAGAAAAAGTAGGAGCTAAACTAACAAAAATGTCAAAAGAGCAAGCCGATTATATTAGCGTTAAACCATCAGGACCATTTAAACCAGATACTTATCGCTACTAACAGTAGCTAATGATTGTTAAATCTTTAGACCATTTAAATCTAATATCTAAATCAATTTCAAAAAGGTTAGAAAATGGAGATTGTATTTTCTTAATTGGAGAAATCGGTGTAGGGAAGACTACATTCACAAGATTTTTAATTAATAACTTACAAAATCAAAAAGGACTTAAAGAAACAGAAGTGTTGAGTCCTACATTTAACTTACTTTATGAATATGAAATTAAAGATCTTAAGATTATGCATTATGATCTTTACCGAATTAATAAAGCCAATGAATTAGATCATCTTGGTATTTTTTTAGAAAATAAAAAAACAATTAAAATTATAGAGTGGCCAGACTTAATTAAAACACCATTAATTAATAAATTAGAAATTCATTTAGAGTACGGAGAAAATGATAAGGAAAGAAAAATGATGATAAATGGGGTAAACAAATGGGAAGATCTTGAAAATGAAATATAAATTGAAAAAAATTTCAGGAGATGCCTCATTTAGAGAATTTTATAGATTAAAAAAAAACAACAAAACCTCAATCATTGTCTTTGCTAAAAAAGAAAAATTTAAAAATCTTGCAGTATATATGGTGATAAATAATATTCTTAACCATAACAGGATAAATGCTCCAAAATTATTGAGCAATCATTATAAAAACGATATGATCGAAATATCTGATTTAGGCGAAAAATCCTTCTACGATCACGTAATTTTAAAAAAAAATAAACTTAATAGTTATAAATCATTAATAAAATTATTAATTAAGATACAAAAAATAAAAGTAAAAAAACTTTATAAATTTGAAAAACTAAAAATTAAAATACCAAATTATACATTATCCAATCTTCACAAAGAATCTGATTTGTTTTTTGATTGGTACTTAAACTATGCTCTCAAAAACAAAAAAATTAGCAAGATTAAGAAAATTCTTAGATCAGAATTAAATAAAATATATAAAAAATTAAATTTCAAAAATAATACATTCGTACATAGAGATTTTCATATTTCAAATGTAATGATTAATAAAAACAAATTAGGAATAATTGATAGCCAGGATGCAATTATTGGAAATCCTTTGTATGACATAGCATCCTTAATTGACGACGTAAGAATAAAATTACCAAGTCAATTACAAAATAAACTATTAGATTTTTATCATAAGAACTCAAAACTTAAAAACGATCATATACAAAAATTAAAAAACGACTTTGATATTTTATCAGTGCAAAGAAATTTAAAAATATTGGGAATATTCGTGCGTTTATACAAAAGAGATAACAAAAATCATTATCTTAAATTTTTACCCTACATATGGACGCTAATAGAAAAAAGATTACAAAACCCAGCACTCAAAAATTTAAAATTATTATTTTATAAACACTTGTCTATTAGAAAACTTAAAAAATTAAATAAAATATGAATATAAAATATGGAATGATTTTAGCTGCAGGGTTAGGAAAAAGAATGCAGCCTCTGACACTAAAAACTCCTAAACCATTATTAGAAATAAATAATTATACATTATTAGAAAGAGCGATAAATTTATTGATTAGTCACGGTGTGCAAGAAATAAGTATTAATGTTCATTATCTTCCTGATCAGATTAAATCATTTATTAATAGAAAAAAATTTAAAGTTAAGATTACAATTTCTAATGAAGAAAATTTATTATTAGACACAGGCGGAGGTGTATTTAAAGGTACACAAAATTTTGGTGACAATCCTTTTTTTGTAATTAATCCAGATACTGTTTGGCGTAAGCATTATCTAGCAGAATTGAAAAGTCTAGAGGCTATTTATTTTAAGAATAATAAACCGATATTACTTTTAGTGAATAAGAAATTATCCATTGATCCTTCCTTTAAAGGAGATTTTAATTTAAATAATGAAAAAATTTCTAAGGATAATGAAAATCAATTTATTTTTACTGGATTGCAAATTATTAACAGAAGTGTTTTCACGAATGAAAAATCAGAAGTTTTTTCACTGAATAAAGTATGGAATAAATTAATAAAAGATAAAAACTTAATGGGCTTAGAAAGTAATCAAAAATTTTACCACTTAAACACTTCTGATATGTATAGGAAAATTCAAAATCTGAATATTATTGATTAAAAATTATATCTCTAGCTCTGGACTTGTCTAAATAATAATATTTTTCAATTTTTAAATTATCACCAAATTCAATTAATAGCGGATTACCTGTTGGTATTTCCAATTCATTTATTTTTGTATCCGAAATATTAAATAAATATTTACATAAAGCTCTAAGAGAATTTCCATGAGCTGAAATTAAAATATTCTTATTTTCTAAAAGATTTTTCTTAATTTCATTTTCATAAAAAGGTACCACCCTGTCATATGTACTTTTTAAGGACTCAGTAAATGGGATCATTCCCACAGGTATATTAGCATTCAGTGGACTGAATAAATTTAGGTATTCACTTTTTTCCTCCATGGGAGGAGGAGCTATATTCCAGGATCTCCTGTACTTTTTGAATTGTTCTTCACCAATTTTATTCTTTGTTTCTTCTTTGTTTAAACCCGTTAAATATCCATAGTGCCTTTCATTAAGTTGCCAAGCAGTATTGAATTTAAGTTCTAGGCTATTTTTTTTAAGAAGAGTTGTAAGAGTTTTAATGGCTCTCTTTAAATACGATGTATAAGAGATATCTATTTTAATATTTAAACCTTTAATAATTTGACCTGATTTTTCTGCTTCCTGGACTCCTTTATCAGAAAGATCTACATCTACCCAACCAGTAAATCTATTTTCTGCATTCCAAACACTTTGGCCATGTCTTATGAGAATTAGTTTAGTCATAATAGTTAAATTAGCTATTATGTACTATATTAAATTGATAATGAAAAATACTATATTTAAATTAACAGAGCATGTTTACTATTTTTCATTATTAGTTTTACTCATTCTTTATTTATTTCCTGGAAGTTTAATAGGTTATCTCTTATATGGAAATTTGGGCCAACAACCAAATTTAATATCTAATCCAATCGGTACATCAATTAACCATTTAATTTTTTTTTCTTATCTTACTATATTAGCTATGACAGTAAGATTAAGAGCTAAAAATATTTTAACTAATTATCGATTTATTTTATTTATTTCCTGCGTATTAGAAATTTCCCACTTAATAATTCCTAATAGGGCTTTTGAATTTTATGATTTAATAGCTAATTTTACTGGTGTAGTTATAATTTTATTAATTAATAGTTTTATAAAATGGCGAAAACATTTTTAATATTAATCGTAACGTTTTTCTTAGCCCAAACGTTAAACAGCACAGAAATTTATGGAGTGCCAAAAATAATTGATGGCGATACTGTGCATATTAACAATAAAAAAATAAGACTAGAAGGAATTGATGCTCCAGAAATTAAACAACAATGCAAAAAACCATTTTTAAAAATTTCTGTAATAAGCGGTTTTGAATTTAATAAAAATTATTCATGTGGCGTCATAGCGAAAAAAAGATTAATAGATAAAATTGATAATTCAAAAATAAAATGCATCTCGTCATCAAAAGATAGGTACAAAAGATTTCTAGCTACTTGTTTTAAGGATAAAATTAATCTTAATAAATGGATGGTAAGGAACGGTAATGCGGTAGCGTACAAAAGATATTCAAAAGATTATGTGAGAGATGAAGCTTATGCAAAAGAAAATAAGCTCGGCATATGGGAAGGATCTTTTATGATGCCAGAAAAGTGGAGAAAGCTTAATTAATTTCTAGTATAAATTAGTAAGTGATTCATTTCAAAAAAATTATATTAATTTTAATTTTATTTATTCTTAGCGCATGCTCTTCGATTCCAAAAAATACGCAAAATAGTTGTGCAATTTTTGAGGAAAAATATCTTTGGTATAAACATACAAAAGCTTCGTATGAAAGATGGGGAGCGCCTATTCATTTACAATTAGCTTTTGTCAAAAAAGAAAGTGATTTCAATTGGTTAGCTAAGCCGCCACGAAAAAAATTATTTAAAGTTATTCCTTTCAAAAGACCTTCAAGTTCATTTGGTTATTCACAAGCAGTAAAAGGAACATGGGAACAATATAAACGAGAAACAAATAGCCCACTAGCAACAAGAGCAAGATTTAAAGACTCCGTTGATTTTATTGGTTGGTATATTTATAAAACTAATAAGATTTTAAAAATTTCTAAGAGGGATCCATATAAGCAGTATTTAGCTTATTATAAAGGCTGGGGTGATTATAAAAATTATCCAAAAGACAAGAAAGCTATTATCTATGCAAAATCAGTTAAGGATATGGCAACCAAATATAAAAAACAATTAACACTTTGCAAGAAAAATTTAGATAAAAATAAGTATATTATTTTTTAAGTTGCTTATTTAAATCAATTTCTACTGCATCAATTCTTTTTGTATTTTTTCCCACAATTGTATAAATCGTTGGAATTACATAAAGTGTAAAGAAGGTAGAAAAAAGCATTCCACCAAAAATAGTTATCCCTACCGTAAGTCTACTTGCTGCACCCGGGCCTGTTCCAAGGATTAAAGGTAAGACCCCTATGATTGTAGATAAACTTGTCATAAGTATAGGCCTTAATCTTATTGCTGCTGCTTCAAATACAGCAACTTCGATATTTTTACCTTCTTTTCTTAATTGATTTGCAAATTCGACAATTAGAATTCCATTTTTTGCGGACAATCCTATGAGAATTATAAGAGCTATTTGACTATAAACGTTTAGAGATGAACCGACCACTAGTAAACCCAGTAAACCACCAAGTATGGCCATTGGCACAGTTAACATGATTGTAAATGGATGTTTCCAACTTTCAAACTGTGCGCTCATTGCGAGATAAGCGGTTATCAAAGCAAGTGCAAAAATTACATACAATTCAGTGTTAGTCTTTTTATATTCCTCGCTTTCACCCTTGTAAGCTATTTTGGCTTGAGGAGTATTTTGTTCAACTACTCCGACTAAAAATTTAAGCGCTTCATCCAGTGAATAGTCACCAACTAACCTTGCTGAAATAGTTACAGCCTTTTGCCTATTATATCTTGCAAGGAAAGGTGACTGACCTTCCTCATCATATGCAACTAGATTAGAGATCGATACAAGTTTATTATTGTTCTTTGATCTAACAAAAACTTTACTTATGCTATCAGGCTCCTGTCTATCTTTAATATCTCCTTGTAGAATAATAGAATATTCTTTACCGTCTCTTGTAAAATTTGTAACTCTTCTTGATCCGAAAATTGTTTCAATGGTTTTGCCTATATCCTCCGTTGAAACTCCAAGGTCAGCAGCTTTTTTTTGATCTATTTTTACATTTAATTGAGGTTTATTTAGATCGAAATCATCTTCTATAGAGGTAAGTCCTGGATTTTTTCTTGCTTCCCTTTTAATAATTTCTTTCCATTCAATAAGTTGATCATAAGTATTTCCTAAAATAACAAATTGTACAGGGCTCTCAATTCCACCTGTTCTTATTCCTTGAGGCATAATTGGAAAAGCTAACACACCGGGTACTCTTGAAATTTTTCCAAAAGATTCTCTCATTATTTGAACACCGTGACGATCTCTTTTTTTCCAAGGTTCAAGCAGTACAATAATAAAACCACTATTTACTTGTTTTGCAGATTTACCAAATCCTGGTACTCTCATAATCAATTTTCTGTATTCACCTTTACCTACATTAGGTAATAAAAGATTTTCAATCTCTTCAGCTCTATCTTTTGTAAAATTAAAGCCAGAACCTTGTGGTGCTTTTACGATTACAAAGAAAGCACCTCTATCCTCAGGAGCTATTAATTCTTTTTTGGTAAAATTGAAAAAAAATAAAGTTAAAGCTAATGTGGCTAATAAAAAAATTATAATTGTTGTTCTTTTTTTAATCCATCCTAGTAGAGATACTTTATATAAATATGTTAAATTTTTTAAAAATTTCTCAAATTTTAAAACTATTTTTGACTTATTCATATTTTGCTTTAGAAATTTACTCGCCAACATTGGACTCAAAGATAAAGCAACGAAACTTGATATAATAACAGCAGCTGCGAGTGTGATTGCTGTTTGGGTGAATAACACACCTGTAATTCCTTTAATAAAGATTAAAGGGACAAAAACGGCAACCAAAACAACTGTTGTAGCGATAATTGCGAACGAAACTTGCTTAGCTCCTTTAAATGCTGCAACAAGAGGGGTATCACCTAACTCTATTCTTCTTACGATATTTTCTAACATTACAATGGCATCATCTACAACAATTCCAATTGCTAATACTAAGGCCATAAGAGTAAAGAGATTGATTGAAAAATCAAAAATATAAATAGCTAAAAAAGTTGAAATTAATGAGACAGGTAAAGCTACCAACGGAACTACTAAAGCTCTTATATTCCCTAAAAACAAGTAAATAATTATAGTAACTAAGATCAAAGCAATAAATAAAGTTTTATAAACTTCTTTAACTGCAGCTTTAATATAATTACTTCTATCAAATGAAACTTCTAAAGTTGTATTCTGGGGTAAGCTAGGTTCGAGCTCTTTAATTTTCTTTTTAATTCCATCAGCAACAGCAATAGTGTTAGCATCTGATTGCTGGTAAATTCCTATTCCTACTACTTGTTTTCCGTTTCCTTTAAATAAAGTACGTGTGGACTCTGCACCAAGCTCTACTCTTGCTACATCAGAAAGTGTAATAATTGATCCGTCGGTTGCTCTTTTAAGGGGTAAATTTTTATAATTTTCTAAATTACTGTAGGCTTTATTTAACTTAATAGTAAGATCAACATCTTTTGACTCGATTCTCCCTGCTGGAAATTCTACATTTTCTTTTCTTAGTACATTTTCAACTTCTTCAGTGGTTAAATCTCTTGCAGCAAGCGCAATAGGGTCCAACCAAATCCTTAGTGATAATTCTCTTTGACCACCAAGTCTAACTCGACCTACTCCATCAACTGTAGAAAATGTATCTGTTAAATACCTATCTGCGTAGTCAGTTAACTCCAAGTCAGACATAGTTTCAGAATTAAAAGATAACCACATTGTTGTACGCATACCTGCACTTTGCTTAAATATTTCTGGTTGTTCAGCTCCTTCTGGTAAGTTATCTAAAACTCTAGACACAGAACTTCTAACATCATTAGTCACATCATCTAAATCTAAATCAGTTTCAAAAGTTAGAGTAATTCTTGAACTTTCATCTTCGCTGAAAGAGTCAATAGTCTCTAATCCTGGAGTTCCTCCAACAAAATCTTCAATTTTTTGTGTAATTTGTGTATCAACTATTTCAGCCGAAGCTCCTCTATATTCAGTTTGAATTGTAACGACTGGTGGCTGCACATCAGGCAATTCATCTGTTGGTATTTCTTGAAAAGTAACTAAACCAAATATAACTAAAACTAAACTCATTACTGAGGCTACAACAGGTCTTTTGATTGAAAGGTCAGTTAAAAACATTTATTTTGTAGAAGTAATAATTTTTATTTTACCTTTGTCTCTTACTTTAGAAACACCTTCACTGATCACAAGATCACCTTCATTTAATCCAGATATAACAGAAACTTTACCAAAATTTCTTTTACCAATTTCAATATTCTTTTTTTCAGCGGTGTCTTCATTTACAGTATAAACGAATGCTGTATTTCCTTGAATTGTTACAGCGCTTTCCGGTACACCAATTTGATTTTTTTCATCATAAATAATCTTTACGGTCATTAGTTGACCTGGAATAATTTCAAAATTCGAATTATCGACTATTATTCTTGAAAGAATCGATCTAGTAGAAGGGTCAATACGAGAACTAATTGTTTCTATTTTACCCTTAAAAATTTTTTTGTAAGCAGAACTAGTAACCTCAGCTTTAAGCCCCGTTTTAAGAACACCTACATAATTTTCAGGAACTTTAATATCAATTACAATTTTTTTAAGATCATCAAGTGTAATAATTAAACTTTCTGAACCTAAGACACCTTGAGCTATTTCCCTTTTCCCTACCTTGCCGGCAAAATCTGCTATTAAACTTTCCCCATCTTTTAATGTAAGTATTTTTTCTCCTTTTTTTACGAATCTATTTTCTAGATTAAGTTTTCCATTAATGTTACTTGCTTGAACTCTATAGGCTTTTGAGTTCTGAGCAATTGCAGTACCAAAAGTTTCAATACTTTTATAAAAAAGCGATTTTTCAACTGTAGAAACGATTACGCCTGGAGCTGGTCTGACGCTAAATTTTTTTTTAAAATGAAGACCTATAAAGTGCCTCGCTGCTATGATTGCAAAAATAGCTATAAAAAAAATTATAAGAAAAGTTTTAATTTTTGATGAAGTTTTCATAATTATTTAATCTAATCCGTACTCTGCCCATGAACCGTCGTAGATAACAGGTTTTTTACCACTTATAATAGAATTAGCTAGACCTAAAATGCATGCTGTAACTCCAGAACCACATGTAAAAGCCATTTCTTTTTCAATTGATACTTTTTTTGATTTAAAAATCTCAATTAAGTCCTCTTTTTTTTTAAAAGTTCTATCTTCTCTTAAAAGTTTTTGAAAAGGCAGGTTAATTGACCCTTTAATGTTTCCGCTTTTAAGTTCTTTTCGAGGTTCAGGTTGTAAGCCTAAAAATCTTTGCTCTCCTCTGGCGTCTAGTAATTGAAATTTATTATTAGTAATATTTTTGTTTACTTCATCTTTATTTATTACAAGAGATGTATTTTCAACTGCAATGTATTTAGATCTGTCAAAGCTAACTATTTCTTTAGTAGTTGGACGTTTTTCATTTGTCCATTTTTTAAAACCTCCATCTAATACTGAGATAAGTTTTGGGTCATGGCCAAAATACAAAAAAGAGTACCAAACCCTACAAGAGCTAAAAACATCTGAGTTGTCATAGACGATTATGTGATCTGAATTAGATATTCCTAAACTAGATACAATCATTTCCCAATCTTCTTTAGACGGAAGCATATGTGGAAGAGTAGTTTTTTGATTTGAATTTTTATCTATATCAAAGAATATAGAGTTAATGATATGTTCTGTTTTGTACTCTTCAAATGAATTTCTATTAGCATTCGGAAGATGCCAGCTAGCATCTAAAATTTTTGCTTTTTCAATATTCTTATCTAACCAGTCTGTAGTTACTAATTGATTCATTTTGACTCATTACCTGTTTTTTTCAATATATTTTTGATGATATTCTTCAGCTTTATTGTAGTTTTTAATTTTTGAGATATTTGTCTGAATTTTACCATCTAATTTTTCGTTAAATTCTTTTAAAACTTCCAAAGCGTCTTGTTTCTGCTTTTCATCTTCATAAAAAATCTCACTTCTATATTGAGTTCCAACATCTGGAAATTGCATATCTTTTTGTGTTGGATCATGCATTTTGAAAAATAAATCTAATATCTTTTTAAATGAAATTTTATTTTCATCAAAGGTAAGCCTTACAACTTCAGCATGCCCAGTGTTTCCTGTGCATACTTCTTCGTAGGTTGTTTTAGCACTATTTCCTCCTGCGTAACCTACTTCGGTTTTTAATATGCCTGGTTTACTTTTAAAGTTTTCCTCAGGTTTCCAAAAACATCCAAGTGCGAGTGTACATTTCTGCATAAGTTATTTAATATATTTTGAGGGTGAAAGGATAGTAAATTGTTAACACAAAATCAAATAGGCGTATTGTACATGGTAGGAAGTGTAATCTGCTTCTCCATTATGGATATCTGTGTAAAATGGTTGGACTATTATCCAGTAGGCCAAGTTCTTTTTTTAAGATTTTTTATAGGATTTATTCCAATATTTTTTATCATACCAAAAGATAAAATATTTTCTTTTTACAAAACTTCACGCCCTGGTCTTCATGCTTTTAGAGCCATAAGCGGGGCCCTCGCAATAATTGCATTATTTTTAGGACTAAGAGAATTGCCATTAGCTGATGTAGTTTCATTAACATTCGGTGGACCAATATTCGTTACAATCGCATCAATCTTTTTTTTATCTGAAAAAGTTGGAATAAAAAGATGGTCAGCTGTATTTATAGGTTTCCTAGGAATGCTATTAATTGTTCAGCCAGCATTTATAGACGTTAATTATTATTACATTACACCAATTGTATTTTGTATATTTTTTGCCTGTGTAGCTATTAGCGTTAGATCTTTATCTAAAACAGAAGCCAATTATACAATCGCATTTTATTTTACATTACTTTGCACTCTTTTGGGTTTAGGAACAATTTTCTTTACTGATTGGATAATGCCAACTTTCATAGATTTTGTTTTATTTTTTGTCCTTGGTTTATGTGGAAGTGTAGCCAATTTATTACTGACTCAAAGCTACAGATTAGCAGAAGCATCACTTGTAACCCCGATTAAATATTTAAGTTTAGTTTTTGCAATTATTTTTGGATATTTTATCTGGAGTGAAGTACCAAAAATTTTAACATTGCTTGGGGCATCTTTAGTCATCGCTAGTTCTTTAATAATTTTTATGAGAGAGAATAAATTAAAGAAACAAATCGTTACACCCAGAACATGAGCAAGCCACCTAAATATTGGTCAAGAGCCAAAAAAATTTTGTCAAAGAAAGATAAAGTGATGAAAAAGCTAATTAATGATTATAAAGATGGAAGTCTCGTAACACGCAATGATGTTTTTTTCTCATTATGTAAAAGTATTATTGGCCAACAAATTAGTGTTGCGGCTGCAAACTCAGTTTTTTTAAGATTTAAAAAGAAATGTAAAAACAAAATAAATGCAAGAACTGTGAGCAAATTATCATTTAGTAATTTAAAAAGTTGTGGCCTTAGTAAACAAAAGGTTAAAGGTATAAAAGATTTAGCTAAAAGAACTTTAAATAAAACTTTTAAGCCCAGCTTAATAAAAAAAATGACTGATGAAGAGGCTATAGAATATTTATCTGATCTAAGACAAATAGGAAGGTGGTCAGCAGAAATGATATTACTTTTTACATTTAATCGATCAAATATTTGGCCTCTACAAGATATAGGATTACTAAGAGCTATTTCAAATAATTATAATAAGAAATACTTTCCTCCAAAGATATTTCTTAATAAGCTTTATAAAAAATTTACACCCTATTGTTCAGTAGCAACTTGGTATCTATGGAGATCAATTGATGATGAACCGATACAATACTAAGCACCTTCAACTATTTGGAATTGTCGTTCAGCGTGATCTTTAAGTATCAAATGAGCATCTTGATATTCTTTTGATTGATAAAATGCAATTGCTTCATTATAAGATGGAAATTCAATAACAACTGTTCTTGGTGACTTTTCACCTTCTTTGGATGATGCTTTTCCCCCTCTAATTAAAAATTTTCCTTTAAAATTTTCAACTGCTGCTCTAGCTTTTACAGCGTATTCTTTAAGCTTTTCATCATCAGATATCTTTTTATAAACACAAACAACATAACCTTTCATTTACAACTCCTTTAAAATAAACTAATTTTTTTCATGGCAGATAAACTTATCATTAATTGGAAAGAGTATAATCTAATTGTAGAAAAACTCGCAATACAAATTCATCAAAGTGGATTTAAACCTGACATGTTAATCGGTATTATGAGAGGGGGAGCTCCTATAATAGATGTGCTAAGCAGAGTATTTAAACTTAAATGTGCTTATTTAGCTGTAGAATCTTATTCGGGAGAAGGAATCGAAGATCAACAAGGTGAGTTAGTTTTCTCTAGAGAAATGAGTTCGACAGTCCAAGAAATGAAAGGAAATATTCTATTGTGTGATGATTTATCTGACACAGGAGTTACTTTAAATAAAAGTATTGATTGGCTTAAAAAATACCCACCCTTACAAGGAAAAATAAAATCAATAAAGACTGCTGTTCTTTGGAAAAAGAAAGACTCAACATTTGAGCCTGATTATTGTGCTCAGAAATTAAATAGTAATCCCTGGATTGTTCAACCTTTTGAACATTATGAGGAAGTAAGAGTAGAGGATTTAATTAAAAAACATCAAGGAAGTTAAAGGGCCAGCGTAAACCGGCCCTAAAATTTCTAAGCTACGTAAAAACTTAATACACTAGCTGCTGCAATTACCCAAATTGCAGGTGAAGTCTTACCAAATTTACCAGTAAAAATTCTTATTAGTGCGTAAGCAATGAATGCTAAAGCGATACCGTTACTAATACTATAAGTAAGCGGCATAACTATCATAGCAAGCACAGCTGGACCAGACTCAGCTATATCGTTCCAATCTATATCGGTAATATTTCTTACGAATAAAATTGCAACATAAAGTAAAGCTGCTCCATCTATTTCTTTCGGCAAGCTAGTTGCTAAAGGCGCAAAGAATAAACAAGCTAAGAATAAAACACCAATGACTAAAGAAGTCATTCCAGTTCTTCCGCCTGCTTTTACTCCAGAGCCAGACTCTACATAACTTGTAACAGTCGTTGTACCCATCATAGACCCAGCAACTGTTCCAACGCTGTCAGCTAACATCGCTTTATCAATATCCTGGACTTTACCTTTTCTATCTACTTTTCCTGCAACATTAGCCACTGAAGTTAATGTTCCTGCTGTATCAAAAAAGTCGATGAATAATAAAGTAAAAATAATTGAAGCCATACCTGCAGAGAATGCAGCTCTAAGATCAAACTCAAATAGATATGTCATTGGAGGAATTGATCCCACAACTCCATTAAATTTAGCTAATCCAGATACCCACGCAATGATACTGAAGAGTAAAATACCAATGATGATATTACCTCTAACTTTCATTTTTTCTAAAACAATCATGAACACGAAAGTTGCACATGCTAGAAGCACTAAAGGATTTTTAATATCACCCAAAGTAACCAACGTTACAGGATGATCACCAACTACTCCCATTATCTCCAAACCGATAATTGCTAAGAATAATCCGATACCAGCACCAATACCAAGCTTTAAACTTTTTGGAATCGAGTTAATTAACCACGCTCTTAATGGTGTTAAAGAAATTGCTAAGAAGATTACACCAGCCACAAGAACAGCACCTAATGCAGCTTGAGGCGTATAACCTTGTCCAGCAACAACACCATAAGCAACAAATGCGTTGATACCCATTCCTGGTGCTAATCCTACCGGCCAAGTTTTTCCATGAAATGCCATGATAAAACAAGCTACGGCGGTCGCTAAAATTGTTGCAGTGAATACCGCTCCAAAGTCAAAAAAACCTTTTTCTGTTCCAGCGAATTCACCAGAGAGAATAAAAGGATTTAAGAACATTATGTATGCCATTGTAAGAAAAGTTGTTACACCGGCTATTACTTCAGTTCTAAAATTTGTTTTGTGTTTTCTATATTCAAAATATTTATTCAACATCTAAAAACCTCCTGTTGATGTTAAATACTCTATATCTATTTCAAAATCTTGATTAATTTGGGTCATTTAACAATTATACAACCTACACTCAATATTTCTGTTTATAAGTTTTAGGTATAGAATCTTCTAATGTTAAAAAAAGTTAAAATTTATATTTTATCACTAATTATTTTAATTACTCTTGCAGCTTGTCAAACAGTTACTGACAAAATCGATCAAACAACGGAGTTAGAAAAAAAGGAATTAAGTAAATGGTTAAATAAAACTGAAGAGGATCTTAAAAGTTTTTATGGTCAGCCTGACAAAGTGGAATTTTTAAAAACCAGAAATAGAAATTACGTTTATTTTACTGAAAAATATAAAATTAAGTGTGAACGTAAATTTGAGGTAAATCCTAAAAATATTGTAGTTGGTTTTAGCAGTAAAAACTGTTTTTAAGTTACTCGCGGAGTATAAACTCCGCAAGTAAGGCAAGCTTATTTTATTTCAATAAGTCTTTTTTTCTTTATTTCAGGTATGATTTTTTCACAAGAAATAGTAAGCAAACCATCTTTTAATTCAGCACCATTTACTTTTACATCATCTGCAATTGTAAATGATCTTGCAAAAGATCTCTGCGAAATTCCTCGATGAATAACTTCATCACCATCTTTTTCTTCTGATCTTTTAACTTCTTTTGTTTTCACCGTTAAAAGATTATCTTCATATTCAACTTCAACATCGTCTTTATTAAAGCCAGCAACTGCTACTTCAATAGCATACTTATCTTTGCCTGCTTTTCGGATGTTGTATGGCGGATAGTTGCTTTGAACAGCAAGACTGCCATTACCAAGCATTGATTCAAATTGATCAAACATATCATCGAAACCAATACTTAAAGGTCTAAGTGAATTAAAGATCGATAGATCCTTACTCGTCATATATCCTCCTTTGTTAGCAAGGTTAATTATTGGTCCCAGTTGGCAACCAATAATTTAGATATGGTAATTTATTTTAAATTTTCAAGGTCTTTATTTTAAAATTTTTGCAGATTTTAAAATAAAAGAATACTCTTCGGCTAATTCTGTGATTGCATTATCTCTTCCACTCATGCCACCATGACCTGCAGCTTCCATTTTACATTTTAGTAACTGAGTATTATTATCAGTTTTAACATCTCTAAGTTTTGCAATATATTTTACAGGCTCAGAATAAAGAACACGGTTATCGAATAAAGATGTTGTAATTAACATTGAAGGATAATCTTTTTTTTCAAGATTATTGTAGGGAGCATAAGAAAGAATATATTCAAAATATTCTTTGCTCTTAATGGGATTTCCCCACAGCTCCCATTCAGCTGGTGTTAAGGGTAATTTATCATTTAACATTGTTGTCATAGTATCAACGAAAGGCACAAGAAGAAGCATTGAAAAAAATAAATCAGGTGCCATGTTGGCTACTGCACCGCCTGTGAGTCCTCCAGCACTTCCACCATAAAAACAAAGTCCACCTTTATATGTATAACGTTGTTCTATTAAATGATTTGCACAAGCGATGTAGTCTAAAAAAGTATTTTTTTTTAATTTCTTTTTTCCTTCTTCATGCCAAACATCACCAAGATCTCCGCCACCTCTTATATGCGCTATGGCAAAAGTAATTCCTCTATCAACAAGACAAAATCTTGAAGCACTAAAAGATGGAGAGATGCTATGTTTGTAGGCGCCATATGCATAAAGCAGTACTCTTGACTTTCCGTCCTGCTTAGCATTTTTTAACCTGACCAAACTTATAGGAATCATTCGTCCGTCATGAGACTTTGCTTTAATTCTTTCAACAACATATTTTTTAGGATCATGTCCTGAAGGGATTTCAGTCTCTTTTACTAATTTTTTTTCTTTTGAAACAATATCGTATTCATAAATCTTACCAGGCGTAGCCATACTTTCCCAACTAACTCTAATTTTTGTAGTATTGGTATCTTTTTGCATCAAAGAAGCTCCGGGAACACCAATCGCTTCGTCGGAGATTTTTATTTCTTCTTCCTTATTAGTTTTTATGTTTCTTACATATAATTTAGAGATAGCATCAGATTTCTCAGCTCGTAAAATGTAATCGTCTAGAAAATCTAAACCTCCGATCACTGTTTCTTTTTTGGCAGGTATAAAAGTCTCAAGTTTATCAATTTGGTCAGTTTTGCATCTCAGTATTTTGTAATCCCTAGCATCTTCATTTGTATGTACATAAAAATGCCCTTTCCAAGAGTCGAGTGAATATCTAACGTCTTTTTTTCTCTTTTTAAATAAGGTTGGTTTTATATTTATAGCGTTAGATGAAAAGTAGTATTCTTCAGTTGTAATATGGTCTGAAGTTGAGATTATAAAAAACTTTTCATCGGATGAGAGACTTATTCCACAAGTAAAGGTCTCATCTTTTTCTTCAAATATAAGTTTATCTTCTTTTATTTGTGTGCCAAGAATATGTTTAAAAATTTGTCTTGGCCTATGAAATTTATCTAATTTTGAATAAAAAAAACTTTTGCTATCTAAAGACCAAGTTATTCCTCCACTTGTATTTTCGATAATATCATTTTCGTTTTTTCCAGTTCTTAAATCTCGTAAATAAATCGTATAGTATTCTGATCCTTTTAAGTCTAAAGAATAGGCCATGTAATTATCACAATGTGAGGTGCTTACTGAACCAATGCCAAAATATTCAGATCCATAATTTTTCTTTTCAAGGTCACCATCAAAATAAATTTCTTCAGGTTTTGAATTGTCAATTAATTGTCTAATTCTTTTTCCGTAATTTCCTTTAGCTTCTGTCTTGGCCCAATAATAATATTTTTTATCTTTAAATTTTAAAGAAGTGTCATTTAGTTTAATTTTAGACTTAATCTCTTGGAATAAGTTTTTTTGTAAATCTTCAACATCTTTAAAGTAGTCTTCAGTAATTTTATTATTAGCACTAATGTAGTTTTTAACTTCCGGGTCAAGCTTGTTAGCATCTTTCAAGACCTCTAGGATATTAGGCTGATCAACCCAAGCATATTCATCAGATAAGGTTAGGTCGTGATACTTTTTCTCACTCTCAATTTTTTTAAGTTTTGGTATACTCATATTTGAAAATTATATGAATTTGTTTCTAATAGGAATTATCATCTTTGTCATTGTTTATTTATTTTTGAATTGGTTTGCTAGAACTAGTTCAAAAAAGATAGCTACCACGATTAAAAAAATTGCAGTTTATTTTTCACTAATCTTAGCTATGCTTTTAGCTATTGGGGGAAAATATATCTTTTCACTTCCATTTCTATTTGTAATTTTAAGTGGATTAAAAATAAAAGGTTTTACAGCTTTACAAATGTTTCAACTTTGGAGATTAATTCAATTTTTGAAAAATTCTGGTAGATTTTCTCAGGGACAATTCGGTCAAACTCAAGGATCATCAAGCGTAACAAACGATGAAGCTTATAAGTTGCTTGGTTTAAAAAGAGGCTGTACCAAAGAAGACGTGCTAAAAGCTGCAAACCAGCTCCAAAAAAAAATTCACCCAGATATGAATAGAGACGTCAAAACTGAGAGACTAAGTCAACTTGTTAATGAGGCGAAAGAGAAAATAATCAAAACTGATTTTAGTTAATTTAAAAGTTTAATCGAGTTATTAAAAACTTTTTCAAAAGAAATTTTATCTGCTCCTAACGTATCGTGAGTTGTGGTTTCCTCTGTCTCACCTTCTGGCACAATTACTTCAATATTTTTTGAGTATTTGCCATAAGCTTGAACTGGGCTATCCATAAATAGAGCTAAACATCTTATACCTAAGGCTGATGATATATGTAACCAACCAGTATCATTACCAATATAAAGGTTACAATTTTTAATAATTGGCAATGTTTCATTTATTTTTAAGTCTTTAAATGAAGTACAGTTATTTGATAGCTCTGAGTTAAGGAATTGATCAATTAAGTCCTTATCATTATTGCCTGCTGCTAAATAAAATTTTGAAGGTGTTCTCGCGTTAATATTAATACAAAGCTTTATAAAGTTTTTGATGTCCCATCTTTTAGTAGGGCCACTAGCAGATATACCTAAACAAATGTGTTTGAACTCGTTAGAAAATTTTTGTTTTGCTTTATTTACTTTATCATCACTAATTAT
>CACIWX010000004.1 GCA_902590465.1 uncultured Pelagibacteraceae bacterium
GGACTATTATTATTTAATCCATTTATTCTACAATTTAGTAGAGAGTCATCATGATTAATTGATTTTGAAGTTGATAAAATACAGTCATGTCTATTTCTCAATAAATGAACTATATTTCTTGATCTTTCATTTGTTATCCATTTATCTTTTTTATTAATAGTTAAATAATCTCTGGATACAGCGATTTTAGCAGTTACAAATGGAATAGATAATTTTTTATTAATAAAATAACTTCGGTAAAACTTTTTATATTTTTTTGTGTGAATTAACTTGGTTTTTATACCATTTTTTGTCAAAAATTTTTTTGCTTTTTTAAAAGTTCTAATATCTGGATCCTCAAATGCATAAAAAACATTTTTTATTTTTTTCTTTTTAATAATATTTATGCATGGTGGAGTTTTACCATAATGCGTGCAAGGTTCTAGAGTTGTATACAAAGACGCTCCTGCGCAGTCTTTTAAATTATTTAATGCGTTGAATTCTGAGTGTGGTCTTCCTTTATAGGAAGTAACAGCGGATGATATAATTGCATCATTTTTAACTACTATTGTTCCTACGGAAGGATTTAATTTTGTTTTACCCAGGTTTCTCTCCGCTAAATGAAAAGCTAGGTCTAAATAATAGTTATGATTTTTTGTCATCTAAACTGCCTACAAATTGTTCAAAATCCTTTGCTTCTTTAAAATTTTTGTAAACAGAAGCAAAACGAACATATGCAACCTTATCTAATGATGACAAACCATCCATGATAAATTTTCCAATTGTTGGAGTAGGAATTTCACTTTCTCCTAAACCCTCTAAGTTTCTTACTATTTTTGATATAAATTTTTCAATGGTTTCGGAGTCAATTGGTCTTTTTCTAGTAGCTATTCTTATTGATTTAGATATTTTATCTCTATCGAATGGTTCTCTTTTTCCATTACCCTTAATTACTGTTAATTCTTGAAATTGGACACGTTCAAAAGTAGTAAATCTCTCTTTTCTATCACATCCGCACAATCTTCGTCTTCTAATAGCAGTTCCGTCTTCTGTTGGTCTAGAGTCAACAACAGATGTATCTTTTTCTCTACAAAAAGGACAAAGCATAAATTAATTAATTTCCATATATAGGGAAAGCTGCACAAAGGTCAATGATCTCTTTTTTAACCTCATTTTCTATTTTTGAATTATCGGTTTTATTCTCACTTAAACCTTTAACTACTTTATAAATTAAATCTGCAACTAACTTAAATTCATCTTCTTTAAAACCTCTTGTGGTACAGGCTGGTGTACCTAATCTTATTCCAGAAGTAATAAATGGACTTTCTGTATCAAATGGAATTCCGTTTTTGTTGCATGTTATATTGGCTCTACCTAATGAAGCTTGTGCGTCCTTACCAGTAACTTTAAATGATCTTAGGTCAAGGAGCATTAGATGTGTATCTGTACCGCCAGAAAAAATTTTAAAGCCCTTTTCAGATAACCTTTCTGATAAAACTTTTGCGTTTCTAATTACATTTTTTGTATATAATTTAAATTCATCCGACAAAGCCTCTCTGAAACAAACTGCTTTCGCTGCAATCACATGCATTAATGGCCCACCCTGTAAGCCAGGGAAAATTGCACTATTAAATTTTTTAGATAACTCTTCATTATTAGTTAAAATAATTCCACCTCTTGGTCCTCTTAAAACTTTATGAGTTGTAGAAGTCACAACATCAGCATATTTAGTAGGGTTGGGATAAGCTCCTCCAGCTACTAACCCAGATAAATGCGCCATATCAACTAAAAGATATGCTCCAACTTTATCACATATCTCCCTAAATTTTTTAAAATCAATTATTCTCGAGTAAGCACTACCTCCTGCAATAATAAGTTTAGGTTGATTTTCTATTGCAAGTTTTTCAACGGCATTATAATCAATTAATCCTGTTTTCTTATCCACTTCATAATGAAGCGCATTAAACCATTTACCAGATTGAGCTGGTTTTGCCCCATGAGTCAAGTGTCCACCAGAATTTAAACTCATCGCTAAAGTAGTATCACCTGGTTTTAAAAGAGCCAAATAAACAGCACCATTAGCTTGAGCACCAGAATGAGGTTGTACATTTGCAAATTTACAATCAAAAAGTTTTTTTGCTCGATCGATAGCTAAATTTTCAGAAACATCTACGTGTTCACATCCGCCATAATATCTTTTTGAAGGGTAACCCTCAGCATACTTATTTGTTAAAACTGAACCTTGCGCCTCTAAAACTGCCTTAGATACAATATTTTCTGATGCAATTAATTCAATATGGTTTTGCTGTCTTGTGAACTCATCTCTAATAGAATTATAAAGTTCTTTATCTGCATCTTGCAATTTCAACTTGAAGAAGCTGTTTAAATATTTATCTAATTTAATTACCGACATTATATTTTTTTAACTCTTCTTAAGTGTCTACCGCCTTCAAATTTAGTTTTTAAAAATAAATCTACTAATTTCAACGATAAACTTTTTTTTGTTAATCTTGCACCTAAAGCAATTATATTAGCATTATTGTGTTGTCTAGACAATCTAGTAGACTTTGAATTATAGCAAACAGCTGCTCTTATATCTTTGATTTTATTAGCACTTATCGCCATCCCTGTACCAGATCCGCACACTAGGATCCCTATATCGCTTTTTTTAGCTTTGACTCGTTTAGCTAGTTTCTTAGCATAGTCAGGATAATCTACTGATTTATTATTGTATGGCCCTAAATCAAAAATTGATAAGTGTTTATTAACAAGATAATCTTTAATTATTTCTTTTAAATTGTAGCCAGCATGGTCTGAAGCAATACAAACTTTTTTAAATAAAAAACTCAATTTAATTAAATTTATAATCCAATACACAAGCAACAAGATGAATTCTATTCTCTTCACCTCCATTAAATGCGTTATGATACTTAGTATTATTTGTTATCCAAACAGATCCATCGGCTGGCATATGCTTGGCAACATTATCTATGACCATTAAACAGCCTGGATTTGTGATTATAGGTATATGTAATCTTGGTTCAGGATCTCTATGCCAACTTAATGTTGATCTAGGTTCTTTTAATAAAATTCTTACTCTACCTAACTTATACTTAGATGACAAAACATCAAATACCTCTTTGAAATATGTATTTTCATAGTCAGGTATAAATTCTGAATAGGCAGACTCATCTATACTAATATCTCTCACGACTTCTTTTCCTGATTTGTCAGGCTTAGTCCAATATACTCCTCTTGCTTTGTGACCTTTAACCGACTCTGGATCTCCAGGTATTCTCGTCAAACAAATAGCACCAAAATGTGAAATTCCACCTCCATCATCAAATTTTTTTGTTTGTACAATTTGTTTGTAAGCTTCTTGAAGTTTAGTAATATCAAATTTTATACTTTGCTTTTGAAAGTCAGAAAAATTTAAAATTTGTTGATCTTTTTTTAAATCTAGATTCACTATGTTTCTTGTGTCAGTTGTCATCTAATATTGTTATTTATACCGTTGTAATATATATTTGTATAATACATTTGTCGCATAATACATTAAATAAAGCATGATTACCGGAAAATATCCTAGTTTAAGACTTCGTAGAACAAGAAAATACAACTGGTCTAGGAGACTGGTTCAAGAAAACAACTTATCTTGTAATGATTTAATATATCCGATCTTTCTCATAGACGGAAAAAATAAAAAACAACCCATAAAATCAATGCCAGGTGTTCATAGATATTCTATTGATCGTCTAGGGATAATTATAAATAACGTTATCAAACACAAAATACCAATGGTTGCACTATTTCCATCAACACCTAATAGTAAGAAAGACAAGTTTGGACTAGAAGCATTAAATGAAAATAATTTAGTTTGTAGAGCTATAAGATTTATAAAAAAAAGATTTAAAAATAATATTGGAATAATGTCGGATGTAGCATTAGATCCTTATACTACTCATGGGCATGATGGGTTACTCAAAAAAAATTATGTAGCTAACGATGAAACTATTGATATTTTAATTAAACAATCTCTACTACAAGCACAAATGGGTTGTGATGTAATAGCACCATCGGACATGATGGACGGACGAATAGGAAAAATCAGAAAATCTTTAGATAAAAATAAATTTCATGATGTTCAAATTCTTTCTTATGCTGTTAAATATGCTTCTAATTTCTATGGACCATTTAGAGATGCTGTTGGGTCAAAAAAATCTTTAAAAAGTGATAAAAAAAATTATCAAATGGATTTCTCAAATAAAAATGAGTCATTAAGAGAAGTTGCTTTAGATATTAAAGAAGGCGCTGATATGGTTATGGTTAAGCCTGGTTTACCCTATTTAGACATCATTCAAAGAATTAAAGAAAATTTTAAAATACCAGTTTTAGCATATCAAGTTTCTGGTGAATATAGCTTAATTAAAAATGGAATTAATAACAAATTGATTAATGAGGATGCAATAATTGAAAGTCTAATGTCTTTTAAAAGAGCTGGTGCTTCAGCGATTGTTTCTTATTTTGCTCTAGAAATTTCAAAAAAAATAAAATCTTAATTAAAATAATTTTCAAGTATTACGCGAGATTTAGGAAATATCAAATTATTTGGTATAAAAAATTTATTTAGCATTACCTGCCTGGTAAAATAAAGTGATTTCCGAATAAGTAAATTTTTAAAATCTGTAGGTATTTTCTTTTGTATCAGATAATTTGGGATTTCGTAAATGTATCCATCTATTTTAATTTTAAGAAAATCTTTTTCACTACTAATCTTTTTTGAATGTTCGATTAGATTAGTGTCATAGCCTAAATCTTTAATAAGATTAATCTCAAAAAATATGTATAAAAAAATCCAATTATCAAGATTTATAGAGTTAATTAATTTTTCAAATGTATCATAAATCTTTTTATTGGGTTGAGAGTCAGGTAATAAGACATTTAATAATGAACAAATAGAAATCAACGCAGAAGTTCTTTCTTTATCATTAAAATATAAAGGTGAAACAGGTTTAATAAGCTCTGTTTTAAAATATCCTATTCTATTATCACTTTTTGAAGTATGAGATACAAATAATTTATTACAAATCTGTAAGTAATTTCTTATCTTCCTTGAAGTACCACCATAAACTATGCCATCTAGTTTTCCTTTTTTTTGAGTAAAAATATTTATTATATTAGCATTTTCTCTAAATTTTCTTTTAGATAATAAATAACACTCGTCTTCCCAGATCATATATTTAAAATTTTTAAAAGTTTAGCAGCAGCGTTTTGTTGTGCATTTTTCTTTGATGAACCTATGCCAACAATTTTTTTTGAATTAGGAATTTGTACTTCTGTTTTAAACAACGGTCTATGTTGTGGACCAGTTTTTTTAAAAAAGATATATTTTGGTAATTCTTTAAATTTTTTTAAACTAAACTCCTGAAGTTTAGTTTTTGGGTCAATTAAAGTTACAGTGGATTTAATTAAGAATTCCTCCCAAAAATTTAAAATAAATTTCTCAACACATTTTAGACCTCCATCTAAATAAATTGCACCAACGATTGCTTCTAAACAATCACTGCTTATTTTATCAGCTGATCTCTCAAGTTTTTTGTGTGAAGCACCTAATAAAATAAATTTTTTTAGATTTATTTTTTTAGCAATAAGTAAACATGTTTTTTTATTTACCAAATTAGCAAATTTTTTATCAATAATTCCCTCTTTCTCATCAGGAAATTTATTTAAGAGCTTTTCAGATATAATAAGACCTAAAACTCTATCACCTAAAAACTCTAACTTTTCATTATTTGTGTTATTATCTAAACTTTTATGAGTCAATGCTTTTTCTAATAAAGAAGTTTTTTTAAAATTATATTTTATAATTTTTTCTAGCTCTTTAATTTTTTTATCCATTACAAACCTTTAAACAATCTTTCGATTCTAAATGATTTATTTATATTCCAAAATTTTAACAAACTACTTTTATTTGTATCATTAGAAAAGAATATTAATTTAGCCTCACCTACTAAATTCAAATTATTAACATATCCGACGCTGTCAAGATATCTACTATCTTTTGAACAATCTCGATTATCACCAAGTAAGAAATAGTGATTTTCAGGAACCTTAAAAATTTTAGAATTTTGTAACGAACCTTTTTTTTTATAAACAGCTAAATGTTTGAATCCATTAGGTAAAGTTTCTATATAAGTATTAGTTTCTAAAAAAAAATTTCCACATCTTATAATTATTTTATTTTCAATTTGCTTTCGCAAAATTTTTTTATTATTGATAAATATTTCCCCTTCAATAAATTGAATTTTATCGCCAGGTAACCCAATTAATCTTTTAATATAGTCTGTTCTATTGTCTGCAGGCGTTTTAAAAACTACTAAATCACCTCTTTTAGGTTTTTTTGAGTAAAAACGTTTATTAGTAATATTCGGGCTAAATGGAAATGAGTGTTTACTATAACCATAAGTATATTTTGAAACAAATATACGATCTCCTACTAATAAGGTTGGTTCCATAGATGATGAAGGTATATAAAAAGGTTGAAACAGAAGTGATCTGATCAATATTGCTATTATTAGAGCTCCAATTAATGTTTTTACATTTTCATAAATTGATTGAATAATTTTTTTTGTATTCATAATGATATTGTAACAAAGGCAACTGCATATTTATCTTCATCAGAAAGAGAAAGATAAATCTTATATTTTTTTTTTTTAAATTTTTTCATTAGAATTTTTTTAGTTATTCCAATTATGCTGATGTAAGGTTTACCCGATTTTTTATTTAAAATAACAATCTCATTAAAATTAATACCATTAGATATTCCTGTACCTAGAGCTTTTGAAAACGCTTCTTTTGCTGAAAATCTTTTTGCATAACAATTAATACTATTTTTGATTTTTTTACATTTAAGAATTTCCTTTTCATTATAAATACGACTAATAAAATTTTTATTTTTCAAAGATTTTTTAATTCTTTCAATGCTTACTATGTCGGTACCAATTCCAAAAATATTCATGATTTTAAAATTTTCTTAAATTTTTTAATAGTTAAAGGCATTCCATCAAATATTGACTCGCCGACTAAAAAATGACCTATATTAAACTCTTGAATACCTTTAATCTTAGATAATATTTTGGCCGAAGAGTATGTCAATCCGTGACCTGCGTGAACTTCTAAACCAAAATAATTTCCTTTATGAACAACTTTTTGAATTTTATTTAGCTCGTTTTTATAATTCTTCTTCTTATTAATTAAATTACAAAGCTTTCCAGTGTGTATTTCTACACAATCTACATCAAGCTTTTTTGCTTTTTCTATGTCTTTTAAACTTGGTTCTATAAATAAACTTATACGCGATTTGTTTTTTTTTAATTTTTTAATTAATTTCTTTAAAAAATTTGTATTATAATCTAAATTGAGTCCTCCCTCGGTTGTAATTTCTTTTCTTTTTTCTGGCACTATACAAATGAACGGAGGTTTGCTCCTTGAAGCAATTTTCAACATTTCCTGTGTAGCTGCTATTTCAAGATTAAGGGGAATCTTTAATTTCTTAATAATTTTTTTTAAATCAAATTCATTAATATGTCTTCTATCTTCTCTTAAATGTATAGTTACTGAGTCTGCACCATTCTTCTCAGCTAATATTGCTGCCCTTAAAGGACTTGGATAAGTTTCTCCTCTAGCGTTTCTAACAGTTGCAACATGATCTATATTTACACCCAGCCTAATTCTTTTCATTAAAGGTTTCTGCTTCCAGGTTTAACCGCTTCTATCGATAGTAATTCTTTTGGTAAATTATCTTTGCTATAGGTTGGGATATTTAATTCTACTTGAGAAATAATTTTTCCTTCAATTTCAGATTTGCCATTTGATCTATCTATGATACACCCATATCCGACTATATCGGCATTATTTGAAGTTACTAATTTTGAACATTCTATACTGGACTTACCTGTAGTAATAACATCTTCTACAATTAAAACTTTGTCACCTTTTTTTATTCTAAAATCTCTTCTTAGTTTAAATTCACCTTCTACTCTCTCAGAAAATATAGTCTGTTTATTTAAAATTTTTCCTAATTCATAACCAACGATAATTCCACCCATTGCAGGAGATAATATTAAATCAAAATCATTCAATTCATTTTTGATTTTGCTCGCTAGAGAGTTGCAAATTTTTACTGCATGACTAGGTTTGCTCATTAATTGCGCACATTGAATATACTTTGAGCTATGCAAACCTGAAGAAAGTATAAAGTGACCTTCAATTAAAGCGTTAGTTTCTTTTAAAATTTTCAAAGATTCTTTTAATGAAAGCATTTTTTTTCTGTTTGTGCCGTATTATTTTAAACCTTAAGTTACTTTGCTTTATTTGACTTATCAAGTTTGTAAAATTTTTCAAATCTTTAATTTGTAGATCGATAGAGAAAGTCAAATGCTCCTTTTTTCTTTTAGTAATTTCTAAATTTACAATATTTCCTTTATTAAGACCTATTAAAGAGGTGATGTGACCCAAGACTCCTGGCTTATGAGGTAAATCAACTTCAATGGTGCTAGAATAGTTTTTTTCCGCAGTTTTTAAATTTTCTGTTGATTTGTCTTGCCAATATCTACGTATAGCAGAACGAGCTTTACCTGTAGCTGATGATGAAAGCCAATGTAAAGAGGGAGATGCATTCTTAGATGTTTCAATATTTACTAGATCTCCGTTTTTTAATATTGTTTGAAGAGTAGCATGACTTCCATTCACTGTGCAACCTATTGCACTGTTTCCTATTTTTGTATGTACGGCATAAGCAAAATCAATTGGTGTTGCCTTCTTTGGTAATTTTATTACCGCACCTTTAGGAGTAAAACAAAAAACATTCTCTTGGAACATCTGTAATTTAGTAAATTCATAGTAATGTTCTGGGCTAGTGCCAGCTTCAATTATTTCTACTAAATCTCTCAACCAATCATATTCTTTCCATGATAATTCTGAAAATTTTTCAGAAGATTTATATTTCCAATGAGACGCTATACCTCTTTGGGCAAATTCATGCATTTCATGAGTTCTAATCTGTATTTCAATTCTATTTTTTTTAGGCCCAATTACTGCTGTGTGTATTGATTTATATTTGTTAATTTTTGGAGTTGAAATGTAATCTTTAAATTTTCCAGGTATTGTTGGAAACCGGCTATGAAAAATACCTAAAGTTTTATAGCAATCTTCAATGTTGCTGACAATTACTCTAAAACCAATTATATCAGTGAGTTGCTCTAAGGAAATTTTCTTATTTTGAATTTTGCGCCAAATTGAGAACGGAGTTTTTTCCCTTCCTGTGATGGTAGCTGTGATTCCATTATTTTTTAATATCTCAATCAGCTCATGAGATATTGCTTTAAAGGTATCATCAGTATTATTTTTGATAAAATTTAATCTCTCTAAAATTAAATCTCTTGCAGGTTTATTTAAAACAGAAAAAGATAAATCTTCTAGTTCATCTCTTATTCGATTCATTCCCATTCTATCTGCTAAAGGTGCGTATATTTCCATAGTTTCTTTGGCTTTCCTTACTATTTTATCTTTATCCTTCACAAACTGAATAGTTCTCATATTGTGTAATCTGTCAGCCAATTTTACTAATAAGACTCGAATGTCTTTTGAGGTTGCTAGAATTAGTTTTCTAAAATTTTCAGCTTTTGAGTCACTAGAGGCTTTGTCTTCTAAGGCTGAAATTTTCGTCACACCCTCTACTAAATTTGCAACTTCCTCGCCAAATTCTTTTTTAACAGTTTCGTAAGTAACATTAGTGTCCTCTATAGTGTCATGTAATAATCCTGTAGTTATAGTTGCACTATCTAATTTTAGATCTGTTAAAATTTTCGCTACAGCTACTGGATGAATTATATATGGAACTCCTTCATCTCTTTTTTGATTTTGATGAGCTTCGAGAGCAAAATTATAAGCTTTATTTAAGGAATCAGAATTTAAAAACCTGTTATATGATTTTATTTGATCAATTAATTCATTATTATTAATCATAGTTGTATATTAACATTTTTCTGCAATCTTGTAATCTCAATCCTCATTTTTTGACTGAGTTTATTTATTAAAAACCTCACATTTTTCTTTAATATAGGGTGAGACCAATTAGGATCTATTTGCATAATTGGGAATAAAACAAAATTTCTTAAGTGACTTCTTGGATGAGGTAAGATTAATTTACTATCTTTTTTTATCAAACTATTAAAATCTATAATATCAATATCTATTATTCTTGGGTCGTTTTTTTTTGTTTTAATTCTACCTAATTTCTTTTCAATAAGTTTTATTTTCTTTAAAAGATCTAGGTGACCATCAACAAAATCAATTGTTAATCCAATATTAACAAAGTTTGGGAAATTTTTATTTGGGTAAGATGGTGTTTCATAAAAATTCGAAATTTTATTAATCTTAATTTTCGACTCAATAAGAAGTTTTAAGGCAATAGATATATTTTCAAATTTTGAGCCATATTTTGATTCTAAATTTGATCCAATATTGAGGTGTATCATTTATTGTTTTTACTTAATAATCTTGCCTTCTCTCTATTCCAATCTCTTGTTTTTTTGACTTGTCTTTTGTCATATAATTTTTTCCCTTTCGCTACAGCTATCTCAACTTTAACTTTTCCTTTTAAAAAATATAATTTTGTTGGTATTAAAGTTAACCCTTCTTGATTAATCCTTCCGATAAGTTTGTTTATTTCTTTTTTATTCAATAATAATTTTCTATCGCTTTTAGGATTATGATTATTATAAGAAGACTGCCTATATAAGGGAATATGAGAGTTTATTAAATATAATTCACCATTATTATCTATAGCATAAGAGTCTGCTATACTCCCTTTTCCATCTCTTAACGATTTTACTTCAGAACCTTTTAAAACTATTCCTGCTTCTAGCAATTCAATAAAAAAATAATTAAAACTTGCTTTTCTATTCAGACAAATAATTTTTTGGCCAGGAGCTAATTTTTGTTTCATTAAAGTAACTTAGCTACTTTAAGTGCGTCTGAAACTTTTTTTTTCGTTTCATCTCTGATTTCAACTAATGGTAATCTTACAGTCGGTTTGCACATGCCTAATAATGATGCAGCATATTTAACTGGTGAAGGATTACTTTCAATAAATAACGAAGAATGAAGAGGTTGAAGAATTTTATCTAATTCAGCAGCTCTTTTTATATTTTCTGCACATGCTTTTTGAAAATCCGAAGCAAGTTTTGCCGCAACGTTTGCTGTTACTCCTATGGCTCCAACACCTCCACGTTTATTAAATTCAAAAGCGTTATCATCATTTCCAGTCAGTTGTACAAATTCTTTGCCCATTGCTTTTAATTGTTGATCAACTCTATTCAAATCTCCAGTGGCATCTTTTACACCTATAATATTTTTTAATTCATATAGTTTGGACATTGTATCTACACTCATATCAATAACAGATCTTGATGGTATATTGTAAATGACAATTGGAACTCCTACATTGTCATTGATTTTTTTGTAATGTTGATACAAACCCTCTTGAGTTGGTTTGTTATAATACGGCGTTACTACAAGCAAAGCATCCGATCCTGCTTTTTCTGCAAATTTAGATAACTCTATTGCTTCGTCAGTAGAATTAGAACCTGTTCCTGCTATGACTGGAATCTTTCCTTTGCATTCTTTAACTGCTATTTCGATTATTTTTTTATGTTCATTATGAGATAATGTAGGCGACTCACCAGTAGTTCCTCCAGGCACAACTCCGTTAGTACCACTTTCTAAATGATAATTTATTAGTTCCACGTAATTATCCTCACTTAGATTGTCACCATCAAATGGGGTAATTAGAGCTACAATTGATCCTTTAAGCATAAATCAAAATAAGATAAATAAGTCTTAACTTATGACCAATAAATTAATTAGTCTAGTAATAATAATGTTAATTTTATCTATTGGTCGTAGTTATTCAGAAAATCAGTTTCTTTTTCCTAAAGAAAAACCATCAATATTTAAAAAAATTACTAAGAATGAAGATCAAAATTTTTCAAGTAATCTTCCTCAAAAAAAACCTTTAATAAGTCCAAAAGAAGAGGCTAAAAAAGAGATAATAGAAAAAAAAGCACCAGATATTAAAGAAAAAAAAGAAGCTAAAAAGATTGAACCAGTAAAGAAGAAAAGTACTTTTATATTTCCACAAAAAAAACCATCAATTTATAAATCAAAAACTGTAACAACTGAAAAATCATCTATTTTAAATCAAAAAGATTTTGATAGAGCTAAAGAAACAATTCAATTTATCAAGGATAAAAAATGGAATAGTGCATTAAAAAGCGCAACAAGAGTTAAAGATAGAGAATTTAAGAATCTTATAACTTGGATGCATCTTAAAACAACTAGAAATGGAGCTTCTTTTAATGAATATAAAAAATTTATTGAACAAAATGGTGATTATCCAAGAATTAACAGAATAAGATATTTAGCTGAAGAAAAAATTTATTTAAGAAATAACTCACCTTCTTCTGTAATTAGTTGGTTTGAAAAATACCCACCACTTGGCGGATTAGGAAAAATAAAATTAGCAGAGGCGTATCTCGAAAAAAACCAAACTGATAAAGTTCGTGAATTAGTTAAAGAAGGATGGATAACTGCTTCAATAAGAAAAAATGATTTAAAGTATTACAGAGCTAAATTTAAAAAATTTATTGACTCTGATGATCATATAAAAAGAGCTGACTATCTAGCTTGGGAGAGAAAGCACTGGGATCTTAAGAGAATGTTAAAATACTTGCCAACTGATCAAAGAGCACTCTACAATGCTCGTCAGATTTTGATGAGTAACTCTTATGGCGTTGATAATGCTATAAGTAAAGTACCACAATATCTTAAAGAGGATCCTGGTCTTGAATTCGATAGATTAAGATGGAGAAACCGTAGAGGAAGATTGGATGGATCTTTAGAAATTTTATATAGGAATTCGCTTAAAACAGAAAGCCAAATGGTGCGTCCAGATAAATGGTGGGAACAACGAGAGAGTGTCGTAAGAAGTTTGATTTACAAAAAAAGATACAAAACTGCTTATAAAATTTCAAGCGAACATGCTCTATCTGCTGGTCCTTCTTTTGCAGAAGCTGAATGGTTATCTGGATGGATAGCTTTAACTTTTTTAAACTCACCTGAATATGCTATTAATCATTTTCAAAATTTTTACAATAATGTTGGGTATCCAATTAGTTTAGCTAGAGGAGCTTATTGGTTAGGAGCTTCATATGAATTACTTGAAGAGACAGAATTATCAAAACAATTTTATTCTGAAGCAGCGAAATTTCCAATGACTTATTATGGTCAACTTGCATTTAATAAGATTAATCCAGGCGGTAATTTTGAACTTAAAGATCAAAGTTATTTCGATAGCGAATATGAGAAGGAATTTAAAAAAAATAAATTAATCAGGCATTTAATTTTATTAAAAGAACTTAACGCAACTCAGTTAGGAAAAGATATTTTCAAACATTTGGCTGATCTAAACATTGAGAAAGGTAGTGAGGTTTTAGCAGCAGATCTAGCCACAAGTTTAGAAAGATATGATTTTGCTATTCAGATTTCAAAAAAAGCATCCTATGAAAAAAGATTTTATAATAAATACAATTATCCAATTATCGAGACGCCAAAAGTTATTAATAATAAAAATATGCCTAAATCAGAAGTTATTTTAGCTATTATTAGACAAGAGAGTGAATTTGATAAGAGTGCTAACAGCTGGGCTGGCGCACGAGGAATGATGCAGCTTATGAAATATACTGCTAAGATCGTTGCTAAACAAGCTAAGCTCCCATATAGCATAAGTGGTTTAACTAGAGATCCTGAATATAATATTAAATTAGGTTCTTATTATTTTAATTCATTAATTGAAGATTATAACGGTGTTTATCCTTTTGCTATAGCTGCATACAATGCTGGGCCTAATAGAGTTAAAACCTGGAGAAGAGTGAATGGAGATCCATCAAAAGGACAACTCTCCTATATTAATTGGATTGAGCAGATTAGATTTGAAGAAACAAGAAATTATGTTCAAAGAGTTTTAGAGAATATTAATGTGTACAAATATATTCTAAGTAAAGAGCCAGTTAAAATTGACAGTTATTTTAATTAATTTTTTGGCGGAAGAGGAGAGATTCGAACTCTCGGTACGATGTTACTCGTACGGTTAGTTAGCAACCAACTGGTTTAAACCGCTCACCCACTCTTCCTTTTAAACAAGCTAATTTAGTACTATTTATTAATTAATTACCTTATAAATCAATCAAAAAAATGGTCAAATGAAGAAAAATTTATTAAAAGGAATCTCTTTTACAGTCGGTGCTTCTCTTTGGTGGGGTATAATTGGTGTTATATACTTTAAGTTTGTATCTTATGCATCTCCTTTAGAATTAACTATTCATAGAACGATTTGGACAGCTTTATTATTAATAATTACTACATCCTATTACGCCAAATGGAGCGAATTTAAAAAGATAATTAAATTTAAAGTAAATATTTTAATCTTATTTTTAACAGGTTTACTTGTTTCAATTAATTGGTTTACATGGCTTTATGCAGTAAGCACTAATAACTTATTAGACTCAGCTTTAGGTTATTATATTTTCCCAATCTTAAGTGTATTTCTTGGAATAATTTTTTTAAAAGAAAAGTATAATCGAAATAAAATTATCTCAGTCTTTTTAGTCATTTTAGCATTAATTTATTTTCTTATAAAACTTGGTGAAATACCTTGGATTGGAATTACTGTAGCTTTAACATTTAGTTTATACGGTTTAATTAGAAAAAAAGTGAAGGTTTCATCAGATATAGGTTTGCTTTTAGAAACATTACTTCTAACTCCGATCGCTATTGGTTTTTTTATTTATCTTATTAAAAATAATTTAAATATTTTTTCTATAAATGAGCCCCTACTCTCTTTTTATCTATTTTGGGCAGGTTTAATGACTTTGATACCTCTTTTTTGGTACACAAAAGGCTTTGAGCTAATAGGTATTGGTCCAGCAAGCATGATATTTTTTCTAACACCAACTGCACAATTTTTCTTAGGATTGTTTTATTTTAATGAACCTTTGTTATTAGATGAATTAATAGCATTTGTGTTTATTTGGTTGGCTGTAATTATCTATTTAAACGAATTACGTAAAGAATAAAATATTATAAAGAAAAGTTGAGTAATAATTGCTATTGAAAAAGAGATAAAAAGTAAATTAGTGGTAATAATTGGACTAAAAAATTCTATTGGTAATAAATTTCCTACTAATATACTTGATCGAAAATCCATACTTGGAAAAAATAATATTCCTAAAATTAAAGCACTTAAAATAGATAAATATGACAATTGAGAATTAATTTTTTTATTAAAAAAACCATTAAAGATTGTCACAACTGCTGCACAACAAAATAAATCTGCCAATAAAAATAAATATAAAATACTAAATCCCTTTGATGCCAAAATAAAAACTAAAATACTTATAAGTAAAATTATATAATTCGTTTTATTTTTTAAAGAATTACCAAAAATTGATTTACTAATTTGATTGCCATTTACAATTAGAATGCTTGATATTGCATTTATTAAAGTATCTATTGTGCTTAATGTTAAAGCCAATGCTAATACTAAAATTGATATAATTATTAGAAAATTCTTTGATAATATCAAATCAAAAAAAGCTAAATCAGGAATTACTTTTGAATTTAAAGAAAAAGAAATAAGCCCTGTATATCCCATCCATAAAACTATTAATAATGTTATTATTGAAGAATAAATTAAACTTTTCTTTAATATTAAATTATTTTTTGCTGCAAATACCCTTTGCCAATTTCCTTGATGGAATAAATTTGTTGCAGCTACTGCTATAAAAAAAGTAAGGCCAGCTGTATAATTGGGTAAATATTTACCACTTATAAGATTTGGTGAATTTTCTTTGATTATTTTAAAGCTATTTATCTCTAAGTTTCCGAGAATTAAAATCATAGAAGCAAATATCAAAACTGCTATTATAATGAATTGGTACTTGTCAGTTATTATTGAAAGCTTGAACCCTCCTCTTAAAATGTAAAGTAAACAAATTATTAAGGTTATTCCTGCTGTAATCCATAATGGCGTTTTCGAGATAAAGTTTAATAGAAAAGCTATTGCGGTAACTTCAGCTATCAAAAAAATAACTAAATAAAACAATATTAAAAATAAGCTTAATTTAAGTATTCCTATGCCAAACCGTTTTTTAATAAATTCTGTTAAAGATAGCCCTTTTGGAAACTCTTTTCTAATTTTAGGCCCGAAATTGTATAATAGTAGCATTGGTGTTGCTGCTCCTAATGCGTATCCTATAACTGCTCCAAAACCTCCCCAAGTAGCAGCTGAAGCTGGACCAAATAGTATCCATGCTCCCAAAGCAGATGCGGCTAAACTTGTTGTTAGTGAAAATGTATTTTCGTCTCTATTTCCAATTATATAATTTTTATTATCGACAGTTTTTTTTGAGTTTAGATACCCTAGTCCAATAAAAAAAAGGCCAACTATAATAGTTACTATTAATGTTGATTGTATTGATAAATATGTTGTTTCCATAGTTCCCTCACTGAATTACCGGTCAGGTTCTTCGGGTTTAATCTCAGTCTTCTAGACACCCCGTTCTTGCTTTATATACTTATCTTAGGTAGTGAGTCAAATGAAGCAGTATCTATTTTTGATGAATGTTCTCTACGCATTTTCCAATCATTATTTATTCCTGCTTGAGCTATACTTATTGCATTACGTCCATATTTTGCATTAGTAAAATCTATTGCTTTCATTAATGTTTTTGATTTATTTTCTAAAATAGGCGTTAATAAGTTTAATTCTTTTTCTGATGAATTTTTTAATTTAGATAAAATAATTCCAGCCTTTTGGTAAAAATATCCATATTTATAAATTTTATTTAATCCGTTTATAGCAGTTTTTACTAGCTCTAAACTGTTATTAGTATCTACTGGTAGCTCAATTGTTATAGAATTTGAATAATATTTTCTATTCTTGTCAAAAGGACTTGTTCTAATAAATACTGTCACCGCTCTTGTGGTTTGTTTGTCTGTTCTAATTTTTTCCGCTGCATTCAAACAATGCGTTGTTATGGACTCTTTTAATTTATCCAAACTTTCAACTTTTTTTCCAAAAGATCTTGATACACAACAACTTTTTCTTTTTGTTTCCTCTGTTTCTAAATTAATACAGGGTATTCCTCTCAACTCCATCACTGTTTTGGCACCTAATACATTTGTACTTTTTTTAACCCAGGTGTTAGATATATTTTTTAATTTGAATGCATTATCTATTCCGTTTTTAATATATAGTTTTGATAGTTGTCGACCAACTCCCCATACATCTAAAATTTCAAATTTTTTTAATATTTCATCAATATCTTTTTTTAAAAATACTACACCAGCTTTATTCTTTTTAGCTACATGATTTGCAACTTTGCTTAAAGTTTTGGTGCACGAGATACCGACGCTTGTTGGAATCCCAGTCCACTTAAGAACTCTTTCTCTAATTTTTTTTCCATATTCTTCTGTCATTTCATCTTTTATGTGTGATAAATCTATAAATGCTTCATCTATTGAATAAATTTCTATTTTGTCTGAAAATCCTTTTAATACTCTCATTACCCTCCTAGATAGATCACCGTATAATGAATAGTTAGAAGAAAATATTTGAACATTATTTTTTTTAACTAATTCTTTAACTTTAAAATATGGTTCTCCCATCTTAATTCCTAATGCTTTAGCCTCTGTTGATCTAGATATTACACAGCCATCATTATTCGATAGTACAACGACGGGTACGTTTCTTATTTTGGGATTAAATAATCTCTCACATGAAACGTAGAAAGAATTACAATCTACTAGAGCAATTTTTTTTTTACTATTGTTTATGAATGACATATGTCACTACTCCCCAAATTATTATTTCTGGATTGTCTGTTAAATTAATTCTATCCGATGTATTTTTAGAACCGGATGTCAGATAGTTGGTTCCTTTGCTCTTAATTAAAGTTTTTACTACAAGTTCTTCATTAACATTTGCTATTACTGTTGAAAAATTTTTTGGATTTAGACTTTTATCTACTATTAATAAATCTCCATCGTATATTCCGACGTTAGTCATAGACTTTCCTTGGACTCTTATAATAAAAGTAGCTGGTGCATTTGTTATTAGGTGTGAATTTAAGTCTATATCATCTTCAATATAATCAGTGGCTGGTGATGGAAAACCGGCTCCTACTTTGTGTAAATAAAATGGTACTGTTAGCTTCATAAATGTTCTTGTTTTGTTCTTTATAACTGATAAACTGCCCTTCAGTCAACCTTTTTGATTTAAACTGATAAAGTGGGTCAAATTGCAAATCGAAAAAAAGGAGAGGATTGGCTATTAACTAAGTGTGATTAAAAAAATTTTTTCAGCACTATTAGTATTGCTAATAACAACAAGTGCTCAAGCAGCATCTAAATTAGACTCAATCAAAAAAAATGGAGAGTTAAGAGTTGGAACGACAGGAGACTGGGATCCAATGTCAATGAAAGATCCTGCTACGAACAAGTACAAAGGTTTTGATATAGATGTAATGAAAGAGTTAGCTAAAGATTTGGGTGTAAAAGTAAAATTTGTTCCTGCTGAATGGAAGACTATTGTTGCTGGAATAACTGCAGACAGATATGATATTTCTACTAGCGTAACTAAAACACCTAAAAGAGCTGAAGTAGCAGGTTTTACAGCTACATATTACAAATACGGAACTGTTCCTTTAGTTCTAAAAAAGAATTTAAAAAAATTTCCAACTTGGGACTCTTTAAACAATAAAGATGTTAAAATAGCTACTACGTTAGGTACGTCTCAAGAAGAAAAAGCAAAAGAATTTTTTCCAAAATCAAAATTACAATCAGTAGAAGCGCCTGCTAGAGACTTTCAAGAAGTACTTGCTGGCAGAGCTGATGGAAATATAACAAGTTCAACAGAAGCTAACAAATTAGTAATTAAATATCCTCAATTAGCAATTGTGCCAGATGGTGAAAAAAATCCAGCGTTCTTGGCCATGATGGTTCCAAAAGGTGATAAAGTTTGGAATGATTATGTAAGCAATTGGATAAAGAAAAAACAATCATCAGGATTTTTCAAAAGATTACTAGCTAAGTATAACTTAAAGAGCTTATAATTTAAGTTTCCATACCTTCAATTAACAAATATAGTCAATTAGTGAAATTTTTAAAAATAATTGCTCTATTATTTTTACTACAAGGGTGTAGCTCAAATTACGAATGGGGCTGGTATATCTTAAGTCCTGAAAATATAGATGGGTTAACTAATCTAAAATTTTTAATAAGTGGTATTACTACAACTATTTATATTTCTGTTGTGTCAATCATTCTAGCGATGATAATTGGTTTGATTGTAGCTCTTCCTTCTCTATCAAATAATAAATTTCTAAGTTATTTCAATATAACGTATGTAGAAATTGTAAGAGCTATTCCTTTATTAGTTTTAATTCTTTGGATTTATTATGGCCTGCCAATAATGATGGGTGTGAGTTTCTCTCCATTTGTTTCAGGTATAATCGCTTTAACAATAAGTGAGAGTGCTTTTCAGGCAGAAATTTTTAGAGCTGGGATAAATTCTATATCTAAAGGCCAACATGAGGTATCCGAGTCTTTAGGAATGGATTTCTGGAGAAAGATGAGATTTGTAATCTTGCCCCAAGCAATTAAAGTAGTACTGCCTGCCATGGGAAATCAATTTGTATATGTCTTAAAAATGTCTTCACTAGTATCTATTATTGGTATTGGTGATTTAACAAGAAAAGCAAATGAGCTTGTTACGACAACTTATAGACCGCTGGAAATTTATACTTTTTTAATATTGGAATATTTAGTGCTAATTCTAGTTGTTTCATACTTTGTCAGAAAATTAGAAAATAAATTAAAATACAAATAATTTTTTAAAGGTCATCCTAAATTTATTTTTTAAAAAAAACGGAACAAACGTTAATACAACTAAGCCCATCATCCAATTTGTAACTAAAATTGTATAGAATATATCTTGGTATTCACCGTTTCTTATATTTATCACGTACCAAAGAGAAGAGAATGGTATCACTGTAAGTCTTAGTATTGTCATATACAAACTGTAAATTGGTTTTTTGAGTGCTTGAAATAAAGCTGAAGTTATAAAAAATACTGGATAAACTGGACCAATTAAAGCTGCAACTTGTAAATATAGTGCCCCACTTTGAATGACTTGAGAGTCACTGGTAAAAAAAGAAATAATTATTTCAGATGTTAGAAAGACAAAAATACCAGCCAAAACCATGAATCCAGACCCAAACATCAATGCTTTTGCATATACTTCCTTAACTCTAAAATGCATTTTAGCTCCAAAATTTTGACCAGCTATAGATAAAACCGCAGTGTTCAAACCGATTACAGGAAGAAGTAAAACTTGCTCAATTCTTACTGCTGTACCGTAACCTGCCGTTGCTAGTTCACCAAATTGACCAACGAAGTAGAAAATATTAAACACTCCAAACATAATCATTAACATAGTAAACATAATAGGAACTGACTGTTTAAATAAAGTACTTAAGTAATCTATCTTAGGTTTAAAACATTCAATCATTAAATATTTTTTCAATTTACAGCTATAAACTTTATTAGCTAAATAAATTAAACCTACACATTGAGATACTATTGTTGCTATAGCTAAACCAGCTATTCCAAATGCAGGTATAAATCCATATCCAAAAATAAATAATGGATTTAAAAAAATATTTAGAAAGAAGGTGAATATAAGTACGTTTCTATAACTTTTTGTATCGCCTTGTGCATTAAGTGTCCCGTTCAAAGATAACTGCACTAAAACAATTATAGAACCAAAAAATATTATATCTAAATACTCTTGTGTTAAAATTATACTTTCTTCAGTTGATCCCATTATTCTTAAAAGTTCATCTGAAAAATTTAATCCAAAAAGAGTTACAAAAATAGAAATTGCAATTGCTAAAACAATTGACTGAGCAACATACATTGATGCTTTTCTATCTTCTTTTGCTCCAATAGCATTACTAATAAGCGCTGTGGTACCAGCTGCAATACCAACAGCTACTGCAATTGCAATAAAATATATTGGCCAAGATTTTGCTATCGCTGCTAGAGCCTCTGGTGAAATTCTACCCGCAAAATAAGTATCAACAAGATTGTAAAATGTTTGAAAAAGAGATCCGGTGCTAGCTGGTATGGTAACTTGTCTCAATAATTGCCAAATAGAACCTTTTGTTAAATCCATATAATTAATATTCCTTTTGGAACTTATGCTTTTTTCCAGACTTTTTAGCAACATTAATCTGACTTTGTCTCATTCGAAATCTAGATTTTTGTATGCTAGTTAGTGTGTCATAACATCTTGAACAGGAAACTCCCTCCTCATATTTATTTGATTTTTTGTCTTGAACAGAAAGTGGAGTCCGGCATCCGCTGCACATTGAGAAAGATCCTTGTTTAAGCTTATGCTTTAAAGAAATTCTATTATCAAACACAAAACATTCACCTTTCCATAAACTATCTTTTTTTTCAGTTTTATTTAAATAATTAAGTATTCCACCCTTTAATTGAAATACATTTTTAAATCCCTTGTTTTTTAAAAAAATTGAGGCTTTTTCACATCTAATACCTCCAGTACAAAACATAGCGACAGGCTTTGTTTTTTCAATTTTTTTCAAAAATTTTGGAAAATCTCTAAAGTTTTGTATTTTAGGATTAATTGCATTCTTAAAAGTTCCCACACTATGTTCAAAAGGTTTGCGTGCATCTATAACTAAAGTTTCTTTATTTGAAATTAATTTATTCCAAGATTTATTTGAAACATATTTATTCAGTTTTTTATTTTTTTTATTTACCTTTATACCTAATGGAACTACTTCTTTTTTAATCTTAATTTTTCCCTTATGAAATGGTTGAAAGTCACATTGTGATGTATTTTTGCTGTCAAAATCTTTAAACTTAAATACTTTTTTTAAAGATTTTATTATCAGGCTAATATTTCTCTTCTTACCAGCAATTGTTCCATTAATTCCTTCTTGGGAAAGAATAATTGTACCCTTTATGTTATTTTTTAATATTTCTCTTTGCAGAAACTCTTTATTTTTCACTAAAAAATTACTTTTCTTAAACTTATAAAATCCAAAAATAGTAAACATTAATTTTTAATACAAATTGTTAACCCATCACCAATGGGAATGATATTTTTTATCACTCTATTATCTTCTTTCACATGTTTGTTAAATTCTCTGATAATATTGGTGAATTTGTCATTTTTTAATTTATCAGCTACCTCACCATGCCATAAAATATTATCAATTATAATCAGTCCATTTTTATCAATCAATTTAATACTTTTTTCATAATAATTTATATAATTTTCTTTATCTGCATCAATAAAAACCAAATCAAATTTTTGTTTAAAATTTTCTAGTTCTTTCAAACTCTCAAGTGCTGGCTTTATAATTTGTGTTATCTTGTTTTCATTAGCCTTATCATAAAAAGATTTTGCTTTTTTACTAAATTCAACATTTTTATCTAAGCTAATTAAAGATCCATCATCAGGTAATGATAGGGCCATTGATAAAGCACTAAAACCTGTAAAGCTTCCAATTTCTAAAACTTTTTTTGTATTAGATGTTTTAATTAATGTTTGAAGAAATTGTGCTTGTGAAATAGATATTTGCAGTTTCTTCTGGTCACCAAGACTAAGATTATAATCTAAGATTTCTTTTTGAATGTCAGTTAAATCTTCAGAATGGTCAATAATATACTTTTCGAGATTATCTGTTAAATCTAATTTTTTAGGCATAATTAGCCTTTTAAAAGTTTTTTTAGAATCTCGTTTGTTAATTGGGGATTTGCTTTTCCTCCAGAAGACTTCATTACTTGACCAACAAAAAAACCAAATAATTTTTCTTTTCCGGATTTATATTGATCAACTTTATCTTTGTTTTTAGTTAAAATTTCATTAATCATTTTTTCTAATTCTTTAGGGTCGCTCTGCTGTTTCAGGCCTTTTGACTCAATTATTTTTTTTGGATTGTCACCTGTTTCAAGTATTATTTCAAAAACTTCTTTCGCTATTCTCCCTGAAATTTCTCCAGATTTTATTGATTGAACTAATTCTGCAAAATGCTTTGCTGATATAGGAGATTTTGATATATCAAGTCCCTTATCATTTAACATTGCAAATAAATCCCCCATCATCCAAGTAGCTGCAAGTTTTTTATCTGATAATTTTGCAACTTCTTCGTAATAGTCAGATATTTCTTTTTCAGAAACTAGAACATTTGCTTCATATGCATTTAGTCCATATTCTTTTATAAATCTTTCTTTTTTCTTATCGGGAAGTTCGGGAAGAGTTTTTTTTAAATCGTCGATTAATTTTTGTTCTAACTTTAAAGGTAAAAGGTCAGGATCTGGAAAATATCTGTAATCATGAGCATCTTCTTTTGATCTCATTGATCTTGTCTCATTTTTTTTAGTATCAAAAAGCCTAGTTTCTTGATCTATCACTTTACCATTTTCTATTAGTTCAACTTGTCTTGCGGCTTCGTACTCTATTGCCATCTGCATAAATTTTATAGAATTTACATTTTTTATTTCACAACGTGTTCCAAAATTTTTATCACCTTCTTTTCTTACAGATACATTAACATCAGCTCTAAGTGATCCTTCTTGCATATTTCCGTCACAGGTTCCTAAATATCTCATTATTGACCTTAATTTTTTAATGTATGCATTAACCTCATCTGGTGATCTAAGATCTGGTTTACTTACAATCTCCATTAAAGCTATTCCTGAACGATTTAAATCAACATAAGTATTAGATGGATCCATATCATGAATACTTTTACCCGCATCTTGCTCGAGATGAAGTCTTTCTATGCCAATTTCTTTTGATCCATAAGGCATATCTAATAAAACTTTACCTTCTCCTACGATGGGGTTCTTATATTGAGATATTTGATAACCTTGAGGTAAATCTGCATAGAAATAATTTTTCCTATCAAAAACCGAGTAATTATTTATTTTAGCATTTAAACCAAGGCCAGTTCTTACTGCTTGCTTAACACATTCTTCATTAATGACCGGTAACATTCCAGGAAAAGCAGAGTCAATCAAACTTACCTGGTTATTAGGATCAGCGCCAAATTTAGTTGATGAACCAGAAAAAAGTTTAGATTTAGATAAAACTTGAGCATGAACCTCAAGACCTATCACAACTTCATATTTCCCTTTTTCTCCCTTAATAAAATAATCAAATTTTTCTTTACTCATGACCACCACTTTTTGATTTCATTTTTAAAACCACAATTTTTTTCAAATGCGTAACCAATATTAAGAATTTTTTGCTCGTCTAATGCTTTCCCAATAAGTTGCAAACCTAAAGGATAACCTTGCTTATCAACACCTGCAGGCATTGATAAAGCTGGTAGACCAGCTAAATTCACTGGTACAGTAAAAATATCATTCAAATACATAGAAACGGGATCATTTGTTTTTTCCCCTATTTTAAATGCAGAACTTGGAGTTGATGGAGTTAGAATTGCATCTATTTTTGTAAAACTATCATCAAAATCTTTTTTTATTAGTTGTCTCACTTTTTGTGCTTTAAGATAATAAGCATCATAATAACCTGATGAGAGAACATAAGTGCCAATTAGTATTCTACGTTTTACTTCATCTCCAAAACCCTCGGAACGTGTTTTTTCATACATCTCGATTAAATCTTTTCCTTGCTTTGATCTATAACCGTATCTAACTCCATCATATCTTGCTAAATTAGATGAAGCTTCAGCCGGAGCAACTATATAATAAGTTGGTAAAGCATATTTTGTATGAGGCAATGAAATATCAATTAATTGTGCACCAAGATCTTTTAATATCTTTTTTCCTTTTTCCCAAAGTTCATCAACCTCCTTTGGCATATTATCAACACGATATTCTTTTGGAATTCCAATTTTTAAACCTTTAATATTATCTTTTAAATTTTTTGAATATTGTTCTTTCTTTTTATTTATTGAAGTAGAGTCTTTTTCATCAAATCCAGACATTGACTCCAGCATGATTGCACAATCTTTTATTGTTTTTGTCATTGGGCCAGCTTGATCTAAAGAAGATGCAAAAGCTACGATACCCCATCTAGAACATAAACCATAAGTTGGTTTTAAGCCTACGGTACCTGTGAATGAAGCTGGTTGCCTAATTGATCCACCTGTATCTGTTCCAATTGTAGCTGGAGTTAAGTCTGCGGCTAAAGCAGATGATGATCCTCCAGATGAGCCTCCGGGCACTAATTGATCTCCTACAGGATTAATTACATTTCCATAATGACTTGTCTCGTTAGAAGAGCCCATCGCAAATTCATCACAATTTAATTTTCCTAAAAGAAAAGATCCATTGTTCCATAAATTTTTTGTAACAGTTGACTCATAAGATGGAATAAAATTATTTAAAATGTTGCTTCCAGCAGTTGTTTTTGTATTTTCTGTACAAAATAAATCTTTTACAGCTAAAGGTATTCCTGGCAGCAATTGATCAAAATTTGGTTTATTGTCGAATTGTTTAGCTTTATCCAAAGCTTGATCAAATGTTGTAGTAACAAATGCATTTAACTTTTTTGCGCTTTCAATGTTTTTTATATATGCTTTGGTTAAATCTGTAGAGGAGACTTTTTTCGTTTTTACGTTTTCTATAATTTCATTAAGACTTTGATTTGTAATATCAGCCATTACTCCACCACCTTAGGAACTACAAAAAATTCTTCATTTTCTTTAGGTGAATTTTTCAGAACTTTCTCTCTTATCTTGCCATCACTAATTTCGTCTTTTCTCGATCTTAATGATTGATTAAGTATAGAAGTTAATGGTTCGACTTTGTCTGTATTTAGTTCATTTAATTGCTCTATAAACTTAAAAATAGAGTTTAAATCTTTTGTTAGACTCTCCACTTTAGCGTCATCAACCGAAATTCGAGCTAATTTTGCTACGTGTTTAATTTTTTCTTTATCTAGGGACATTTGTGAAATAAGTTAATTTAGATGTGTTTTATCACAAATTAGGTAAATTTCATGCTTGATATTAAAGAATTTAAGAAAAAACTCGATAAAAAGTCCAGGTTAATGGGAATTGACCCCGGTAGAAAACGTATTGGTGTAGCCATTTCTGATGAAAATAAAATTATTGCCACTCCATATACGACTTTAATTAAAAATAAATATTCTGAGTTTCTTAAAGAAATAATAAAGATTTTTAATGAAAATCAGATTAAAGGCATTGTAGTTGGAAATCCAATTAATATGGATGGATCTTCCAGTCAATCGTCACAATCAGCTAAAGATTTAGCTATTAATCTATCAAAAGATGTTACTGAAAATGTCACTTTATGGGATGAGAGATTATCAAGTCAGGGGGCGTTTAATTTATCCAATGATTTAGCATCAAACACGTCAAAAAAGATAAGCAAATTAGATGAGAATTCTGCACAATTTATACTTCAAGGAGCCTTAGACTATTTAACTAAAGAAAATACTTGATCTGATACTATAAAACGCCTATAGAGTTGATTTTAATGGCAGTTAAGAAAAACAATACAGCTATTAAAAACTCTCCCAAACATCTTCTTGGTATTCAAAACCTTTCAATATTAGAAGCTAAATCAATATTAGATGAAGCGAAAAAATTTATTGAATTAAACAGAAGTAGCTCAAAAAAATTAGATGTTCTTAGAGGAAAAACTCAAATTAATTTATTTTTCGAACCATCGACAAGAACTCAAAGTTCATTCGATCTAGCAGGTAAAAGATTAGGTGCAGATGTAATGTCTATGAACATGAACAACTCTGCGCTTAAAAAAGGTGAAACATTAATCGATACTGCAATGACTTTAAACGCGATGCACCCTGACTTAATTGTAATCAGGCACCAAGATTCAGGTGCACCAAATTTATTATCTCAAAAAGTTAATTGTGCAGTTATTAATGCTGGTGATGGAAGAAGAGAACACCCTACTCAAGCTTTACTTGATGCTTTAACAATAATTAATAGAAAAGGTAAAATTGAAGGACTAAAGATAGCAATTTGCGGTGACATACTTCACTCAAGAGTAGCTAGATCAAATATTTATTTAATGAATATGTTAGGTGCTGAGGTAAATGTAATAGCACCTAAAACATTAATGCCAAAATCAATTGATAGAATGGGAGTAAAGTCTTTCACAGATATGAAAAAAGGTCTTGATGGTTGCGACATTGTAATGATGTTAAGATTGCAAAATGAAAGGATGCAAGGTTCGTTCTTACCTTCAAAAAGAGAATATTATGAATTTTATGGTTTAACTCCAGAAAAATTAAAATTTGCAAAAAAAGATGCGTTGATTATGCATCCTGGTCCAATGAATAGAGGAGTAGAGATAGATACAAAACTTGCAGATGACATAAATGTAAGTTTGGTTAAAGAGCAAGTTGAATTAGGTGTAGCAGTAAGAATGGCTTGTTTAAAAAAGTATTGTAAATAAATGAAAGAAAAAATTTTTATTAATGCAAGAATTATAGATCCATCACAAAATATGGATGAGAAAGGGGCTTTAATATTAAATGAAAAAGGTAAAGTAAAAGCTATAGGAAAAAATGTAAAAAAAACTGACGCTAATAAAGATGCTGAGATAATTGATTTAAAAGACAATATTTTAATTCCAGGGTTAGTAGATATGAAGGCTTTTGTAGGTGAGCCGGGATATGAATATAAGGAAAACTTTAGAACTCTTAGCCAAGCTGCTTTAGCTGGAGGGGTTACATCTATAGTAACCATGCCTAATACAAAACCCATTATCGATAACGTTTCTATGGTTGATTTTATTATTAGAAGAGGAAGAGATAAAGCCAATGTTAACCTTTTTCCTTGTGCTTCAATAACCAAACAATGCGAAGGTAAGCTGATGACTGAGTTTGGTTTACTCTCTGGTAGAGGAATAATTGGCTTTAGCGATGTTAATAAAACTATTCAAAATACAGAGCTAATGTCTAGGATAATGGATTATGCTTCTGATATTGGAGTTTTGATAATGCAACATGCAGAAGACTATGAGTTATCAAAAAACGCTTGCATCAACGACGGAGAAATAGCTACAAGACTTGGACTACAAGGTGTATCAGCTCTAGCTGAAAAAATAATAATTGAAAGAGACTTAAGTTTACTTAGTGAATATCCTTGTAGATATCACATAAATCAAATTTCATCTAAACAATCTTTAGATGTTATTAGAAAAAATAAAAATAATGGCAAAAAATTTAGCGTAGGTGTCTCAATTAATAATTTATCACTAAATGAAAATGATATTGGTGAATTTAAGACTTTTTTAAAATTATCTCCTCCCCTTAGGCTTGAAGAAGATAGATTATCACTTGTTCAAGGTATCAAAGATGGGTTAATAGATGTAATAGTTTCAGATCATTTACCTGAGGATGAAGAAAGCAAAAGATTACCATTCTCACAAGCTGCAACTGGCGCTATTGGTGTAGAGACCCTTCTGCCTCTTTCTTTAGAAATGTATCATAATGAATCTCTTCCTCTAAATAAAATAATAGAAACCTTAACCATCAATCCTGCTAAAATATTGAATATTAAAAAAGGAACTTTGGTAAAAGGATCAGATGGAGATATTTGTATATTTGATTTAGAAGCTCCATGGAAAGTAAATGCTGATAAACTAAAATCTAAATCAAAAAATACAGCCATAGAAAATAGAAATCTCCAAGGAAAGATTTTAATGACTTATCTTAACGGTGAACTAGTTTACTCTAAATAATGGATATAAATTTAATAATAGTTGCAATGTATTCTTATTTATTAGGATCAATTCCTTTTGGATTAGTTTTAACAAAAATTTTTTTAAAAAAAGATATTAGAGAAATAGGATCAGGCAATATTGGAACAACAAATGTTTTAAGAACTGGAAAAAAATCTCTTGCTGTTACTACCCTTATGCTTGACTTACTAAAAGGATATTTTTCTATCATCATAACATTTACTTATTTTGAAAATCTAATTTCTTATTCTGCTTTGATTTGTTTTATCGGTCATATTTTTCCTGTTTGGTTAAAATTTAAAGGAGGCAAAGGAGTTGCAACTTATCTAGGTGTTATATTAGCACTTTCATATAAATTTTTTCTAATTTTTGGAATTACTTGGCTTGTTTTATCTTTTTTATTTAGATACGCATCATTATCTTCGATCGTTTCATCTCTAATTGTTTTTGTTTATTCATATTTTTTTATTAATAATTTTTCTTTAATACTTTTTATTTTTTTCGTAATTATCGTTTACACACATCGAGAAAATATAGTTCGATTAAAAAATTCTGAAGAAAGTAAAATTAAGTTATAATTGTTGTCTTTTCTAGTTTTTAAATAATAAATTTGACAAATTCGTTTAATTTTGAAAATAAACGAATAATGAATTTAGTAATTGTTGAAAGTCCAGCAAAAGCAAAAACGATAAATAAATATTTAGGTAAAGATTATTTGGTTTTAGCTAGCTATGGGCACATAAGAGATCTTCCTTCCAAAAATGGATCTGTAGATCCTGAAAATAAATTTCAAATGGAATGGGAAATAGACTCTTTTTCAAAAAAATATTTAAAAGAAATTACAAATGCTGCTGAAGACTCTGATAAAATTATTTTAGCTACAGACCCTGATCGTGAAGGTGAAGCTATCGCTTGGCATGTTAAAGAGGTTTTAGATAAAAAAAAGTTATTAAAAGATAAACATCTTGAGCGTGTAGTTTTTAATGAGATTACGAAAAAAGCAATTCTAGATGCTATTAAAAATCCAAGAGAAATTCATTTACCTCTAGTTGAAGCCTATCTAGCACGAAGAGCCTTAGACTATCTTGTGGGATTTAATATCTCACCAATCCTTTGGACAAAATTACCTGGATCAAAATCAGCAGGAAGAGTTCAATCAGTAGCCTTAAAACTTATTACTGAAAGAGAGAAAGAAATAGAATTATTTAAACCAGAAGAGTACTGGACACTTACATCCGACTTTACGAACAAAGATAATAAAAATATTTTTTCAAAATTAAGTTTATTTAATGGAGAAAAAATTGAAAAATTTTCTTTCAAAAATAAAGATGAAATACAAAAAGCAGTTGATGTAATCAATAAAACAAAATTTAAAATTGCTGATGTGAATACAAAAGTGTTTAGACGAAACCCCCTAGCACCTTTTACAACATCAACTTTACAACAGACTGCTTCGGGACGATTTGGTTTTGGAGCTTCCAGAACAATGCAAATTGCACAACGACTTTATCAAGGTGTAGATATCGAGGGTGAAACAACCGGATTAATTACTTATATGAGAACTGATGGAACTAATATTTCAAAAGAAGCAATTGATGACTTTAGAAAATTTATTACTGATGATTATGGTGATAAATATTTACCAGAAGCACCAAATAGTTATACAGGGAAAAAAGCAAAGAACGCTCAAGAAGCTCATGAAGCAATTAGGCCAACTAATATAAGTAGGAAACCTTCTGATATAAAAAAATATGTAAATGCAGATCAATTTAAACTTTATGAACTAATTTGGAGTAGAGCCTTATCATCTCAAATGACTCCAGCAGAGTTTGATAGAAATACAATAATTATTTCTTCAAACGATAATAAGATTAATTTTAGAGCTAGCGGCTCAGTCGTAAAATTTGATGGATTTCTTAAAGTGTATCAAGTTCAAGAAACTGATGAGGATACAAAAAATATTTTACCTGAAGTCAAAGTCGGAGAAGAAATTAGTATACTTAAGCTAAATGATGAACAACACTTTACAGATCCACCGCCAAGATACTCTGAAGCTAGTTTAGTGAAAAAGATGGAGGAATTAGGCATAGGGAGACCCTCCACTTATGCTAGCATTATCTCAGTATTATCAACGAGAAATTATGTCGAATTAATTAATAAAAGGTTTAATCCAACTGACAGAGGTAAGCTAATTTCAGCTTTTTTAGAGAAATTATTCTCTAAATACGTGGATTATAATTTCACTGCAGACTTAGAAAATCAGCTAGATGAAATCACAAGTGGTAAAATTGAATGGGTTCAAGTTTTGGATAATTTTTGGAAAGATTTTTACGAAAATGTTGGAAAAGTTAAAGAAAAGAGAACTAGAGAAGTATTAGACTTATTAAATGAAAGTTTAGGAGCTTTAATTTTTGAAAGAGATGATAAAGACGCTATAGATCGAAAATGCAAGCTATGTTCCAATGGAGAACTAAGTCTTAAGAATAGTTTTAGAGGTGGGGCTTTTATAGGATGCTCAAATTATCCAGAGTGCAAATTTACTAGACCTTTATCTAAAGCTAAAGCTGCAGCTCAATATAACTTAGCAGAACCTAAGCTACTGGGCCAAAACGAAAAAGGTAAAGATATATATTTAAAGAATGGTAGATTTGGCCCCTACTTGCAATATGAAAAAGAAAAAGAAGAATTAGAAACAAAAAAGAAAAAAGGTAGAAAGAAAAAAAATGAGAATGAACATCTCAAAAATGTTTCCATTCCAAAAGGTATTGATGTTGACAGTGTTGATTTAGACAAAGCAAAATATTTATGCTCTCTTCCAAAAGTATTAGGTCAACATCCAGATAATGGGCAAGACATAACTTTAAACTCTGGAAGATTTGGTCCATATCTAAAATGCGAAAATAAATCTGCAAGACTTGAAAATGTTGAGGATCTATTTTCTATTGGAATTAATCGAGCGATAACATTAATAGCTGAAGCTAAGCCTGGAAGGATTTCCTCTTCACTAATTAAAGATCTTGGAGAACATCCTGAAGATAAAAAGCCTGTTCGAATTATGAAAGGGCAATATGGTCCTTATATTAAGTACAAGTCTTTAAATGCAACTATTCCTGAAGAAAAAGATCCAAACGAACTTACTATGGAAGAAGCACTTATATTAATTGAAAAAAGAAAAGAATACGATAAGAATAAAAAAAAAGGCAAAAGAAAATGAGCGAAATAGAAAACAAAATAAAGAGCTTAAATATAAAATTACCTGAACCAAAAGCACCAGTAGGAGCTTATGTTGCCACTAAGATTGTTGGAAAACTATTATATATTTCTGGTCAAATATCTATTGACGAAAATGCAAAACTTATAATTGGTAAGATTGGAAAAGATTTAGATTTAGAGAAAGGTTATCAAGCTGCCGAGAGATGTGGTTTAAATATTGTCGCGCATGTTAGAAATGCTTGTGGAGGAGATTTGGATAAAGTTAAATCTTGTGTCAAATTAACGGGATATGTTAATTCAACAGATGATTTTAAAGACCAACCAAAAATTATAAACGGCGCTTCAGATATTATTGCAAAGATTTTTGATAAAAAAGGTGAACACACGCGTGCCGCGGTAAGTGTAAATAGCTTGCCTTTAGGGGTTGCAGTAGAAGTTGATGCTATTTTTGAACTTAATTAGTATTAGGTCTGCCAACAGAGAAGTACTTGATCCTGTTTTTTTTCATTTCTTCAGCAGAATAAAGATTTCTTAGATCGTACACTTTAAATTTATTATTTTTTACAATCTTTTTGAAATCTATTGATTTAAATTCATCCCATTCAGTGAGTAGAACTACTAAATCTGCCCCATTACAATTCAATTTTATATTGCTTCTATAATTGCAGTTTTTGATTTTTCTAAATTCTTTTTTTTCTCCAGAGGGATCATAGTAATTAACTTTAGCTCCCTTTTTGCATAAATAAGGTATCATTTTAAGGCTAGTAGAATCTCTCATATCATCAGTGTTTGGTTTGAATGTAACGCCTAAAAAAGAAATTTTTTTATTTTTTAAATTTGATCCTAAAATTTTATGAACTCTTTTTGTGAGTAAATTTACTCTTTCTTGATTAGATTTTATTACTGATTTTACAACAGATAAATTTATCTTATATTTATCTGCAGCTGCAACTAGACCTTTAGTATCCTTTGGAAAACATGATCCACCATAAGCTGGTCCAGCACGTAAAAATCTACCGCCTATTCTGCTATCGGAGCCCATACCTAATGAAATATCTTCTATATTTACTCCAGACTTTTCACATAAGTTAGCAAGTTCATTAATAAAAGTAATTTTGGTTGCAAGAAAGGCATTCGATGCATACTTTATTAATTCTGCTCCTCTTCTTGAAGTTGTAAAAAATTTTGAGCCCTTGTTAATCAATGGTACATAAAGTTTTTTCATAATATTAAAGGCTTTTTTTTCGTTAGATCCTATTACAATTCTATCTGGGTATCTGAAATCTCGTATTGCTTCACCTTCTCGTAAAAATTCAGGATTAGAGATTACTGTAAAAAGTTTTTTCTTTCTTTTTAAAATTTTTTCAATCTCATCACCTGTTCCCACTGGCACAGTAGACTTAGTTACAATAATTTTTTTTCTTTTTGAATATTTTAATATTTCTTTTGTACATTTATAAACAAAAGATAAATCAACTTTAATTGATCCTTTTCTTGTAGGCGTTCCAACACATATAAAAATTATATCTGATATGCTAACAGCTTTGTCAATATCTGTTGTGAATGAAAGACGTTTAGCTACAAAATTTTTTTTTATTAATTCATCTAATCCTGGTTCATAGATTGGGGAAATTCCAGAGTTGAGTTTATCTATTTTGTTTTTATCTTTATCAACGCAAACAACCTGGTTGCCTATGTCAGCAAAGCAGACCCCACTAACTAATCCAACATAACCAGTTCCTATCATGCATAATTTCATTTATTTTCCTTTAGATATTTGAATTCCTGAATTAATGTATCCACTTAAAGTTCCACAATCTAAATATTTGCCCGAAAAAATATTTCCGTAAAATTTATTTTCTTTTTTAATTAAGCTTCTAATTGCGTCAGTAATATGTATTTCTCCACCTTGACCAGGTTTTAATTTTTTAATTTCTCCGAATATTTTCTTTGGCAATATATATCTACCGATAATTGCAAAATTTGATGGTGCTTTTTTGATGCTGGGTTTCTCTACAACATCTTTAATTTGAAAATGTCTTCTTTTTTTATTTTTAATTGATAAAATTCCCCATCTTGATACTGTTTTTCTTTCTACTCTTTTTGTGGCAATTATAGATCCGTTAGTTTTTTTATGTAATCGTATCATTTCTTTAGAACAATTATTTTTAATTATTAAGTCATCAGGTAAAAGCATTAAAAAGTATTTGTTTTTTATATATTTTTGGCATCTTAAAACTGCATCGCCTGTACCTTTTGGTTTATTCTGATAAACAAATTTTATCATTTTTTGATATCTTTTTATTTTTTTGAACTCTTCGATAAGTCTTTTATTTTTTTTCTTTTTTATTATTCTTTTATAAAAATTATCGTTAAAAAAATATTTTTTAATTGATAGTTTTTTTTTTGAAATTATAAATATGAATTCTTTTACACCTGCATCAATACATTCTTCTAATATATATTGTAAATTTGGCTTACCATTGATGGGCATTAATTCTTTTGGCATTACACTTGTCAAAGGTAGCATTCTGGTTCCTAAACCTGCTAATGGAATAATGGCTTGTTTTATCATATGATTCTTATAATAGTTATTATCATTGGTTTATAGAAATGAAAATATTTAAAGATAAACATACCCTGCAAAAAGAGATTTTAAAAACTAAAGGGACATCTTTTGTGCCTACAATGGGTGGATTACATAATGGACATATCTCATTGATCAAACAATCCAAAAAATCGAAGTTTAAAACTTTAGTCTCTATTTTTGTGAACCCTAAACAATTCAATAAAAAAAGTGATTTTAGGTCTTATCCTAGAAATACAAAAAAAGACATAAAACTACTTAAGAAATTGAAGGTTGATTATTTATATATTCCAACGTTTAAAGACATTTATGGGTTTAGACCTAAGAACAAAGTTTTCTTAGATAAGTCTTCAAAAAAATTATGTGGTAAATTTAGAAAAGGGCATTTTAAAGGAGTTTTAAATGTAGTTAATAGGTTTATAGAAATAATTAGACCTAGGTATATCTATTTAGGAAAAAAAGATTATCAGCAACTGTACTTAATTAAAAAACATATCGAAAGAAAAAAAATTAAATCTAAAATTATCGAATGCAAAACTATAAGAGAAAATAATGGAATAGCTTGTTCATCAAGAAATATTGCCCTTAATAAAGATCAAATGAAAATTGCGTCTAATATATTTAATTATCTTTACAAATTAAAGAAAAAGATAAAAAAAAGTTATAAATTGTTCAAAATAAGTAAAATCAAAAGAGATTTAATTTACTTAGGTGCAAAAAAAATAGACTATATAGAAAATTATAATATTAAAGATTTTAAAAAAATAAAAAAACCTAATAAAAAATTCAATCTATTTTTTGCGTATTATATTAAAAATACGAGATTAATAGATAATATTTAATTCAAAAAATAAAATGATCCTAATCCAAGAAAAGAGAGAAAACCAATTACATCAGTTATAGTTGTAACAAAAACACTTGAAGCTAAAGCGGGATCAATGTTTAATTTTTTTAATGACACTGGCACTAAAATCCCAAACAATCCTGCGACTATCATATTTAAAATCATTGAAATGCCAATTAATAAAGAAAGATTTAATTCTTTGAACCAGAATTGAACAATTATTGCAGTAATTATTGCAAAAATAATACCATTTAAAATTCCAATTAAAAATTCTTTTCCAACAACTCGATTAAAATTACTTTTCGATAGCTCTTTAGTAGCTATTGCTCTTATAGTAACTGCTAAAGTTTGCATTCCTGCATTTCCACCCATTGATGCAACGATCGGCATAAGAAAAGCTAAAGCAACCATTTGTTCTATTGAGGCTCCAAAAAAACTAATAACCCAAGTGGCAAGTAAAGCAGTGAATAAATTTAATAATAACCAATTAAATCTTCTTTTTGTTTTTAGCATTACGCTATCAGTAATTTCTTCATCACCTACTCCAGCCAAACGTAGCGCATCTTCTTCGGCCTCTTCTTGAACAACAGTAACTACATCATCAGCTGTGATCATACCAACTAATTTATTTTCTTTATTTACCACACCAGCAGAAACTAAGTTGTAATTTTCAAATGTAAGACCAACTTCTTCTTTGTCCATATTTACTGAAATTAAAACCGGCATCTCCTTCATAATAGAGTTCATTTTTAAATCCCTAGATGTTCTTAATACTCTTGAAGAAGGCACAGTTCCGATAGGTTTAAAATCGTTATTGACAATAAATATTTCTAAAAATTCCTCTGGTAGATCTTTATCTTCTCTTAAATAATCTATAGTTTGTCCTACTGTCCAATCACTAGGAACAGCTGTAAATTCTCTCTGCATTATCCTTGCCGCTGAGTCTTCCGGGTAACTTAGTCCCTCCTGCAATAGAAACTTATCTTTTGGCGGAAGTTTTTCTAAAACTTTTTCTTTTATTTCCTTTGATAAATTCTCAAGAATTTTTATCGCATTATCTGACTCTAAACGTTTAATAATTTTTGTTAGAGAGTCTATAGAAAGTAATTGTAAAACTTCGCTTTGGATTGACTCATTTAATTCAATAAAAATTTCTGGATCAATATTAAATGATTCAATTTCAATCAATTTATTTCTTGTCTCAGGGTTTAGATTTTCAATTAAATTAGCAACATCTGCTTCGTGCAAATCTTTTAATGTTTGGTTGATAAATTCAACATTTCCACTCTTAATATTTTGAGTGAAAGTGCTAATAAATTCTTTATTAAAATCTAAATTGACTTTTTTTGCTTCTCGTGATTTTGGTAAAGTCATAAATACCTCTAAAAGTTTTTTTGAGACTATTAGTCTATATAGTGATAAAATTCAAATTAAATGAGTATAGAAATTAAAATAAGCAAAAAACTTATTCCCTATAGAAAAGCAATGCTTTATCTCAATAAAAGAGTTGAGGAAGTAAAAAATGGTATAAATAGAGAATTAGTGTGGATCCTAGAGCATCCAACCACTTATACAGCCGGAATAAGTTTCAACAAAAAAGAGGTAATTGATAAAAAAATAAAATTAGTTAAATCAAATAGAGGTGGCAAAATTACTCTACACAACCCTGGACAAAAAATTGTTTATTTTGTCATCGATTTAAATAAGAGAAAAAAAGATATAAGAAAATTAATTAAAGCAATAGAAAAAAGTATTTTACAGTTTTTGAATAATTATAAAATTCAAGCTAAACATGATAAGAAAAATATTGGAATTTGGGTTAAAGATAAAAAAATCGCTGCAATTGGAATAAGAGTATCAAGATGGGTAGCCTACCATGGCTGTTCAATAAATATTTCAAATAACTTAAATCAATATCTAAAGATAATTCCCTGCGGTTTAGATAATAGAAAAGTGACCTCAATATTAGAAATAATTTCAATTAAACCTAAAAAATTTGAAAACAATTTAGCAAATATTTTTATAAAAAATATAAATAATATTTAGATATTTTTTTTTAGAAAATCTTCAAATTGACTATTATATTTAGCTTTAAAATTATATTTAATATTATTAATCATAAATTTTATTTTGTATGCATGTAACATAAGATTTTTAATTTTTATTCTTTTTTGATCTTTTAAAAAATATTTGTCATCTCCTATAATTGGACATCCAATCTTAAGTAATTGTTTTCTTAATTGATGCTTTCTTCCAGTAATTGGATTTAGCTCTAAGTATGAATATCCTTCGTTTGATTTAATAATTTTTACATTTGATAAAGCTTGTTGAAAAAATTTTTTATTATTTTCGTAATAAATCAAATCATCTTTCATCAATTTTATAGATTTATCAACTTTTCCATATACTATAGCTAAATAAGTTTTATGAATTTTTCTTATCCTAAAAAGTGAAGTAAATAATTGCGCATACTTTCTGTTTTTTGCAATTATCAAAACCCCAGATGTCTCTTTATCTAACCTGTGAACAATAAAAGGTTTTGAATTTTCAAAATATTTTGTATTTTTTAATATATCTATTATATTTTTGAATGATTTTGTGCCAGATTGAACTGGTATGCCAGTTGGTTTATTAATTACAATAAAATTTTCATTATCTTCTATTACATAATCGTCGTAGGTACTTATTTCTTTTTTTTTGGGTAAGTATTTAATTTTTTCTTTTCTGTTTACAGGTTCTAATTTTGAAATATCATAAATCTCAATCAAATCCCCTACTTGAAGTCTATAGGAAGATTTAGTTTTTTTTTTATTAACTTTTACCTTATTTTGTCGTAATATTTTTTCAAATAAAGAGTGCGGTAAGTTAATTATTTTGTTTTTAAACCATTTATCAAGACGTGAGTCATTATAATCATCGTCAACAATATAGGATTTAGGCATGAAAGCTTAGTTTATTTACTTGCTACTTTTGGCTCTGCTTGAGACTCTTTTTTCTTATCTTTAGTCTCTGTTTTTTTTGGTTTGTCTACTTTCTTTGACTCAGGATTTCTATCTACTAACTCAATGACTGCCATTGGAGCATCATCACCTGTTCTAAATCCAGCTTTTAAAACCCTGGAATAGCCGCCTTTTCTTGAACTATATCTTTTTGATAATTCTCCAAAAACTTTAGTTACAGAGCTTTTGTCTTGTAATTTCGAAAATAATCTTTTTTTATTGCTTAGAATATTTTTTTTTCCAATAGTAATTACTTTATCTATTTGAGGCTTAAGTTCTTTAGCTTTAGGTAAAGTCGTAATTATTTGTTCATACTTTATTAATGAGTTTAGCATGTTTTTAAATAAAGCTTTACGGTGTTCACCTGTTTTATTTAACTTTCTATAACCAATCCCGTGTCTCATTAAAAATTATTTTCCTCCAATTTCTTTGAAAGTTCAGCAATATTATCAGGAGGCCAATTGGGAATTTCCATCCCTAAATATAATGACATAGTGTTTAATACTTCTTTAATCTCATTTAGTGACTTTCTTCCAAAGTTAGGCGTTCTAAGCATTTCTGGTTCAGTTTTCTGAACTAAATCACCAATATAAATAATGTTATCATTTTTAAGACAATTCATTGATCTAACTGACAGCTCAAGTTCTTCGACTCTTTTTAGTAAATTTTTATTAAATTCTGGTTCCGTTGACTTCACCTCTTTTATGATCTCTTGGGGATCTTCGAAATTAACAAACATTGAAAGCTGATCTTGAAAGATTCTTGCTGAGTATGCTATTGCATCTTCAGCATCCACAGTTCCATTTGTTTCAACAGTCATAATTAATTTGTCATAGTCTAAAGCGCTGCCCGCTCTTGTATTCTCTACTGAAAAAGAAACTTTTTTCACTGGGCTAAACAAAGAATCTATTGAAATCAAACCTAACGGACTATCTTCTGATTTATTTTTTGGTGCTTGAACATACCCTTTACCAGTGCTTACCATCAACTCCATATGAAATTGTGTTTTTTCGTCTAAATTACAAATAGTTTGATCTGGATTTAATATTTCTATTTCGGGAACAAGAGTAATATCTTTTGCTTTAACTTCCTTTGGGCCTTTAATATCTAAAACAATTTTTTTAGAACTTGAAGACGATGATTTTATTGCTAGATTTTTAACATTTAAAACTATATCAGTAACATCTTCTCTCACACCCTTGATGGATGAAAATTCATGTAATACTCCGTCTATTTGAATAGCAGTAACAGCTGCACCTTGAATTGATGATAATAAGATTCTTCTTAAAGAATTACCAATAGTTTGGCCAAATCCTTTTTCTAAAGGTTCAGCTATTACTTTGGCAATAGTTTTATCCTCGTTGCTAGATATATCTAACTTATTAGGTTTTATAAGAGCTTTCCAATTTTTATCTATTATATTTGATGTAGCTTGCATTATACTCTCCTTCTTTTAGGTGGTCTTGCACCATTATGCGGCATAGGTGTTGTATCTTTTATTGATAAAATTTTAAATCCTCTAGACTGTAATGAACGTAAAGCTGTTTCTCTACCTGAACCTGGACCTTTTACTTGAACAGTTAAAGTTCTTAAACCTTGCTCATAAGCTTTAGCTCCAGCATCATCTGCGGCGACTTGTGCAGCGTACGGAGTTGATTTCCTTGAGCCTTTAAAACCTTTAGCTCCTGCAGAGGACCAAGAGACAACATTTCCACTTTCATCCGCAATAGAAATTATTGTATTGTTAAAAGTTGAATAAACATAAGCCACTCCAGAGGTAATATTTTTTTTTACTTTTTTCTTTTTTTTAAATGAACTTATTTTTTTAACTTCAGTTTTATTTACTTCTTTACTTTCTGTTTTCTTTTCTGCTTTTTCGTTTTTTTTAATCATCAATAATTATTTCTTAAGAGGAGTAAGTTTTTTTCCTGCAATTGCTATTGCTTTACCTTTTCTAGTTCTTGCATTGCACTGGGTTCTTTGACCTCTCACTGGTAACTTCTTTTTATGTCTTGATCCTCTATAACAAGCTAGATCAACTAATCTTTTTATATTTACTGAAACTTCTCTCCTTAAATCACCTTCTACTTTATGATTTGCATCTATAAATTCCCTTATTTTCAAAACTTGCTCTTCCGATAATTCATTTACCCTTTTTGACGATGGTATATCTAACTTTTTACAAATTTTTTTTGAAGAGTGTAAACCTATTCCATGAATATAAGTTAACGCGATACTAACAACTTTATTTTGTGGAATATTTATCCCTGCAATTCGAGCCATAAATTTATGAGTTTTTGTTTCCTGCGTATTTATATTGTCTAATCTCTCAAAGTCAACCCTTGATGCCCTCAATTAAACCGCTTATTTTATCACTTATTTCAGTTATGGGTCCTTCTCCATTAACTACTTTCAATAAATTAGATTGTTTATAAAAATTAATAACTGGCTTAATGTTATTTTCGTAAGTTTGAAATCTTTTAATTGCTATATCCTCATTATCATCAGTTCTTTTTTCTAAATTTTTCCTTTCTAAAATTCTTTTTTTAATTATTTCTAGAGGTACAGATAATTTTAAAACTAGATCAATTTTTTGATTATATTTTTTTAATAAACTCTCTAAATACTCAGCCTGAACTAAATTTCTCGGATAACCATCAAATATTAATCTACTTTTAAAGATTTTATTCGATATATATTTTTCAATTAAGTCACCTACTATCTTATCTGAAACTAAATTTCCATCTTTCATTATAAAAGAAATTTGATTTCCTAAACTAGTTTTGTTTTTTATTTCTTTTCTTAATAACTCGCCCGTTGACAACTGATGTAATTTAAATTTTTTGACAATTAAATTAGACTGTGTACCTTTACCAGCTCCGGGTGGTCCAAAGATAACTATATTCATTTGCTTAACTATCTACCAAATTTTGTTTTTTTTATTAAAGACTCGTATTGAGAACTCATTAATCTTGTTTGCACCTGAGTCACTGTATCCATTGCAACAACAACAACGATAAGAATAGAGGTGCCTCCTAAATAAAATGGAATCGGATATTTAGCTATTAAAAATTCAGGCATTAAACAAACAAATGTTAAATATAAAGCGCCAACGGTTGTCAATCTCATTAAAATTGTGTCAATATATTCCGCGGTTCTTTCTCCTGGTCTTATACCGGGTATGTATCCACCATACTTTCTTAAATTTTCAGCTGTTTCTTTTGGATTAAAAACAATTGAAGTATAAAAAAATGAAAAGAAAATTATTCCTGATGCATATAACAACATGTAGAGTGGCTGTCCTTGAGTAAACATAGATGAAATCTTTAAAAAGGCATCAGATTCTGCAAAACCAAAATTTGAAATAGTGACGGGTAAAAGTAATAGCGCTGAGGCAAAAATTGCAGGTATAACTCCAGCAGTATTAATTTTTAATGGTAGATGTGATGACTCACCTCCATACATCTTATTTCCCACTTGTCTTTTTGGATAATTAATTAATATTTTTCTCATTGCTCTTTCAAAAAATACAATAAACAAAACAGTTAAAATTACTAAAACAAATATTCCAACTATCATTACTGCTGATAAAGCTCCAGTTCTACCCAGTTCAAAAGTTGAAGCTAAAGCCCTTGGTATTTCTGCTACAATTCCAGAAAATATAATTAATGAAATACCATTACCAACTCCACGTAGAGTTATCTGTTCACCTAACCACATTAAGAATGTTGTTCCTGCAACAAGAGAAATAGTTGTTGTTAATCTGAATGAAATGCCAGGTTCAATAACTAAATTGCCTGCATTTTCTAAACCAACAGAAACACCATACCCCTGCAAGCATGCAATCAAAACAGTTCCGTATCTTGTTATTTGAGTGATTTTTTTTCTACCAATTTCACCTTGTTCTTTGAGATTTTTAAAATAATCAGATACTCCTGTTAATAACTGAACAATAATTGAAGATGATATGTATGGCATAATACCTAACGCAAAAATTGCCATCCTAGTAACTGCTCCTCCTGAAAACATATTAAACATGCCAAGCAAACCTTTTTGGCTTGAGGCCATAATTTCTTTTAAGGCGAGAGGGTCAATTCCCGCAAGTGGAACATATGTGCCTAATCTATAAATTATAAGCAACAAAATAGTAAAAAGAATACGATTTTTAAGGTCTTTAGCTTGACTAAAAGCTCCAGCTGTATTGATTGTTTCGCTAGACATAAGTAATTATTTTTTAATTATACTGATTTTTCCACCAGCTTTTTCAATTTTGTTTAATGCTTGTTTAGATGCAAAATGTGCAGAAATTTCTATATTATTTTTTATTTCTCCTGAACCTAAAATTTTTAATTTTAAAAATTTTTTATTAATCAATTTTTTTTCTTTTAAAATTTTTAAATCTAAATTTTTTTTGATTTCATTTTTTGTTTTATCTAAAATACTTTGAATTTTTGAAAGATTTAAAATAGCAGTGCTTTCTTTTTTAATTGATTTAAAACCTCTTTTAGGCAATCTTCTGTACAATGGCATCTGTCCACCTTCAAAACTTTTAATTGCTACTCCAGAACGAGATTTTTGTCCTTTATGACCTCTTGAAGAGGTTTTGCCTCTACCTGATCCTATGCCTCTTCCTACACGGATTTTTTTTTTATTATTTTTAGTTAAACTATTTAATTCCATTATTTAGCCTCTCTTTTTAACACAATGTCTGATATTTTTTTTCCTCTTATTGCAGATAAAATTTTTGGTGAATTTTGAGATTTTAATCCATTTACACAAGCTTTAAGAACATTATGTGGGTTAGCTGAGCCCAATGATTTTGCCACAACATCTTGGATGCCTAAGACTTCACAAACAGAACGTATAGCGCCTCCTGCGATTATTCCTGTCCCTGCAGGGGCTGCTCTTAAAAAGACCTTTCCTGATCCGTTTTTTCCTTTAACATCATGATGCAAAGTTCTTCCATCTTTAAGAGGAATTTTGATCAAGTTTCTTTTTGCAACTTCTGTAGCTTTTTTAATTGCGTCGGGCACCTGTTTAGATTTACCTTGACCTATTCCAATAGATCCTTTTTGATTTCCAACAACCATTAAGGCAGCAAAACCAAATCTTCTACCACCTTTTACAACTTTGGTTATTCTATTTATTGCAACTAATTTTTCTTTAATGTCACTCTCGATTTTTTTATTTTCTGTCATATTAAAATTTAAGTCCGTTTTTTCTTAATGTTTCAGCAAAGGTTTTTACTCGCCCATGATATTTATATTCTCCTCTATCAAAATAAACCTTGCTTATATTTTTTTCTTT
>CACIWX010000005.1 GCA_902590465.1 uncultured Pelagibacteraceae bacterium
AACATAGGTCAGATTAAAAAATTTGAGAGTCAATCGTTTAATATCTTGACTAAATTAAACATGCATAAAGAGTTAAAAAATTCAAATAAAATTGAAAGAGAAAAATTCACTTATATATGTCATGAAAACATTAAAGCTTTAAATGATATCAATAATAGCAAGCAATGTTTTTTCAAATTAAATCAAAATAAACTTTTAATTTTTTTTGGTGACTCACACAATAACTCTTTACATCCTTTTTTAAAAAACCTCGATCTTGAGGGAGATAAGATAAGTTTATCATTTAACAGTTCAAGTTTTTTACATCCTATATTTAGAGAAGATGATAAAAAAATTATAAAATTAAAAAAAATAATCGATGAAAAATCAAAAAACTACAAATCAATTTACCTTATACTTTCTGTTGACCATCTTTTTTCTAAAAATTTGACAATTGATAAAAGTAATTTTCGAAACAAATTGATATCAAATTATCAAAAATTACTCAGTGATTTGTCAAATAATAAAGTTGTTAAAATTATTTTGTTAGAAGATAAACCATCGGCTAACTTGACATTAGGGCAGTGCAACACCTTAAAAAAGATCAATATTAGCTTGATAAATAGGGAAAAACAGTCTTTATGCGATTATTCAAAAAAAATTGTAAATGATTTTGAGCCAATTAAAATTTTGATTCAAAATTTAAAAAAAAAGAATGATAATTTTTATTTTATTAAAACCAATAGCTATTTTTGTGATAATGATAAGTGCTATTTTCATAATAAAGACTCAAAACCGTTTTTTTATGATAAAAAACATCTTACTTATGACTCTGCAAAAAAATATTCGAAATTTTTAGAAAAAAAGTTGAAAAATATATTTGCGAAGAAGAATTAATATGAAATCAAAATTTTTTAGAACAAAATTTATAGCAGAAGTTTGCAGCAATCATAATGGAGATCTTAAAAGAGCACTAAAATTTGTTGATTTTGCTAAAAAGCAAGGCTTTTACGCAGTAAAGTTTCAGCTTTTTAAAATAGATCAATTATTCTCTAAAGATGCAAAGAAGTTATTTAAATCTGCTCTGAAAAAAACTAAAAGAGAGCTTCCGAGAGATTTTATTCCAAAGATTTCGAATTATTGCAGAATAAAAAAAATAAAATTTTCTTGCACCCCTTTTGATCTATCTGCTGTTGAATATTTAAAAAAATATGTTGATTTTTATAAAATTGCGTCGTACGAAATGGCTTGGCCAGACTTGCTAAAGTCTTGCGCTAAAACTAGAAAACCAGTCATACTTTCTACAGGAATGTCTAAATTAAGCGAAGTAAAAAAATCATTTAAAATTTTAAAAAAAAATAAATGTAAAAAAATTAGCTTATTACATTGTGTCTCATCCTATCCAGCAAGTACAATGTCGTGTAATTTAAACTCTATAAAATTTTTGAAAAATAGATTTAATTGTGAAGTTGGTTGGTCAGATCATACAGTAAACGAATTACTAGTTTATTCTGCGGTAAATAAGCAAAATGCTGATTACATAGAGTTACATGTGGATATTGATGGTAAAGGGTGGGAAAATATCGGAGGACAACATTGTTGGTCTCCAAACAAAATAAAAAACTTAATGGAATATCTTAATAACGAAAAAAAAATTGATGGAGGTTACTTTAAAAAAATTTCAAAAGCAGAATATCAAGAAAGAAAGTTTAGAGCAGATCCTTTTGATGGGTTAAGACCACTTAAATCCTTTAGACATAGATTGTAAAATGATAAAAAACAAAAAAATTCTTATTATTGGTGGAGCAGGATTTATAGGGCATAATTTAGCTTTGAAACTAAAATCTTTAAAGGCAAAAGTAATGATTGTAGATGGGTTAACGATTAATAATTTAGGATCTCTAAAAAAAAATACTAATAAGTTACCCCATCCTAAACTTTCCATGAAAATTATTAAAGAGAGAATAAGATTAATTAAGAAACACAAGATACCCCTTAAAAAAGTGGACGCTAGAAATTATCATAAATTGTCTAAAGTATTTAATGGATTTAAACCAAGTGTAGTTGTACATTTAGCTGCAGTGTCTCACGCCAACAGATCTAATAAAGAACCTCATTCAACATTTGATCATAGTTTAAGAACACTAGAAAATGCTCTAGATAATTCAAAAGAAATTGTTGATCATTTTATATTTTTATCCTCGAGCATGATATACGGAAATTTTAAAAAAACTACAGTTAATGAAAATGAAAAGTGTGAACCGCTAGGTATTTATGCTGCTTTAAAATATTCAGGTGAAAAAATAATTAAAGCTTATAATCAAGTTTTTAATTTGCCGTATACAATTATAAGGCCTTCCGCTTTATACGGTGAGAGATGTATAAGTAGAAGGGTAGGCCAAATATTTATTGAAAATTGCCTAAATAAAAAAGAAATAAAAATTGAAGGAGATGGAAAAGAAAAATTAGACTTCACATATATTCAAGACTTGGTCTCTGGTTTGATTGAAATAATAAAAAATAAAAAAGCTAAAAATAACACTTTCAATATTACTTATGGTAATGCTCAACCTATTAATAAATTAGTTGAAATTTTGAAGAGAGATTTTCCTGATCTGAAAGTTGTATATTCAAAAAGAGATAAACTGATGCCAAAAAGAGGAACTCTATCCACTAGAAAAGCAAAACAATTAATTAATTACAAACCAAAGTGGCCCTTAAGCAGAGGATATAAAAAATATATAAATTGGTATAAAAATATATTTTTAGAATCTTAAAAATTAAAATTATGATAATTAAAATTATAAAATTTTTTATAATTCCGCTTTTACATTTCATACGAAAAGTTCTTAATATTCTCAAAAAACACATGCTGCCTGATATAGTGCTTCAGCCCAAACGTACTTACTACAATGCTTTTGAAATGTATTTAAAAGAGGAAGAAGTGAAGAGTTACAATCATTTTAAAAAATTTTTTAAATCTTCAATTTTTTTAAACGAAAATGATATTAAAACTTATGCTATAAAAAAAGCCTCTGAAATTGAGACGAATGGGAATGATAATTTTTTCCTTGAATTTGGAGTATTTCAGGGCAAATCAATAAATTTTTTTTCTAATATATTGAAAGAAAAAAAATTCTACGGTTTTGACTCCTTCGAGGGACTTAACGAGGATTGGGAAGGTTCAGAATATCCAAAAGGTTATTTTGATCTAAAAGGGAAGTTGCCCAAAGTAAATAATAATGTTGAACTAGTAAAGGGCAAGGTTCAAGACACTCTTAAAAGCTTTATTAATGCAAGAAATCCAAAAATTTCTTTTGTACATATAGATCTCGACACGTATGAAAGCACAAAGTTTGTTTTATCCGAAATTAAAAAAAATTTATTACAAGGATCTATAATTTTATTTGATGAACTATATAATTTTACAGGCTGGGATGTTGGTGAATACAAAGCTTTAAATGAAATTTTTTCAGAAAAGGAATTCAAATTTTTAGCTTTTTCAAAAAATGGATGTGATGATTATTAGTAAAAAAAATAAAATTTTTTTTTTATTGAAGTATAATAAGGTGAATACCAATATGATTGGATAAAATAAGTAAAATTGTTCCTCTACGGCTAGAGACCATGTGTGAATAAAAGGATTTTCATCTATAGGATTAAAATAATCATTGTTGATACTTATTAAATAAAAATTTGAAATACCAATTAATGCAGAAATTGCAGTTCTTAAATAAATTTTAAAATTTGAATCGATTATTGTGAAAAAAAAAATTAAAAATATTGACGAAATTATAAAAAATAAAAGAGCTGGATACAGTCTAAGAATTCTTTTTGCGTAAAATCCTGAGAATGAAAAATTTTTTTTTATCATTTCATCAGAAATAGATTTGGTAATAACGAAACCAGATATAACAAAAAACACATCTACACCAAGATATCCTAATGAAAAAGTTTCAGGCATTAAATGGAATAACATTACCGAAATTACTGATACACCTCTAAGGCCTTGAATTACATCGATTCTATTCATACTACTTGGTGCTAATTATTTAATCTTAAATTAATAATTTATTTAACTTATTAAAAATTTTTTTAATCTCAACTTCAGCATTTTTTTCTTTTATTATGAAGTCAAAATTTTTTGGTGGTACGAACATTTTATTTGTATCATCAAATCGACCTTCTTTAATTGTATCCATATAAATTATTATATCGGGGTTAAAATCTTCTCTTGTTTTCTCTGTTGGGCAAATAAAGTCTGCAATAACATGTTTGTCATTTAATAAATATTTTTCGGATAAATCTTTCATTCTTTTAGATTGTCTTAATCTTCCCTCAAGGCTAAAATCCCAGTCGTTGGCCTTTTTTCTTACAATATCTGCGTTCAGCCAAACTGCATCAAGTAAAGAAGTTAATTTTTTACTTAATGTAGTTTTTCCTGAACCTGGAAGACCCATAACTAAAATTTTTTTTTTCATTAAATTAAATTTTTCTTATCTTAATTAATTATTTTTTTTATATTTAATGAAATAATATCTAGATCTTTTTTTGAAACATGCGGACCTATTGGGAGACAAATAATTCTATCACTGAACTGACTAGCAATTTCATAATTTCTTTTACTTATTTTATACTTATCTCTATAAAATTTTAACCTTGGCACAGGATGTGGGTAGTAAATACTACTTCCTATATTATTTTTTTTTAAAAAATTTATTATTTTAAATCTTTTTGAGGCAATTTTTTTTGAAAGCAAAATTGAAAAACAGTAAAAACTTCCACTTATATGACCTTTTAAGTTTGGTACAATAAATATTTCTTTTAATTTTTTTATTTTACTTTCTAAGTATTTAAAATTAAATGACCGTTTTCGTAGAAAACTATTGAATTTTTTAATCTGAATTACTCCTAAAGATGCATGTAATTCACTCATCCTATAATTAAATCCAAGCTGATCTACATCATATAATCCTGGATATACTCTTTGATCCAGGCTTTTGTTATAACCAAATGCTTTTTTTTTTCTTAATAATTTTGAGTATTTTTTACTATTTAAAATTATCATCCCTCCCTCTCCAGTTGTTATATGTTTTACTGGATAAAAAGAAAAAAAACCAGCATCACCAATTAATCCTACATGTTTTTTTTCTACTGAAGCTCCAAGGGCAAGAGCACAATCCTCTAGTAAGTATAATTTATATTTCCTTGCTAATAGTTTTAATTTTTTCACATCAACTGGATTTCCCAGATAATGAACGACAGTAATAGCTTTTGTTTTTTTTGTAATTTTTTTTTCAATTAAACTAATGTTAATATTTCCAGTAGGATATTCGCTATCGACAAAAATAGGTTTAGCTCCTGTAAGTTCTACAGCATGAGCTGTTGCGACGTGGGTTTGTGCTGGTATTATAACTTCATCTCCTTTTCCGATGTTTAAAGAAAAGTAGAATAAATGCATACCCGCCGTGCAAGAGGAAACTGTTATAGCATCTTTTGCTCCGGTAAATTTTTTGAACGCTTCCTCAAATTCTTTAGCTTTAGGACCGTGAACTAAAGTGCCACTATTTAAAACCTTTGAAATGATTTTTTTTTCTTCACTTGTGATTATTGGCTTTCCAAATGGAATTTTACTCATTTAAATTTAATGTTTTATAATTAATTCTTATTTTTTTTCTTTGTTTAATAGATTTTTCAATTGCAAGACTTACTAACATAGAATTAAAAATACTTTTACAATTTTCATTAATTGCTTTTTTTCTTTTTTTTAATATATCCATTACAAAATTTTTCAGTACGTTAGCCTTTTTTTCATTATTAGTAAGATGATTAAATTTTGTTAATTTTTTTGCTTTATTTCTAGATCTAGCTAAAATTCCTCCTCTTAAATCATGAAATATACTTCCTTTGGATCCAAAAACTTTTAAAGAATGGTGATGAGGAATAGTGCAACCAAAATTTGAGCTTATTTTGACAATTTTACCACTTTTAAATTTAAGTAAACTAACCGTGAAATCATTTGTTTTAAATTTTTTGTTTTTAACAATTAATCTATTCCCCTCACTTGTAACTTCATGCGGCAATTCATTTAAGAACCATAGTATTAAATCGATCATGTGTATCGCGCCACCGTGAGTTACAGAGTAATAAGGTATCTTTCCACGCCAACCTTTCTCTATTTTTTCAAGTCGGCCATAATTATAATCTCCTTCGATAAAGAAAATTTTTCCTAATTGTTTTTTTAAAATTTTTTTAATTTTTTTGAATTGCAAGTACTCTCTCAATATAAAATTACAAGAAAAATTTGTATTATTTTTTTCAATTCTTTTTTTAATTTCTTTTAATTGACTTAAGTATAGACATATTGGCTTTTCTACAAATATATTTTTTTTAAATTTTATAGATTTTAGTATTTGTGGATAATGATAATTATCATATGAAGCGATAGACACTAATTTGATATTAGGGTCTTTAAAAATTTCATTTTCATTTTTAGCTATTTGCACTGAAGGGTATATTTTTTTAATTCGAGCCCATTTTTTTTTATCTTTTTCAAATATTTTAATTAAATTTGTATATTTATAATTTTTATAAAAATCTGCATGTCTTGCCCCCACTCCCATTCCTATTACTGCACAATTTATTTTTTTCATTAAATATTTTTAGATAATCTAATAAAATCCTCTTTAGTATCAACTGAAAGATTTAAATGAGACATATTTTTTTTTGATTTAAGATTTCGTATTATAAATCTTTTATTTTCTTTGTAAAAATAAGATGTTAAATGCTCTTTTTGATATTTGTTAAAATGCTTATAGTTTTTTAAAAAAGAATTTGTATTAATTATCTCAACAGAATGTCCTTTGGGAAATGTTCTTGGAAAAGTATTCGTATATACATCAAATTTTTTCTTCTTTGATAATGTGATGATTTTATCAATTATTTTGTGATTTATAAAAGGACTGTCTCCACTGATTCGTAAAAATTCATCACAAGGATAAATTTTAAGTGTTTGAATATAACGTAAAGCAACATTAGCTAAAGGGCCTCTAGTAAATAGAAAATTTTTTTTTTTACAAAAATTAACTATTTTGTTGTCAGATTTTTTATTAGACGTAGCAATTACAATTTTTTTTATCTTTTTACTTAAAACTAAATTACTTAATACTCGTTCTAGTAAGGGTTTGCCTTTCATCTTTAGCAACGTTTTTCCTTTAAGTCTTTTTGATGACATTCTTGCTTGGACTATACAAAGCATTATAGTTTAATTAATTTAATATTCTTATTCAAATTTTTGAAATTAAACTGATCTTTCACATCAAAAATTACTGATTTCTTTTTCAATAAATTCTTAATAATGTATTTTTTTTTTTTTAAAAATTCTTTGTGAGGAACGGCAAATATTAAAGCATCGTATTTTGAGCTGAAATTTTTTTTATATTTTTTTGATAAATTTTTAGGTAATTTTTTTTTACTTACATGTGGATCAATAAAATTATAATTAATTTTTTTTCTTTCTAATATATTTAATATTTTAAGAACTTGACTATTTCTTATATCGGAGCAATTTTCTTTATAAGTGACACCTAAAACGCATATATTAATTTTTTTATTTGAAAAACTTTTTAGAGTTTTGTTTACTACGTATAACGCCATTTTTTCATTAACATTTCTGCCAGAAGATATTACTGCAGGTTGATATCCTGCTTTTTCAGATCTGTATTTAAGATAATATGGGTCAACACTTATACAATGTCCCCCAACTAAACCTGGCTTGAAATTTAAAAAATTCCATTTAGTGCTAGCTGCTCTTAAAACTTCTGAAATGTCAATTTTCAACTTATCAAAAATTAAAGCAGCTTCATTCATTAAAGATATGTTTATATCTCTCTGAACATTCTCTAAAATTTTTGAGGCTTCGGCTACTTTAATGGTTGGAGCGCTATGTGTGCCAGCTTTTATTATTTTTCCATAAAGTTTTTTAACAAAATTTAATGTTTTTAAATTTCCACCACTTATGACCTTTTTAATATTTGGTAATCTATTTTTCTTGTCTCCCGGATTAATTCTCTCTGGACTATAGCCAACAAAAAAATCTTTATTATAAACCATTTTAGTTTTTTTTATTATTAAAGGTATTAATACTTCCTCAGTCGTCCCAGGATAAACCGTGCTTTCATAAATTATAAGATCGCCTAATTTTATATTCTCACAAACACTGATAGTAGAATTTATTAAAAAAGACAAATCAGGTTTTTTTTGATTGTTCAAAGGAGTCGGTACAGTAATTATATAAACATCTGGGTTGAATTTTCTTTCTATTTTAGTTTCGAATTGAAAATTCATATTTTCTTTGTACTTTTTTTTGAAGGTCTTAATTTTTGATTTATCAATGTCGACACCTAAAACTTTAAAATATTTAGAAAACTCTAACGCAAGCGGTAATCCAACATAACCTAATCCGATAATGCAGATTCTCTTTTTTTTAAAATTATTTAATTTCAAAATTACAAACCTTTATAAGAAGTAGGAAAAATTTTTTCATTTTGCATCTCATAACCTTGGCGAATACTGATAGGAAAAATACCTTTTATCAAATTTCTTTTTCTTGTATCTAAACTATCGATATCAAAATTTTTTGATAGACAAGAAGAAATATGATTTACATTTAATGCTAAATTTGTCCCAGATGAAAATACTGATGTAAGTTGAAGTCTATCTGAATTACTAACACCTTTAAACTTATGAATTATGTTTCCGCAATGTATTAAGACTGAACCTTTTTTTCCAACACAATCAACTACAGATTTTTTACTTTCCTCAATAGCTTCGTCTGATATTTTAAAGAATGAGTTCAAATTAAAATGTGACTTTGGCACAACTTGCATTCTGGTTTTTGATTTATCTACATCACTTAAAAATACTGTAACTGAAATAGTATTGGTGTAATCTACGTGCCAATAAGAGGCAACTTGTTCTTTTATTTTTTTTGTATGAATTTCCTTTGAAGTTCTTTCATACGCACAATGTGTGTAATTAATTGCTGGATACATTCTTGAATATAATTTTGTGTTCAAATAATTTTCCATTATATCAATTATATTTTCATCCAACCAAATTTTAACTAAGTTATCCGTAAGTGGGACTCCTCTAAACCTATGATATGAATTTTCATTTCTTTTTTGAGATTTTAAATTTGCGATAATTGTTTCGTTATCCTTTATAATTTTTTCTATAATATTTTCATCAAAATAATTTTCCAAAACAATAAATCCATTGTTATTAAGAAACTGAAGTTTTTCTTTAATAAATGTATTTTTTATTTTTTTAATTTTAAATTTATTAATAAAATAATTTATTAACTTGATTTGACGATTCTTAATTGAAAATAAAATTTTTTCAAAATATAAAAAATTCCATTTCACTAATCTCCAAAAATTCACCGAACCTATAAATTCACCATAGTAAATGTTATTATCACTATTATGATATAATTTAGCTCTTATTTTTTTTAGTAAATTTTTAATTAATTTCATCTCAATAGTGTTTTACAAATTTTTAGATCAACTTCATCATCTATATCTATTGCTCTGATTTTAGGAATTTCAACTCCTAAAACTTTTTTATCAAACAAAAAGGGTTTTTTTACTATTTTTTGAGGATTAAATAAATAAACACTATTAGCTATTAAATAAATATTTTTTACATCTTGTCTTTGATAAATTCTTCCACTTTTATCCAATTTATTAATTAAATTAAATTGGTTTTTTTTTACAATGTTTAAAGCCGGATGATATTTGGTTTTATAAACAGTCATCACCATATGAAAATTTGATTTAAATTTTTTTATACAGTCAATTATATCCTTGCTTGCTCTTAATGGAGAGGTACAGGGAAGAACTAACATCAAATCAAATTTCATTTTTTTTTTTTTCAAATAATCTATTGCGTGTAACCAAGACTTCATTTCTAAGGATTTATCTTTACATAATTTTTTAGGCCTCAAAATCGATAAGGCTCCATGAGCATTTCCCTCATTTAAAATTTTTTTATTATCTGACGAAACGAAGACTCTATCTATTGCTTTAATATTTTTTGCCTGTTTAACAGTTCTAGCAACTAGAGATAAATTATTTATTTTTTTTAAATTCTTATTTTTTATACCTTTAGAGCCACCACGAGCAAATATAAATGCAAAAATTTTCATTTATTTTTTTTTATAATTTTTAAGTGTTTTATTTTTAAATTCATAAACTTTGTTAAAAAATTTTAAATTTTCTTTAGCATGAGTAATTAATATTATTGTCTTGTTTTTAAATTCTTTGAAAATATTGCTAATTATTATTTTTTCTGTTTTAGTATCTAGAGCGCTTGTTGGTTCATCAAGCAATATTATTTCATTACTAGAATACAAGGCTCTGGCTATCCCTATTCTTTGTGCCTGGCCACCAGATATCTCAGCACCATTTTCTCCTATAATTGTTTTATCTTTTAAAAATAGTTTATTTACAAATTTTTTAAGCTGGGTAACTCTAATACATTTTTCGTAATGTGCCTTATCAAAAGTTTTATTTGATTGAAATAATACATTATTTTTTATTGTATCATCAAACAAAAAAACTTTTTGCGGAACATAACTTATGTTCAAGAAATTATTTTTTAAACTATTAATCTTTTTCCCATTCAAATAAATTTTCCCTTTTGGAATATCTAGTAATCCTAGAATAATATCTAACAATGTAGTTTTTCCAGATCCGGTTTCCCCTACAATCGCAACTTTTTCACCTCTCTTAAGATCAAAATTGAGGTTCTTTATTACAATTTTATTTTCATATTTGAATGATAGATTTTGTAATTTAAGATTATCAAAAGTTTTATAGTTTGGCTTGATAGATGTAACGATCTTTTTTGAAAGATCCTGGCTAATTAAATTTATAGGTTTTTTTGCAAATTTTATAAGTTGTAATGTTGAAAATACCTTATTAACAGAAGGTAGTAATCTAAAGGCTGCAAAAGTAAAAACTCCAATGACTGTTATAATATGGCTTAAATTATTATCATAATAAATTAGTAATAATATAAATAATACGATTGTGATAACGGAAATAACTTCAAAGTAAATTCTGGGTATCCTTTGATAAAATCTAAATAATGTATAAATATTTAATAATTTTTTACTTAATTCGTTATAAAGGTTTAAAAATTTTTTTTGTGTCTTAAATGTTTTTATATCTTTTATTCCAGTAAAAGCCTCTTGCAATTTTTTAATTTTATTGGCTTCTTCTTTAACTCTTTCTTGACCAATAAATTTTATAGATCTGTTAGTAAATAAATATAACAATGATGACAAAAAAATTAAAAAAACGCTAGAAAATAGAAAACCTATGGGCTCAAAATATATTAAAAATGAACTAATAAAAATTATTACAAAAAGCTCGGCTACAAATTGTATAAAGCCATGTACTGAAGCTGCATAAACATTTAGATCAGCTGTTATCCTAGAAATTATTTTTGAAGAATTATTTTTAACATGAAAATAGTAATTTTTTTGCAAATAATTCTCGTATAATTTTACTGAAGTAAATTCTTTAATCTTAGAAACAAATTTAGATTCACGCCAAATATAAATCAATAAGAAAATATTTTTGAATATAAATATAAAAAGAAAGAATCCAAGGAATACCAGGATTTGGTTTTGTTTAGTTGGCTCTCCAATAAAATTGATTAAAAATTCTAATTTTGGATATGTTTCAAAAATATCGTTATTTGTTAAAAGTGTTATAACCGGTATAAAAAGACCTATGCTCAATGTCTCTAAAATTGCACTCATGAACATCATTAAAACTAATAGATAAAATTCATTTCTATAATTTTTTTGAAGGCTTTTTAAAATCAATCGCATAATTTAATTATTTAAAAAATTTTTTAATATCTTAATTCCCGCAATTCCACTTTTTTCAGGATGAAATTGACAACCAAATACATTTTCTTTTTCTTGAAGTACAGCTGCAGTTACTTTATGATTTTCTCTAAAATTATAGGTTACTAGCGAATTTCTGTTTAATTTTTCGGATTTAACCATGTAAGAATGAATAAAGTAAAAATAAGAGTTGTTCTTTATGCCTTTAAATAAACTATTTTTACTTTTTTTTGTAAGCTCTATTTTGTTCCATCCAATTACAGGAATTTTGTAAGGAAATAATTTTTTAATCTTAACTACTTTTCCCTGAATTAACCCAAGGCCCTTAGTTGAAGTGTTTTCCTCACTTGATTGAAATAAAAGTTGCATGCCTAAACAAATTCCTAAAATAGGTTTTTTTTTATGGAGTTTTTTTAATGATGAAATTAAGTTCAATTTATATAAAGATTTCATTGCCTTATCGTAAGCTCCTACTCCTGGCAGAATAATATGCGTAGCTTTATTGATTGATTGATTATTATTAATTATGAAATTTTTTACTTTAATTTTATCTAAAGCGTTTTTAATACTATGCAAATTTCCGCAATCGTAATCTACGATACCGACGAGTTTATGTTTCATAGATTATTTTTTAAAAAATTTTTTAGATTTGAATTATTGTTATCAAAAGCAATAATATCTTTTAATTTAGACTTTCTATAATAATCCCAACTTTTTTTTCTAAGTGGAAGTACATTGTTTATTAATCTGTTAAACTCTTTTTTTGTTACTTCATTAGTCCAAATAAATCCTTTTGGTTTTTTTTGTGAAGGCCACCCAAAATAAACTTTTTTATCATTTAGAGATTTTCTCGCAAAAAAACTTATAGTTTTAATTCCTTTTCCTAATGACTCAAATCCGAGTGTTGATTCAGCGAAAATGTTAATAGTTGATTGAGAAATGTATTTATATCCATTTGTTCTATAAATGTCATTCTTGTCTCTAATGAGCATGCTCCATTTATTAGTGCCTATCAATTTTTGATAGAAATTTTTTTCTTCAGAAAAGTCAAGGCTGCTTCCTATAATTTTAAAATCGAAATTATTTTTTTTACAATATTGAGCAATAATTGGTATTAATTTAATTTCTAAATTATAAAAATCTCTTTTTAAAATACTTTTATTTTTGAATTTATAAAAAACTTCATTCCATTTTCCACGGGATCTGTATTGTGAAATATAACTTATTATTTTTTTTTTATTTTTATTTGCTTTAACCGGATAATTATTTCTCAATGATCCTGTGACAAAAATTTTTTTATATTTTAAGTATCTTTTATATAGTTCTGCAAAACCAGAACTGATACAAAAAATATAATCTACAGAAAATTTTTTTACTTTTTTATTTTTTTTTAATAAATAAAAATTATCTCCATACTTATTATGTTGATATGCCGTTTGAACTAAAACTGTTTTACACGAGGGATAAATATCCTTTAATTGGTAAAAATTTAAATTATTGTCTATAGTGGTAATAATTATTTTTGGATGAATTTTTTTAAGATAATAATAAAAATAAAATTTCTTACTAAACTTGAAATTTAAGAGCATCTTTAATACGACGACTAAATTAATTTCATGCCTGTAATCTAATACCTCATAATTCTTAATTTTGACGTTTCTTTTAAGATCTCTCAAGCTATAGAAATCAAAAATTAATAAATCTTTTTTTTTTAAAAATTTAAATGTAAATTTTTTACCTAAAATTTTTGTTACAAAATTAAACACTTTTGAATGAGATTTACTAAATAATTTTTTTTAAAAAAGTTTTTAATCTTTTTTTTGACATTAAAAAGTTTTTATTATCTGAATTGTAAATATCTTTTTTGATTACTTTTGTAGCTTTATAAAAATCAATCATTTTTTTTTCGTTATAAATCTTGTTAATTACTAAAAGTTTTTTATTATCATAAAGATATTTTAATTCTTTCTTAGTAAACAACGACTCAGAAAGTTTTTCTCCATCTTTTTTCCCAATAAGAAGAATTTTGTTTTTAGATTTAAAAATCGATTTTAACACTAACGCTAAATCAAAAACTTTGAACGATTTCATTGAATTAAGTATAAAAATTTCATTTCCTCTCATTAGTGAAATTGACTCTGTTATTAGCTTAACTGCGCTGTCAATTACCATGAAAAATCTTGTCATGTTTTTGTCAGTTACAGTTATATTTTTTCTTTTTTTTATTTGATTAATAAATAGAGGTATAACTGACCCTCTAGACCCAACAACATTCCCAAATCTTATACAGGCAAACTTTGTTTTAGATTTTTTATTAAAACCTAAAACTATTTTTTCAGCCTTCAGTTTTGTTTCACCCATAATGGATGTTGGGTTAACAACTTTATCTGTGCTTATTAGTAAAAATTTTTTTACTTTATTTTTAATAGCAGCCTTACATAAATTACTTGTGCCAAATAAATTGGTTTTTATCGCTTCTTGGGGATTATATTGACATATTGGAACATGTTTTACAGCAGCAGCATGAATTATTATGTCTATTTTTTTTGACGCCTCTACACATCTTTTATAATCTCTAACATCTCCATACAGTATTCTGATTCTATTTTTTTTCATTGCATTTTTAAATGCATCAAATTTTGTTTTATTTTTTTTTGTAGGATTTAATAATTCTTGATTAAGTTCAAATAAGCCATTCTCATCATTGCTCATAGCCCTAATCACTTTACAACTTTTTGTTTTAATCAAATTTTTAAGTAACGCACTACCTATAGATCCAGATGCGCCTGTTATAAGAACAGATTTACCTTTAAAATAATTTATCATAATTAAAATTCAACGATGCTAAGAAATTTTTTTTAAACTTTGCAGAATAAAATTTATTAAAATATGGTCCATTTATTTTTTTGCTTGAACTAAAATTATTTTTTCTTTTAAAGTTAATAATTCTTTTTTTTCTTAATTCTAAATTATTAAAACTTGAATTTATCTTACCGAAATTTTTTTTAGAAAATTTTAATTTATGTTTAAAATTAAATTTTTCATTTAATAGAAATAGAAAATTATTCATAGATTCATACGATTCGAAAATTTCTTCAAATTTAAAGATGTCTACATTTTTAAATTGATTTTTTAGGTAATTAATTAATAATTTGTAATTATAAAAATTTTTGTAAAAAACAATATCATTTGACATATTTCTTGCTCTTCTTGTGGAATTGAAGTCAAATATATCATCGATGCATTGCCATAAATTTCCATGCTCAACGCTATATTTATAGGTAGATACCAAATGCGAAAACGGCTCTCTTAAAACTAAGATAATATGTGGATTTTTGTAAATATCATTAATTTTTTTCTTAAGTTCGTTTAAATTATAATCTGGATTAAAAAAATTTTCAGAAGATATTAAAGTTTTGTTTTTAATATTTAATTTAATTTTTTTTTTAATATTGTAAAATGGATTATAAAATAAATTTATTCTAAATTTATCAAATTTGCTTGAATTATATCTATCTATATACTTAATATTTAGAATTTTTGGAAAAACTTTTTTTTGAATGAAATCAGATCCTGTTCTGCCCAGACCAATGTGTAAGAAAACTTTATCTTTTTTCATTATTTGATTTAATCATCAGTTCCGGTTTTATTTATTGTATGTCTTAGTTTCCATCCAGAATTTGTTTTTTTCCATAAATGATCTTGTCTAAAATTATCACAAGTTTTGATAAAACTATCTTTTGTTATTTCCAAATATTTTAAAACATCATTTAAATAAATGTCTGGAAATTCACCGTCAAATTTTTCTACTAATTTTTTTCCCTCCTGCAGAGTAATATGCTTGTTCCTTACTTCTTTAGCAGCGTCATGACTTGTTCTTCCTAAACCAAATTTGATAAATGATGTGTAATAGTGTAAATCATCAATCTTATCATCTATACTTTGAAATTTTTGAAAAGTTCCTTGTGTTCTAAATGGTCTAGCTTTAAATCCACAATTTTCAACCGAATAATAGTAATTTTCTTGAGGAATCCATTTTAAGTAATATCCAAGATAATGAACTTGTAATTTTTTTCTTTTTTTAATTTTTTCTTCTGAGATTGGCAGATAAATATCTAAATCGTTTTTTTTAAAATTAAACTTTTTGATCAAATCTGAATATTTAATTCCAGACAAATAAATATTTTTAATATTTTTCTCTACATAGGCAGATTTTGCTCTTAAAGATGATGCATTATTTTTTATGGGAGCTCCATATTCTGCTTCGGACTCACCATAAAAAATTAAATCAATACCATAATTGTATGCTATTTTTGGGGCAAGATTTTTTTGACCTAATATAAAAGTCTGAAAAGGGTGTAGAAGGTTTTGGATAGAAAGTTTTGTCAATTTTTTTTGTACTATTGGATTAGGTTTAAAAGAAATATTATCAAATCCCCCTACCTCAAGCCAATTTTTAAAATTTTCATATCCATAGTCAGTATATAAAATTGGAGGCCAAGTAATAGTTAGCGGGTTCATGCCATATTTATATTTTAATATGTGGGCAGTGAAAGCGCTGTCTTTTCCTCCGCTTCCAGGTATTAAGCAGTCATATTCTCCATTATTTTTTCTAAATTTATTTAAAAGTTTTTTAAGTTCTTTTTCTCTTTTGCTCCAACTGATAGTTTTGTACTTAATGGCATGATATTTACATGCATCACAAATTCCATCTTTATCGATGTTCATATACAATGCACCTGTCCTGTTAATTGTGTGTTTAAATTCAGGAATGGTTACTGGTTTTTGATTAGATAAAACACATTTCTTGCAAAATAATACTTTTTTTGGAGATGTAAATTTAATTTTTTTCATATCTTATATTTATACCCTTTTTTTTTAAAAATTTTTTCAACTCATATATTGGCACTGTTTTAAAAAAGGTTTTTTTATTTGATTTCTTTAGAAATTCTTTGTTACCATGAAATGTTTTTGGCACTTTTTTATATTTTTTAACTAAGTGGTAATGAAATATAGAAGAAATACATACTCCATTAATTGAGTCTAATTTACAGGCTTCTAAAACATCGCTTTCACTACCTATACCGCCATGAACAATAAAAGGTACAGAAATCTTATTATTTATTTTCTTTAACAGATCAAAGTCAAAACCTTTGCCTGTACCTTCAGAGTCGACTAGAGTGAGAACGATTTCCCCAGCCCCGTAATTTTGTATTGTTTGTAACCATTCTGTTAATTCCAGGCCAGTAAATTCACGTCCCGAGTCAGTATAAACTAGATATTTACCATTATTGCTTTTTATTACCTCTACAGAAATTGTGATTGTTGAGGAACCAAATTTCTCTGTAACTTCTTTTATAAAATTGGGGTTTTTTACAGCTGCAGTATTAATTGAGACTTTATCGGCTCCTGATTTTAACATTTTATTAATATCATCAACTGACCTGATGCCACCTCCAACCGTTAAAGGTATAAAAATATTTTTTGCAATTCTGCTTATTAAACTGTGAAGAGAATTAGAGTCATATAAGGATGCGACAACATCCTGAAAAAAAATTTCATCTGCTCCATCTAAGTAATATTTTTTTGCAAAATACTCTGGTTTTCCAAGAACTCTAAGCCCATCTAAATTTATACCTTTTACTAGCTCATTTCCTTTTATATCTAATCTTGGAATAATCCTGAACGTTGAGCTCATTATAAAGAATTTTCCTTTATAATTTTTTTTAATTCTAAATCAAAATTTTGATTAAATTTAAAAAAATTCATTTTTAACAATTTTTTTGGAATACAAACAGAATTTTGAATTATATTTTTATTTTTTTTAATAATTATTTTAAGAAATTTTTTTTTTGTAATTTTATATACACATATACAAATATCTTTAAGTGAGAATATATAATTGGGATTACACACATTTAGTATAAGATTTTTTTTTTTAAAAGAAAGTTTTAAAATTATCTTACATAAATCATTTACGTGTATATAAGATCTTAAGTTATTTAAACCTGAGGCATGAAATGTATTATCGCCTTTTAAAAGTTTTTGAATAAAACTTTCTATCATACCTCCTTTTTTTCTAAGTTTGCCAAAAACATTAAATGTTCTCAAAATTGTATAACTTGTTTTAGAATTCTTAAGTGACTCAATTATAGCATTTTCAAATTTGATAAAAAATTTACCTTGTTTGTTGACAGGTTTTTTTAAAACAAGCTCACTTTTTATATTATTGTTATTACCGTAAACAGACGCTGAAGATAAAAATAATAATTTTTTTATTTTCCTATTTTTAAAAATATTTACTAATTTTTTAAATTTCTCTATATCGTTAAAATTAAATTTTGAAGCTGATAAAAAAATGATAATTGAGGATGAGTCTATGTATTTATAAAATTTTTTGCTCTTATAAATATCTGCCTTAATATGTTTAATCTTTTTATTTTTAAAAAAATTATTTTTTTTTCCAATGCTAAGAATTAAATATTTTAATTGAGATAAATGATTAATAAGGTTAGTACCAATAAATCCTTGAGATCCTAAAATAATTATTTTTGTATTCAAAATTTTTGAACTTTAATAAGTAGTTTTTTTATAGAGTAAATTTTTATCTAATTTTATTTTTGAAATGATATTAAATATTTTTTGCCCACTCTTTCCTTCACCATAAAAATTTTTAATTGTCTTTAGTTTTTTTTGAAATTTTCTATTTGACGTTACATAATTAATTTTCTTTATTATTTCTTTTGTTGAATAGCCGCAATCAATTATATTTTTGTTTTTTTCTCTTCCATCTTGCCTATCTCCTATATTGATAACACCAACTTTTAGTGAAGGTGCTTCTAGAATACCGCAAGAAGAGTTTCCTACTAAACATTTTGCATTAGCAAGTAAATTTAAAAAAGTTTTTCTTTCTAAATTCTTAAGAACTATTAATTTTTTTTTATTAATATCTTGGTTTTTTATAAGCTTTATAACATCTTTATACCCTGGGTCATAATTTGGATATATTAAAATTGTTTTAAAATTTAAACTTAAGCATGCCTTTAAAGTTTTAGAAAAAATATTTTTGTAATCTTTTCTGTCTGCAAAAACTGGATGCTGTATTAGAATTATAAATTTTTCTTTTTTAAGATTAAATAATTTATTATTTAAATTTACATATCTATTTTTAATAATTCGATCATATTTGATGTCATCCAACTGAGGTGCGCCGACATTAAATACTCTAAAATTTTGCTCACCTAATTTTAGTAATCTTTTTGCCGAAATTTCAGTCGAAGGGAGATGAATATGGACTATTTTTGATAGCATCATTCTTGTCATATCGTCTATGTGACCAGATTTATCTCCAGCTTGAACATGTGCTATTGCGGTTCCGTTATAAGAACTTGCTATAGAAATAGGAACTAATTCAACTCTATCTCCGAAAATTACTACCAAATCTGGATTAAAATTTTTTAGTATTTTTGAACATTCAATAAGAATTTTCCCAATTGAAAAAGGCCAGTTTTTTTTATTTGGAAATTTTATCTTATAATCTATTTTTACTTTATCTTTTTTAACTTCCTTAAATGTATGTCCAAATTCTTTTTCTAAATGCATTCCTGTTATAAGAGTTTTAAATAAAAAATTTTTTTTCTTTTTTTTTAAAATATTTATCAGTGGGAGTGCATAAGAATAACTCGCTCTAGACTCTAGGTAAATAAGAATTTTTCTCATTATTATTTTACATCTCTCCAATTAAGTTTTTGATTTATTTTTAAATTGCGTTTAGCTTTTTTATTAATTATATTTTTAAAGAATTTTGCTGGTATTTGGTTTTGCCTAGGAGTGGGTCTCTTTACGGAAATATTATTTTTTGATAATTTTTCTCCTTTTTTTATAGATTTGATTGTTACTACGCCTTCACGAGCCCAATTTACGATCTCTTTTTCTTCGTTGAAAATTTTCTTCTCTGAGCCCCTGGCTAAAAAATTTGCTTTTACTCCTTGTATCAAATCCTTTAATTCTGGTCCATCGATAGAAGATTTATGATCTGGACCGCTTAATTTTTTGTTAAATGTAAAATGTTTTTCAATTAATGAGGCGCCTAGTGACACAGCTCCTAAACTATTATAAATACTTGGTGTGTGGTCTGATAAGCCAATGGGTACCCTAAATTTTTTCTCTAATACATTTATGTTATTTAAATTCATAATTTTATAAGGGCAAGGATACGCTGAAACACAATGCATAATGGAAAAAGGTGTTTTGTGTTTTTTAATAATTTTAACCGTTTCAAGTATTTCTTTAGGATAAGACATTCCAGTAGATAAAATTATTGGTTTACCAATTTTGGCTAAATGTTCTATAAAAGGCAGATTAGTAAGTTCCCCTGATCCTGTTTTGAATGCCCTTACTCCAATTGAGTTTAGTTCGTCTGCTGCCTTCATTGAAAAAGGAGTGCATAAATATTCTATGTTGATATCATCACACAAAACTTTTAACTCTTTATGTTGCTTAAGAGTGAAATTAGTTTTTTTTATAACATCCCATAATGATACCTTAAAGTTTTTAGATTTAGGGACTTCTCTTAACATTTCTTCATTTAAAATATGATGCTGAAATTTTATACAATCTGCACCCATTTTTTTTGCGAAATGAACCATTTTTTTTGCTATTGAAAAATCTCCTTGATGGTTCACACATGCTTCAACAATTACAAAAGGCTTATAATTTTTGCCAATTTTTCTTTTATTAATTTTTATATAAGTCATAGCTCCGCACTTTGTAAAAATTGAATTTTACACTTAAGATTTTTTTCATTTTTTTTTATAATGGACTAAATATAAATTCGTTTTTGTTAATAGTCGATTTTAAGTTACCCATTATAATATTTAGTTTATTTTTTTGTAAACTTAATACTTTAAAGATTTTATTTGCAAAAGATCCTGTATTAAATTTATAAAATTTATTAATCTCAACTTGGAATATAGATCTAGTTATATAACCCTCTTCGTTTTCAATTTTTTTTAGGTTTTCAATAAAATTTTCAATTTCTGATTGTGAATAATGAAAACCATTTAAAAAATATTTTAAACCTACAAAATATTTTAATTTATTTAATGTATTTTTTTTTTCAAAACTTCTATGGAAGCAAAATAAATAGTCATTTAATAAACTAATCTCTTTTTTCACTAATTTATTTCTTGTGAATCTTTCTATCAATAATAACGGCCGGTAAATTTTACAATCTTCACCAAAATTGGACTTCAACTCTTTTTTTAATAAATTATATTTTTTTTTATCAAATTTAATTATAGTCCACATTTTACTTAAGTTCCTTTTTTAATTCATCATACTCTTTCATTTTTCTTTTCATGAAATTAATTGTGAGTTTTGTTTTGGTCGCGATACCAGCAGGTGTAAGAACGTAAAAATAATTTATTTTATTTGGATTTTTTTTAAAATTTTGAATTTTAACTAAACCTTTGTTTTGTAAAGCTTTAATACAATAATTAAGCTTACCTAAACTAAAACCTAGTTCCTCAGCTAATTCTCTTTGAGTAGAATTAGGTTTTTTTTCAATTTTTCTTAATATTTCGAAGTGGTCTTGATTATCGTTCATATCGTTCAAATTTTGAACAATATACGTTCAATTTTTGAACAGTAAAGAAAAAAAAGCAATTTATATGTACCGAATGATCGATAAACACAAAATATAGTGTGTGTTTTATTAAGAAATCCTTTATTTAAAAATTTTTTTCAGTGCATAAATCAAGCCAATTGAGCTATTAGTACTGGTCAGCTACACGCGTTACCGCGCTTCCACATCCAGCCTATCAACGTAGTGGTCTACTACGGCTCTTTAGGAAGAACTAGTTTTGAGGTGGGTTTCCCACTTAGATGCTTTCAGCGGTTATCCCTTCCATACTTAGCTACCCGGCACTGCAGCTGGCGCTACAACCGGTCCACCAGTGGTATGTTCATCCCGGTCCTCTCGTACTAGGGACAAATCCTCTCAATTCTTCTACACCCATGGCAGATAGGGACCGAACTGTCTCACGACGTTCTGAACCCAGCTCACGTACCACTTTAATTGGCGAACAGCCAAACCCTTGGGACCTGCTCCAGCCCCAGGATGTGATGAGCCGACATCGAGGTGCCAAACACCCTCGTCGATATGGACTCTTGGAGGGTATCAGCCTGTTATCCCCGGCGTACCTTTTATCCGTTGAGCGATGGCCCTTCCACTCAGAACCACCGGATCACTATGACCGTCTTTCGACTCTGCTCGACTTGTCAGTCTCGCAGTCAGGCAGGCTTATGCCATTGCACTCTACGAACGATTTCTGACCGTTCTGAGCCTACCTTCGCACGCCTCCGTTACTTTTTGGGAGGCGACCGCCCCAGTCAAACTACCCACCATACAATGTCTTGCAGCCGGATTACGGCATGCAGTTAGATGTCAAGAATAATAAGAGAGGTATTTCACTGGTGACTCCACTTTAGCTGACGCCAAAGCATCAAAGTCTCCCTCCTATGCTAAACATATCATTCCTAACACCAATATAAAGTTGTAGTAAAGGTGCACGGGGTCTTTCCGTCTAACCACGGGAACTCCGCATCTTCACGGAGAATTCAATTTCACTGAGTTGATGTTGGAGACAGCGGAGATATCGTTACGCCATTCATGCAGGTCGGAACTTACCCGACAAGGAATTTCGCTACCTTAGGACCGTTATAGTTACGGCCGCCGTTCACTGGGGCTTCAGAAATCAGCTTGCACTGATCGCATTAACCTTCCAGCACCGGGCAGGCGTCAGACCCTATACATCCACTTACGTGTTAGCAGAGCCCTGTGTTTTTGATAAACAGTCGCATCTCCCTAGCTTGTGCCACCCACTTAAAGTTGCCTAAAAATGGGTCCTCCTTCTTCCGAAGTTACGGAGGCATTTTGCCGAGTTCCTTCAACATCATTCTCTCAAGCGCCTAATTATACTCTAATAATCCACCTGTGTCGGTTTCGGGTACGGTCTAATGATGGAGCTATTTCCTGGGACTTTTTCGCGGCTAACTCAATCCATTAAGAGTTAACAACTTACAAAATCCGTCACTTCCATCCGGTCAAGGAATATTAACCTTGTTTCCATCGTCTACGGCTCTCGCCCTCGACTTAGGGACCGACTAACCCTGCGCGGATTAACCTTGCGCAGGAACCCTTGGATTTTCGGCGACAGAGTTTTTCACTCTGTTAATCGTTACTTATGTCAGCATTCGCACTTCTGATACCTCCAGGATCCTTCACAGGTATCCCTTTACAGGCTTACAGAACGTTCCGCTACCAGATATAATTTCCGAAGAAATTATAAATCCACAGATTCGGTACATGATTTGAGCCCCGTTACATCTTTGGCGCAGAAACTCTATTAGACCGGTGAGCTGTTACGCTATCTTTAAAGGATGGCTGCTTCTAAGCCAACCTCCCGGCTGTTTAGGAATCTCCACATCCTTTCACACTTAATCATGATTTAGGGACCTTATCTGGTGATCTGGGCTTTTTCCCTTTCGACCATGGACCTTAGCACCCACAGTCTGTCTGCTGAGGTAAAATGTTTGGCATTCGGAGTTTTATGAGGGTTGGTAAAGATTTCTCTCCCCTAGCCCCTTTAGTGCTCTACCTCCAAACATCAATTTACTCAACGCACTACCTAAATAGTTTTCGCGGAAAACCAGCTATCTACGAATTTGGTTGGCCTTTCACCCCTTACCACAAGTCATCCAAAGACTTTTCAACGTCAACTGGTTCGGTCCTCCGGCAAGTGTTACCCTGCTTTCAACCTGCTCATGGTAAGCTCATTCGTTTTCGGGTCTAATTCATACAACTTGCGCCCATTTAAGACTCGCTTTCGCTGCGCCTACACCTTACGGCTTAAGCTTGCTGGATAAATTAAGTCACTGACCCATTATACAAAAGGTACGCCGTCACTCTAAAAAGAGCTTCGACTGTTTGTAGGCATACGGTTTCAGGTTCTATTTCACTCCCCTAATAGGGGTTCTTTTCACCTTTCCCTCACGGTACTAGTTCACTATCGGTCACTGAAGAGTATTTAGGCTTAGAGGGTGGTCCCCCTATATTCAAACAAGATTACACGTGTCCCGCTCTACTCAAGAACAACACTAAGCATTACCCCTACGGGACTATCACCCTCTATGGTTAGCTTTTCCAAACTATTTAGGTTATCTCAATATTGTTGCTGGCCTGTTCCGCGTTCGCTCGCCACTACTAACAGAATCTCAATTGATTTCTTTTCCTCCGGTTACTTAGATGTTTCAGTTCTCCGGGTTAGCTCTTCAAACCTATGAATTCAGTTTGAAGTACCACATAAAGTGGTGGGTTGTCCCATTCGGAAATTTTCGGATCAAAGCCTGCATACAGCTCCCCGAAACTTATCGCAGTATACCACGTCCTTCATCGCCTTTCAGTGCCTAGGCATCCGCCATACGCCCTTAAACGCTTGATTTATGCACAGAAAATAATTTTCTGTCTAAATTAAATTTTTAAAAAAATATTCATCTATTCGAATATTTTTAGATTGTTCATCTATTCGAACAATCGGATATAGATATTGTTTGATTGTTCTTACTGTTTGAACAATCAAAATTGATATTCATTATTTACAATTTAAAAAAACGAAAAGTATCCTGGTGGAGGATAGCGGGATCGAACCGCTGACCTCCTGAATGCAAATCAGGCGCTCTCCCAGCTGAGCTAATCCCCCTTGAATAAATGGTGGGCCGAGGACGACTCGAACGTCCGACCTCACCCTTATCAGGGGTGCGCTCTAACCACCTGAGCTACCGGCCCCTAAGCATTTATGAGACACTTTAATTTATTAAGAAGAGAAATGAGGACGGCCACATTAACTTAATTTTTTGAGACCAAAAGAAATTTTTGGTCTTCCTTAGAAAGGAGGTAATCCAGCCGCAGGTTCCCCTACGGCTACCTTGTTACGACTTCACCCCAGTTGCTGATCGTACCGTAGTCAAAGGTATAAGCTTTGCCTTAAGGTGTAACCAACTTCCATGGTGTGACGGGCGGTGTGTACAAGACCCGGGAACGTATTCACCGCGGCGCGCTGATCCGCGATTACTAGCAATTCCAGCTTCATGCACTCGAGTTACAGAGTACAATCCGAACTGAGGTACATTTTAGGGATTAGCTAGGAGTCGCCTCTTTGCTTCCCATTGTAAGTACCATTGTAGCACGTGTGTAGCCCAACACATAAGGGCCATGAGGACTTGACGTCATCCCCACCTTCCTCCAGCTTATCACTGGCAGTTCTTTTAAAGTGCCCAACTAAATGGTGGCAACTAAAAGTAGGGGTTGCGCTCGTTGCGGGACTTAACCCAACATCTCACGACACGAGCTGACGACAGCCATGCAGCACCTGTGTTTCGTCCAGCCTAACTGAAAAGACTAATCTCTTAGTCTCGCGACGAACATGTCAAGTGTTGGTAAGGTTCTGCGCGTATCTTCGAATTAAACCACATGCTCCACTGCTTGTGCGGGTCCCCGTCAATTCATTTGAGTTTTAACCTTGCGGTCGTACTCCCCAGGCGGTGTGCTTAATGCTTTCGCTGCGACACTGAAAAATATATTTCCAACGTCTAGCACACATCGTTTACGGCATGGACTACGAGGGTATCTAATCCTCTTCGCTACCCATGCTTTCGCTCCTCAGTGTCAGTAGTGACCCAGTAAGTTGCCTTCGCATTTGGTGTTCTTTCTAATATCTACGAATTTCACCTCTACACTAGAAATTCCACTTACCTCTATCACACTCTAGCTAAAAAGTTTTGATGGCAGTTCCAAGGTTGAGCCTTGGGATTTCACCATCAACTTTTTTAACCACCTACGAGCTCTTTAAGCCCAGTAATTCCGAACTACGCTAGGTCCCTTCGTATTACCGCGGCTGCTGGCACGAAGTTAGCCGGACCTTCTTATTCGGGTACAGTCATTTTCTTCCCCGACGAAAGAGTTTTACAACCCAAGGGCCTTCTTCACTCACGCGGCATCGCTGCATCAGGGTTTCCCCCATTGTGCAAGATTCCCCACTGCTGCCTCCCGTAGGAGTCTGGGCCGTGTCTCAGTCCCAATGTGGCTGGTCTTCCTCTAAGAACAGCTATTGATCGTTGCCTTGGTAAGCCTTTACCTTACCAACTAGCTAATCAAGTGCAGGCTCATCTTTCGGCGTTAAAACTTTCCCCGTAAGGGCTTATTCGGTATTAGCACAAGTTTCCCCGTGTTATTCCAAACCAAAAGGCAGATTCCCACATTATACTCACCCGTTTGCCACTCAGTATTGCTACTGCGTTCGACTTGCATGTGTTAGGCGTGCCGCCAGCGTACGTTCTGAGCCATGATCAAACTCTCAAGTTTAATAACGGCGCACACTAGCTTTAATAACTTTGAGGTAAATCAAAGTTATTTTTCGTTAAAGTGTGTACGACAATTTCTTTATTAACCTAGCCGTCCACACTTCTCTTCTTAAAATTTACAATTTAAAAAAGCTAAGATTTTACACATTAAAATCTACACACCTCTAGCTACGTTAAAATAATAATTAAGTAGAGGTGAGCGCTGGTTTTATTACAATTTAGTTATAAGTCAAGACGTATATTGCCCAAAAAAAGTAGTAAAATAAAGGTTTTTAGAGCATCTTAAGTTGCAATGATCTGGTTATTTTTATAAAAAACAACTATGACGATTATCCAAAAAATTCGCGTATTTATCAAAAAGAAATATAATTTAGTATCATTTTTAGATGTTAGATCTTTACGTATTCAAAAGTACAATCCAGTATTTGTTTTGTCCTTTCTATTGGGTTTTTCTATTATTTTTTTTATTTCAGCTAATCTAGTTAATAAAAAGAATAAAGAAAACATAAATAACCTTAATGAAATAGCTAAAGAAGATGAATTTTCTAATATTATAAATTTCTTTACATCTAAAATTAATAGTCCATACAAAGAGATTAATTATGTGATTAAAAATAATGATACAGTAGAAAAAATATTAAATAAATTCAATATAAATCAGCTAGATATTAAGAATATTTCAATAAAGTTAAAAGAAAAAAATTTATCTAATATATATTCAGGAAAAGAACTGTCGCTTATAATTAAAAAATTAGAGAATGGCTCTAACACAGTTGTTAACTTTTTATATCCCGTGAATAAGACTACGAGTGTAGAAATTACCAAATCACAAAATAATTTTGTGATAAAAGAAAATGTTCTTCAGCTTTATAAAAAAGAGGTAGTTGTTAAAAATATTATAAAAAATAATTTATATAGTTCCGCAGTAGAAAAAGGAATTGAACCAAATATAATTGTTGAATTTGCAAGAATATTTGGTTTTGAGGTTGATTTTCAAAGAGACATACGAAAAGGAGATTGGTTTGAAATTTTTTATGAAAAATTTGAAGATGATAATAAAGTGGTAAGAGATACGGGCAAAATTATTTATGCTTCAATGTATGTTAATGGAGATGAAATTAATCTTTATAATTTCAAATATAATAACGATGAAGAGTATTATGATATCAAAGGAAAAAGTATTACAAAATCTTTAATGAAAACTCCAATTAATGGCGCACGTTTATCTTCGTCTTTTGGAATGAGAAAACATCCAATACTAGGTTACAATAAAATGCACAGAGGTACAGATTTTGCAGCTCCAAGCGGAACTCCAATTATGGCTTCGGGATCCGGAACTGTAACTAGAGCTAGATGGTGTGGTGGTGGTGGAAATTGTGTAAAGATTAAACATAACTCTACATATGAAACAATTTATGCTCACATGAAAGCTTTTGCTAAAGGCATTAAAGAAGGAAGAAAAGTTAAACAAGGACAAATAATCGGTTACGTAGGTTCAACAGGGCTTTCAACTGGTCCCCATCTTCATTATGAAGTGATTGTCAACGGCAAGAAGGTAAATTCTCAAAAATTAAAATTACCTTCAGGAAAAACGCTTAAAGGTGAAGAGAGAAAACAATTTGAAATAGACAGAATAAAAATAGATTTAAGATTATCTGAATTGAGATGAGTTAATTTAAATTTTAAGCCGATTGAGATTTTTTTTCTAAAACTTCTTCTTTTGGTAATGATTTTTCTTCAGAACCTGATTTTTCAATTATATTTTCTCTTCTCTCGTTTAATTCATTATATCTTCTAAGGTAATGGTCTGCATGTTGTAAATAATTTTGTGCTAATACCGGGTCACCATTGCTTTGAGCATCTTTAGCAAGCTGTTGAAATTTTTGCATTGTTTTTTCAACGTTGTGAATATTATTCATTGACCCGTTTCTATTGAAGTTCATGTTACCGTTATTACTTAAACTATTTGAACTACTAACGTTCAGAGGTCCTCTTCTTCTAAAGTTACTTTTTTGTGGCCTTGATCTAAAATTTCTTCTTCTACTATTATTCATTTATTTTTCTCTGCAAATACACATCTAACATTGTTTTTGTAATCTTTTATAATTTCTTTTAATCTATAATTATTATTAATTAATATTTTTGAAACTTTATTAATTTGCTCATTTCCAATTTCTAAGGCGAGCATTCCTTTAACTTTTAAGATATTTTTAGATTTGTAGATAACTTTTTTAATAAGGTCAAGCCCATCATTTCCTCCGTCTAAGGCTATTCTAGGTTCATATTTTTTTATATCGTCACATAAATTTTTAATATCTTTTTTCTCTATATATGGTGGATTAGATACTATTAAATCGAATTTCTTATTAAATACACCTTCTAAAGATTTATTTAAGAATTTTACCCTGTTTAAAATATTATGTTTATATGCATTTTTTTTAGCAACTAAAATAGCATTTTTTGAAATATCAATACCTATGCCTAGAGATTTGGTTAGACTGATAAGCAAACTAATTAAAATGCAACCGGAACCAGTACCAATATCTAAAATTGTAATTTTTTTTCCTTTATAAAATTCTAACAGTTTTTCAACTAATAGCTCCGTTTCAGGACGAGGTATCAAAGTATACTTATTTACATCAAATTTTGTTTTCCAAAACTCTTTCTCTTTTAAAATATATGCTATTGGCTCATTTTTAGATCTTCTTTTTAAATATTTCTTAAATTTAGCAAAATCTTTCTTGTTAATCTTGTAATCTAAATTTACCAATATTTCTTCTCTTGATTTATTTAAAATCTTTGAAAGTAATATTTCTGAGTCAATTATGTTTGATGGAATTTTTTTTTCCTTTAGTAAATTGGTGCCAATTTTTATTGTTTCAAAAATGTTCATGAATTGAGATTTTCTAGCTTTAAATTCTGTTCTTTAAGACGAAGTTCTTGATTCATTTCTTCATGAATTTCACCACTCAAGAACTCATCTAATTTATGTAATGTTAAATTAATCCTATGATCTGTTACTCTTCCTTGAGGAAAATTATATGTTCTTATTCTCTCCGATCTGTCCCCTGATCCAATTTGACTTCTTCTATTACTAGATCTCTCTTGATCTTTTTTTCTTTTCTCAGCCTCGTACACTCTTGACCTTAAAATCTTAAGTGCTTTAGCTTTATTTTTATGTTGAGATTTTTCATCTTGCTGACTAACTACTACCCCGCTTGGAATATGCGTGATTCTAACAGCACTATCTGTTGTATTAACTGATTGGCCTCCAGGTCCTCCAGCCCTAAAAACATCTATTCTCAAATCCGACTCTTTTATATCTATATCAACATCCTCTGCCTCAGGCAGGACTGCTACAGTTGCTGCAGATGTATGTACTCTACCTTGAGTTTCTGTTTCAGGTATCCTCTGCACTCGATGCACACCAGACTCATATTTTAAATACGAATAAATATGATTTCCATTTACTGAAAAGATCACTTCTTTAAAACCTCCAGCTTCACTCTTAGATATATTTATAATTTCGAGTTTCCATTTTTTTTTTGAGCAAACTTTTTCATACATTTTAAATAAATCTGCACAAAAAAGAGATGCCTCTAAACCGCCGGTACCAGCTCTAATCTCCACAATTGCATTTTTATTATCATCTTCATCTTTTGGTAACAAAAATATTTTTAAATCATTTTCATTTTTTTCATTTCTTTTTAATAATTCATTTAAATCTTTCTGTGCTAAATCAACAATATCTTTATCATTAGATTTATCTTGCACCATAGAAATTAGATCTTTTCTTTCTGACTCAAAATTTACAAATTCTTTAGCAATTTCTATTATTTCACCCAAATTAGAGTATTCCTTCGATTTGTTCGCAAAAAGTTTAGGGTCTATGTTGCCTGAAGAAAGTTCTTTTTCCAGAGTATCATACCTTTTAATTAAATCTCTAACCTTTTCTATAGGTACCATAATTTTATTTTTAATCTTTTATTTTTTCCTCAACAAGATTTACAACTTTTTCTATAATTTCTGAGCTAGCAACTTTTGTGTGTGGTACCCCTGAGAGATACAAAAGGTTATTATCTTGACCTCCTCCTGTAAGGCCTATTTCAGTTTGAGCAGCTTCACCTGGACCGTTTACTACGCAACCGATTATTGAGAGATTTATAGGTTTTTTTATGTGTGCTAGTCTTTTTTCAAGCAATTTAACAGTTTCGATAACTGGAAAAGCCTGTCTAGCACAAGATGGACAAGATATAATATTCACTCCTCTTGAACGAATCCCTAAAGATTTTAATATTTCATATCCTGCTTTTATTTCATCGATTGGATCTGATGAAAGAGAAACTCTTATAGTATCCCCAATTCCCTCCATTAAAAGCTTTCCAATGCCAATTGATGATTTAATACTACCTGTTAGTAAACCTCCTGCTTCTGTCACTCCAAGATGTAATGGATAGTTGCAAACTTCGGATAATTGTTTGTATGCTTTTACAGTTAAAAAAATATCTGAAGATTTTACGCTTATTTTAAAGTTAAAGAAACTATTATCCTCTAAAAGTTTTATATTTTGTTGTGCACTTTCAACTAATGCTTCGGGACAGGGCTCTTTATATTTTTCTAATAGACTTTTGTCTAAAGATCCGGCATTTACTCCTATTCTAATTGAACAGTTATTATTTTTAGCCGCTTTAATTACATCCAATACCCTTTTATTATTTCCAATGTTTCCTGGATTTATTCGAAGACAACTTGCACCCATTTCTGCAGCCTCAATAGCTCTTTTATAATGGAAATGAATATCAGCTACAATTGGAACTGAAACCTCTTTGACTATTTTTTTTAGTGCTTTAGTAGAATCTTCATCTGGACATGAAACTCTAACTATATCTGCTCCTGCGTCCGACAATGAATTTATTTGATTTATTGTTTCTTTAATGTCTGTAGTTAAAGTATTAGTCATTGATTGAACGCTTATGGGTGAATTACCTCCTACATCAACATTGCCTACTTTAATAAGCTTTGTAGTCTTTCTTTTAATTATTCTGTGCGGTCTTACTTCCATGATTTTCAATCTAAATCAAAAATAGTATGTAATTTTTTTATAGCTTGTAAGGTATTATTTTCATCAATTATTACTGAAAGTTTTATTTCAGAAGTTGAAATTGCTAAAATATTTATATTCTCATCAGATAAAGCTCTAAACATTTTGTAAGTTACTCCAGGAGTAGTAACCATCCCGGCACCAACAATTGAAACCTTCGCCACTCTATCATTTTGAATTATATCTTTGTAGTTGATTTTTGTATTTTCTTTTAAAATTTGTTTAGTTTTAGAAACTTCGTCTCTTTTAACAGTAAATGTAATATCTGTAGTTTTTTGGTCTGAGGAAATATTTTGTATTACCATGTCTACATTTATCTGAGCTTTACTTAATGGTTCAAATATATTTGCTGCAACCCCTGGTTTATCTTCAACACCAATTATTGTTACTTTTGCATCATCTTTAGAATAGGCAACTCCAGTAACACTTTTTGTATAATCAATATTTTCTTGATTAAAAATTTTCGTACCTTTTCTTTCAGTGAATGTTGATCTAACTTCAAGAGGAATATCATACATCATTGCCATTTGCACTGCAGAGGATTGCATTACCTTTGCGCCAAGCGAAGATAACTCGAGCATTTCATCATAAGAAATTCTATCAATTTTTTTTGCAACTGGAATTTTATTTGGATCAGTAGAAAAAACTCCATCTACATCCGTATATATTTCACAAGTATCAGCATTAAAAATTTTAGCCACTGCAACAGCAGTTGCGTCAGAGCCTCCTCTTCCAATTGTTGTGATGTCCCCAGATTTTGAGATTCCTTGAAACCCTGGAATTATTGCTACTCCATCATTATCAAGATACTTATTAATTTTTTCTACATGCATGTTTATAATTCTAGAGTTAGTATGATCTCCGTCAGTAAGTATTGGTATCTGCCAATTCAACCATGACTTAGCTTTGATATTTAATTGAATTAAAGCCCCAGAAAGAAGAGCCGAGGTTTCTTGTTCGCCGGATGACAAAAGAACATCTAGCTCCCTTTTATTAAACTCATTAGAAATAGCTCCAGAGAGACCAATAAGTTCATTCGTTCTTCCAGCCATTGCTGAAACTATAGCGATAATCTTATTTCCAGATGATTTTTCTTTTTTAATAATACTCGCAACATGTTGAATCCTTTCTGTAGTTCCAACAGATGTTCCACCAAACTTTAGTACTTTTTTAACCATTGAAAGAATGTAATAATAAAATAAAGATATTAATATTAAAATAAAAACTATTTACAAAATGAGTACTACTATAAATAAAGAGGAAATTCAAAAGTTTTCAAGATTAGCAGATGAATGGTGGGATGTTAACGGAAAATTTAAACCACTACATATGTTTAATCCTGTAAGGATAGAATACATTACTGATATTATTCGAAAACACTTTAAATTAAAGGAAGATAAGATTGATTTTTTAGAAAGTTTAAGTGTTTTAGATATTGGCTGTGGAGGTGGTCTTATAAGTGAGCCTATGGCTCGTCTTGGTGCAAAAGTAACTGGTATAGACGCGTCTGAAAAAAATATAAAAACTGCCGAACTACACTCTAAAAAAAGTGGACTTAAAATTGATTACAAAGTTGGCTCTCCAGAAAATTTAGCTAGTTTTGAAAAATTTGATGTTATTTTAAACTTAGAAATTGTTGAACATGTGGATAACGTAAATTTGTACATAAAATCTTGTTATAAATTACTCAAGAAAAATGGATTAATGTTTACCGCAACTTTAAATAGGTCATTTATATCTTATGTAAAAGCTATAATAGGCGCTGAATATATATTAAGATGGCTTCCGATAGGTACACATGATTGGAACAAATTCATTAAACCGGAAGAACTTGAAAATTTTTTAATTAAAGAAAAGTTCTCAACATTTGACATAAAAGGTCTTACATTTAATCCATTTTTAAAAAAATGGAAGCAATCAAAAGATTTATCTGTAAATTATATTATTTGTAGTCTAAAAAATTAATTATCTTTGCTTACCCATGGAATAGTAAGTAAATCAATTCCTTCGTCTGCGAGCTCTTCTCTTTCTTCAGGAGTAGTAGTGCCGTATATGGCATTATTATTTTTTTTATCATAATAAACTTCTCTAACTTTTTTACTGAAATCTTTACCAACATATTCAAAATTTTTTTCTATATAATTTCTTATTTGTAAAAGATTTTTTTTTTCATTTTTTAAATTTTTATAAATCGTATCTAAGTTGTCTAAATTTTTGTTATTAGAGATCATTGGAGCCATAATCGACTTATTAATTTTCTTTGAGGAGCAATAAATGCACTCTAGTAAATCTTTTTTATTTAACTTATCGAATTCCTCTGAATTAGAAAACCAACTTTCAAACTCATGATTATTTTCACATTTTAATAAATATTTTATCATCTAATTTCTATAATCGGCATTAATGTCGATATAATCATGTGTAAAATCACAAGTATAGCATTTAAAAGCATCATTTCCGAGTTTTAAATTAATTTCAATTTCTATCGAACCCCACTGCATGTATTCTTTTAATTTCTTTTCATCATAAGTTTCTGAAATTTTTCCGTTTTCTGCGACAACAAAACTTCCTATTTTAATTTTTAATTTTTTTTGATCAACTATTTCACCTGATTTTCCTATGCCCATTGCTATTCTTCCCCAGTTTGGATCTTCCCCTGCAATTGCAGTTTTTATTAAAGGGGAATTAGCTATGGCGAAAGCAATATTCTTTGCGCTGCCTAAAGACTTTGCATTTATCACATTAATTGTTACAAATTTCTTTGCACCCTCACCGTCCACAACAATTTGTTTTGCCAAATTTAGACAAAGCTTTTTTAATGCTAGTTCAAATTTTTGTACTGCTGTATCGTTGAGAGATATATTTGCACCAATTTTAATTGATCTCGTAGAAAAAATTGACACCATGTCATTAGTAGATTGATCACTATCAACTGTTATAGCATTAAAAGAATTTGCTACAGCTCTTTTCAAAAGCGTTTTAAGCAAATTTGAATTTATATCAGCATTGGTAAAAATAAATGATAACATTGTTGCTAAATTAGGCGCAATCATACCTGATCCTTTCGCAATTCCACAAATTTTAACAAGTTCATCTCCAACAATAATTTCCTCATAGGCCAATTTTGGCTTTGTATCAGTGGTCATTATTGCTGATGCCATTTTAATCCAATACATTTTGTTGTGCTCGGCTCTCAATCTATCAGTTAAGTCCTGTAGCCGTTCTTTAATTTGTTCAACTGGAAACTCTTCTCCTATAACGCCAGTCGATGCAAATATTAAATCTTTGATTTTTACTGTTTCATTAGTTCCTTTTCTATTTTTTGACTCTTTAATGGTTAAGACTCTAGAAAGATTCTTTGCCAATATATCGATACTTTCTTTTCCTTGCTTTCCAGTGAAGGTATTAGCATTTTTTGTATTTACCAATAATCCTTTAATTATTTTTTTATGAGAATTATTATTCCAAGGTATAAATTCGGAGGTAATGCTATTTGAGGTAGTTAAAGTTGCGTAATTAGCACCTTTGCTAAAATAAAACAAAGCTAAATCATCTCTACCATCTTTATACAAATCGGCAGATATTGATGCCATTTCTAAACCATCTATTTGCTTAAGGCTTTGAAACTCGCCCATTTTCGATAGCTTAGTTTTATCATTTAAAAAATTCTTTATATTTATTGTCATTATTGCTGTTTAATTTAAATTAATAATACATATATAGAGGTATAATGAATTTATTTACAAGAACTTTAAGTAAAATATTTAAAAGCTCTAATCAACAAGAATTAGATAAAATTCAAAACATCGTTGAAGCCATTAATAGTAAGGAAAATGATATCAGTTCTCTTAAAGAGGCTGATTTTAAAGAAAAGACATTTAATTTTAAAAAAAATGCTCAAAATGGAACATTAAATCTAGATGAAATCATTCCAGAGACTTTTGCATTAGTCAGAGAAGCTGCAAAAAGAACTTTGGGTGAAAGACATTACGATGTTCAATTAGCTGGTGGTTTAATCCTGCATAGTGGTAAAATTGCAGAAATGAAAACAGGTGAGGGGAAAACTCTTGTTTCAACTTTGCCGGCATATTTGAATTCTTTAGAAGGTAAAGGTGTTCACATAGTAACTGTAAATGATTATTTAGCTAAAAGAGACTCCGAGTGGATGGGTAAAGTCTTTAGCTATCTAGGAGTATCTACTGGCTGTATAACAAATGATTTAGATGATGCTGTTAGAAAAAAAAATTACAAAAATGACATTACTTACGCTACTAATAATGAGCTCGGATTTGATTATCTAAGAGACAACATGAAATACGAGCTAGCCGACATGGTTCAACGTGATCATCACTTTTGTATAGTTGATGAAGTTGACAGTATTCTAATAGATGAGTCTAGGACGCCTTTAATAATTTCTGGAAAACTTGAAGACAAAACAACACTTTATGTTACATCAAATGAATTTATTAAACATTTGCAAAAAAATGATTACGAATTAGATGAAAAAAATAAAAATGTGATTCTTACTGATTTAGGAATTGATAAAATTGAAAAACTTGCAATCCAAAAAAAGATATTAAAGAATAATAATTTTTACGACCCAGCTAATTTAGATTTAGTTCATCATGTGAATCAGGCTTTAAAAGCAAATTTACTTTTTAACAAAGATACTGATTACATAATTAGAGATAGCAAAGTACAAATAATTGATGAGTTCACAGGAAGGGTGTTAAGTGGCAGAAGATTTTCTGACGGGCTTCATCAGGCAATAGAGGCTAAAGAAAATGTAAAAATTGAAGAGGAAAATCAAACATTGGCATCAATAACTTATCAAAACTATTTTAGATTATATCAAAAATTATCTGGGATGACGGGAACAGCTATAACGGAGGCAGAAGAATTTTTTGATATATATAAACTACCTGTTGTTTCTATTCCTACAAATAAAAAAATGCTACGAAAAGATTTTAATGATCAGATATACAGAACTGAAGAAGAAAAATATAATGCAATTACTAATAAAATAATTGAATGCAACAATAAAGGTCAGCCGGTGTTGGTTGGAACAACTAGCATTGAAAAATCAGAAAAAATTTCAACTTACTTAGATGGTAAAAAAATAAAACACAATGTCCTTAACGCAAAACAACATGAGAAAGAGGCAAGTATTATAGCTGAGGCTGGTAAAATAAATGCGGTTACTATTGCAACTAACATGGCTGGAAGAGGAACTGATATAAAATTAGGTGGTAATAAAGATTTTCTTTACGAAGGAAAAAAAGAAGATGAAAAAGAAATTAAGAAAAATGAGGAAAAAGTAAAAGGTTTAGGTGGATTATTTATTATTGGAACTGAGCGACATGAAAGCAGAAGAATAGACAATCAATTGAGGGGCCGAGCTGGTAGGCAAGGAGACCCTGGAAGTACAATCTTTTTTATAAGTTTGCAAGATGAATTGATGAGAATTTTCGGAGGAGACTCTATTGATGGAATGCTTCAAAAATTAGGATTAAAAGAAAATGAGTCTATCGATCACCCGTGGATCAATAAAGCCATGGAAAGAGCACAAAAAAAAGTTGAAAGCAGAAACTTTGATATTCGAAAAACATTAATTAAATTTGATGATGTAATGAATGACCAAAGGCAAGTCATATTTTCCCAAAGATTAAAGATTTTAAAAGAAAATGATATTAACGAAATTTTGAAAAATTTTTTTGATGAAATACTCGTCAACTTAAATTTAGTCAGAACAAATTTCCAAAAGTCCGGAGAAGAAACAATCTATCTTACAGAGATAAAAAGTATAACTGGGAATGTGGTTAGTGATAATAAAATACTAGAATTTGGAAAGCTAAATGAGTCTGAATTCAAAAAAAAAATACAAAGTTTGTACTCTGAGAAAAAAAATTCAAGACTTAAAATTTTAGGGGAAAATCAAAATAACAATTTAGAAAAAAAAATATTTTTACAAATTATTGATTTTTCTTGGAGATCACATTTACAATATTTAGAACAATTAAGGCAGGTAATCGGCTTAAGGCAATATGGGCAGAAAGACCCTTTATCAGAATTTAAAAAAGAGGCATTTGTTTTATTTGAGGGTTTATTATCGAAGATTAAAACTGACTTAATAAAATTTCTTCTTAATCTTAATATTGTTATATCAAACGAGGAAAAAAGTGAGAATACTCTAGAAGAAAAAAGAGAGAATAAATCAGAAAAAAAAGTCGGTAGAAACGAAAAATGCCCATGCGGTTCAGGTAAAAAATTCAAACATTGCCATGGAAATGTATAGATTTAGATCTTTTTAAATGCATTTAAAGCTTTTGCTCTTGCTTCTTCATGCTTAACTATAGGAAAGGGATAATCTCTTCCTAATTTAAATTTTTCATTCTTAAATTCCCAAGGTTTGTGAATAAATTTTTTTGATAAATTTTTTAATTCGGGTACCCATTTTTTTACATAACCTCCTTCTTTATCAAATTTTTCACCCTGTAAAATTGGATTAAATATTCTAAAATAAGGGGCTGCGTCTGCTCCACTGCCTGCAACCCATTGCCAACCGGCAACATTACTAGCCGGACTATAATCTAATAAACAGTTTTTGAAATATTTTTCACCTTCTTTCCAATTAATTAATAAATGTTTAACTAAAAATGAGCCAACTATCATTCTCACTCTGTTGTGCATCCATCCAGTAGAATAGAGCTCTCTCATCCCAGCATCAACGATCGGATAACCAGTTAAACCTTTTTTCCAAGCTTTGAAAAGTTTAGGATTTTTTTCCCATGGAAATTTATCAAATTTTTTTGAGTAATTATTTTTTAACATGTGAGGAAAGTGATTTATTAAAGAGTGATTAAATTCTCGCCACCCAATTTCAGCTAGAAATTTTGATGTTCCCGCAGTCTTAGATCTTTTTTTAATGCATTCATTCCAAATAGTTTCTACATGAAGATGACCAAATTTTATAAATGGAGACAATTTTGATGTCCCAACTATATTTGGAAAATTTCGACTTTCGGAATAATTAGAAATTCTTGCTTCAATAAAATTTTGCAATTCTTTTAAAGCTATTTTTTCATCAGGAAACCAGATTTTTTCAAAATTTTTGAACCAATTATTTTTAGGTAATATTTTTTCTGGTTTGATCGTGCGCTTTTTTGTGAAGAGGTTTTATAGTCCGGTGAGGCAGACTCAGATTCGAATGTCTCTTGAGAAAGCTCAAACCCACCCGAACAAGAAATTAGCAACAAACTAGTTATGGTAATAAATATTATTTTTTTCACAAAAAAATTATAACAAAATCCTGACTCTCTGTGGACTCAGTTAGAGGCCCTTTTTGATGAATTTTTGAAAAATAAATATATAGTTTAAGCGGTTTTTAGAGTAGAGCAGTACCCTGAAAAGGTATGTGTCGTAAGTGCGATTCTTACCAAGGCCACCACCAATCAACGATTTTTTAACGTGTAGAAAAATACAACCAAGCTTTGCTCCACTCTAGTACTCACTCCACATTTATTGGCAGATTAAAAAAACTGTAGAACTCTCTAAATCTTCCAGATTGAACTTATTTTTTTTAATTGAGACTTTAATTTTATTTGCCTCTAAAAAATCTCTAACTTGACTTGCCTTTATACCAAAATTTGTATTTTCACTTTGCACTCCAAAAGCTTCTTTGGTTTTATCTTTATCTAAGCTCATTGTTGAAACACCCACTAAACTTCCATTTAATCTATCCACTATCGGACCACCACTATTTCCTGGAAGAATTGTAGCATCGATTTGCAACATCGCAGTATTATTCGCAAGACCTTTTAGTGAATTAATAATTCCACCAGTTATTTTCAAATCATCACTTAGTGCTTTTCCAAATGGATAACCAGCTACGAGTATATCTTGAGCTTTTTGAGGAGATTTATTAGAAAATTTTATAAAGTTTTTATTATTAATTTTACATTTTAATAAAGCTAAATCTAGCACTTGATCATGAGCAATTAATTTTGCTTCCATTTCATCGTCATTGTAAAGAAATTTAATAGTGTTTACTCCATTTACTACGTGAAAATTCGTAACTATGTGACCTTTATTTGTAACAAAAAAACCAGTTCCCACAGATGATGGAAGCTTTTCAGATTGAGAACTTCCAATTGATCCTACCTCATTTGGAGTTTGCGCTTCCGCAGTTTCATCTTTTGGCTTATAACGTTCACCTTTGTAAGGTTCTAACTTCTCAATTTCTGGAGGCCAAATTTTATTCATAAATTTCGCATTAGGAAATAATTTAAAAAAATTCTCCCAACCTTTCTTTTCAACTTCAATCATATTAGAACCCCAAAAAAAATAGGTTTGTTCGTATAAGTAATTAACTGGCCATAACTCATTTTCATTTTGTTGATCTATAACTGTAGTAACGCCTTTAAAAAGAAATTTCTTTTTATTTTTTTTATCAGGTATTAGAACTCCAGTTTTGTGACCGTTAATAATACTGTAATCTACTTCGCCTGGGTTATTGAAAATGTCTTTAAAAAAAGATCCAGTGCTTGCTGAGTGTTTCACATTACATTGTATAAGATAAACATCGTATTTATTTTTTTTTTTAACAATTCCAGAAATCAATGATGCATTATCAAACGGTTGACTCTTCCAAATACCTTCCAGTGATAGATATTCTGGTGTTCCTTTTTTAAAAAATTCATTGATAAAGTCTAATTGAACAGTAGGGTAGATAGTTCTTGTATCCCAATCGGAAGTTTTCTCATCTAGGGTAACTTTTTCATTCCAGTCAATTTTAGTTTTTTTAAAGATTTTTTTAGCCCAGATTTTGTGTCGTGGCAAAAAATCATTCTTATAATATTTTTTGTTAAGACCTATATTGAATATTTTGAAGTCTTTTTTCATAAAAAAAATTTAAAAAAACATACCAAATTCCCGACTCTCTGTGGACTCAGTTGAAGGCCTTTTTTGATGAGTTTTTAAAAAATTAATGTATAGTTTAAGAGGTTTTCAGAGTAGAGCAGTACCCTGAAAAGGTATGTGTCGTAAGTGCGATTCTTACCAAGGCCACCACCTACAAGTTTAACACATCGAAAAATAAAAATTTATCTGATAATTATTTAATTATGAATAAAAAGATTGGACTTTTTTGGTTAAGAGATGATTTTAGACTTATCAAAAATGATGGACTTATAGAAGCCACTATAAATCATGATCAAGTTGTTGTTTTTTATCTTTATAAACAGAGTACCTATAAAGACCAAGAGGCGCAAAAATGGTGGTTAAGTAAATCACTTTTTAATTTTAAAGAAAAATTAAATAATTTTAATATTGCTCTTGAAATAGTAGAGACTAATTCTTTTAAAATTTTCTTTGATAAATTGATAAAAAATAAAGATTTCGCTATATATTGGAATAAGGTTTATGAGCCCGACTATCTAAAATTTGACGAATATTTGCTAAGCAATTTTGAAAATAAAAATATTTACCACAAAAGATTTAAAGGAAATGTTCTTAATGAAATAAATGAAATTAAGAAAAACGATGGTACCCCATTTAAGGTATTCACTCCTTTCTGGAGAACAGCGGAAAAATATTATATTGAAAAAATACCATCAAAAGAGAA
>CACIWX010000006.1 GCA_902590465.1 uncultured Pelagibacteraceae bacterium
GAATTACCCAACAAGTTAGAAATAATTCTAATTCTTCAATTGATTTATACCCTTATGCTCAAATGACTAGAAATAAAATTCCTGATGACATTCAGAATTTTTATATTCAGCATGAAGGATTTATCGGAGTATTTGATGATGAGTTAAAAGAAGATGATTATGATGATATTAAAGAAAAGAAAATTGTTAGAGAGTCTAATGAAGGATGGCTGGGTATTACTGATAAGTATTGGATGACAGCTTTTGTTCCTGAAAAGGGGAAAAATTTTAAATCAACTTTTCTTTATGACAATGGCTATAAGGCCAATTATATAATTAATGAACCAACTACAATTAACAAGTCATCCACAGGAATTAACCAATTAAGATTATTTGTTTCGGCAAAAGAAGTTGAAACAATTGATGGATATGCTGCTGATCAAAATATTAATAAATTTGATTTAGTGATAGACTGGGGTTGGTTTTACTTTTTCACAAAACCATTATTTTTTGTAATAGATTATCTGTTTAAAATTTCAGGAAATTTTGGTTATGCTATAGTTTTACTTACAATAGCAATAAGATTAATTTTTTACCCTCTAGCAAACTTCTCATTTAAATCCATGGCAAAAATGAAGGCAGTTCAACCTGAAATGATGAGGCTAAAAGAGCTTCATAAGGATGACAAAGTAAAATTACAACAAGAAATGATGGCTTTATATAGAAAAGAAAAAATTAATCCTGCCTCAGGATGTTTACCAGTCTTGATACAAATACCGTTCTTTTTCGCTATATATAAAATGTTGTTTATTTCTCTGGAAATGAGGCATCAACCTTTTTTTGGTTGGATAAAAGATCTTTCAGCAGCTGACCCAACTACAATTTTTAATTTGTTTGGACTTATACCGTGGGATCCACCAAGTTTTATGATAATTGGTATTTGGCCAATTTTAATGGGTGCTTCTATGTGGGTTCAACAAAAATTAAATCCTGCTCCTGCAGATCCAATACAAGCTAAGATTTTTGCTTTCTTCCCGTTATTTTTAACAATTATTTTAGCTTCATTCCCATCTGGTCTAGTTGTTTATTGGACAGTAAACAATATTTTAACAATTGCTCAGCAGTACGTAATTGTAAAACAAACTACAGTAAAAACAAATTAAATGTCCCAACACATTTCTCTTGAAGAAATCAAAAAGTTTTGGCCAAAAGACGCTCCAGAAATTATAAATGTTCAAAAATATGTTTCGAAATATAAGAAAGAGAAAATTGTAATTAAGTATGGAGGTAATGTTTTAATTGATAGAAATGTATTCAATAACTTTATTTTAGACATTAATATTTTAAATAAGTTGGGTCTATCAATTATTATTGTTCATGGTGGAGGACCTAGAATAAAAAGAGAGTTAGATAAAAAAAAAATTGAGTCAAAATTTATAAATGGGTTAAGAGTAACTGATAAAAATATTATTAATGTTGTTGAGGAGGTCCTAATTGATTTTAATAATGATATAGTCTCAAATTTAAAAAAACTAGGGTCAAATGCAGTATCTTTTCATACAAAAGAAAATAATATTATTGAAGTTAAGCCTGAAAGAGAAGAGCTGGGATTTGTGGGAATACCGAATAAAATTAATTCTCAATTAATTAACGATGCAATAAATAAAAACAAAATTCCAATAATTGCACCTCTTGGTTTAGGAGAAAATCAACAAACATATAATATAAACGGAGATACAGCGGCTAGTGCTATAGCCAAAAAACTCAAATCCAGAAGGCTATTATTAATGACTAATGTTGAAGGTGTTTATGATGATCAAAAAAAACTAATTACAGAGATTAAACCCTTTGATTTAGAAAACCTTATTAAATGGAAAGTTGTTCAAGGTGGCATGATACCAAAAATACAAAATTGTGTTGATGCTGTTGAAAATGGTGTCAGAGGTGTAGTTATACTTGATGGAAGAAAACCGCATTCAATATTACATGAAATTTTTTCTGACAAAGGTTCTGGAACATTAATAAGGCAATGAAAGATTTATCAAAAATAAAATTTTGGTTATTTGATTTAGATAACACTCTATACGATGGGGCAACTAAAGTTTTTGATCAAGTAGATAAAAAAATGTCAAAATTTATTTCTGAAAAACTAAATGTTAGTTTAGAAGAAGCTAGAAAAATTCAAAAAAGCTATTTTCAGGAATATAACACTACTTTAAATGGAATGATTAAAAACCATAAAATTGACGCTGATGAATTTTTAGAATTTGTGCATGATGTTGATCTTAGTTTTTTAGATAAAAATAAGTTTTTAGAGGAAGAAATTAAGAAATTAAATGGAAAGAAAATAATTTTTACTAATGGATCAAAGGCTCACGCTTTAAATGTTACAAAAAGAATTGGAATTGATAAGCTTTTTGATGGAATTTTTGACATACGAGATTGCGAATTTATTCCAAAGCCTTCAAAAGAACCTTATAAAAAATTAGTAGAAAATTACAAAATTGAGCCACAATATTGTATATTCTTTGAAGATATTGCAAGAAATTTAAAACCAGCATACGAATTAGGAATGAAAACTGTTTGGATTAAAAATGATGAACCTTGGGCAGCAAAATATTCTGACTCAGAGTTTATCAATTATAAAACTGATAATTTGGCAAAATTTTTAAAGGAGATTAATGAGTTACGATAAGCTAGAAAAAATTATTAATAAAAATTTTGAAATTAAAGAAAAAATAGGTCTTAAATCAGATAAAAAACTTATTAAAGCTATTAATGAAACAATTAATTTAGTTGACTCAGGTAAAATTAGAGTTGCGAACAAAATTAATGGCACATGGATTGTTAATCAGTGGATCAAAAAAGCAATTCTTTTAAGCTTTAGAGTAAATAAAATGACAATGTCAAAAGGGCCTTACACAACGTGGTATGATAAAGTTCCGGGTAAAACAGTAAAATGGAAAGAAAAAGATTGGAAGAAAGCCGGATACCGACACGTTCCTAATGGAGTTGTCAGAAGAGGATCTTATATTGCAAAAAATGTTGTCCTAATGCCTTCGTTTGTAAATTTAGGAGCATATGTTGACGAAGGTACAATGATTGATACTTGGGCTTCCGTTGGCTCATGTGCTCAAGTTGGAAAAAATTGTCATATATCTGGAGGAGCTGGAATTGGAGGAGTGCTTGAACCACTTCAAGCAGGTCCAGTAATCATTGAAGATAATTGTTTCGTAGGTGCTAGATCTGAGATAGCTGAAGGGGTTTTAGTTGAAGAAGGTGCGGTTATCTCAATGGGAGTTTATGTTGGGGCTTCAACAAAAATTGTAGATAGATCCACTGGTGAAGTTACTTTTGGTAAAGTGCCAGCTTATTCTGTAGTGGTTCCAGGAAGCTTACCTAATAAATCTAATCCTGATGGCCCCTCTTTATATTGTGCAGTAATTGTTAAAAAAGTTGACTCAAAAACAAGAAGTAAAACATCTATAAATGATCTATTAAGAGACTAATGCCCAATTTTAACGAACTGACATTAGCAAAAGAGCTTATTAAATTTCCAAGTGTAACCCCTGTGGACGCGGGTGCTATAGGATTTTTAGCAAAACAATTAAGAAAGCTAGGTTTTGATTGTAAAATTTTAGAATTTAAAGACAAAAATAAAATAAGTAAGCCAATCAAAAATATTTATGCAAGGCTTGGAAAAAAAGGGCCTAATTTATGTTACGCAGGTCATACAGATGTTGTGCCTCCAGGTAATATAAAAGATTGGACCATAAATCCTTTTAGGCCAACAATTAAAAATAATCATTTAATTGGTAGGGGTGCTAATGATATGAAAAGCTCAATAGCTTGTTTTATATCTGCAGTAGAAAAATTTTTAAAAAAAAGAAAAAAATTTAATGGTTCTATAAGCTTTTTAATTACTGGTGATGAAGAAGCCCTTGCAATCAATGGAACAAAAAAAGTAGTAGACTATTTAAAAAAGAAAAAAGAAAAAATAGATTTTTGTATCGTTGGTGAACCTACAAATCCAAATAAACTTGGAGAGATGATTAAAATAGGAAGACGTGGTAGTATATCTGGATCGATAATGATTTCTGGATCACAGGGCCATGTTGCTTACCCTCACCTTTCTAATAATCCAATTAATACTTTAGTAAAAATATGTAAAAAACTTAATGAGCACAAATTGGATAAAGGCAATAAAAATTTTCAACCTTCGAATTTAGAAATTACATCTATAGATGTTGACAATAAAGCTACTAACGTGATTCCAGCTATAGCTAGAGCTCAATTCAATGTGAGATTTAACAATTTTCACACCTCAAGCAGTTTAAAGAAAAAAATTTATTCAATAGTCAAAAATTTGAGTAAAAAAAATAAATGTAAGTTTAAAATAGATTTTCATGTAAGTGGCGAGTCTTTTCTAACTCAACCAAATGAGACTATTTTTATGGCAAAAAAAATAATTAAAAAAATTACTAAAGTAACACCTGTATTTTCTACAACCGGGGGAACATCGGATGCAAGATTTATTAGAAAAATCGCACCCTGTCTTGAATTTGGCCTAGTAAATAAAACAATGCATAAAATTGATGAATGCGTTTCATTAAAAGATTTAAAAAATTTAACAAAAATATATCGTAATATCCTTGAGGATTATTTTAAGTGAAGCCTTATAAAGTTAAGAGATCTAAAATTGATAATCTAGGTCTTTATGCAGCCAAGAATATTAAAAAGGGATCAAAAATAATTGAGTACAAAGGAAAAGTTATTACAAGGCGAGAAGCTGAGGAAAACCCAAAATATGATAACGATAAAGCAATTTACCTTTTTAATTTAAACAAGAGATATGATCTTGATGGTGATTTTAAATTTAATACAGCTAGATTAATTAATCATTCATGTAATCCTAACTGTGAAGTAACAGGTACTGGGCTTAAAGTTTGGGTTTATGCAATAAAGGATATAAGTGCAGGAGAAGAATTTTCATATGACTATGGTTTTAGTTTTGATGAAGATTACGCAAATTATCCATGTCGATGTAAATCAAAAAATTGTTGTGGTTACATTGTAAGGGAAGGCTCGAGATGGAGAATAAAAAAAAATAAGGTCAAAAAATAAAATAAATGAAGAAAATTCTATTTATTTCCACAAGGAATCCTTACTCGAATAGATACTCTGGTGATGTAATTGGATCAAAAAAAATTTTAAGTATATTAAAAAAAAATAACTCTTTAGATTTAGTAACTTTAGATGAAAAAGAGGATTTTTCACAAAAAAGAACTTTTATTTTCGAAAAGCCAAATTTTATTTTAAAATTTTTTTATATAATAAGATCTCTTTTTTATTTTCAGCCAATACAATTTGGTCTTTTTTATTCAAATAAAATGCAAAAATTTATTAATGATAATGCTTACAATTACGATATAATTTTTTTTTATCATATTAGATCAAGTCAATATCTACCTGAAAATTTTTACGGAAAAAAAATTATTGAAATGGGAGATTTGTACTCAAGTAATTATATACAAACTTTTAATACTTTAAATGTTTTAAATCCATTAAAATATATTTATTTTTTAGAAACCTTTTTTATTAAAAAAATAGAAGAAAAAATTTTTCTGAATTTTGATAAAATAATTTTGTTTTCTAAAAATGAAATAAAGAAAGTTGATAAATCATTTAGAAAAAAAATAGTTCACATTAATGTATCAGTAGATAAAATTAATAAAAAATATTTATTTTCTAAAAATAACAAAAAAATTTTATTTGTTGGTAATTTAAAATATTTACCAAATATATTAGCAGTAAAAAATTTTGTAAAAAATATTCTTCCTAATTTGAAAAAAGAGGAACCAAATATTACAATCGAATTAATTGGTGAAATAAGTAATTATAATAGAATGATTTTTTCAACAAATAGAAATATAAGATGTTGGGGTCCACAAAAGCACTTAGACAAATTTATAAAAGGTTCCTTTTGTGGATTAGCAAATTTAAATATAGCAACTGGTATTCAAGGCAAAATCTTAACTTATATGTCATATGGATTACCTGTGATTTGTTCAAAAATTGTTGCACATAATTTTGATAGAAATGTAATTGCATATAATGATCAAAATGATCTTTTGAACAAAATTTATAAATTAAGAAAAAATAAAGCTTTAAGTAATAATATTTCGAAAAAGTCTTTAAGGTTTATAAATAAGTTTACCTGGGACAAAGTAAAAAAAGATTATTTAAAAATTATTAAAACTTAATAAAAAACTTTTTCAAGATAAAGACCATCCGGGGGAGCAGGAGGAGCGCAGTTCTCTCTTTTTCTTAATTTAATTACAGATTTAATTTTCTCTGGTTTCCATTTCTGTTCCCCAACGTATTTTAAGCAGCCAACCATCGATCTAACTTGTTTTTGAAGAAATGACTTCGATTCAAATTTTATAATTATTTTATCTTTTTTCTTTTTTACTTCTGCTTTTGTAATTGTTCTGTTAGGGCTTGTTGCTGAACAAGAGGCAGATCTCATTGAGGAAAAGTCATGGTGACCTAAAAAAAATTTTATCCCTTTTCTCATCGTCTTTATATTGAGTTTTTTTTTTATAAACCATGCTCTATTTTCATACATAGGAGATCTAGTAAGTCGGTTTAAGATTATATATTTATATATTTTTTTTTTTACACTGTGACGAGCATGAAAATTCAAATTTTTTTTGCCTATTTTAATTATTGAAATTGGTTTTTCTTTTAAAAAAAAATTTACTGAATTTAAGAATTTATATTTATCTTTAATTTCATTATCAGAAAAAAAACTAGCGCTTTGACCTTTCGCGTGAACTCCTGCATCCGTACGACCTGAGCCGATTATCTTTATTTTTGATTTAAGAACCTTTGACAAAGCTTTTTGGACAATTGATTGAATAGATGAACCATTTTTTTGAATTTGCCATCCAACAAAATTAGTTCCTACGTACTCAATAATTATTTGATAATTGAACATTACAAAAGTAATTCGCCTTTATTTATTTTATACCCTGCTAAAAAACTTTTTGTATTTAGAACTTTTTTCCCTTCCTTTTGAAGTAAATTTATTTTAATAGAGTTATTTTGACAGCCTATAACCAGGTCGTTTGTTAAAACTTCTCCCTTGTTACCCTGAACGCTGGACACTTCAGCGCCTATAATTTTTATTCTTGTGTCTTTATGCATAAACCAAGCACCTGGATAAGGGCTAAGCCCATTTATTTTTGCAATTAATTTTTGCGCTGAGTTATTCCAGTTAATTTTTGCCTCCTTCTTAGTAATTTTTTTAGCATAAGTAGCTAATTTATTGTCTTGATCCACAAATTCAATTTCATTTTTTTCGAATGATTGTAAAGCTTCTAAAATTAGGTTTGACCCTGTTTCTGACAATTTTTTAGTCAAAGACAAAAAATTATCTGTTGTATTTATACTTACACTTTTTTGCATCATGAAGGGTCCAGCATCAAGTTTTTTAACAATTTTCATGATTGAAATCCCAGTTTCTTTATCCATTTCAATAATTGATCTTTGAATTGGAGCGGCTCCTCGCCATCTCGGGAGTAATGAGGCGTGAATATTTAAAAACAATAAATTTTTTATTTTTAGAAATCTCTCTGGAATAATTTGGCCATAGGCTACAACAATTACAAATTTTACATTAGATTCTTTAAAAAATGAGAATTCAGTATCATTATCCAAATTTTGAGGACATCTTACTGGAATATTTAATTTTTCTGCCTCTAAATGAACTGGTGATTTTAAAATTTTTTGGCCTCTAGCCTTTTTTTTTGGCGGTTGAGTAATTACAGCTTTAATTTTATGTTTCGAATTAAGTGATTTTAAAATAGGAACAGAAAATTCTGGTGTTCCCATAAATAAAATTTCAAATATCATTTAAATTAAACAATGATTCTCTCTAAAGATTTTTTGTTTTTTGATAATTTTTTTAAAATCATGCTCTTTTTTAATTTTGATAAATAGTCAATAAATAAGATACCTTCTAAATGATCCATCTCATGTTGGATGCAGGTCGCAAATAATCCTTCTGTCTCTAGTATTTTTTCATCTCCATTATAATTAAGAAACTTGATTTTGCATTTGTCAGGTCTACTTATTTCTGCAAATTGACCAGGTACAGATAAACACCCTTCTTCATAAGATGCTTTGGTATCAGAATTAATGATAATTTCTGGGTTGACAAAAAATTGTGGATTTTTTTTTTCTCCGTCTCGAGAAAGATCAATTACAATAACTCTTTTAGGCACTCCAATTTGTATTGCTGCTAAACCTATGCCTGGTGCAGCATACATCGTATCCAACATATCATCCATTAAAGATCTAATGTTATCATCTACATTTTCAACTTTAACAGATTTTTGTCTCAAAAATGGGTTGGGCTCTGTTAAAATATTTCTTATAGTCATATATGAGACTTTATATTCTAATTAGGTTCTTAATGGTAGAGCTGAGTTTAAAACTTTATTTCTAATTTGAACTAAATCCATTTTATTTAAAAGATTTGTAACAAAATAAATTGTTTCTGAGTCGAGCTGATAAGGCTCATCTTCGCCAATTATTTCAACAATTTTTAGAGCTAAAAATGCTTTTTGTTGATTGTCTATTAGATTTAGTAAATTCTTTGGGACTTTGTACTTTTGTGACAAATCATTATATTTAAAATTATTAGGTAGAGTAAAACCGTCTTTTATAAGCGCATCCGCTAATGCTAAATCTTTTGCTGATATAAAATATTTTCTATTTTTCGAGATTTTTTTAAAAATTTTATCAATATCTTTTTGGACCTTTTTTTTATTTTCTCCCTCTACAAAATATTTTAAAATTTTTGATTGATGTAATATTTTATCATTATATTTTACTTTTCCCAAAAGCAAATCCGCGTCTGATAATATTTTATTAGTTGCTACCTCTCTATAATCTTCTGGCAAGTTTTGAATACCTATTTCTTCAATTCGGTCACTTAAAAATTTTGAATAAATATTTATTAAATCTGATTTTTTAAATAAATCCTCTAATAAAAACAAATACTCAATTTTTGACTCATTTTCTTCAGACAGCAAATATTTTTGGTAAATGAGTGCTCTTGCATCACTTTCATTTAAAGTTTGATAGCTATCTTTCGCATTAATTAAAACATTTAGATTGAAAGGGATTTGCTTATATATTTCAAAAATCTTGCTTTTATCTAGTTGATTGTTGTTTGCTGCCTGCTCTAGTTCTTTTAATTTATCTTTATCAGAAGCATCTTCAAGCTTGATTAAATTTGCAGCATTTAGATATTGCCATATTTCAGGTCTTGTTTTTTTTGTTGGTTCATATTTAAAATTTGAAATAGTTATGCTGGATAAGTAAAAATTTAAAAGATTTTTTTCATTAATTTTTTTACTTGTTTTGTCAGTAACACCTAAAAGAAAATTAATTTTATCATCGTAAAAATTACTTGACTGCTTTTGTTCACGCAAAAGATCTAATAATAGTTGTGCTTCCGGTTTCTTATTGTTAAAAATTAAACAATATATTTTAAATTTTTCTAGATAAGCGTCTTTGATTTTTGCATCAATAAACTTTATTTTTTCACATCCCTCTTTAATATTTCCACTAGCTATATTTTTATCAACTAAATATTGAACAGCTTTGCTCTTACCCTCAAATTTTTCATTTTGCTTTAAAAAACTTTCAATTAAATCTTTCCTATCATTTTTTATAAGCCAGTTAATTTTTAAATTGACGAATTCTTTTTCGCTCATTCCTTGAGGTGGGTACGCAAATGAAAATAAAATTATCTCTAAAATTTCATTTGAAGAATTTGAAAGTTCAATTTTTTCTAACCTTTTTAAACTTGACCTAAAATCATCAGCTTTTGTTTTAGACCACATATTTAAACTTAAATCATAATTCGCTGGTTCGTATATGCCATAAACATTTGACTCTTCAGATTGAATTGTAGATCCCTCTTCAATTTGAATTTGATCATTTGCTTTAATTGTTTGTAATTTTTTTAAATTGATATTTTCTTTTGTATCATTTTCCTCTTTCGGTATTGAATTATTGACAGGATCTTTTTTATTTTTCCAAATATCAATTTTTTCCTCACTAAACAAAGGTGAGTAAAAAAAAACTAATAAGCTTATGAAAAAACTATAGTTTTTTAATTTCATCAGTGACATCAATTTGATACTTTTTTTCAGGAGTAGGAAAACTTATTTTTTCTATTAAAAAAATAGAAAAGATAAAAATTATAATTAGCAAAAAGATTTTTATTAAAGTTTTTAATATAGAACTGCCTAAACTTGGCTGCCTGTTGTATTTAAGTTGCATACTTTTAGTTTTAATTTAAACTCAATAAATAAGACATATTTATGGAAAATCAAAATCAAAAAGGAAGCTAAATTGGGAAAAAACCTTACTTTGACCGGAATGATGGGGGCGGGAAAATCTTCTATAGGTAAAATTTTAGCAAAAAAGCTTAATTATAACTTTATTGATATTGATAAAATAATAGAAATTAAAGAGGGGTGCTCGATAAATTTAATATTTAAAAACAAAAGTGAGAGCTATTTTAGGAAAATAGAAAATGATATAACTTTAATAGAATTAAAAAAAAGTAACTCTGTTATATCTTTAGGTGGAGGTGCATTTTTAAATAATACAATAAGAAAAAATGCAAAACTATCTTCAATTAGTTTTTGGTTAGATGTACCGATTGACTTATTAGTCAAAAGATTAAAAAATAACAGGCAGAGACCGATTCTGAATAAAAACAATATAACAGACAGTATTAAAAAAATTTATTTTGAGAGAAAAAAAATTTATAATGAGGCTGATTTCAGAATTAAATGTAATATTTTAAAAAAAGACCAAATTGCAAAAAAAATAATTAATTTATATGAAAAATCAGGAAATTAAATTTAAGGGTAATAAAATCAATTATTCGATAATTATCGGTAAAAATGTACTTAAAGTTTTACCTAATAAGATTAAATTGTTGTGCCCTAATACAAAAAATATCGCATTAGTCCTAGACAGAAATGTGCCAGTGAAATTTAAAAATGAATTAAAAAAAAAACTTAAAAACTACAAGCTTTTATTCCTGCCTTTCACAGCTAATGAAAAAAATAAATCATTAAATAAAGTAAATTATTTCTTGAAAGTACTCTTATCGAAAAATTTTAATCGATCAGATTTATTAATTAGCGTCGGCGGTGGTATCACTGGAGATTTAACTAGTTTTGTTGCTAGTATTTTTAAAAGAGGCATGAATTTTATAAACGTTCCAACAACACTGCTTGCACAAGTTGACTCCGCAATAGGAGGTAAAACTGGCGTTAATTCTAATTACGGAAAAAATCTCATTGGATCTTTTTATCAACCAAAATTAGTTATTAGCGATACTTCTTTTATAAATTCTTTATCAAAAAAAGAACTTATTTGCGGTTATGCTGAAATATTAAAACATTCGATTATTAAAGATAAATATTTTTTTAAATGGCTTGAAAAGAATTCTAAATTAGTACTTTCAAGAAATATAAAAAAATTAATTTATGCAATAAAAAAAAGTTGTCAAATAAAGATGCACTTTGTTAGTCAAGATGTAAATGAAAAAGGGATTAGAATGATTTTGAATTTTGGACATACATTTGCCCACGCAATTGAAGTCAAAAATAATTACTCAAAAAAAAATACTCACGGTGAAGCAGTTTTATCAGGAATTATTCTTGCTACCAAGCTATCTGTTGTTAAAAAAGTATGCTCTTTTAAAACATTTGAGCGAATTAAAAATATCTATTTAAAAAATGATTTATCCTACACTTATAAAAAGTATCAAAAACAAGCATCACTTCAAAAATTGTTTCCATATCTAAAAAATGATAAAAAAAATAACGATGATAAGATTAACTTTATTCTTTTGAAAGGTATTGGAAAAACTGTTATGCCTAACCAAAGCAAAATTTCAATTAATAATTTAAAAAAATTAAGCAAATTTATTTGTCGATACTAATCTCTAAGGCATGGATTTTTGTTTTAAGATCTTCACTTAAAACTCTCATAATGATTTTTTGAGCACTAACTCTAGACAAAGAACTTAAGTATAAAGATTTGATCTTAATATGAAGATGAAATTTTTTTGGTGAATAAAATCTATGTCCTTTGTGTTTATTGGAATTATCAACAATCTCAATATCCTCAAATTCTATTTCATTTTTTAATTTTTGATGAATGTATTTAAAATAATTTTTCATTAATTTGATTTTACTATATAGAATTATCCAATGAAAATAATTTGTGATTGGGAAAATTGTAATGAAACTGGAGCTTATAAAGCGCCTGTAGAAAAGGATAATAGTAAAAAATACAGACTGCTTTGTTTAACCCATATAAAGATTTTTAATAAGAATTGGAACTATTTTGAAAATATGAATGACCAAGAAATTGAGTTTTTTATAAAGTCTGATTTAACATGGCATAAATCTACAAAAACTTTTGGCTCGTCTGATAACTTTTTTAATATTTTATGGAACAATGCGTTAGATGATAAATTAAATATCTTTAAAGGTTCGAACTTTAGAGATTTTAAAAAAACTAAAGTGTCACAGCAAGACAAAGATGCTCTACAAGCAATGGAATTAAATGAAGAGGTAAAATGGGACCAAATTCAATCAAAATTCAAAGAACTTGTAAAAAAATATCATCCTGATAAAAACCAAGGAAATAAAAAATTTGAAGATAAATTAAAAAAAATTACTTTGGCGTATAGTCAACTTAAAAAAACTTTAGGAAAAAAATGAGCATAGAGCAACTTTTACAAAAAACAGATATTAAATTATCCGTAAAGCAAACTTTTGGATTTGAAAGTGATATGCAAGTTGGGGCCTTTTCAAAAAAGAATGAATATGTTCCAAAGATCGATCCTGATTATAAATTTGACAAAGATACTACTTTAGCAATTTTAGCTGGTTTTTCATTTAATAAAAGAGTTTTGATACAAGGTTACCACGGAACAGGAAAATCTACGCACATTGAACAAGTTGCAGCTAGACTCAATTGGCCATGTGTAAGAGTTAATTTGGATAGTCATATAAGCAGAATTGATCTGATTGGAAAAGATGCGATTGTGCTAAAAGATGGTAAACAAATTACTGAGTTTAAAGAAGGTATTTTACCTTGGTCAATACAAAATCCTGTTGCATTAGTTTTTGATGAATATGACGCTGGAAGACCTGACGTGATGTTTGTAATTCAAAGAGTTTTAGAAAGTGACGGAAATTTTACATTACTTGATAAAAATAAAGTTTTACAACAGCATGATTTATTCAGAATTTTTGCAACCACAAACACTGTTGGATTAGGTGATACAACTGGTTTGTATCATGGTACTCAACAAATTAACCAAGGTCAGATGGATAGATGGAATATCGTTTCAACATTGAATTATCTACCATTTGAAAAAGAATTAGAAATAGTTTTAGCAAAAAACAAAGATTTTAATAATAAAGATGGAAAAGAACTTCTTTCTAATATGATCAAGGTTGCTGATCTCACAAGAAAAGGATTTATTAATGGTGATATCTCTACTGTAATGAGTCCTCGTACAGTTTTACATTGGGCAGAGAATACTAGTATTTTTAAAGATCAGGGATATGCTTTTAGAATTACATTTTTAAATAAATGTGATGAATTAGAAAAAAAAATAATTTCTGAGTACTACCAGAGATGTTTTGGTGAAGATTTGCCGGAGTCATCTATCAATATCACTTTATAAAGTGGAAAATAAAAAAGAAAAAATAGCTGACTTTAAAACTGCAATAAGTTCTACAGTAAGATCACTATCTAATTCAGAAAAAATTGAGGTTTCTTTTGGTAATGACAGTTCTAAATCTGGAACAAATTCAATTAGGCTGCCTGAACTCAACCCCGTTAACAATAAGTTAAATTACAGTCAAATAAGAGCGATAGCAGACTCAAAATCCTTGAGGCATAGATTCTCTGATATAAAAACATTTAAACAATATGAGCCAGAAGGAAATATATCTAAACAGTTATATAGAATTTCAGAAAAAATTAGATGTGAAAAAATTGGGACTAGTTATTTTAAAGGAGTAAAAAACAATATTGAAACTTTTTATCAAGAGAGGGTAAATGGCTTAGATCTTAAAAGTAGTGAAGATAAAATAGTTGAGTCTTTTGAAAATTATTTAAGAACAAAATTTCTTGATTTTGAAAATAATAGTCATATCGATAAAAAACTTAAATCATATAAAAAAGATTTAAATGACAAGTTTAAAGGAAAGATCGGTAAATTAAATGAGTTTACCTTAGATCAAGAAAAATTTAATTCCCTCATATCTGAGCTTATTGCAGATATGAATCTTGATGAAAATCTAAATGAAGAAGAAAAAAAGGATGACGAAAAAAATAACGATGATAAGCAAAATAAACCAGACAATCAGGAAAAACAGGCAAAAGAAAAAGAAGATAAGAAAAATGAAATGTCTATTGACTCTGGTATGCCTGATCTTGAAAATGAAGCCAAAGAATCAGACCAAGCCGAGGAAGATATTGAAATAGAGGACAGTTCTCAACCAGATTTAAGAAAAAAAGGAAAGAGTTCGATGGGTGATATTAATTATAAAACCTACACTGAAGAATTCGATGAAATTATTAAAGCAGAGGAATTGGAAAGTACCGAAGAACTTACAAGACTAAGAAAAAATTTAGATCAGCAATTATTACAACTTAAAAATTTCATCTCTAAACTTGCAAACAAGTTACAGAGAAAACTTTTAGCCAAACAAAATAGGTCTTGGAATTTCGACCTAGAAGAGGGTTTATTAGATACATCAAAATTGCCAAGAATAATTATGGATCCATTTAATTCTTTATCTTTTAAAAAAGAAAAAGATATTGAGTTCAAAGATACTTTAGTAACAATTTTAATAGATAACTCTGGTTCAATGAGAGGTAAACCTATTTCAGTAGCAGCAATCTGTGCCGACATACTATCTAGGACATTAGAAAGATGCGCAGTCAAAGTAGAAATACTTGGTTTTACTACAAAACATTGGAAGGGAGGATCTTCAAGAGAAAAATGGATGAAAAATGATAAACCAACTTTACCTGGAAGATTAAATGATCTCAGACACATTATTTATAAATCAGCGGATATGCCTTGGAGACAGGCTAAAAATAATATGGGTCTAATGCTTAAAGAAGGATTATTAAAAGAAAACATAGATGGTGAAGCACTTAAATGGGCTTACAACAAAATGAATAGAAGAAAAGAAGAAAGAAAAATCCTTATGGTTATCTCAGATGGAGCTCCAGTTGACGACTCAACTTTATCAACGAATACTAGTGACTATCTAGAATCTAACCTTAGAAAAACAGTCAAATGGATTGAGAATAAAACAAACTTTGAATTGTTAGCTATTGGTATTGGTCATGATGTTACAAGATATTATAAGCAAGCTGTAAAAATTACAGATATTCAGGATTTGGGTGATGTCATGATTAATCAGCTTACTGACTTATTTGTAGAAAAGAATAAAAAAACAATTCACTAATTCTTTATTTCTGAGGCCGAACTTTCCGAAAAGTCATTTATTTTATTAATTAGCAATCTAAATGGAATTAACATCGCCAGTGCTATAAATAGCTTAACCGCTAAGTCCCCTAAAGCTAGAGTCACCCAAGGTATTCCTGTTGCGTAAAAGGCAATCGAAAAAAATAGAAAAGTATCAGTTACGGATCCAATTATAGATGATGTGAGTGGAGCTACATACCATATTTTTTTTCTCAAAGAGTCAAAGATTTGAACATCTAAGTTTTGAGCAATAAAAAATGCAACTCCAGAGCCAATAGCTATTCTTATAGAAATAATATCTGAAAAATTAGTTGATACAAATAATGTTAAAAGAACTCCAATAGCAAATCCTACGTACACAACTTTTCTTGCTACTAATTTGCCGTAAGCGCGGTTTGCTAGATCTGTTATTAAAAAAGTGATTGGGTAACTAAAAGCGCCGTAAGTTAAGATTTCATTTAATTCTAAATATTGTATCGGAAATTGAACTAAGTAGTTTGAAAGGACTACAACCAAACCCATGAGAAGCGAGAGTTTGTAAAATAAATTCATTGTAGAGTTATGATTTTGCTGAAATTGAAGCTTTAATTTTTTTAACTTTTTTTGATAGTTTGGCGTTTTTTGTTGATATTAAAAACTTATCTAAACCGCCTTTAAAATCTACAGTTCTTAAAGCGGCATTAGCTACATTTAATTTAATATCCTTTTTTAGTATATCGCTTCTAAAAGTAACTTTCTTCAAATTGGGTAAAAATCTTCTTTTAGTTTTATTTTTAGCGTGGCTAACGTTATGACCTTTTAAAGGTGATATTCCTGTTAATTCGCATCTTTTAGACATAATTTTTTCCTGGTGTTATATAATTCTTGTATACTTTGGGGTCAAGCATTAATTCCAACTGCTTCACTAATATTTTTGAGATTTTCTTTTTTTAAAATCGATATTAGGTCTTTTTTAATCTCTTTAACAATACCCGGCCCTTTGTAAACCATACCTGTATATAGTTGAACCGCATCAGCGCCGGCTGTTATTTTTTCAAAAGCACTTTCTCCAGAGTCCACTCCGCCGACTCCTATTATCTTAATTTTACCCTTAGTTTCTTTGTAGAATTTTTTAATTAAATTTGTTGAAATATCTTTAAGCGGTTGGCCTGATAATCCGCCAACTTCATACTTTTTAATATCAGAGAGATTATCACGATTACTATCTGTTGTATTAGAAACTATTATACCTTGTATTTTATGGCTACTCACTAATTCAACTATTTTACTAATTTCATTATCATTAATATCCGGTGATATTTTTATAGCTATTGGACAGTTGATTTTTTTTTCTTTAATAATTTTGTTTATTCCAGTTAAAAGTTTTTTCATCTCACCTTGATCATGGAAATCTCTTAAACCTTCGGTGTTCGGTGAGGAGATATTAATTGTTATATATCCAGCATACATTCCAAGTCTTGAAAGGCAGATATAGTAATCATCCTCTTTATTTTTTGTTTCTTTATTTGGTCCAATGTTAATTCCTAAAAACCCATCAGGGTGATTATTTGATATTCTCTTTGATACAGTTTCTGATCCATGATTATTAAATCCAAGACGATTGATAAGTGCCTGGTCATTCTCTAATCTAAATATTCTTGGTTTTGGATTTCCCAATTGTTGTCTTGGAGTGACTGTACCTACTTCGATAAAACCAAAGCCAAATTTAAAAAGAGAATTATAAACCTCAGCACTTTTATCAAAACCTGCAGCTAGACCTATTGGATTTGAAATCGTTTTGCCTAAAAAATTTGTTTCAAGCATTTCCTCGCTTTCAACATTGAAAAAACTTTTTGGAAGAATATTTACTTTCAGTGATTTTATAGCTAAATCATGAGCCACTTCAGGATCTAACGAAAATATATAAGGTCTTAATATTGAAAACATTAGTTATTACTTATTTTATCTTTCATTAACTCAATTGTCTCTTTCAATCCAAAAAAGCTGACAAAATAACCCATCCTTGGTCCATTTTCTTCTCCAAATACTACTTCATAAATTAATTTAAACCAATCTCGTAGATTTTGCTCATACCCATTTTCTTTACCCGTCGCATAGACAATTGTTTGAATTTCTTCTGGTTTTAAATTTTGTTTGATTTCAGATAATTTTGAAACAAGGTTTTCTAAAGCTTTCTTTTCATCTGATGAAGGCTTTTTAAATTTTTTATTTGGTTCAACTTTATCTTTAAAATAGTTAATTGCAAACTTGGTTAACCCATCTAGGATTGGATGGTCTTTTGGTTTAATCTCTTGATGAAATCTATTTATAAACTTCCATAAAATTTCTTTACTATCTGCATTGCTAGACCCAACTAAATTCAATAACATTGAAAAAGGCATTACTATTTTCTCTGTTGGTGGCTTTCCATTATGTACATGCCAAACAGGATTTAAAATTTTATCCTTTTCTTTTTGACTTGGGTATTTTTCAATACTTGATAAATACTCATCGACTGTTTTAGGCACAACCTCTGCATAAAGTTTTTTTGCTCTTTTCGGATTAGGGTACATATAAAGAGACAGACTCTCCGGTGATGCATATCTAAGCCACTGATCTATAGAAATTCCATTTCCTTTTGATTTAGAAATTTTCTCTCCTTTTTCGTCTAAAAAAAGTTCATAGGCGAAACCATTAGGAGGATTTTTTCCAAGTGTTTTGCAAATCTTGTTAGATAAAATTGCACTCTCGGTTAAATCTTTCCCGTACATTTCAAAATCAACATCAAAAGTAAACCATCTCATCGCCCAGTCTACTTTCCACTGTAATTTACAGTTGCCATCTAAAATGCTTGTCTCTACTTTTTCTCCCTTATTATCAAAAATTGCCTTTCCAGTTTTATTGTCAATTTCTAGCAATGGTATCTCTAATACCATTCCTGTTTTTGGGCAAATCGGTAAAAATGGACAATATGTTTTTCTTCTTTCCTCTCTCAGAGTTGGAAGAATTATATTCATTACATCTTCATATTTTTCTGCAACTCTTATTAAAGATTTATTAAAAACACCTTTTTTATAATTCTCTGTTGAGCTTTTGAAAGTAAATTTAAACTTAAATTTGTTTAAAAACTCTTTAAGCATCTCATTGTTATGCTCACCATAGCTATTAAACTTTTTAAATGGATCTGGAATATTAGTTAAAGGTTTGCCTAAATTATCTTTTAAAACTTGATCGTTAGGAATATTATCAGGGACTTTTCTAAGACCATCCATATCATCGGAAAAAGTAATAAGCTCATGATTTATTTTCTCTATATGATTAAGAGCATTAATCATCATAGTGGTTCTGGCCACTTCGCCAAAAGTTCCTATATGTGGTAATCCACTTGGTCCATAACCTGTTTGAAAGGTTATTTTGTTCTTTTTTTTGATAATTTCTTTTCTATCTTTTAATAGCTTTCTTATTTCAACAAATGGCCAAGATGATGTAGATTGAATTAAGTTATTATCCAGCATAGTAATGGTTTATTAAATTTTATATGCAAAATACAGATATAATTACGTCATATTAAGTTGAATTTTGAAACTATTTAAATAATCTCATTTTAATGGCTAACAACAAAACAGTTTTTTTCTTAATCGGTATATTGCTCATAGTGTTGGGATTATCAATGCTAGCGCCTTACTCAATGCAAGTTATATACAAAGAAAATAGTCATAGCTTTATATCATCCTCTTTTGTGACAATATTTATTGGAATCTTGTGTATATTGGCAAATTTAGAAAAAGATTTGAAATTAAATCTTAGGCAAACTTTTCTATTCTCAACTCTTGCTTGGGTTACGGTTGCAATTTTTGGAAGTTTACCATTTATTTTATCTAACCAAACATTTTCATTCAGTGATGCTTTTTTTGAAAGTATGTCAGGAATAACAACTACAGGAGCAACGATTATATCGGATCTAGATAATAGTCCAAAAAGTATTCTATTATGGAGAGCTATCATGCAATGGTTAGGTGGGATAGGTATTGTTGTAATGGCAATTACAATTTTACCATTATTAAAAGTTGGTGGAATGCAGCTTTTTAAAATGGAAGGTCCAGATAGCACTGAAAAAATTTTACCTAGAACTATTGAGGTAGCGGCTATAATCATCTCAACTTATGTAATTTTAACTCTTTTATGTGGTTTTTTTTATTGGTTTTTTGGAATGACTATTTTTGATAGCGTCTGTCATGCAATGACAACTATAGCAACTGGTGGTTTTTCTACTCATAATGACTCGATAGGTTTTTTCAAAAATTCAAATATTGAGATTATTGCAAGTATATTTATTATTTTAGGGAGTATCCCTTTTATTTCTTATTTAAAATTTTCTCAGGGTAATAAAAAAATTTTCTTTCAAGACGTTCAAATAAAAGGTTTGATATATTTATTGACTTTTTCAATATTGATAATATTTCTTTACCTGCTGTTCATAAATTATGAGAGTAATTTTTTTGAAAAAATAAGAATTTCTTCATTTAATGTCATATCAATTTTATCGGGCACAGGATATGTTACTGATGATTTTGGACTGTGGGGAAAATTTTCTTTGATTTTTTTCTTATTTTTAATGTTTATAGGTGGATGTGCTGGCTCAACTGCGTGTGGTATTAAAATCTTTAGGCTACAAATGCTTTTAATTTTTCTTAAGAACCAAGTTAAAAAGTTAATTTACCCGAATAGTGTTATCTTAACTAAATATAACAATCATAAAATTTCAGACGATTTTATAAGATCGGTAATAATATTTATTTTCTCGTTTTTATTTATTTTTCTAATTATTGCTATGCTACTTTCAATTAGTGGATTGGACTTCGTTACTTCAATATCGGGTGCCGCAAGTTCTATTTCTAATGTAGGACCTGGATTAGGTGAAATTATTGGACCTGATGGAAATTATAAAAGTTTGCCTGATATATCCAAATGGATTTTGGCGACTGGTATGTTACTTGGAAGATTAGAATTATTTGCTGTCTTAGTGCTTTTCTTTCCATCTTTTTGGAGAAATTAAATTATGGAAATATATAAAAAACAATCGCTTGCTGAAACCTTCTCCGTTTATTTTGACCGTAGAATGATCAAAATATTATTACTTGGTGCAATAAGTGGTTTTCCGTGGGTTATAATTGGAAGCAGTCTCAGTCTATGGTTAAAAGAAGACGGTTTAAGTAGAAGCACTATAGGATGGGCTGGATTAATTTTTGCAGTTTATGCTTTCAATTATTTATGGGCCCCTATTATAGACAGAGTTAGAATTCCTTGGTTAACAAATAGAATTGGTCACAGACGAGGATGGATTGTTTTAATGCAGTCTATCATCCTTGTAAGTTTAATATTTTGGAGTGTAATTAATCCCACTACAAATTTAGCGTTAGTGATAAGTATTGGTCTGATAATCGCAATTGCTTCAGCCACACAAGATATAACTGTTGACGCATTAAGAATTGAACAAATTGGAGAGAATGAAGGAAAATCTATGCAAGCTGGTGCTGCAATGGCAGTTGTAGGTTGGTGGACTGGATATAAGTTAGGCGGCGTAGTTGCTCTTACTTCAGCAGAATTCTTTCAAAATCTTGGGTTTGAAAATTATTGGCAAATAACTTTTTTGGTTCTAGGCGTTGTAATTATAGCCTGTAACATTGGTTTAATGTATGTAAACGAAGTTATGCAAATAGATAAAAGCGAGTCTCAAAAAAAAACTGATAAAATGATTGAAGATAAATTAGGTGCTTCAAACATTTTAACAAAAACTATCGCATGGCTTACTGGAACAGTTGCCGGTCCTATAATAAGTTTTTTTAAAAAAAATGGTTTTAATATTGCTTTAGCAATATTAGCTTTTATTTTTCTTTTTAAAATTGGGGAGGCTTTTCTTGGCAGAATGTCAGTAATTTTTTATAAGGAAATAGGTTTTACTAAAACAGATATAGCATTGTATTCCAAAGGTCTTGGATGGCTAACTACAGTTATATTTACATTATTAGGTGGGTTATTCGCTATTCGATCAGGTGTAATTAAAGCAATGTTTGTATCTGGAATACTGATGGCCTCAACTAATTTATTTTTTTCTTTATTAGCATGGTCAGGTAAATCAGAATTATTATTTGCTATCGCAGTAATATTTGATGATATGGCAGCAGCATTTGCAACAGTTGCCTTTGTTGCTTTCATATCCATGCTTGTAGATAGAACTTACACCGCAACTCAATATGCTTTACTAGCTTCAATTGGTACAGCGGGACGAACAACTTTAGCTGCATCCTCTGGTGCTTTAGTAGATTGGTTAAATGGAGACTGGGGCATATTTTTTATCATCACGGCAATAATGGTAATTCCATCTCTTTTTTTCCTTTACATGATAAGACATAAACTTAATTTAAATGACTAAATATTTTACAAATAACTTCTCAGTAATAAATCTTTATAAGAGACCCTCGGTAAAATCTGAAGTGGTTACACAAATGATTTATGGTGAAAGCTTTTCTATATCTAAAAAGTCAAAAAAATGGCTAAAAATTAAAATTAAAGAAGATAATTATAAAGGTTACATACTAAATAAAAAATACTCTAATTTTTTAAAACCTACACATAAAGTGATTTCTCTAAAGGCAAAAATTTTTAAATTTCCGAAAAGAATAAAAAAAAATGAAATTACATTTGGTTCTAAAATTAAAGTAATTGAAAATAATTCAAAATTTTTAAAATTTTTAAATGGGTGGGTAAAAAAAGTAGATGTTAAACCTATTACATATAAAGAGAAAAATCCTTTTAGAAAAATAACTTCTTTTAAAAATATAAAATATAAATGGGGCGGTAAATCTTTCAAAGGAATCGACTGCTCGGCACTTGTGCAAGTTTTTTTGAATTTCAATAATAAATTCTGTCCGAGAGACGCCAAGGATCAGGTTAAGTATTTCAAAAAAAACATAAAGTTAAAAGATATAAAAAAAAATGATATTATTTATTGGAAAGGCCATGTAGCTGTTGCTTTATCAAATAAAAAATTAATTCACGCTTATGGGCCAATGAAAAAAACTGTAATCATGGATATCAATCAAACAATTAACAGAATTAAACGCACTGCAAACTTAAAAGTGATTGGGATTAAAAGGTTATAAATAGCAAAGGCAGCTTCAGTCTCCCTCCACTGCCCTTACTAATAATTTATCTGATTCGTAAAATTAATTTAAGACTCTTTTAAGTTGTATGTGGATACTAAAATTACTTTAATATTTTTCTGTACGCAAAAATTACAGCAAAAACTATTATTAAAGCTGCAATGCCTTGCTCACCTAAAGCATTAAGTAAATTAATTAAATTTTTTGTAACTTGTGAACCAAAAAAAGCTACATTCGGTCCAAATACAACCTCTGCTATCACTGAAACGGCTAGTAATAATACTCCTAATTCTAAAAATTTATTTAAATATTTTGTTAATGTTGAAACCCAGTTAAGCATATTTTTTTCCTTTTTTTAAACCGCCCTAATTATAAGCTTAGGGCGGCTATATAAAAAGCTAATTCGAGGGAAGTAGCTTTAGATGTTTATTACTTAAACAAGTTTAGGATGATAATAGCTGCAATTAATCCAACTATTCCTGCATCACCTAAAGATTGTACTAAACTTATAATGTTACCAGCTATTTCGCCTACAAATGGAACATTCCCACCTAATAGACTTACAGCGATACCTAACGCAAGTAATGAAACTACTACTTTTGTTAAGCTGTCAAACATTGAAGTTAATCCTGAGATTGCTTTCATGTTCTCCCCCTTTTTTTATTAATAAAAAATCAAAACGAATCAAATTCGTTTTGAATTACGCACTTTTATCATTTCAAGAGTCTACCCACACTAGAAAAGGTGCTAAACGACTCATAATGAACTCGTTTTACAAGCGGATACTGTTTTTTATATGTGCAATATGAGTCTTACTAAAATTTTAGTTTAAATCCTAAATTTCCACTTAAGCTTTTAACGTCCTGATTAGTATTTTTTGCAGAAATACCAGCAGTAAATTTTCCATTATCTGTAATCTTTTTTTCGTAACCTAAATTAGCAACTAATGAAATCTCTCTTGTAAGAGCATTATCTTGTTTGTACGTGGCGCTTGTTCCATTTATTGAATAAACTTGAGATTTGTCTCCTATCGAATTTCTAAAATCTAACAACCACCCTAAATTAAGGTTATTATTATCATTATTTATAAAATTGTATTTATCAGAAAAAAATACAGACGCATTCCCCACTTTTCTATTTCTCCATGAATAATATTTACTCTCGTCATAACTCGGAGTGATTGAGAAACTTCCAGTTAATCCCACATTTGGAATAAGCTTAGAATTAGTTTTTGTTACACCAGAATGTACTTCGAAAGTTTGGTAATTACTGTCTATATCTAATTTACCTGATGATGTTGTGTTTGTTAAGATTGTTCTCTCGCCGCCTTTCAAAGTAATTCCGCCTAAAATAAAAGAGTCTAAGTTAAAAAGATATTTATTGCTTGGAAGATACAATCCAGCAGAAACATTTTGATATGTTATTTTATGATCTTTTTCAAAATCTTGAACTCCAGCTTCAAAAGCAAGAATGAAATCTGAATTTTCTAAAGGTGAAATTAAATTAGCTCCCACATTAAATAAATCGTACTCTAAAGCCAGATTTGTAGCATGTTCTTTTCGATTTAAAAGAGAGGTATAAGTTTCTCCCCAGCCATTACCATCATATAAGTTTTCTGAGTCTTTATATCTGTTTAAAAATTGTCTTATATTTAGAGATTTATAACTTAAAAGTTCATCTAACGTCTCGCTTCCACCTTGACCTACTGATCCCGCTGATCCTTTTACTACTTGGTTGCCATCAAGATCTTCTAATGTGAATGAACCCTCGGTTTCATAAAAATAAGATTGACCAGCTCCATGATTAATTTTTAATGTACTTCCAGTTCTTAAAAGAGCATCTAATTTTCCAACTACTATTCCTTTATCTTTTAAAGTAATTGTAGAATTGTTTCCGTACAATTTGATAGCATCGTTTCCAACATCATTTTTTATTGTTCCGCTATTGGTAACTGAAGAACTTGCGCCAACTCTTATGGTTGCGTTACTGGTATCAGAATTTGTCATAATACCACTTGAGTTATTTGTTACTGTAGCTGTAGTATTAGAGTCGGCTGCAAAAATTGCAGAACCTTGGTCTGTTGCTTCAATTGTTCCAGAGTTGGTAATTGTCAATCCTGTAGTGCTATTGCTAGTGGATTTACTAATTCTAATTGTATTTCTAGTTGCAGAAATCTGACCACCAGAATTATTTGTTATACTTGCATCAGTTGTTCCTTTAACATCTATTGCCACTATTCCACTTGAGCTGATTGTGCCAGAATTTGAAATTGTTAAATCAGAAGTATCGTCTGCAAAAATACTAACTGTATTTGATGTTATTGTGGAACCAGAGTCAACAGTAACACTTACAGTGTCTCCGGTAATGTTTGCAGGTTTAGTTGCGCCAGTATTTAAGGTTGAATTATTTGTAACTGTTAAAAATTCATCGTTCCCATCAATATCTTGCTGACTGTTAGTTGTAGCGCTATCATTTAGAGTTGCGCTGTCAGCTAAGACAGCTTGGGATAAGGATAAAAAACTAAAAAAAAGTAAAATTAGCTTCAAATACATTTTGTGTAATTTATTTAAGATAGAATTAATATCAATTTTAAAAAAGCTAATAAAATCCTGGATAATGGCGGAGAGAGAGGGATTCGAACCCTCGAAACGGTTTCCCGTTTACACGCTTTCCAAGCGTGCGCCTTCAACCACTCGGCCACCTCTCCTTTAAATAAATCATGTTTATAGCAAATCTAAATCATTTGATATAAATATTGATTAAATCATTTGATATAAATATTAATAATGTCTGAACTTACTTTGCTAATTCCTGCAAAAAATGAAAAAGAGGCTCTACCTATTTTTTTAAAAGAATTGGAAAAGTTTAATTATAAAAAACTTATAATAATTGACAACTTAGATAACGAGACGGAAAAGGTAATAAAAAACTTTGAAAATATTGATGTTCATATTCAAAAGGAAAGTGGGTACGGAAATGCTCTTATAGAGGGTATAAATAATTGTAAAACTGAATACTGTTGCATTATAAATGCTGACTCTTCTATGAACCCAAGATATCTTAAGGAAATGCTTGAAATGTGTAAAAATAAAGACTTCATTTTTGCCTCTAGATACCTTTTAAATGGAGGAAGCGATGACGACGATGCCATAACATTTGTCGGTAATAAAATATTTACTCTGATCGGTAGAATTTTTTTTAATTTAAATATTTCAGACATATTATATACCTACATCATGGCAAAAACTAAATCGTTTAAAGCATTAAACTTAAAATATCATGATTTTAGAATATGTGTAGAAATACCAATTAATGCCTCAAGAAAAAATATGAATTATGATTCAGTTCCAAGTTATGAAAGAAGTAGGTTGGGTGGAAAAAAGAAAGTTAGCCCATTTAAAGATGGACTTCTTATTCTTTTAGCTTTAGTAAAATTATTTTTTAACAAAATAAAATGAACAAAAAAAAAGCATTAATTTTTGGAGTAACTGGACAAGACGGATCATATCTATCGGAGTTTTTAATTAAAAAGAATTATATTGTCCACGGAGTAAAAAGAAGATCTTCCTCTTTAAATACGGAAAGAATAGATCATATTTATCAAGAGCCCCATCAAAGCAATCGAAATTTTATAATTCACTATGGCGATATCACTGACTCTACGTCAGTAGCAAAAATAATTCAGAGTATTAAACCTGATGAGATTTATAATCTTGCTGCCCAATCTCATGTAGCTGTATCTTTTGAAGTTCCAGAATATACTGCAAACGCAGATGCACTTGGAGCTTTGAGAATTTTAGATGCAATAAAATTCCACGGACTTGAAAAAAAAACAAAATTCTATCAGGCTGGAACTTCAGAAATGTATGGTAAAGTTCAAACAACTCCGCAAAATGAAAAAACTAACTTTTATCCACTTAGCCCATACGGAGTTGCAAAGTTATACGCTCATTGGATTACTATAAATTATAGGGAGTCTTATAAAATTTTTGCTGTAAATGGTATTTTGTTTAATCATGAAAGTCCAAGAAGAGGTGAAACTTTTGTTACAAAAAAAATTGTTAAAGCATTATGTAGGATTAAATATGGTTTCCAAAATAAACTATATTTAGGAAACCTTAAGTCTAAAAGAGACTGGGGACACGCCCGTGACTATGTTAGAGCGATGTGGTTAACTTTACAACAAAAAAAACCTGATGATTATGTGATTGCTACTGGAAAGCAAATATCTATAAAACAATTTGTTAACCTTGTATCAAAAAAATTAAAAATTAAATTAAAATGGTCTGGAAAGGGCGTTAAAGAAAAAGCATTAGATGTTAAATCGAAAAAAATTATAATAGAATGTGATAATAAATATTTTAGACCTTTAGATGTTGAAAACTTAATTGGAAGCTCAAGAAAAGCTAAAAAAATACTTAAATGGAAACCAAAGATTAAGATCAATCAACTTATTGATGAGATGATAGATTTTGAGGTTAGTAAATTAAAAAATGTTAAGTAAAAGATCAAGAATACTAATCGCTGGTCATAAAGGTATGGTTGGTTCTGCAGTCGTAAGAAAGCTTGAAGAAAAAAATTTTAAAAACTTGTTATTTATTGAAAAAAAACAGCTTAATTATTTAGATCAAAAAGAAACTTACAATTTTTTAAAAAGAAAAAAAGCTGATTATGTAATAATATGTGCTGCATTAGTTGGGGGAATAGATTTTAACAAACGATTTAAATCAAGATTTCTATTTGAAAACCTTCAAATTCAAAATAATTTAATTCATGGTTCGTATTTAGCGGGCACAAAAAATTTAATTTTTCTTGGCTCAAGTTGCATGTATCCCAAAAAAGTGAAAACTCCTATCAAAGAAAATCAATTATTATCTAGTTATCCAGAGGAAACTAATGATGCTTACGTGCTGGCTAAAATAGCAGGTTTAAAATTGTGTCAATATTACTCAAAAAATTACAAACTTAATTATAAAACTTTGATGCCTTGTAATCTTTATGGCCCAGGAGATACATATGATTTACAAAAGTCCCATTTTTATCCAGCTCTTATTAAAAAGATTTATTTTGCGAAAATTAAAAAAAAAAAATTTATAGAAATATGGGGTTCCGGTAGCCCAAGAAGAGAGCTATTGCACGTGGATGATTTGGCAAATGCCATATTTTTTTTTATGAAGAAAAAAATTAAAGAAGATTATATTAACATTGGTTCTGGAAAAGAATTTTCAATTACTTGGTATGCTAAGTTTATAATGAAAATGTTGAATATCAATTTGAAAATAAACAAAAATAAAACTATGCCTGATGGAGTGAAAAGTAAATTGATGAACTCTTCTTTAGCTTTAAAACACGGATGGCGTCCTAAAATTGATTTAGTTAATGGTTTTAGAGATACATTTCAAAAATTTAGAGAAACTATTTGAAAATTATAATCTCATTAAAGCCATATTCATTTTTGTTTAGATCGGGAAGATAAATTTTTACTTTATCAGCTTTTATTCCTCTTTTTAAAACTAGATTAGACCAAAATGGAAACTTTGTAATTGTAAGAAGTTTTGTATCAATTTTTTGTCCTTCATTTATAAATTCAATTTTTATTTCTTTTTCTGTCAAATTCTTTTTTGAAGCTAATAATTTTACTTCTTTTATAAAATTATTTTTTCTAAAGTTAATTAACAAATAATTATTTTTTATATTTGAAAAAATTTCATTTGATTCACAAATATCTTCATCAATGTTTAAATCATAAAGTTTCTCAAGTTTTTTTCCATTATATAATATCTCAAAAGGAACTATTCTTTTTTCTAATTTTTTATAAGTATCATTTCTTAAATATAGATCTGGGCAATTTATATTTTCACTATTGATTTTTTTAAAATCTTTTAATATTTCTTTATAAAACTTGGGGAAACTTTTTATGCCAGAAGTTTCGCTATTATTAAAGTAATTACCTTTTGCTTTTACATAGTCCAAAACTATATTTGGTTTGCTTTCTTGAAAATCATTTAAAAATCTTTCTCTGAAATAATTTCTGTTTGATTTAAAGTCAATTTGTTTTTGATTTACTGTCTCTCTCGTGCCTGGTGTCAAACCACTTAATAAATATAACTCTGGTTTCCATCCCCAAACAATAAGCTTGTCTACTTTTTTATTTAATTTGAGAAATTGGAAGATTTCTGGTGAATTAAAATTTTTTTTATTATCATAAAATGTTTGATGATTAAAATTAGTGCTATAAAATTTTTTGTTTTCAAATAATAATGACATTGAAAATATAAAAATAAGAATGAGATGATATTTTAAATTTATTTCAAATTTTTTTTGATTCTGTTTGCTTATATTAAAAATAAATATACTCAGGAATACTGGAATTAGAGGTATCAAATTTACAAAATAATGGCGATGAACTGAACCTGTTATTATTATAATAAAAATTGTAAATAATATCGATAAAGAAATTAAAATCATTTTATGTTCTAACAAAAGTGACAAGATTAAATTTCGATTAATTAATTTTTTTTTATAAATAAAATAAATGTAAAAAAGAAAATAGAAAAAATATAAATACAGCAGATGAAATAATGAATTGTAAAGAAAATGATTTATAAAAATAGTTTTTTTACTACTGACTAAAATATTTTTAATGCTATTGGAATTTATAACTAAATTTTCGTCTCTTACTTCATTTCTAGAGAATAAATCTGAGAACGGGTAATGTATAACATTATAATACAAATCTCTAAGCTGGCCGTCCGAGTAATGATAAACTGAGAGAATTACTATCGGTAAAAAAAAAGATAGTGATGAAAACAATGTTTTTTTTAAATTTTTTTCAAAAAATAGGAGCCTAATGTTTATTATCGCTATCATTAAACAAGCAACAGGAAAAAACTGCATTTTCGCGAAAATTACTGAACCTAACAATATTGATGCCAAAACTAAGTAAATTGTGAACTTTTCAACATCAGATTTAAAATAAAAAAAAATGGAAGATACAATTAATAATATTGAAATTAACTCATTAGTATAATGTAGAAAATCTGGATCTTTTGTTAATGCAAAAAAAAGAACGAGTGGTGTTATTAGTATAATTGTTTTTTTTTTTTATAGGTTTTGATTAATAATCTTATAGGTAAAGTAAAGACTACAACTTATTGCAAATATTCCAGTGATTCTGATTGATAAGTAAGAAATATCAAGATTAAATAAATTCGGCCAAGTTAAGAATATAGCATTCAGTATCCCCGAGGTATCTCCATCGAATTTAGTAATTGGAAAATTATCAATTAATCTCATTGCTTTCGCACCAATTACAAACTCGTCAGTATTCAAAAATTCATAACCGAATACGGATGAGTTAGCTCTGCCTAAAAAAATTAAAATAAAAAAAATTAGTAAAATCATTTTTTGATTTTTTTTAATACAACAATCATTCTTGCTGAGAAAATTCTATAACTTATTTTCGAGAGAATATAATCAAAAAACTTCATGAATTTGTAAAAACTTGAAGGATAAAAAGATTTAAAAGAAAATCCTCCAGAGCATAAGAAAGCAAAATCAGAAAAACACTCTATTTTTTCTAAAATAAATTGATCTTCAAACTTAAACTCCCTTTTAACAAAAGCTCTCCATGGTACTGATTGCGCTGCAAAATAAGAATTTAATCCTGGTATCTCATTAGGAACTTCATTCCATTTTATATTGATATCAAAACCATTTGGTTCATGATGAAATACTTTATAAATCAATCTTGGTATTAAACCCATTGATGGCTCAATCATTATAATTTTACCGCCTTCTTCTAAAGCATCAAACATTTTTTTTATGGCTAATTTTGGAAACTCTAAATGATGAAAAATATCTATCATAATTATATTTGATAATGAATTGTGATCAATATTTAATGAATATACATTTTCCTCTAAATCAATTTGTTTATCATAACGTTTTAAATTAGAGGTAATACAATTCGGTATTACTGACTTTATAAAACCACTGCTACCTATTTCTAAAGATGGTTTCGTTGAGCTAATATTTAAATTCTGTTTTACTTTAATGAAGTAGTCAGTATAAATTTTTCTTAATAAATCTTTTTTTTTAAATAATTCACGATTTTTAATATCTATATTTATGTGATTTTCCATTTTATTGTATTTTTGAAATTATGTCTCTAAAACTTATCAAAAACTGATCTTTTGTTGGAAGATTATTTAATTTCATTTCTTCATAAATTTTCAAGTAATTATTTTTAATAAATAAAATAGTTTCATTAAGACTTTTTAAATTTCTTTTTGCCACGAATACGCCTTTTTTATTTTGTGCAACGTGGCTTATATCTTCAAATATTATTACTGGCCTCCTTCGTGCTAAGGACTCTAATAAAACCATTGGATGACCTTCTGTGAAAGATGGAAGTATAAATATATTATGTTCATCATAACAATTAATTAGATCATTTGTATTATTTTTAGTTGGAAGAAAATTAATTTTTTCATGATACAATTTTTTTCTTTGAGGGCTGTCCTCGCCAACTATAGTTAAATTTATATCGTTTTTTGCTTCTTTAATTAAATCAATTAAAGAAAAAATTCCTTTTTCTACTTTCATTCTTCCAACATAAAGGAGTTTAATTTTTTCTAAATTTGGTTTAATTATATTTTTTTTCCAAGTATCTGTAAGTTCTGAGGGATAAACTGTATATCCAAATTTTTGTCTTAATATATATTTTCTACAACTTATAAATATACAATTAAGAGAAACTATATTAAACATAGCTCCGTAAATAATAGGGCCATAAAAGCCTAAAATTGATCTATATTCCTGGTGTCCATCGCTTCGTAGATAAACTATGGGCTTTTTGCTTGAAAAAATAAATAATAGCGAAGCAAAAAATGTATAAGGAGAGATCGCTAGAATTAAAAATTTTGTATCTGTATTTAATATTTTTTTATAAATTTCGTAAAGATAAGGTATTAAAGAACTATAACTTTTAATATTTTTGTTTTCTAATTTATGATGTCCTTTCGTTTTAGATTTTCTTCCTACAATTTTAACATCAAAATCATTTATTAGACCATCATGAATTGTTTTTTCTGCAACGTGTTCACAATAAAAAAAATTTTCATCGTTATAAAATTTTTCATTCGTGATAACGATTAAATTTTTTTTCATTTTAAAATTGAATAATTCCGCATTTCTTACCTACTAAGCGGTAATTTAAAGAATATTTTTTTACAATTTCATAAAAAGCCTGGCTTGCTCCATCCCAAGAATTATTCTTTTTAATATCATCCACCATCAATATGCCCCCTTTTGACATATGGTTTTTTATTCTTTCCAATGATGATAAAGTTGGCAAATATAAATCTACATCTAAAATTGCGAACTTTATTGGCGCTATTTTGTTAAAATCAAAATTTTTTATATCTGCCTGAATTGGCAAAACCTCTGGAAAATTTAAAAAATTTTTTTTCCACTTGTCATAATTATTGTAAGAAAACCCTATTAACTCAGACTTGCTTTTATTTCTTTGTTTGATCTCATGATCTATATCTTCTTTTACAAATGAGCTGAAAGTGTCTATGCAATAATATTTTGGTTTAATTTTAAGATCTTTTAAATGCTCACAAATAAACCTAGTAGTCATACCTCTTGCCACTCCTATTTCACAAATATTTCCATCAAGTTCATCTACTTTATTAAGCGAATTCACAATTTCAGCTAATTGGGAGGGGTCTAAATTATATGAATATCTAGGACTTCCCAGATTTGAAAATTTAAATAAGATCTTTTTGATATTTTCTTTTAAAATTTTAACTAGCACAAATTATCCTTTATTAATTTTGAGAACTCCTATGAAAGCTTCTTGAGGGATTTCTACTTTTCCAAATTGCTTAGACCTAGCTTTTCCTTTTTTTTGCTTCTCCAGAAGTTTTCTTTTCCTATCAGTCGCGCCGCCACCGTGAATTTTAGTTAAGACGTCTTTTTTAAAACCTTTAATCGACTCTCTTGCAACTATTTTTCCACCAATCGCAGCCTGGACTGGTATCATAAAGTTATGTCTTGGTATTAAATCTTTTAATTTTTCGCAAACTTGCCTTCCAGTTGTCTGTGCAAAATCTTTATGAATAATCATTGCTAATGCGTCAACAGGCTCAGCGTTAACCAATATGCCAAGTTTAACCAAATCTCCCTCTCTATAACCAGAAATTTCGTAATCGAAACTTGCATATCCGCTAGATATTGATTTTAACTTATCATTAAAATCAAATACAACCTCATTAAGAGGTAAATCATAAGATAAAACTGCTCTTTTACCTGAATAACTTAAATTAGTTTGAATTCCTCTTTTATCCTGACAAATTTTTATTATCGATCCTAAGTACTCGTCTGGGGTAATAATCGTTGACTTAATCCATGGTTCTTCAATTTTTTCTATTTGGGAAGGGTCAGGCATGTTAGATGGATTTTGTAAATCTAAAATCTCACCTTTTGTCTTATGAACTTTGTAAATTACTCCTGGAGTTGTTGTAATTAAATTTACATCAAACTCTCTTTCTAGTCTTTCAGTTATAATTTCAAGATGCAACAAACCTAGAAAACCACATCTAAAACCTAATCCTAACGCACTTGATGACTCGGGTTCATACGAAAAACTAGCATCATTTAGTTTTAACTTAGCTAATCCATCTTTTAATTTTTGGTATTCAGAGCTATCGACTGGAAATAGACCACAAAAAACAACAGGCTTGCTTGGCTTAAAACCTGGTAACGGATCATTAATTGGGGAGCTGGCATCACAAATAGTATCTCCAACTTTTGTTTCTGAAAGAGATTTAATGCCGGTTATTATAAATCCAATTTCACCAGAACTCAGTTCTAAAATATCATTAGGTTTAGGTGTGAACACTCCAACTTTTTCTACAACGTATTCCTGATCGTTGGACATTAATTTTATTTTCATATTTTTCTTTAATTTTCCGTTGATAACTCTTACTAAAATAACAACCCCTAAATAACTGTCATACCAGCTATCAACTAGAAGACATTTTAATTTTTCATGAATAATTCCATTTGGAGCAGGTAATTTATTTATGATAGTTTCTAATATTTCATCTATTCCCTCCCCTGTTTTTCCAGAGCAAGAAATTGCATTAGTAGTTTCAATACCCACTACTTCTTCAATTTCTTTTTTTGTTTTTTCAGGATCTGATGCTGGCAAATCAATTTTATTCAAAATTGGAATAACCTCATGGTTAATTTCTAATGCTTGGTAGACATTTGCTAAAGTTTGAGCTTCAACTCCTTGTGTGCTATCTACTATTAGTAACGAACCTTCACATGCTGATAGTGATCGACTTACTTCATATCCAAAATCCACATGACCGGGAGTGTCAATAATATTTAATATGTAATCTTTACCGTCTTTTGCTTTATAATTTAACTTTACAGTTTGAGCTTTAATGGTAATCCCTCTTTCTCTTTCTATGTCCATAGAGTCTAAAACCTGTTGTTTCATTTCTCTATCAGAAAGTCCTCCACATTTATGGATAATACGATCAGCTATTGTAGATTTACCATGATCTATATGCGCAATAATTGAAAAATTACGAATTCTATTTATATCTGACATTAGGACCTAATTATAGCGCCAGTTTTTTTACTTACTGTATCAATTATTTTTTTACTAATTTCGTCTAAATCATTCTCAGAAAGTGTTTTGTCATCAGCTTGTAAAGTAACATTGATAGCAACTGACTTTTTATCATTTGGAATATTTTCTCCCTCATAGACATCAAAAGTAGATACATTTTGTATTAAATTGTCATCCACTTCTCTTATAATTTTCTCAAGTGTTCCTATCTTAAAAATTTTATCAATCACGAAAGAAAAGTCTCTTTCTGACTTTTGATAATCTGATGCTTCAAAGTTTTTTTTACTTTGTCTTAATTTTTTATTAGGTTCAGGGATATTTTTCAAAAATATCTCAAATCCAAAAACATTTTTATCTCTATAATCTAAATTTTTGATAATTGCTGGATGTATTTCTCCAAAATATGCTAAATGGGGTCCCTTTTCTGATTTAAGAGTTATAGATCCTGATCTTCCGGGATGATAACTATTTGTTGTATTATCATTTACGAAAAGATTTTTTTCATCGATACCAAGTTCAACCAAGGTTTTAATAGCATCACTTTTAATATCAAAAACGTCTATATTTCTTTCCTTGTCTAACCAGCTTTTTCTATTAACTATTCCAGATTTCAAACCTCCAACGACAATTTGTTGTTCACCTGGATTTTTTCCAAAAAATGTTGGACCAATCTCAAATAAAGATAAGTCTTCATATCCTCTATCCTGGTTTTTCTTTAAATAAATTGCCAAATTAGAAAAAATTGATTGTCTTAAAACATTCAGATCAGAGGAAATAGGATTAAGTATAGTAATTTCTTTTTTTCCTTTAGAAAATTGTGTGTCAATTTTTGAGTCTGTGAAAGACCATGAAATAATTTCCATATAGCCTTTTGAAGCTAAAGATCTTTGAGATAAATGAAAAAGTTTTTGGCTAAAATTAAGTGTTTCTTTATTTCTTTTTTTTTCTGGTTCGATTAATTTAATATTATTAAATCCTTTAATCCTGATTAGTTCTTCTATCAAATCTTCATCCAAATTTACATCTGGCCTCCAGCTTGGGACTTCTACTTTTAAGGCTTTTTGACCTTTTTTGCATTTAAAGCCTAAAGAAGATAATATTTTGTCAACTTCTTTTAAGTTAATTGGAATACCAATCAATTTTTCAAATTTTTCTATTTTAAAATTAATTATATTATTTTTGTGGCTCGTTTTTCCAGAAATTTGAAACTTACTAGCTTCCCCGCCACAAATCTTTAAAATTAGTTCAGTCGCGAGCTCTAATCCCTCTTTAATTGAGTTAGGATCAATTCCTCTCTCAAATCTGTATTTCGCATCAGTATTTATATTAAGTATCCTAGCTGTTTTTCTTATTGATGAAGGGTTGAAATAAGCTGCCTCTAAAAGAATATTCTTTGTTTCTAATTCGGTAGAGGTAGTTGTTCCTCCAATAATTCCACCCAAACCAAGAACACCAGATTTATCAGAGATAACACACATGCCTTTTTTCAATTTATATTTATTTTTATCAAGTGCCTCAAACTCCTCTCCTTCTTTAGCATTTCTTACTATAATTTCTGTGTTTATTTTATCTGCATCATAAGCGTGCAATGGTCTGTTTAAATCAAACATTACATAGTTAGTAATATCAACTACAGCAGAGATAGGTTTTAGACCTAATGCGATTAATTTATTTTTAAGCCATTCAGGGCTTTCTCTATTAGTAATATTTTTTATGTAGCAGCTACCAAAAATGTCACATCCTTGATTTTTTTCTTTTGTAATTGAAGTTTTAATTTGATGTTTAGAATTTTGTTTAACTTTTTTTTTCTTTGGTTGTATTAATTTTCCTAGGCCTGCTGATGAGAGATCTCTTGCAATGCCTCTTACGCCCAAACAATCAGCTCGGTTTGGTGTTATTGAAATATCAATAGCTTTTTGTGAGCTACTTTTAAAATAACTTTTTCCAATTTCTTTATCTTTATTTTTAAGTTCGATTATTCCTTCACTTTCATTAGATAAATTTAATTCACTTTCAGAGCAAAGCATTCCTCTCGACTCCACGCCTCTAATTTTTGCTATCTTTAATTCAAAATTAGTTTTAGGTATTACAGCTCCTGGAGGTGCATAGATTGTAATTAGGCCTTCTCTAACATTTGGAGCACCACAAACAACTTTTAAAATTTCATTCCCTCCAATCGTAACATCACAGACTTTTAATTTATCCGCATTGGGATGCTTTTCTGCTTTTAAAACTTTTGCAATTTTAAACTTGCCCATTTCCCCAGAATTTTCTGTAATACTTTCAACTTCAAGTCCAATGTTAGTAAGTTGGTCAATGATTTCGCTTTCTTTAGCTGATGTTTTGAGATGCTCTTTAAGCCAAGGGACTGTAATAATCATTTACTAAGCCCCCTATAATTAGTTGGAACATCTAATGGATCAAATCCAAAATGACTTAGCCATCTATAGTCTGCTTCGAAGAAAGCTCTTAGATCATTAATGCCATATTTTAACATTGCTAATCGATCAATGCCTATTCCAAATGCAAATCCTTGGTATTTTTTTGCATCTACTTTTACATTTTTTAAAACGTTTGGATGAACCATTCCACATCCTAAAACTTCCAACCATTTATTTCCTTCTCCAATAACAATTTTTCCTTTTTCTATCTTATAACCAATATCAACTTCTGCAGATGGCTCTGTAAAAGGAAAGTGACTTGGTCTAAATCTCATCTTTACATTTTTTACTTCAAAAAATTCTTTTATGAAATAATCAAGACAACCTTTAAGATGTCCCATAGTGATACCTTTGTCTATGTGTAGACCTTCAAGTTGATGAAACATCGGGGCATGGGTCTGATCACTGTCACATCGGTAAGTTCTTCCAGGAACAATTATTTTATAGGGTGGTTTGCTAGATAACATTGTTCTAATTTGAACTGGCGATGTGTGTGTTCTTAACAATAATTTTTTGTTTTCTTCCAAATAAAAAGTATCATGCATATCTCTAGCAGGATGCTCTTCGGGGGTATTTAATGCAGTAAAATTATTAAATTCTGACTCAACATCGGGTCCTTCTGCCACTGTAAAACCTATCTCCGAAAATATAGATGATATTTCATCTATAACTTGCGAGACTGGGTGAATTTTACCTTGGCGATCGGGTCTTATCGGTAATGTAATATCAACTTTTTCATTTTTAAGTTTTTCATTAATTTCATTAGTTTCAATTTCGATATTTTTTTGTTCTAACTGATTTGTTAAGTCATTTTTAATTTTATTTAAATTTGAGGCGAACTTTTTTCTTTTTTCTGGTTCTAAAGAACCAAGAGATTTAAATTGTAGAGTAATTTGACCGTTTTTTCCTAAAAATTCTGTCTTAATAGCTTGGAGATCATCTTTTGATTTAACAGAATCAATCTTGGCATTAAACACGGAACTTATTTTTTCTAAATCATTCATTAAATAATGATTTTTTATATTAAGTTGAGATTAAATCAAAGGCCCTTTTAACCAAGGGAAGATTGAACCTTTTTTACTACTGATTTAAAGACTTCAGGATTGTTGTAAGCTAGTTCTGCTAGAACTTTTCTGTCCAGTTTAATTTTAGATTTTGTAAGACCATTAATAAATTTGGCATAGGTAAGCCCTTCTGCTCTTACACCTGCATTAATTCTTTGTATCCATAATGACCTAAATTCTCTTTTTTTTGCTTTTCTGTCTCTGTAAGCATATTGCATCGCTTTTTCCATCGCTTGACGAGCAATTC
>CACIWX010000007.1 GCA_902590465.1 uncultured Pelagibacteraceae bacterium
TATAAGCAATAAATTGAGTTTTAAAATTAGTATATTTTTGGAACCAATAAGACATGTATCTTTCAGCTAAAAACCCATATAATCTTTTTAAACCATATCCCTCTAAATTTAGTCCAAATACACTTTCACATCTTTCAAGCCAAGGAAAAACTGATGAGTAATATTTTTTTAATAAATTCTTTGAATTGCAAATAAACATATTGTGTGGATTAAAACTTATACTTTTATTTACAAAATCCGTAAAATCTTTTTTTTCGGTGTGATCTAATAAATTAATAGCTTTGTCTAAATTTCCATCACCATGCATTAGATCAAAATGAAATTTTATTGTTCTTTTATTTTTATTTAAAAGGAAAGATGGGTTTTTAACCATTTTAAAAAAGTTTTTTTTTAAAAATTTAGATAATTTAAATTGATTTATTTTTAATGGTTCCCCAATAATACTATCATAATTATTATCATCACCGGAAATCTCTTTTTTTATTCTACCTTTAAAATCATTAAAATTTGAATAATCTTTTAACAAATTTTCATTAAACCAAAATTTTCTATATTGGCAAAAACCAAACCAACCATCTTCTAAATCATCAAGGTAATTTTTCCACAACCAATAATGAAAAGTATATTCACCATAAAATGGATTTTTTCTTGAAATATTAATTTGATTATTATCTCTAAGAAAACCTTTTGAAGTTATATTATTGCCTAAACCAACTGGAATATAATCTAAAGACTTTATTAGATTTAAATCTTCGTCTCTCATTGTAAGGCAAAACATTTTTATTTTACTCATAATTTTAATACCTATGAAGTGTTGGGTACATTCTAAAAGTTAAAGGAAATTTAATAGGCTTTACATAACTATTTAGACTATTCGATAAAAAGGTTTTGCCTAATCTTGCGTATGATAGAACATGCCTTTTTTTAAATTGGGAAAACCAATAAGAAGTAAATCTTTCTGCTAAAAATGCAGGTAATCGTTTATTATATTCTTGGCATAAATTTTTTTTGATACAATAATTTAAACATTTTTCAAGCCATGGAAAAATTTGTTCACAATATTTTTCAAAAATCTCTACTTTTGTTATAAACATATTAAGTGGATATAAAACATTTGAATTTATATGTTTTAAAAATAGATTTTTTTTATCCTCTTTTAAAAAATTTATACAATCTTCTAAAATATCTAATTTATGGATTTCTTTAAAGTCAATTAATAAATTTTTGTTTTTAAATTCTATTGGCTGAACTTGAACACTGTCAAAATTTTCCAAAAATTCACCTTGATTTAATAAATTAGAATACAAACTTGAAAATGAAAATCTTTGTTTTTTTTTGTAAAAATTATTTAACCAGAGTTTTCTGTAATGACAATTGCCAATAAGGTCGTCTTTCTTCATGCTTGAAAGTTTATTTTTCCATACCCAATATAATCCTGTCAATTCACCATAGTAAGAGTTTAGTTCTGAGATATTCTCACCTTTTTTTTCATCTAGCCAATTCGATGGAAAAGTGTTTTTTCCTAAACCCAGTGGGATAATAACATTTGGAAGGAAATCCATAACTTTATAGTAGTCTATTGAAGTACAAAATATTTTTAGGTTTTTCACTTTGATTCTATAACTCTGAAAATATCGCTATGACTTATTATATTCATAAATTTTTTATAGTTATTATAATAATCAGAAAACCTTAAGTTTTTGAAATTATTAATCTTAAAATCAAGTCTATTTTTGTTTTTTCTATCTAAAATTAATCCAAGTCCTTGATCTGCTAAACATACATAAGTATCAGGATGTTCTTTTGTCCTAAATTCCACTATCGATTTCCAAACATCTCCATTCCATTTTTCATGAGATCTTGGAACCATTTGATCTCTAGCTCGAGTTGGTAAACAATCATGAACTAAAATTACACCACCTTTGTTAATAAATTTTAAAGAATTTATTATATCTTTTTTAACTTGCTCATAATGATGTAAGCCATCAATAAAAATTATATCAAAAGAATCTTTACAGTTTTTAAAAAACTCATCACTTGTTTTGCGTATATTTCCTCCTGAAACTGGATCAACTCCAATTTTATTTTCAATTTTAATTTTGTCAAAATTTTCATTCTCAAAACAACCTATTTCAAGATAATTTTTATAATTTTTTTTTATAATAATGCTATTTATTAATTCATATCGTTTTGGGTAATCATCCCAATTAATAGATATTTTTTTTTTAAAAAAAAATTCTTTAAATATTAAGTTAAAAAAATAATTAAATTTATAATTTTTTTTTGTTTTGTTCATAACTTGGTAGCGAGGGGCGGATTCGAACCGCCGACCCCAGGCTTATGAGTCCTGTGCTCTAACCAACTGAGCTACCTCGCCAATTGCGATGGTTATATTATATTTAACTAACTAAATCATTAGTTTAGTTAATATTGAAAATTGCTATAAATTGTAAATTATATAGTGAGAATTATACCAAAAACTGTGACTGCTGAGACTGCAGCGACGCCAAGAGCTAAGTTTCTCTTTTTTTCGATTTTTTTTTCTTCGTTTAATCTTGATAATAAGTCTGTTACTTTAACTCTATTCTGTGAGTAATTGTACTCTGGTTGACTATTTCGTAAATCTAATTGAGTAGACATTAAAAAACATATAATCAGAATTAATTTAACTTTAAATGCTGGTGAGGATCAAAATGGGTAAGATAAAAAAACTTGACCCAAAATGAGTTAGCTACGCATCAATTTTGATGAAGGGTCATGAATGGGTAGTTTTTCTAATTTTAATAAATATTTTTTCCCTTCCGCCTCAATATACAACTCATCATTATCCATAATTTCACCCTTAATGTAGGCCAGACATAAATTTTTTTTGTAACAAAAAGAGAAGTTAGAGCTAGTGGTATGACCGATAATCCTGTCGTTTTTAAAAACAGGCTCATCATGAAGTAACAAAGGTGTCCCTGGTTTAAATCTATTTTTAAGAGAAAAAAGTTCAAGTTTATTTTTTAAAGGTTTATCTTTGATTTTTTCTAAAGCCATTCTGCCAATAAAATTTTCTTTCTTTTTGAGATTTACAGCAAATGATAGTCCGGCCTCATATGGATTATTTTCTGAAGTAATATCATGGCCCCAATGTAAAAATTTTTTTTCTAATCGAAGAATATCTAAGGTATGCATACCTGAATAAGTAAGCTTGTATTTTTTTCCTAATTTTTTGATTTTTTTAAAAAAAATTTTAGTTTTTTTTATTGGTATGTAAATTTCCCAACCAAGCTCACCAATAAAAGATAATCTTTGGAACCAAACTTTGAAATTTAAAATATTAATATATTTTCCTCTTGCAAATGGAAAATCTTTACTAGAAAAATAATTTCCGAATAATTCTGTTAAAAATTTTCTACTCTTTGGCCCAAATAAACCTACGCAAGAATATTTATCTGTAACATCTTCAAATTTTACTTTTTTGATTAGATTTTTTAAAATATGAGATTTATTATGACTTCTAGCTAAAGCTGGACAAATAATTCTGAAATAATCTTTTTTTAAACAACTTACTGTAAGATCAGCTTCAATTCCTCCAGATGGATTTAACATTTGCGTATATGTGGTTTTTCCTTCAATATTTTTTACATTGTTCGCACAAAGATATTGAAGTTGTGCATGAGCATTTGGCCCGCTCAGATCAAATTTTACAAAGGGCGTTAAATCAAAAAAACCTAAATTATTTCTTGTGTTAATACATTCTCTTTTTGCTGAGTCATACCAGTTTTGATCTCCAAAACTATATTTATAATTTGGATTTTTGTTTTTTGAAAACCACATTGGCCTTTCATAACCAGCCATTTGTCCGAAGCAAGCACCTAAATTTTTTAACTCTTTATGGTATGGCAAAAGCTTTACATTTCTTGAAGTTTCTAATTGTTTAAAAGGCCAATGCATTTTAAAAAGATTTCCAAGAGTTTCGGTGGTTCTTTCCTTTATAAATTTTAATGAAGAGTTGAATTTTTCAAATCTTTTTACATCTAAGCTAAATAAATCTTGATCTGTGTAGCCTTTAACCATCCATTCAGCAACCGCTTTACCTGCTCCACCGGATGATCCTATTCCAATACTATTAAATCCACAACAAACATAAAAATTTTTAATTTCCTCTGTTTCGCCGAGAAGGAAATTGCTATCAGGGGTAAATGACTCTGGGCCCGAAAAATACTTCTTAATTTTTAAGTCTTTAATAGTTGGAATTCTTTTTGCTGCTAGTCGGTGAAGCATTTTTATATACTTTTTATCAACTTTAAACTCACCAAAAGAAAAATTATTAGGTACTTTACCGGTTTTTTTAAAAGCATTTTTAGCTTTTGGTTCGAAAATACCAAGCATCATTTTTCCATGATATTCTCTAGTGTATAAATAAGTATCTGGATCTCTAAAAGTTGGTAGAATTTTTGGTAAATTTTTAAAATCCTCTGTAATCATGTAAAAATGTTCATTAGGATATAGTGGTATACTAACTCCAGCAGCCTCTCCAATTTGTCTAGACCACATCCCAGCGCATAAAACTATATACTCACAATTGATAGTTCCAAGATTAGTTTTAACCCCTCTGATTTGATTGCCTCTTTTAAGAATTTTATCTAATCTACACTTTTCAATAATTTTTACCCCTTTTTTTTGAGCAGCGATTGAAATATTTTTGGTTAAAATTTCAGGATCTGCTTGACCGTCTCCTGGTATATACAATCCACTTAACACATCTTTATTTTTTGCAATAGGATAAAGAGTTTTAAATTTATTTTTATCGATTATCTCAATATCCAAATTAAATAATTTAGACATTGTTTTTTGTCTCATAAATTCTTGATGTCTTGATTTTGTAGTAGCGATATTTATTGTACCTGTTTGCCTAAAACTCGTATCAAGACCGGTAATATCTTTCAAATCCTTATAAAATTTTACTGAATTTTTTCTTATTTTTGTAATTTGAGGAGTTGTTCCTAATTGAGTAACCATCCCAGCAGCATGCCAAGTAGTACCCGACGTTAATACATCTCTCTCAATTAAAACAGTATTCCAACCATTGTCGGCTAAATGATAAGCTGTAGAGCAACCTGCAATACCACCTCCAATCACAACCACTTTGGCTTCATGTGGAAGGGATCCCATTTTTAATTTTTTAATAGGTCAGAAGCAGGTGTGTATTTTAAATCAAATGCGTCTGAAACACCTTTAAAAGTAATGCATCCTCTATAAACATTTAAACCTGCTAGATAGTTTTTATTTTCTAAGAGAGTTTTTTTATAACCTTGATCAGCCAACTTTAATAAAAGTGGTAACGTAGCTTTATTTAGTGCCATAGTGGATGTTCTAGGCACACCGCCAGGCATGTTAGCTACGCAATAGTGAACAACATCGTTGACTAAATATGTTGGGTTTGCATGAGTAGTCGGTTTACTTGTTTCCACACATCCTCCTTGATCAATTGCAACATCAACAATCACAGATCCTCTCTTCATTGATTTAATCATCTCTTTAGATACTAGTTTAGGCGCTTCAGCACCTGGAATTAATACTCCACCAACTAATAAGTCACATTCTGAAATTAATTTTTTTAAATCTGTCTTGTCACTTTCAGTTGGAATAATTTTATCTCCAAATTGTTTATGAAGTTCTTCTAATCTCTTTTTTGACTTATCAACTACGTAAACATTTCCTCTCATGCCTGTGGCAATTATTGCTGCATTTTCTCCCACAACGCCTCCTCCGAGAATAACAACATTAGCTGGATCCACTCCTGGAGCGCCGCCAATTAATAAACCTCTGCCTTTTTGATTTTTTTCTAGAGCATGTGCTCCAGCTTGAACAGACATTCTCCCGGCTACTGCACTCATAGGAGCTAATAATGGTAATCGACCATCATCATCTGTCACCGTTTCATAAGCAATACATATTGATTTAGACTTCATTAAGCCTAAAGTTAATTCTTTGGCAGCAGCTAAATGAAGATAAGTATAGATAATTTGACCTTCTCTAAGCATTTTAACCTCATTCATTTGAGGCTCTTTAACTTTAACTATTAGTTCAGCTTTTTTGAAAATTTCTTCCGGTGTGTTTATAATTTTTGCACCTGCTTTTAAATAATCTTCATTAGTAAATCCTGCTTCAAATCCACCGTTATTTTCAACCAACACTTCATGATTTCTATCTGTAAGAGCTTTTACACTCTCAGGTGTTAATCCTATCCTATGCTCTTGAAGCTTAATCTCCTTTGGAACTCCAATGATCATTTACGACTTTGAGTAATTAGAGATACCTGTTCTTAATTTTTCTATGATTTCGTCAATGTGTTTTTTTTCACAAATAAACTGCGGTGCAATTATTAATGTATCCCCGGTATTTTTAAAATTAACACCCGCATCATAGCAATGTTTAAAAGTTTGAAAACCTGATTTTCCAGGCTTATCTTTCATTTTCATTTCAATACCACCCATCATCCCATAGCCTCTTATACTCACAACTTCTTTTAAATCTTTTAATGAATGCAATCCGTCTTGAAAATATGGAGACATCTCTTTAGCTCTATTAAAAATATCTTCTTTATCAAATATATCTTGAACGGCTAAACCTGCAGCAACAGCTGCTGGAATTCCAGAGTAAGTATATCCATGGAATAATTCCGGTGTTCCTTCTGGATTTTTAGATGAGTCTAAGACAGCGTCATACATTTCTTCTTTAACAGCTACTACTCCCATTGGAATAACTCCGTTTGTTGTTGCTTTAGCCATTGTAATCATATCAGGTGTAACACCAAACTCTTGTGATGCAAACGCAGAACCCGTTCTACCCCAACCGGTTATAACTTCATCAAAAATTAAAAGAATGCCGTGCTTGTCACAAATCTCTCTTATTCTTTTTAAATAACCTTTCGGAGGCACTAGTGTACCAGTTGATCCTGCAATCGGTTCAACTATACAAGCAGCAATATTCTCTCCGCCAAAGTTCATTGCTATTCGCTCTAAATCTTCAGCCATTTCTACACCTGTGTCTGGCTGACCTTTAACAAATTTATGTTCTGGTAAATGAGTATGTCTCATATGTTGAACGCCGGGCATTAAAACACTTGCAAAAGTTTTTACATTATTAATCATTCCTCCAACTGTAGTCGCTCCTATATTCATTCCATGGTAACCTCTTTCACGACCAACAAATCTAAATCTTTTAGAGTCACCTTTTGCTCTATGATATGCAATAGCTATTTTAATTGCTGTCTCTACAGCAGTAGATCCACAAATTGTATAAAATATTCTATTAATTCCTTCAGGAGTTTTCTTTGCAATTCTTGTTGCAAGTTCAAACGATCCTCCGTAACCTTGATTAAATGGTTGACAATAATCTAATTTATCTAATTGTTTTGAAACAGCTTCAGTAATTTCTTTTCTTCCATGACCAAGTGGATTGCAAAATAATCCTGAGCTCGCATCTATCATTTTTTTACCCTGATGATTGGTTAAATAAACTCCTTTTGCATCTGTAATTAATCTTGGATTTTTTTTAAAAGTTTTATTATCTGTGAACGGCATCCAATGCTCATTTAGGGAATTTGGTATGTTTGTTCTATTTGATGAACTCATATTTTAATTTGTAGACTATTGTTTTAGTTTGACAAGAAATATAACATACAATCTTTGGTTGTAAAATCAATATGGTCAAACCTGCTCAATCTTCTGTTTACTTCTTATTAAATTTAATCTTAAATCTTATTATTAAACAAACCATATGGGAGAACTATGAAAAAAATAATAAGCACAGTTCTTGGGATTTTATTTGCGTTTACTCTAATTGCTACAGTAGCTAACTCAGCTGCAAAAGAAGTAAGAGTTGCGTACTTCTTGGAGTGGCCATCTCCAAATCTTGAGGACATGAACAAAAAAGCATATGCAAAAGCTCTTGGTGTACCGGTTAAGTGGACTAATTTCACAAACGGTGTAGCAATGACTGATGCTATGTTAGCAGGAGATATCGATATCTCTTACTCACAAGGTTTAATGCCTTACATTAATGCTGTTAAGGCGAAAGCACCTATCAGTTTAGTTGATGTTGCAATGGAATACGGAATGGGAGGAACAACATGTGTTACTTCTAATAAGTCTGGTATTACTAAAGCTAATGCTTCTGAACTTGAAGGCAAAAAGGTTGCAGTTCCTTTAGGAACTATGGCTGAATACGTTTTCACTGAAAGTATGAAAATAGTTGGTGCTGACAGAAAAAAAATGGAAATTATTGCAATGGACCCTGAAGAAGGTGCTGCTGCATTAGTTAGTGGCGATGTTGTAATGGCATGTTTATTTGGAGGTAACTCTATTAAATCTGCTACATCTGTTGGAAAAAGACTTCTTACAGTTGATGAAGCTCGTGCTGGAGGTATCATGGGAATAGATATCGTTTCTGTAACGAATAAATTTATGAAAGAAAATCCTGGTATGTTGAAATCTTTCGTAGAGTTAACTCATGAAGCTAATGAAAGATACAGAAAAGGTGGAAGTGATATGAAAGCTATGTCTAAAGAGTCAGAAATGAAAGTTGCTGACATGAAAGACACTTTAAGTGGCTTCAAATTCTTAACGCCAAAAGAAACGAAAAAATCTATGAAGAGTGGAAACCTTGCTAAATTTCTAAAAGGTTTTGACACTCCAAGAGGTACAGTAACTACTAAGTTTTTACCGTAGTTCTTGAAAGTAAAATTATAGGCACCAATGAACATTATTGGTGCCTATTTTTTTATCAAAATATCTAATATAGTTCTTTTATGAGCAATCTGATTTCTCAAAATTTAAATATGATATTTAAAACTCCTAAGGGAGAAACTGTCCATGCTCTTAAAGATTTAAATTTTACAATTAAAAAAGGAGAGTTGCTTACTGTACTTGGGCCTTCAGGTTGTGGAAAGACAACTTTATTAAATATTACAGCAGGATTTATTAGACCAACTTCAGGAAAAATTACTCTTAATAATAAAGAAATTAATGGACCAGGTGTTGATAGAGGAATAGTTTTTCAGCAAGGTGCTTTGTTTGAATGGTTGACTGTTGCTGAAAATGTAAATTTCGGTTTGAGAATGAAAGAAGAAGATGCTGTTCAAACTCAAAAAAAAGTTGATGAGTGGTTAGATATAGTTGGGCTAAAAGGTTTTGGTAACACTCCCACTTATCAATTGTCAGGAGGAATGCAACAAAGAGTAGCTTTAGCAAGATGTTTAATTAATGATCCAGAGTTAATATTGATGGATGAACCTTTAGGGGCTTTAGATGCTTTAACAAGAGAAAAAATGCAATCTTTAGTTCTCAAAATTTGGAAAGAAACTGGAAAGACAATTATTCTAATAACTCACTCTGTTGAAGAAGCATTGTTACTTGGAGAAAAAGTTTATGTTATGGCGCCAAGACCAGGAAGAATACACAAAGAATACAAGTTACCTTTCGCATCAATGGGTCTTAAAGAAGACTTAAGAGATATTAAAAATAATAAAGAGTTCGTGTCTAAAAGAGAAGAAATTCTCTCAATGATATGGGACATGGAAGAGGAAATAATGGGAAAAGAAGCTTAAATGATAACAGGTTTTTTAACATTTTTATTTTTCTTCGCGATTATAGGATGTGTTTTATATGGAAGAAAATTAATTAGAACTGAAAAAGTCGATGCAGTTTTTGGAAATCCTGAAAGAGCACAAGGAGGTATTCATTGGGTCATTGTAGGAAGTAGTTTTCTTTTACTAGTCTGGCTTTATTATTCATGGGACATAGCTAAGTCTTTTTTTCCAAAGTCAGCTAATGAACTTTGCCAAGTTGGAAAAGTAAACGAGTCTCTTCTCTCACTTAAATATTTATTTCCAATAGATGAACGTCAACTTAAAAGCACATCAGTAATAGAAACTGAGTCAGAAAATTTAGACAAAATCACTATTGAAATAGAAAAATCCAGTGTCAAAAATCAAGATAAAAGTAAGCTACTTAATTTTGTCTCTCAAACTAAAAACACAATTCCATTACTTACAAATGAACAGCTTTTAAATAATGAGACTAGAGAACAAATTAAATTAATAAATGAAAAAATCATAAATTTAACTGAGAATTTTAAAAGAAGTGATTATCCCAATGAGAGTGCTGAACAAGAATTAGAGAGAATTGAAGCTGCTAAGGAAGAAGGGTCCTGGAAAGCATCAAGTACCTCAATTGAAAATACAATCGAAATTCCCTTTATTCCAAAAACAAAGCGAGGTTTAAAATTTCAGGCAGCAGCTACAGAATTAAATTTAATAAGCGATGAATTTTTTGAACTTAAAAATCATAATGAACAATATGTTTCCGCCTTAGAAAAACTAAAAAAAGAAATAAAAGATTACAGAGACAGTTTGAGCGGTTCTGAGGAAATTTCTTCTTCATTAGCAAAAGATGTCCTTAAAATTGCACGTAGAATAGAATACGCAAGTATATTTCCACCTAATACTTTAAATGACATGCAGACATCAATAATCAATTTTGATAACGTGCAAAAAAAAGAACAAGGCAGCCTTAGATGGGTTGATCTTCTTTTGTTTCCATCAGGTACGATTATTTCAAGTGGCCCAAGTTGTTCTGAGCAAGGCTCAGGTAGATGGCTTCCAAAACCATCAGATACGCTTAATAAATTTACATTAATGTTAAACCCAAATGTGGGTTACAAACAAATTCCATTGATTTGGTATGAGATGATGGATGTAAGTAAGATCATTGGTTTTTTAATACCTGATTGGTTTGCAGATATTTTGCCAGGAGAGTACCCAGTTCATAATGAACAAGGTGAAGTTAAGCCAAATTTCAAAAGTAAAGTTTTAAGTTTTGTTACTGGAGACTTTAACTTATTTAAAATTCCTATTCCTACTGGTCACATATGGGATTCATTTTTAAGAGTGTTCCTTGGATTAGTTGCAGGAATTATTGTTGGAGTTCCATTAGGATTATTTATGGGATTAAATAGATTTGCAAAAGGATTTTTTGATCCTTTAATTGAACTATACAGACCTGTTCCGCCTTTAGCATGGGCTCCATTAGTTATTTCAGTCCTTGGAATAGACAATCTTGGAAAAGTATTTTTATTATTTATGGTGTCATTATCAATTATGATAATTTCAGCACGAGCTGGTGCATCAGGAACTCAGTTATCAAAAATTCATGCAGCGCATTCTCTTGGAGCATCCAAATGGCAAATATTAAGACACGTTATTTTTCCTAATTCCTTACCAGAAATATTAACGGGAATAAGAGTTGCAACAGGAATGTGTTGGGGAACATTAGTTGCGGCAGAATTTTTAGCAGGAACTACAGGTGTTGGTTTCGTAGAAAATGTCGCGAAAAAATATTTCCAATATGAAGTAATATGGATCACGATATTTATAATGGGAATGCTGGGATTAATTTTTGATATTACAATTAGAAAGATAATAGACAAAACGATACCTTGGCGAGGAAAAGGTTAATTCATTTTATAATTTATGATTGGAATACTTGGTGGCATGGGCACACAAGCAGGGTTAGATTTTTGTTCTAAACTTGCAAAATTAAATAGAGGAAAAGCTGATCAAAAATATCCTTTATTTGTTTTATACAATAAATCGAATATTCCAGATCGAAAACAAAATCTAAAAAAATATAATAAAGTTTTAAAAAGCCTTATAGAGGGATGTAAGTTTTTACAGAAAAATAAATGTAAGTTTATATCAATCCCATGTAATACTGCGCACTATTGGTACAAAGACCTCAGAAAGAAAATAAAAATACCAATTTTAAACATGCCAGAAATTGTATATTTAAATGCAAAAAAAAATTTAAAAAGAAATTCTAAAATTGGTTTATTAGCAACTGAATCAACCATAAAAACTGGTGTATACAGTCATTACTTTAATAAAAAATTTTTATTAATTTCACCGAGTACAACATTGCAAAAAAGAAGCGTTAATAAATCTATAAAACTTGTTAAAATGGGTAAAACCAAGGAAGCTGAGAAGGCTATAAAGCCTGCGGTAAATTATCTGATTAAAAAGAAATGTAAAAAAATCATTTTGGGCTGTACAGAGTTGCCAATTGCAATTTTTGCATATAAGTCTTTTAAGAAAGCTAAGCTATCAAAAATATTTATGGATCCAAATCTAATTTTAGCTGAAGCTTCAATGAAAAAATATAAATGAAAAAAATAATTTTAATAATTTTAGCTATAATTCCTTTCTCTTTAAATGCGAACGAAAATGCTAAAGAACAAAAAGTTGCAAAGTATGTTATGGAAAATATTCAAAGAGATTACGTTAATTGTTACAGTTTTTACAAAGTTGCTGCCCAAAGTTTTAAAGATGCGGGAAAAGATAAAAATATTATCGACAGCTTAGAAAATAGTGCTGATGTGTCTTTAAAATATAACTATGATCTTGGGGAAATAATGGGATTAAATCCAAAAGTAATGTCTCAAATGACAAAAGATAAAGTAAATAAGTTTGTAGAATTAGCTAAAAAAGATTTTTCTTCACTTACCAAAGAGTATGGCATGATGTGCAAAGGTCTAGTTGAGAATCCAGAGCAAAGAACTAATTTTTGGGAAGCTAAAGGAAATAAAAAATTTAAGTGAAAAAAAATCTTTTAAAATTAAAACTAAAACAAATATTTTTAAAACATAAACTTTCAAAAAAACACGCAGAAATTTGTTCTAACTATTTAATTAAAGCAGAAATATTGGAAGCAAAAGGTCATGGTTTAGCTAGACTAAAAATGTATTGCGATAGAATTAAAGCAAAAGTAATTAACCCTAAACCTGAAATCAAAATAAAAAAAATAAGTTCTTCCGCTTCATATATAGATGCTGATAACAGCATTGGTTTCATAAGTGCTGATATAGGAATTAAACAAGCTATTAAAAATGCTAAAAAAACTGGAATAGGTTTAGTTGCTATTAAAAAAAGCGGACATTATGGGCTTTCAAGTTTTTATGCTGAACAAGCTGTGAATAATAAATTAATGGTTTTTTGTTTTACTAATGCGCCTGCCGCTTTAGCCCCGCATGGTGCAAAGAAATCTTTGTTTGGAACAAACCCTATTTGTTTTGGTGCACCCACAGGAAAAGCTCCTTTTATTTATGATGCATCAACGTCAATAATAAACAGGGGAACTATACGAAGAGCTGAAAGGTTAGGTTTGAAAATTCCATATGGTGTTGCTCTTAACAAAAAAGGTAAAATTACTACCAACGCTAAAGAGGCTCTTAAGGGTACTCAATTACCAATTGCAGGTTTTAAAGGTTCTGGGTTAGCTTGGATGGTTGATATTCTAAGTGGTGTTTTCACAGGCAGTAGTCATGGAGGAAAAACAAAAGATCCTTTTGATGATTTTTCAGGACCCCAAAATATGGGTCATTTATTTATTACTATTAATCCTAAAATTTTTATCGGAAATAAGTTCGTTAAAGAAATGCAGAAAAATATAAAGATTGTCAAAAAACTTCCAAAAGCGAAAGGATTTACAAATATTTTATATCCAGGTGAAAGAAAAAATAAGACGTATAAAAAGAATTTAAATAAAGATATATCTATTTCACCAAAAATTTTAAAAGAAATGGAAAAATTAAATGCTTAGCAAAAAAGAAATTATTTGCCCTGAAAGTTTGCTTAAAATAGCTAAAACAAAAGGACCAGCTAAAGCCGTAATAGTTAACGCTGTAAAGCCAGTTTCAATTGAGTCAGCAAAACAAGCTGTAGATGCAAATTTAATACTACCAGTTTTTATAGGAGACAAATCAATTATTGAGAAGAATGCTAAGCAATTAAACTGGGATATTTCTAAATATGAAATTATTAATGAACCAGATGAAAATAGTACTGCACCAATTGCAGCAAGACTGGCAAGTGAAGATAAAGTTAAAATAATTGTTAAAGGTCATATTCATACAGACGTACTTATGAAAGCTGTTTTAAAAAGAGATTTGAATTTAATAGGAAAAAAAAGACTTAGTCATATTTGGCATATGACTTTAGAAAAAAATGATAAACCATTTATCATTACTGATGGGGCATTAAATGTATTGCCAAAATTAGAAACTAAAATGCATATATTGAAAAATTCAATAGATTTTGCGAATAGGATAGGAATTGGTAAACCTAAAGTATCAGTGCTATCAGCTACTGAGGAAGTTTTAGATAGTGTACCAAGCTCTCAAGAGGCAAGTGAGCTTACCAAAAGAGCAAAAGAAGAAGGTTTGAATGCAGAAGTATTTGGGCCAATGGCATTCGATAATTCAGTTTCTGAAAAAGCTGCTCAAATTAAAGGGATCAAAAATGCGGTTGCTGGTAAAACTGATATTCTGTTAGTTCCAAACGTAGAAACTGGAAATGCCTTAGTAAAAATGATGATTTTTTTTATGGGTGCTTGTGCAGCTGGCGTAGTAGTTGGTGGAAAAGTACCTGTTGTAATTACAAGTAGAGCTGATGATACTCAAGGAAGACTTGCCTCTATGGCTGCTGCTGTTGTTGCGCTTTAATGAAAAAACTTAAAAACTGGGATAATAAAACCTGGTTATCGTCAAAATCGTATATCTCTCAATTTAATAAATTTCTTAAAAGAAAAAGTAATTTAAATAAAAATACAAAAATATTGGACATTGGATGTGGAAGAGCAAATATTATTAGCGCACTTCAAAAGAAATATAAATTTAGAAATAAACCCATTGGAATTGATATTGTTGGTAATAAGGGTGTTAAAAAGAATATTATATTTAAGAGAGTAGAAGCTTTAAAATATTTAAATAAACATGATAAATATGATTTAATCTTAATTAAACAAACTATTCATTTTTTTTCAAAAACAAATTTAAATCGTCTTCTAAATCTTGCTAAAAAAAGATTAAACACCAAAGGTAAAATATTAATTTTTTCTCTAAAAACAAAAAATAATAAGATACCTTGTTTTAAAAAAATGAGAAAAAATTTAGAAAAAAGTTTAAAAAGAGACGAAGTTTTATTTCAGATTATCAAAAAAAACTTAAAAAAAATAAGCTATACAGACTTTAATTTTAAAGTAATCATCTCTAAAGAAAAATACGTACGAATGATCAAAGAGAGATACATTTCATGCTTATTAAATATGAGTAATAAAGAAATAAAATTTGGTATCAGTGAAATAAATTCTGAATATAAAAATCAAATAAAATTCACTGATACCTTAAAATGTATTAGCTACAGAAAATAATTATTTTCCTGGCTCTTTGTATGATGAAGCCATTTTCTGAGCAGTTTTAGCTATCTCATTTAGATCTACATCTTCTAAAATTGTAAAATCTGAAACAGCACCACTAGAAACAGCAACCATTGCAGCTGCAGCAGCTTGTTCAAAAGTTCCCTCAATCACTGCCATAAAATCATATTTTCCTCTTAGGCCTGAGTATTGAGTTACTTTAGCTCCCACAGAAGCAGCAAGTGCAGATGTAGCAGCTTTTCTGTCTGTAGACGGATTGCTTACAAATCCTCCAAGACCTTTAGCTGTGTAACATCCAAGTGTATAAAATTTTGCCATTGTTACCTCCTTTTTCTTTTATTGACCCGGAGCCTTATAAGACATTTTTGAAGCTTTTGTTGTAGCCTTAGCAAAATCTATAGCTTCAAGTGCTGATAAGTTTTTTACAGCTCCAGTTGACTCTACAACTAATTTGACAGCAGCAAAATCATCAAAACTAGGAAGATCTGCAACTACACAAAAATCATATGAGCCTCTTACAATATCCATAGTGTGTAATGTTCCACCCACACCTTTAACGAGTTTTTCAACCACTGCTTTTCTGTCACTATTTGGATCTTTTAAAAAACCTTGAAAGGCTTTCTCGGTATAGTTTCCCATAATGTACATCTTTGCCATATTATTTCTCCTTTCTTATTTCTCGATCACAACTGTTCCAGAGTGAGGATCTGTTACTCCTAAATCTGATGACAGCTCTTCTAAAGTGTGCCGAAGCGTATCCAAAAACGCAATCATTTTTGGTCTTGCTGTAGCAATATCATCTTCAGAATTCCATTCACCTATCATAAAAAATTCATTAGGTTTCGTTTCAACGTATTTCGCTGAGATTTGACCATCAAACTTTGGCATCTCATCTATTTTTTTCAAATATTCTTCTCTGCTAGATGATTTCACTTTACATCTAACAATATTCATAAACTTTGCCATGTATCTCCTTAAACGTAAATTTTATCTGCTAGACCGTAACAAAGAATAGCACTGATAATAACAAGAGCGAGTGGAGCATATATTCCATCGTTTCTAGTTTTTTTAGTTAAACCTGTTTTATCAATCTTTAATGTATAAAAATTTACAACTAATATCGAAACATTCATTATAAAAACTAAGTTAAAGAAAGCCCAAGTAGCCTCTACGCCGCCTGATCTGATAAAAGCTATATATATTGCCATTAAAACAGTAGCGATCATGAATGAGCCTGCAAATCTCGTAATCAAGGTAGCAGTTTTATCAACTCCTCTACCCTTTAGAAATTTTTTAGTATCAAAGACTAATTGGTAAGCGTAACTACCAACTATAATAAAATGTGCTAAGTAAATTATTAAATAAAATGCGTTTCCAAATTTATCGATCATAAATATCCTATGCGTTATAGTCCATGACTTGATCGGTGCACTCAACAAACTTATGAGGAGTGAAAAAATCATTCATTTGACCTAGTTGATTAATAATTGCCTGCTCATCTTTTCCTTTCCACCAACAATACATTTCCATCGTGTCTCCTGGTGTATTCCAAGTCATTTGACAAGCAGCATTGTCACTTTTCATGCTCTTAACAATATCTTCCATCTTCATAGAAGCCACTGTATCAGTAAATTTTTTTTTCATTTCAGTAGACTTAAAAGTATGCGTTACCATATAGTTTTTCATTTTTCCTCCTTTATAGATTTATTTTTGATAGCTCATATAACTGAGCACTATCTACACACTCGGAATAAATCGCTTTAGCTGTAGGGTTGTTCCCAGTTACAAACTCTTTCATCCCAGCTTCGTTATGAACATTAACTTTAAATAACATTCCGCTTTTATCAGGAATCATAGCCCCGACGGTTTTTTCTGGGTAAGCAACACTCTTTCTAACGCCCATACCTTCATCTGATTGCATCCAGTTAGTAAAAGTTTCTAATTTGCCCTCTTTAAATTTAAGATGTACTAACATTTCTTTTTCCATTTTTTTCCTTTTATTTAAATTCCTTTTATTATAATTCCATTAGCTACTGAGTTTGCTAATCGAATGGGTTTTACTGGCTTATATTCCTCAGAGTCATACCACTCTAAAGCTTTTTCATAAGTTGGAAATTTAATTACTACCGTTCTAGGGTATTTCCATTCACCATCTATAACTTTGTACTCCCCAGCACGTACAAGGTATTCTCCTCCAAATTTTTGAACAGTCGGTACTACCTTACCAACATATTCTTTGTAAGCTTCAGGATTTTTTACATTTATATTGGCAATTACGTATCCGCTCATATTAATAAATTCCCGATTTAACTAACTTATCAATTTCAGCTTTTGATTTTGGAATTAATTTATAAATATATTTTGTACAATCTTTTGTTTTTTTTTCATTATAGGGTTTACCATAAAGTTCATCTACAGATTTATTTAGTTCTTTATTTATAAAATCTTCTTTCATACCTTCTGCAATTAAATATGATGTTAAATATTTCTTCGCTGCAATTGAAAAAACAATCTTGTCTAACTCTAAAGTTCCCTGAGGTATCATGCTGTTAGCATAATAAAGCCCTGTACACTTTAACGTAGCTTTCTTATCTTTTTCACTTAGATGTCCAGCAGCAATAACTTTGGAAATTAAAAGCAAATAAATTATAAAAATTTTTTTCATAAATAATGTTATTTAAAATCATACTAAATCTACAATGTTAAAAACTTATTACAGGTATGCAATTTGTCTACAACTAAAAAGAGAAAAGTTTTAAATATGTTTTTGGTTTATTTAAAGCTTATATTACTCATAATCCTCAAACCTTGCTAAAACATGATATTCAGTCATCATTTGATTTTGTAATTTTGCAAAAAACATAACTTTATAATTAACATTATCAATAGTTGTTATTATATTTGTGCCCACTAGACAGTCTTCATTTTCATATATTGATTTGTAGTCAAACATTTTTTGACCTTCACCTGATTTAATAGTCCACTCTAAAAATGCTCTTTTTTTCATAATTTCATTCGAAGATTGATTTACAAAAATAAAATCATCACTTGTAATATTTGAAAGTTTATCGATTTTGCCAGCTATAGCTTCACTCCACGCATCTAAAATTGTATTTATGTTTAAACTCATTTAAGGAATAAGAATGATTTTAGGAGCTACGCACGTGCCATCATGAATTTCTTTAAATGCACTTGCACCATTTTTAAGTTCTCTGTATTCAATCCAGTTCAACGGGCCTAATTTTTTATTGTGTAATAAATTGATAGTTTGTTGAAAATCTTTGTTCGTATAGCAATAAGTTCCTACTAAAGTAATTTCTTGTAAAGTTAATTTTCTAAAATTAAAAGTACCAGCGGGTTGCGTTAAACCTATATGTATTATTGATCCGCCCGGCACGACTACTTCAATAGCTTGTTGTCTGCTAACTTCTAATCCAACAGAGTCAAATACGATATCAAAACCATTAGAGTTTATTATCTTATCATTTGGAGCAACATATTTTGCATCAAGGTATTTTGAACATTCGTCCAATCTTTTTTTGTTAGGATCAGATAAAACTATATTTTTACATCCTTTATCTTTAGCTAAAATTAAACCACATAATAAACCTATGGCTCCTCCACCCTGAATTAAAACTCTACATTCTGATATAGGTTTTTTTAAAGTTTGTTCACCTAATAGTACGGCGTGTAATGAAACTGCTGTTGGTTCCGCTACTGCAGCTTCTTTGGTGTCTAAACCCTTTGGTATTTCATAAATATTTTTATCAGGGATTGAAACATATTCTGCTAAACCACCTTCTCTTTTAATTGGTTTACTCATTCCTAAAATAGATCTATCTGGACATAAATGTTCTCTGCCTTGCTTACAGTATTCACAATTTCCGCAAGTGATTAATGGATTTAAAACAACTGTTTTATCTTTAAATTTTCCATTTTGAATAACTCCACTAACTTCATGACCTAATATTAGAGGTGGTATTCTTCTTTCATCATGTCCGTGATAAGCGTGCATATCAGAACCACAAATACCAGAAGCTTGTATTTTTAAAATACTTTCACCTGGTTTTTCTGTTGGATTTTTTTCTTCTCTGTAAACTAATGTTTGAGTGTCTGTATAGACTAATGCATGCATTACTTCATGTAACCGTATTTTTTAAGTCTAACATCCCCTGTTCTTGCATGAGCTTCCATACCTTCATATCTTGAAAGTCTAGCTGCTGCTGCCCCTACTAGTTCTGTAGACTCTTTTGTCATTCTTTGGAAACTTAAAGTTTTAATAAATTTTCCAACGAATAACCCTCCTGTATATCTTCCAGCACCCTTCGTTGGTAAAATATGATTAGTGCCAGAACATTTATCGCCATATGCAACTGTTGTTTCTTCTCCAATAAATAATGAACCGTAGTTTTTTAATCTTTCATGAAACCATTTTAAATTTTTAGTTTGAACTTCAAGATGTTCGGGTGCGTATTCATCGCTTATTGCAGCCATTTCCTCATCTGTATCACAAAGAACTACTTCTCCATAATCTCTCCAAGCAGCCTCTGCGCTTGTTCTAGGTAATTCAGGAAGATCCGCTATTAACTCAGGAACTCTTTTCATTACTTTGTCTGCGAGTTCTTTGCTTGTAGTATATAACCATGCAGGAGAGTTGTAACCATGTTCTGCCTGTCCGACTAAATCTACTGCTACTATTTCTGGATCAGCAGTTTCATCCGCGATCACAGCTATCTCTGTTGGGCCAGCAAATAAATCAATTCCAATTTTTCCAAATAAAATTCTCTTAGCTTCAGCAACAAATTGATTTCCAGGACCAACAATTATATCTGCAGGAGCATTTTTAAATAAACCATTTGTCATTGCTGCGATTGCTGGTACTCCTCCTAAGTTCATAATGACATCAGCACCACACAAATCAGCTGTATAAACTATTGTTGGGTGTGCACCTACTCCGGCTTTTGGAGGGCTACATGCAATTACATTTTTCACTCCTGCTACTTTTGCAGTAGTCACACTCATAACTGCTGAGGCGATGTGTGCATATCTTCCACCTGGAACATAGCAGCCAGCTGTATTAACTGGTACTAATTTTTGTCCAGCATATAAACCTTTTGAAAGTTCTACTTCAAAGTCTTGACCGTAATTTTTTAATTGAGCTTCAGCAAATTTTCTCACACGCTCATAGGCAAACTGAACATCATCTTTTGTTTTTTGATCTAATGTTTTTTTTATTTCTTCAATTCTTTCTTTAGAAACAATAATTTCACCATCATATTTATCAAATTTCTTCGTTAAATCTATACATCCTTGTTCTTTTGATTTTTCTAAATCATTTAATAAACCCTGAACGACTTGAGCAGTTTTAGTATCATCTGTTGAAGATGTTTTTGGTGATTTTTTTAAATATTTAATTGCCATATAAAAGTGTCGGTAACCACAATGCTATTTGTGGAAATATAACTATTAATATTAATCCAATTAATTGTAAAACCATAAATTGCATCATTCCAAGATATATATCTTTTAAATCCCACTCAGGTACAACTCCCTTTAAGAAATAGGCCGATAAGGCAACAGGCGGAGAAAGCCAACAGGTCTGAAGATTTACGGCAACAAGAATAGCAAACCAAGTTAGGTTAAAACCAAGAGCCTCAACTAAAGGTAAAATAATTGGAATTATAATCATAACTATTGGTACCCATTCCAAAGGCCAACCAAGTAAGAAAATCATAACCATGATCATTGCTAAAATTAAGTACTTATTCATCTCTAGACCAAGTAAAAATTCAGTTAATAAAGTTGGTGTACCTAATCTAGCAAAAACAGCTCCGAAGAAGTTTGAAGCAGCTACTAGAACCATTATAAGAGCTGTTATTTCCAAAGTCTTAACGAGAGCCTCTTGTAATTTAGGAAGAGTTAATTTTTTATAAGCAAGTGACAACAAAAGTGCACCCATCGCTCCGCAACCTGCAGCTTCAGTTGGAGTTGCAAAACCTAATAATATACTTCCAAGTGCTGCGAAAACTAATGCTGCTGGAGGAACAAGCCCTAATAAAAATTCTATCCAAACAGTTTTCATACTAGTTGGTCTCATGTCTTCAGGTAATGGTGGGCCTAGCTTTGGATCTAACATACATCTAATTGTGGTGTATGCAGCAAACAACGAAGCTAAAAGTATACCTGGTAATATTGCAGCTGCAAATAAATCTATAACAGGAATTTCCATAATTGGTCCCATCACAACAAGCATAATGCTTGGTGGTATTAAAATTCCTAATGTTCCTCCTGCTGTAATAGTCCCTGCAGCAAGCTGAACATTATAACTAGATCTATTCATAGATTTAGCGGCCATAATTCCTAAAATTGTCACCGAAGCTCCAACTATTCCTGTCGCTGCAGCAAAAATCACAGAAACAAATAGAACAGCGTAATAAAGTGATCCTCTTACTCTAGCTAACATAAGTTGGAATGCTGAGAACAATCTTTCCATCAAACCAGCTTGCTCCATCATAATTCCCATGAAAACAAAGAGCGGTACGGCGGCGAGGGTTTGTTCGGTCATGACCATCGAAAATTGTAAGGTCATTAAGTAGAAAACTAGTTTACCAAATCCTAAATATCCAAATACAAAACCTAAAAAAATTAAAGTAAAAGATATTGGAAATCCAACAAAGATAGCAAAAAGCATTACTCCAACTAAAATGATACCTAATACCGCTGGATCAATTAATTCTGCTATCATTTTTTCTCTCCAGGCCACTCACCTTTTTTGGCAGCCCAATAACTTTTAAGTAATTCTGATACGCCTTGAACTAAAAGAAATATTATACCTATCAATAAACATGATTTTATAGGCCACATAAATGGCATCCAAGTTGTATCCATTCCCCTTTCGCCTCTTCGAATTGACTCTTCGACATATCCTAGAGTCATGTAAAGAAAGACTAATAATCCCGGAAAATAAAATAAAATATATAACCAAAAATCTACAAGACCTTGATTTTTAGTTTTGAAATTTCTGTATAAAAAATCTGCTCTTATGTGAACTCCTTTGGAGAGAGCGTACCCTGCTCCTAACATAAATAGAGCCCCATATAAAAATCTACTCATATCGTAAGCCCAAATTGTTGGAGCTAAAAATAATTTTCTCATTATAACTTCATAAGTCATTGCTAAAATTAAAGGCACAAGGATCCAACAAACTATATTACCTACACGTTTGCTGAATTTGTCTATTGAAGTTATAGTGTTCGCCATCCATGCTGGCATATCGGCTGGCATTTTACCTGAACCGCCGCGTCTTTCAGCAATCATTTCATCTGAAATGTCTATCTTTGGTGGCTTGTCATTCATAATCTCATCCTAAAAAATTAGAGCGGACTGTTAAGTCCGCTCTAAAATATTTTTAAAGTTTTTGCTTATTACTTTAATGTCGCCGCGTGAGCCATTCCTAGCTTAGCGTTTGACATTTGAGCACCACTCCAGAATGGTACAGCAATATCAGCAAATTCTTTCATTGATTTGTAAACTTTAGCAAAAAATTTATTTTCTGCTGCGTTTTTGTTCAATGTTTTCTTTGCTGCTGCCATATATTCTTTAAAGTAGTCTGTTGGAGTATCTTCTAAAATTACTCCGTGCTTAGTCGTTAACTCTCTTAAAGCTTTTCCATTTTCATAGATTCTGTAGCTTAAAGATTTAGCTAATGAAGCGTTTGCAGCTACTTCAAGAGATTTTTTCTCGTGAGCAGTCATTTTTTTGTAAGTTTTTCCAGTAATATAAAAGTCAGCATTTACTACTACTTGGTGTAAACCTTGTAGGTAATAGTGTTTTAATACTTTTTGGAAACCAAATGTTAAATCTGGTTTTGGACAACACCATTCTGCTGCATCGATAGTACCTGCTTGTAATGCTGGAAGAATATCTCCACCACCCATTGCTACAGATGCAATACCGATATCTTTATATGTTTGGCCAGGAATTCCTGGAGGTGTTCTGAATTTATATTTTCTAAAATCAGCCATATCTTTAATTGGTTTTGGAAACCAACCTAAAGCTTCTGGACCAACTGGTTGAAGCATAAATCCTTTAATGTCTCTACCCATTTCTTTCCATAGTTGGTCGTATAATTCTTTACCACCACCATATTGGAACCAAGATAAAAATGCTAAGTTATCTATTCCTACTCCACCACCTGCTACTGGCGAACCGAATAACATGGCAGCTGGGTGATCTCCAGACCAATAGTGTGTCCATGCGAAACCACAATCTATCAATCCTTTATCAACCGCGTCTAAAGTCTCTTTTACTCCTACAACAGCACCTGCTGGTAAGATCTCAAATTTTAAAGACCCATCAGTAAGCTCTGTTACAGTGTCAGTAAAGTCCTTTAACATTTTCACTTCATCAGCTTTAGTGTTAAGAACGGTCTGACATTTTAAAGTTTTTGCATTCGCTGAAGTCATAGAGAATCCTACAAGAACAGCTAAACCAAAAACTACAGATAATAATTTTTTCATTATTTCCCCCGTTTTTTATTAATAAAAAAAAGAATTAAACCTCTAATGAATATTAGAGTCAAACCAAAGTAGCTAAACCTGGAGTTGAATTAGTCACATTAGCATGTATGCGTTTTCTCAAGTATAAGTTAAATTCTTATCATGGATGAATTTGATTTTGTAATTATTGGAGCTGGTTCAGCAGGATGTGTACTTGCAAACAGATTAAGTGCAAATCCAAATAATAAAGTTCTTTTATTAGAAGCAGGTGCCAAAGATACTTATCCATGGATCCACATTCCAGTTGGATACTTTAAAACAATGCATAATCCTAAAGTTGATTGGTGTTTTCACACTGAAAAAGATGAGACCATGAATAATAGATCAATAAGATATCCTAGAGGAAAAACATTAGGAGGAAGTTCTTCAATTAATGGACTTCTTTGGATTAGAGGTCAAAGTAATGATTATGATAATTGGAGACAACAAGGTAACGCTGGCTGGGGTTGGGATGATGTTTTCCCTTATTTTTTAAAATCAGAAAATAACGAACTAGGTCCTAATGAATTTCATAATGACAAAGGTCCAATAACTGTTTCAAATAAGAAAATAAATTTAGATATGTTGGAAGAATTTCAAAATGCTGCTGAAGAAACAGGAATTCCTAGAACAGAAGATTTTAATACAGGAGATAATTTTGGTATCGGTTATTTTCAATTTACAACAAGTCGAAATAAATTATTAAAGTTACGTTGTAGTGCTGCTAAAGGTTATTTAAATCCTGTTAAAAATAGAACAAATTTGAAAATTGTCACTAAAGCTCATGTTCAAAAAATAAATTTTGAAGGAAAAAAAGCAACTGGTGTAAGTTATTATCAAAAAGAAAAAGTAATTACGGTTAAAGCTAATAGAGAAGTTATTTTATCCGCTGGATCAATCGGTTCGCCGCACATTTTGCAAGTTTCAGGAATTGGAGACTCAGAAAAATTGAACAAACATGGCATAGAAACTATTCACGAACTTAAGGGTGTAGGAAAAAACTTACAAGATCATTTAATGTTTAGACCGGTATATAAAGTGAAGAATTTAAAATCTTTAAATAGTAAAATTAATAGTTTGATTGGAAACTTTTTTATTGGATTGGAGTATATTTTTAAACAAAGTGGTCCAATGACAATGGGTGCCAGTCAAGTATGTGGTTTTGTTAAAAGTGATCCTTCAAGAGCGACACCAAATTTACAGTTTCACGTTCAACCAATAAGCACAGATATTTTAGGTGCAACAAAAATGCATGACTTTGATGGAATAACTCCTACTATTGCTAATGTAAGACCGACTAGCAGGGGCGAGATAAATATAGCGAGTAAAGATAGTAGAGATAATCCTAAAATAAAAATGAATTACTTATCTACCCAAGACGATAGAGAAGTAGCAGCAAAAGCTCTTAAAATTGTTAGAAATATTATGCTTAACACTAAAACTTTCAAAAAGTATGAGCCAGAAGAGTATAGACCTGGTGCACATATCACTGATGATGAGGAATTAGTCAAAGCCGCAAGTAATCATGCTCAGACCATTTTTCATCCTGTAGGGACTTGTAAAATGGGTAAGGGAGAAGAAGCTGTTGTTAATGATAAATTACAAGCACATGGAATTCAAAATTTAAGAGTTGTGGATGCATCTATTATGCCCAATATAACCTCTGGTAATACTAATGCACCAACAATAATGATTGCGGAAAAAGCATCTGACATGATACTTAATAAGTAGTCATGTTTGCAGAATTACTCACTCCCGAACAAATAACCATATTAACTCAAATCATTTTTATTGATCTTGTTTTAGCAGGTGATAACGCAATTATCATTGGAATGGTGGCTTCAAAGTTTCCACCTGATCAAAGAAAAAAAGTTATTTTTTGGGGAATTGGAGGGGCTGTAATTTTAAGAATAATTCTAACTCTTCTCACTGCTTATTTATTACAAATTACTGGTTTAAGACTTATTGGTGGAATTTTATTATTATACATTGTCTATAAACTTTACGTTGATGTAATAAAAGGTGCATCAAAAGAAGAGGACATAAAAGTAGATAATTCAAGTTTTCTTAAAGCAATATGGACTGTTTTATTAGCAGACTTTACAATGAGTTTAGATAATGTTCTGGGTGTTGCAGGGGCTGCAGGTCATCATTACCACTTATTAATTTTTGGATTAGTTCTATCAATTATATTAATGGCTCTTGCAGCAAATCTAATTTCAGGTTGGATTAAGAAATATAAATGGATTGCTTGGGTAGGCTTGTTAGCTATTTTGATTGTAGCTGTTGAATTAATATATACAGATATTAAAACTTTAATACTTTGATGCTAAAAAAAATAAATCTTAAAAATAAAACAGCTCTTGTCACAGGAGCTGGTAAAGGGCTTGGTAAAGCTTGTGCAATTGCTTTGGCTGAAGCAGGAGCAAAAGTAATTATATTAAGTAGAACAAAATCTGATCTTATTAAAGTAAACAAGATTATCAAAAAAACTAAAGGTTCAAGTCAATTATTTGTTTGTGACGTAACAAATTTAGATGATTTAAAAAAAGTTTTAAGAAAAATTAATCGATTGGATATTTTAGTAAACAATGCTGGAAATAATAGACCTCAACATTTTACAAAAGTTACTCAAGAAAATATGGAATACTTAACTAATCTTAATATGAAAGCGGCATTCAATGTTGCGCAATTATGCTCTCAAAAAATGGTAAAAGCAAAAAATAGAAGAAAAATTGGTGGATCTATCATTCATATGTCATCGCAACTAGGAAGAGTTGGTTGTGAAGGACGTAACGTTTACAATATGAACAAATTTGGAGTAGAAGGTCTTGCTAGAGGTATGGCGTGTGA
>CACIWX010000008.1 GCA_902590465.1 uncultured Pelagibacteraceae bacterium
AAGATGCTTTTGAGCAGATGGACTATGCGATATCACAAGGCATAAATTTTTTTGATACTGCAGAAATTTACTCTGTACCACCAACTTCTGACTCTTACGGTAAAACAGAAGTAATGATTGGCAATTGGTTCGAAAAAAGAAAAAATAGAGATAAAATTATTTTAGCTTCCAAAGTTGCTGGACCAGGATGTGACTGGATAAGAGGTGGAGGTAATAATTTTGATGAAAAGAAAATTGGCGAAGCTATTGATGGTAGCTTAAAAAGATTAAAAACAGATTATATTGACTTATATCAGCTTCATTGGCCTGAACGTTCTACAAACTTCTTTGGGAGGAGAGACTATCTATTTAACAATAAAGAGGGAAATTGGAATAGTTTTGAAAGTATACTTGAAGCTTTAGAAAAACATATAAAGAGTGGAAAGATTAGGCATATCGGTATGTCTAATGAAACACCATATGGATTATCTAGGTACCTTGAAATCTCAAAAAATAAAGGTGCTCCAAGAATGATGTCAGTGCAAAATCCATATAATTTAGTCAACCGAACTTATGAAATAGGTATGTCGGAAATTTCTATTAGGGAGAAATGTGGGTTACTCGTTTATTATCCTCTTGCAGCAGGAGGGTTATCTGGAAAATATAGGAATGGTAAAATGCCTAAAGACTCTAGAATGGCACTTTACAAAGGTTGGGAGAGACATTTAAATCCTTTGGCAATGAAAGCCTATGATAAATATTTTGAACTTGCTAAAGATTTTAATCTAACAATGGTTCAACTGGCTCAATCCTTCGTTAATTCTAGACCATTTGTAACAAGTAATATTATTGGAGCAACCACAATGGATCAACTTAAAGAAAACGTTGAAAGCATAAACATAGAATTTACGGATGAAATGATGGAAAGAGTGAATGAAATTCACAACAACAACCCAAATCCATCACCTTAATCGAGCGTTGAAATCAAATTAATTTAGTATAAAAACGAATTATGATGGTCAAAAAAATATTTCTTTTAATTACTCTCGTAATCTTTTCTTTTAGTGCCTTTGCTAATATGCCAAGATCAACTGGTAAATATAAAAATTGGGAAAGCTTTGTTGCTGAGACGGAAAAAGGTAAAATATGTTTTGCTCAAACTGTTCCTACAAAAAGAGCTCCAGGGGCAATTCAAAGAGATCAGTCAAAATTGTTTGTGACGTTTAGACCTGGTGAGAACATTAAAGATGAAGTTAGCGTTACAAGTGGCCACGATTATAAAAGTTCTACTGTCACGGCTAGCTCAGGTAAAAAAAGATACTCTTTTTTTTCACAAAAAAGTTTCGCTTGGCTATTAGATGATCAAGAAGAAAAAAATTTTATTAAATTAATGAAAAAAGCAACAAATCTTATCGTTAAAGCTAGAACAACAAAAGGTGCGGAAACTACAGATCATTATTCAATGATGGGATTTACAAAGGCATATAACACCGCAAAAAAAACCTGCGGCTAAATGAAGAAAATTGTATTAGCCTACTCTGGTGGATTAGATACTTCAATTATTCTAAGATGGTTACAAGAAAATTATAACGCAGAAGTAATTGCTTATACGTCAGATATTGGCCAAGAAATTAATAGAAAAAAAATTATAGCCAACGCAAAACGTCTTGGGGTTAAAAATATAATAATTGAAGATTTAAAAAATGTTTTTGTGAAAGATTATGTATTTCCAATGATAAGAGCGCATGCTGTTTATGAAGGCGTCTACCTTCTTGGTACTTCAATAGCCAGACCCTTGATAGCTAAGAGACAAATAGCTATTGCAAAAAAATTTAAGGCCTATGCAGTATCTCACGGAGCTACAGGAAAAGGTAATGATCAAGTTAGGTTTGAACTTGGCTATGCTTTTTTTGGTGGAAAAAAAATTAAAACCATTGCTCCATGGAGAGAGTGGAAACTACAATCTAGGGCGGACTTAATTAAATATGCTAAAAAAAATAATATTCCGATTCCAAAAGATAAAAAAGGCGCGCCACCTTTCTCTATTGATGATAATATCTTTCATACTTCCACTGAAGGAAAAGTATTAGAAAATCCAAAAAATTCTGCACCAGAATTTATTTTTCAAAGAACTGTTTCACCGGAAAAAGCTCCGAATAAAAAAACAAAAGTAAAAATTACTTTTAAAGATAGTGATCCTGTTGCTGTAAATGGAAAAAAATTGAGGCCTGATAAACTTTTAGATAAATTGAATATTCTTGCAGGAAAAAATGGCATTGGAAGAGTAGATCTTGTTGAAAATAGATTTATTGGTATTAAATCAAGAGGTGTATACGAAACACCTGGTGGAACTTTGCTATATGCAGCTCATAGAGCAATTGAGTCAGTGACTTTAGATAAAAAAACAACACACGATAAAGAGAAAGTTATGCCTGAGTATGCTGAATTAGTTTACAATGGATATTGGTTTTCAAAAAAAAGAATAAAACTGCAAAAAATAATTGATAAAAAAAGAAATCAAGTTTCTGGTGAAATAGTTTTAAGCTTGTACAAAGGAAACATAACAATTCTGTCAAGGAGAACAAAAAACAAAGCATATTCAATGAAAAAAGTTTCTTTTGAAGAAAACAAAACCTTTAATAAGAAAAAAGTTGAAGATTTTATAAAATTTCATTCTAAACAGTTATATAAAGGTTAAATTTTTGATACAATTATAGTAGATGAACAATTCGATTCGAAATATTCAGCTAGTTGCTGTTGTGGTTGTACTAATCTCAACAATCATAGCTTTCTTTTTAGAGATGAGAGAAATGTACGAGAATAGAGATATTACATTAGCTGATCTACTTTTAATGTTTATATACATAGAGGTTATCGGATTAGTTAGATCTTATTGGGAAACAAGAGCAGTAAGAATTACCTATCCTTTAGTAATCGCAATAACAGCTTTAGCACGGTTTATTATATTGCAAGATAAAGAGAGTGACCCAACAAATTTAATTTATATATCGGTCGCAATATTAATTGTGGCTTTAGCAACTGTGATTATAAGATTTAGAAACAGTAAGTACTTAAAAATTGACAAATCAAAGTCTAACGAGCTTTAAAACAATCTAGGGTATTTTTAAGTAAACAAGCAATAGTCATTGGTCCTACCCCACCAGGAACTGGAGTTATAGCTTTAGATTTATCCTTTACAGCATCAAAATCAACATCCCCAACAATTTTATCTCCTACTTTATTTATTCCTACATCAATAACTATTGAGTTTTTTTTTACCCAATCTTCTTTTACTAACTTAGCTACTCCAACTGCAACAACTAGAATATCAGCCTTTAAACACTCTTGTTTTAAATCTTTTGTTTTTGAATGAACGATTGTAACTGTGCAATTTTCTTTTAAAAGTAATTGAGCCATAGGTTTACCATTTAAATTTGATCTACCAATGATAACCGCATGTTTTCCTGATAAATTTTTTTCAACTTTTTTTATCAAATACAAGCATCCTAAAGGCGTGCAAGGAACTAGAGCATTATGACCAGATGAGAGATTGCCAACATTCATAGGATGAAATCCATCTACATCTTTTTTAGGACTCACAGCATTAATAATTTTTTCCTTATTTATCTGAGGAGGCAAAGGTAGTTGGACTAGTATACCAGAAACGTCATTATCATTATTAAGATCTTCAATCTTTTTTAAAACTTCTTCTTCTGTAACCTCTCTTGGGTATCTGACAACATTTGAATTTATTCCAACCTCTTTGGCACTTTTTTCTTTGTTCTTTACGTAAATCTGGCTTGGAGCAAAATCTCCAATTAATATGACAGTTAATCCAGGAACTTTGTTAATTTTAGATTTTAATGAGTCAATTTCTTTTCTAATCTCTTGTCTTAAATTTTCAGCTTCTTTTTTTCCATCAATAATCATCATTAAAATAAACTTGGAGCAAACATTTCAAAAACAAAATTCCTTAAAAACATTAGCGCTAAAATTAATATTACTGGCGAAATGTCTATTGAACCTAAGTTTGGTAAAAATCGTCTTATATAATTTAAAGCGGGAGCAGTTAATCTGTAAGAAAAATCAAGAACTGCATAAACAAATCTATTTCCTGTGTTTAAGATGTTAAAAGCAACTAACCAACTTATTACTGCGTTAATGATTAATATCCAAATATAAAGAGTAATTACATTATCAAACAATATTAAAACTGACTTCATGAATTTTTCTCCACATAAACTGATGTACTTGGGAATGCAAATGAAGCATTATTTTTTTCTACTATGTTTTTTATCTCTATAGCTAAAGTGTCTTTCACATTTAGCCATTCTTGAAAGTGCTTTGTTTTTGTAAAACAAATCAGTCTTATATCGATAGAACTTGCAGCAAATTGATCTATTTTAACTGATAATAAAGTATCTTCGGATTTAACAAAATCGTCACTTTTTTTAATGTAGTTTTCAATTTCTTTTTTAATATTTTTTAATTGTTCACTGGTAGTTCGATATTCCAAACCAATCATCCAATTAATTCTTCTATTTGTTGTTTGGGTATTATTAATAACTGCATTTTCAGCAAACTGAAAATTCGGAATTGTTGCAAGAGATTTATCAAATCTTCTCACTACAGTTGATCTAAAACCTATACTTTCTACGGTACCCTCAATAACTCCTTCAACGTAAATCCAATCACCAACTTGGAATCTTCTCTCGACTAAAACTAATATGCCTGAAATCAAATTTTTGAATAAATCCTGAGCTCCTAATGCAACTGCTACACCAAACAAACCTAAACCAGCTATGATTGGACCAATTTTTATACCCCAAAGTTCAAGGACAGCTGCGGCTCCTAAAATAAAAATTAGAACTTTTATTGCTTTTATAATCCAATTGATTAAATCTTTTGAAAGCAGGCCTCCGACTGATTTGATAACCACAGATAGTGGTCCAATGATTTGATGAAATGTCCAAAATATTAAAATAGTAATTAATGATCGATTAATAGTTTCTAAAAATTCAGCTGCTTGCGTTTCAACAGTTAAATAACTGGTAGAAACAAAAAATCCTAAAACCACTGGAAAGAACTTTGCTGGTCCCTCCATTGAAAAAACAAGAGAGTTATCAAAATTATTTGTAGATTTTGATACGTAATTTTCTAATCTTTTAACTACAAACTTTGAAAAAACACCCCTTAAAAATAAAAAAAATAAAAAAATTAGTAAGGCAATTATTATTTCTGAAATATTAATTCCAGATATACCTTTGTTCCATACATCGAAAAATAAGTTTTTAAAATTTTGCAACACTTCCATACTTTTAATCTTTCAATTTTTCTAACTCTTCTCCTGGCTGGAAAACTTCCAATTTTTTCCATCCTGATTTTTTTAGTACTCCTAAAACTTTTTCACTTATACATAATACTCTAGACTCTGTCATTAACCCATTAAGAGAGTATTTTTTTACTATTTCAATAAAGCTCTCAGCACTCCTTTGAGAGTAAATTAAAATTATGTCAGGAGGATGATTTTTAATTATTTTGTTATTTTCTTCATTAAGATCAGTAATTTTTTCAGATGTGTAGTTAATAATTTTATCTACCTGAAATCCTTCGTTTTTAAGTTCTTTATCTAAATTTGAAGATATGTAATCCCCACAAAAATAAGCGATAGATTTTTTTTTATCAATCTGATCCGAATTTAAAATTATATTTTTTAGAGCATTTACAGTTCCACCTGCAGAAATGGTATTATTGTAACCCTTTAGTCTTACTATCTTTTCAGTTATCGAACCAACACAAAAACATATTTTATTAGTATCTTGATTATCCAACTTTAAATTTCTAATAGCGTTAGCACTTGTAAAAATAAACGCATCATATTTTTTTGCATCTACTGAACTAACGTTCGCTGCTGAAATCTTTAAGGTTGGGATATGAACAATCTTATGCCCAAGGGAGAAGAGCTTTCCCATTAAATCTTCAGAATCTATTAGAGGTCTTGTAATTAAAATATTCATTTTTTTTTAAATTCCGAACCTGCGAGTTTTAATAATTCTTCCCCTACCGATTTCCCAATATTTACTGCTTCGTTTGTTTTTCCAATCAACTCATACTCATAACTTTTCAATCCTGAGTCTGAAAATAATTGAGCTGTAAATTTAAGATTATTATTTTCTATAATTGCTAAACCACCAACAGCTGTTTCGCAATCACCTTGGATTGCTTGTAGCATTGCACGTTCAGATTTTGCGCATACTTCAGTTTCTGTATCGTTAATATTTCTCAAAAGTTTTTTAACTACATCGTCATTATTATTACATTGAACGGCTATTATACCTTGTCCCACTGCAGGCAAAACTTCCTCGACATTGAAGGATAAACCTATTTTATTAGCTAAATTTAAACTTTTGACTCCTGCTGCAGCCAAGATTATTCCATCTAAATTACCTTCTTCGAGTTTTTTAATTCTAGTGTCAATATTTCCTCTCATATTAATTACTGAAATATTCTTATTAATCTTTTTTAGTTGTAATTCTCTTCTTCTAGAACTTGAACCAATAACTTTTTTACCTTTTAAATCTTCTAAGTTTTTAATTTTATTGCTTATAATTACATCTCTATAATCATTTCTCTTTATATATGCGCCAATGATTAGGTTGCTATCTTCTTCGGACTCCATATCTTTTAAGGAATGAACAGCAATATCAATTTCTTTCTTTAAAAGTTTCTCTTCAATTTCTTTACAAAATAGATTTTTGCCACCTATTTCAGACAATTTTATATTTTGATTAATATCACCAGAAGTTTTGATTGCTTTAAAATCTATACTTTCTTCACTCAAATCATTATTTTTTTGAATTAAAAGCTCTTTTACTTTTTCAACATAAGCAATTGAAAGCTTGCTTCCTCTGGCACCGATTGTAATTTTAGTCATAAATTGATTATATATTTGAAAGATCTAAATTATACTATTTAAATAATTAAAAATATAATGGCAGAAAAAATAACTTTTCTTGGAATTGAAACCAGTTGCGATGAAACTGCTGCTGCTATCATAAGAGAAAATGACAATGGGACTGCGGACATATTATCCAATATAGTTTCAAGTCAGATCGAAGAGCATAAAAAATTTGGTGGTGTTGTGCCTGAGTTGGCGGCTCGAGCTCACCTAGAAAATATTGAGTACATTATTGATACAGCTTTAAAAGAAAGCAAAATATCTATTGATGAATTAGATGGTGTAGCGGCAACTGCTGGGCCTGGTTTGATAGTTTGTTTGACTGTAGGTTTAAATATTGGAAAATCAATTGCTGCATTTTCTAATAAGCCATTTGTCGGGGTGAATCATTTGGAAGGACATGCGTTAAGTCCTGGCTTAGAAAAAAAAATTAAATTTCCCTATTTACTATTGTTAATTTCAGGAGGTCATACTCAATTTTTAATAGTTAAAGATGTAAATGAGTATGAACAGTTAGGAACTACAATCGATGATGCTTTGGGTGAAGCGTTTGATAAAACAGCTAAGATGCTGGATTTAGGTTATCCTGGTGGACCGAGTGTTGAAAAATTTGCAAAATTAGGGGACAAGAATTTTTTTAAACTTCCAGAACCAATAATAAATAAAGCAGGTTGCAATTTTTCCTTTGCTGGCCTTAAAACAGCAGTTCTTAGAGAGTCGAAAAAAATCAATGGAGAAGAAAAATTAAAATATAATCTAGCAGCCTCTTTTCAAAAAACAATTAATAAAATTCTTTATAAAAAAACGAAAGTTGCTGTTGAAATGTTTAGGGAAAAAACAAAAAAAGAAAATTTTCAATTAATCGTCGCTGGCGGCGTTGCAGCCAACGAGACAATTAGAAAAAATTTATCCACTTTATCTAATGAAAAAAACTTTGAAACTGTTTACCCAAATCTTAAGTTTTGCGGTGATAACGCTGCTATGATTGCTTGGGCAGGTATACAGAGATTTAAAAAAAATATGATTGATGATCTAAGTATGTCAGCAAAATCAAGATGGCCTCTTGATGAAAACGCGCCTTATATGAAGGGACCTGGATTAAAATTATAATGCAGTATTGGTTAATGAAATCTGAGCCTGATGTTTGGTCAATAAAGCAACAAGAAAAAGCTGGGGAAAAAGGAGCAGCTTGGGATGGTGTTAGAAACTATCAAGCAGCCAATAATTTAAAAGCAATGAAAACAGGCGATCTCTGCTTTTTTTATCATTCTAATATAGGAAAGGAAATTGTGGGTATTGTAAAAGTAATTAAAGAGGCATTTATTGACAAAACTGATAAAAAAAAAAGATTTGTAGCCGTCCAGGTTAGGTTTGAAGAGTATCTAAAATACCCAGTATCCCTTGAAAAAATTAAAAAAACTAAGACTATTTCTCATTTACCGCTTATCAAACAGAGTAGATTATCGGTGATGCCAATTGATTTTAAAAGCTGGAAAATTATTTATAAGATGGGTAAAATAAATCCTAATTAGGAGAAATTGTGGCTAAGAGAAAAAAAAAGAAAAAAAAATCGAGAAAAACAAAAAAGACTAGAACAAAGAAGTCTAAAAAAATTATTAAATCCAGAAAGAAGCCCAGAAAAGTAAAAAAAACTCGAAAATCTAAATCAAAAAGAAGAAAAAAATCAAAATCTAAATCAAGAAAAACAAAACCTAGAAAAATTAATTTTAAGGCACCAAAACTGCTGGAAGATGGTGATGGAAAATCTTTAATAAAAGTTTCAGATAGCTGGGCAAATCATGCCTATGTGAACGAGTCGAAATATAAAAAGAAATATAAACTTTCGATCAAAGACAATGATAAGTTCTGGGCTAAAGAAGGTAAAAGAATTACTTGGAAAAAAAAATATACAAAAATAAAAGACGTAAAATACAGTAAGGATGAGGTAAAAATTAAATGGTTTTATGATGGAACATTAAATGCATCAGCTAATTGTATTGATAGACATCTTAAAAAAAATCCAAGCAAAACTGCAATTATCTGGGTAGGAGATGATCCGGCTGACTCCAAAAAGATATCGTATAAAGAACTACATCAAAACGTTTGCAAAGCAGCAAATGGTTTAAAAAGTTTAGGTGTCCAAAAAGGAGATCGAGTGACAATTTATTTAACCATGATACCTGAACTAGCTTATATAATGCTGGCATGTGCAAGAATAGGTGCAGTTCACTCAATTATTTTTGGTGGTTTTTCGCCGGACTCTATTGCTACTAGAATCACTGATTGTGAGTCTGAATATTTAATTACTGCCGATGAAGGCGTACGAGGTGGAAAAATTATTCCTTTGAAAAAAATAGCAGATGAAGCACTTGATCAATGTCCTAACGTCAAAAAGTGTGTTGTTGTTGAGAGAACGGGTAATCAAGTAAATTGGAACAATGAAAGAGATGTATCTTATAAAAAATTAATTTCTTCTGTGCCAACAAAATGTGACCCTGAAGAAATGAATGCTGAAGATCCTTTATTTATTCTCTACACATCAGGATCTACAGGGAAACCGAAGGGAGTTTTGCATACAACAGGTGGTTATATGGTTTACGCCTCAATGACACATCAATATATTTTTGATTACAAACCTAATGATATCTATTGGTGCACAGCTGATATTGGCTGGGTGACAGGACATAGTTATATCATTTATGGTCCACTAGCTAATGGTGCTACAACAATTATGTTTGAAGGAGTGCCAAATTATCCTGATAATTCAAGATGGTGGCAAATCGTAGATAAATATAAAGTTAACACATTTTATACTGCTCCAACTGCTATTCGTGCTTTAATGAGAGAGGGAGATAGTCCAGTAAAAAAAACTAGCAGAAAATCTTTAAAATTATTAGGTACAGTCGGTGAACCAATTAATCCCGAAGCATGGATGTGGTATTACAAAACAGTAGGCGACTCAAGATGTCCGATAGTTGATACCTGGTGGCAAACAGAGACAGGAGGAATATTAATCGCTCCTCAACCAGGTGCGATCGATTTAAAACCAGGATCTGCAACAAAACCGTTCTACGGGATTAAACCAGTATTAGTAGATAAAGACGGAAAAATAATTAAGGGTGAGGGTCAAGGAAGATTATGTATGGCTAGTTCTTGGCCAGGTCAGATGAGAACTGTTTATGGCGATCATCAAAGATTTATAGATACTTACTTTTCTCAATTTGATGGAAAATATTTTACTGGTGATGGCTGCAGAAGAGACAAAGACGGTTATTATTGGATTACAGGTAGAGTTGATGATGTAATTATAGTTTCTGGACACAATCTGGGAACAGCTGAAATTGAAAGTGCATTTGTAGCTCATCCTAAAGTTGCTGAGGCTGCTGTGGTTGGTTTCCCACACAGTATTAAAGGTAATGGATTATATTGTTACGTAACATTAAATGCTGATGAAAATCCAACAGGAGATTTAGAAAGAGACCTAAAACAATGGGTGCGTAAACAAATTGGACCTATATGCTATCCGGATATTATTCAGTTTGCGCCAGGCTTACCTAAAACAAGGTCAGGAAAAATTATGAGAAGAATTCTTAGAAAAATAGCCGCAAATGAGCCAGATAATTTAGGCGACACTACCACTTTGGCTGATCCAAGTGTTGTAGCTTCTCTAGTTGAAAACAGACACAATAGAGATTAAATAAAATTTAAATTTTTAGTTAATTTTTTAAATTCATCTATTTTTAAGTTCCATTTTAATCTCATTGAATTTAAAACTATTTCTTTATCTAAAATCTTTAATTCATCTGCGATAGGAGCCCAATTGTAAAGTGCTAAACAACTTTCTTTAAATGGATTATCTAAATAATATTTGTGAAAGTCTACTTTATCATATCGATTTAAAAATTCATTCTTAGCCTTTAAATGAACTTCATCGCTTAAACCATTTGCTTTTTCTTTTTCTATAATATCCAGATAGATCTCTTTACAATCGTTCTCTTTAAGATTTTTTTCACTTATTAAATAAGAAAAAGTATAAAAAGCGCAATCAGCAATAGCGGTCATATAAATATTCCATTTTGCAATATTAATTGATTTCGAAAAAACCTCATCTTCAACCATTGCTGTGTATTTCACTCCAATTCTGGTCTTTAAATAACCATACAAAGTTGTTTGTGTGACATGAGCTGATCTTTGTTGAATAAATTTTTGAAGATCGCTTTTAGATTTGATGCTTTTAAAATAACTTGTTACTTTTTCTACGGGAAATAAGTATTCACCCATTGTTTTTAGAGTAATTCTAAGTTTTTCTAGATTCAATTTCACGTTGTATTTTAAAAACCCTTATTTTACTTAACTTATAGCATTTCAAATTGGTTTTAGGGTCCTTTTTTCTCTTTAAATTAAACTCATAATGGGTAAGGTTTCTGAAAACTAATAATACTTTTTACGTAAAAAGTTAAAAATAATAGGGGGAAATATGTCAAATAAAGACGCATATTGGAATAAGACCAAAAACCATATGATAGTTACATTGGTTCTTTGGGCTTTCTTCTCATTAGTGATCTTCATGTTTGGTTCTGAACTGAACACGATGTCTTTTCTTGGCTATCCATTAGCATATTACATGACTGCGCAAGGTTCACTTCTTGCCTTTGTGATAATTTTGTTTTGGACTGCAAATAAACAAGAAAAAATCGACGAAGAACATGGTTTCTCAGAAAGAGAGGATGACTAATGTTTAAAGGAGATTTTATAAAAAACCTTCCTAAAATATACGGGACCTACACAGGTGGTTTCATAGTATTCATCATATTGATGGCTATTGCGGAACAAGCTGGTGTGTCAGCTAAAAACATCGGAGTGATGTTTGTAGCTTTCACGGTTTTGATTTATGCCTTAATCGGTTATTTATCACGAACCATTCAAGTAGATGCCTACTATGTTGCAGGAAGACAAGTGCCTACCGTATTTAACGGGATGGCAACAGCAGCTGACTGGATGTCAGGTGCTTCATTCGTAGCCTTAGCGGGTGGAGTTTACTTTGGTGGTTATACTTATATGGCCTTCTTAGTAGGTTGGACAGGTGGATACGTACTTGTTGCAACTTTAATGGCTCCGTACCTAAGAAAATTTGGATGTTACACAGTTCCTGATTTTATTGGAACACGATACGGTGGTAATCTTGTAAGAGCTTGCGCAGTATTCGTGCTTTTTATAGCATCATTTACTTACGTAACTGCACAAATTAACGCTACGGGTACAATTGCTTCTAGAGCTCTTGGAATTCCGTTCGAAGCAGGTGTATGGGTAGGATTAATAAGTATCCTTATCTGTTCAATGCTTGGAGGAATGAGAGCCGTAACTTGGACTCAGGTTGCTCAGTACATTGTATTAATCATCGCTTACTTGATACCAGTATTCTGGATCAGTTCAAACGTTGGTGGAGGAATTTTCCCTCACTTAATGTTAGGTGATGAAGTTGCAAGACTTGGTGAACTTGAACAACAATTTGGACTAGTTAAAAACAGCGCCGCAGATATGAAAGCAGCAGGGGTGCCAGGAGGATTGAAATACATCTCTGGAACTCACTCTGGAGTACCTGAAGGTGGAATGGCTGTCTGGAAATACTTATCGTTAGCGATTTGTATGATGGTAGGAACTGCATCGTTACCTCATATCTTAATGAGATACTTTACAACTCCTTCTGTTAGAGCAGCAAGAAAATCAGTAGCTTGGTCGCTATTCTTTATTTTCTTACTTTACTCTTCAGCGCCTATGTTAGCGACATTGTCTAAGTTGGCATTAATGGATCCAAATCTACCAACTGGAATTATCGGAAAATCTATTTCTGAAGTTCAGTCGATAGAATGGGTACAAAGATGGTCTGAAGTTAAACAAGTATTTATCGCAGACTTTAATGGTGACGGTATACTTCAGTTAAACGAATGGTTCATGAGAGGTGACGTTGTAGTATTAGCTACTCCAGAAGTAGCGGGACTACCGTTTGTAATCTCTGGACTTGTGTTTGCTGGTGGTATGGCTGCTGCCATGTCAACTGCTGACGGTCTTGTGTTAGCGATATCAAATGCTTTATCTCATGATATTTACTACAAAATCATAGATCCAAAAGCTGATACAGCTAAAAGACTTTTAGTTGCTCGTGTACTACTAGTAATAATCGGAGCTGCTGGTGCTTACATAGCCTCTTTCAGGCTTACAAGTATCTTAGGTTCGGTTGCTTGGGCATTCGACTTTGCAATGTCAGGCTTATTCTTCCCACTTGTACTTGGTGTATGGTGGAAGAGAGCTACTAGAGCTGGTGCAATCGCCGGTATCGTAGCAGGAATTGTTTCAGGAACATTATACTTATTGTGGGTGTTCCCTAAGTTCTCTGTGCCAATATTCGGTGGTGTAAATACTCCATTCTTAGGTATCGACCACTTAAGATTTGGTTTAATCGGTGCACCAATTTGTTTAGTTGTAATGGTTGTAGTTAGTTTAATGACTAAGGAACCAAGTCCAGCTGTACAAAAAATGGTAGACGATACAAGAATACCTACAGGTAAGGCTATTCTTGGTAAGCAACACTAAAAAATAATTATTTAAAATTAAAAGGGGCGATTTTTTCGCCCCTTTTTTTTTACCTAAATCATGATATTTTAATAATATGATACCTACTTGGGCAATTGTTTTAGATTACGTATTAGGAACTATTATGTGGACTTTAATAGGTCGAGCATTCATGAATATTTTTCAAAGAGAGGACTCTACATTCTTTTTTATGAGAGTTTTTGTCAAATACACAAATCCGATTATAAATTTATTTAAGTTTATCACGCCAAGTTTTTTATTTGGTCCATTTATAGCCCTATATGTTGCTTGGTTTTTTTACTTGTTCAGATTTTATGCGATGCCATACATTTTAGGTTATGATGTGTGGGGAATGCTAGCATTTCCACTTGAAAGTGATTTTTCACGACAGCTATATCAGTTATTCAACTAATCTTTTAATTTTTTTGACAAAGTTTTAGTTTAAAATATAAACAAATTATGAGTAGTAATATTAAAATTTCACCATCAATTTTATCTGCTGATTTCAGCAAGTTAGGTAATGAGGTTATTTCTTTAGAAAAGGCCGGAGCAGATTATATTCATATTGATGTTATGGACGGACATTTTGTTCCTAATCTCACTATTGGGCCAGAAGTAATAAAAAAACTAAGACCGCTTACAAAAAAAATATTCGATGTTCATTTGATGATTTCTCCTGTTGATAATTTTATAAAAGATTTTGCAGATGCTGGTGCAGACATAATAACTTTTCACCCAGAGGCTACCCCGGATGTTTCTAAAACAATAAGAATTATTAAAGATCAAAACAAAAAAGTTGGTATTTCTTTAAAACCAAAATCAAAAATTGATTTAATTAAAGATTATTTAAGTCAAATTGACTTAGTTTTAATTATGAGTGTTGAACCTGGATTTGGTGGCCAAAAGTTTATGCCAGAAGTACTGGAAAAAACAAGAACTGTAAGAAATCTAATTAATGAACATAAGTTAAAAGTAGATGTTGAGATAGATGGTGGAATTAATTTTGAAAATTGTTCTAAAGCAAAAGATGCAGGTGCAAATATACTTGTATCGGGGTCTACTATCTTCAAAGAAAATAAGGGTGACCTGAAAAAAAATATAGAAATTCTCAGAAACAATTAATAAATGTTCGGCCTAAAAAGTGTCTATTTTTATTTAGTTGCCTGCCAAATAACTTTAATCAAATTTTTTAAAAAATTATATTTTTCATCAAAAAACTATAATAAATCTTTAGAGACTAAGACACCTCAGCAAGTTTATTATAATCCCAATCCGTTTTTGTTATCCATTATCACATCATACAACAATAAATCTTTTAAAATTGGTGATGTTGATCCAAATGTGTTTTGGCTTGAAGATAAAAAAAAAGATACCGATCAAATGCATAATTTTTTTTGGCTTAATCTCATAGATAGAAAAGCTGATAGTAAAAAATTAAAAAAAATTATCTACATTTGGATGATGAAAAATTCAAAATATAAACAAAGGATCTGGGAAACTTCCACTTTGAGTGCTAGAGTTATAAGTTGGATTTTAAATATAGATATTATTCTTAATAACAGTACATTTGATTTTAAGAAAAATTTTTTAGATTGTATTATCAGTCAAACTAATCATTTAAAAAAAAACATAAAATTCGAAAAAGACCTTAAAAAAAAAGTTGAGATTTTGACTGCTATCATTCTCACCGGACTTGTTTTTAAAGAGTATGAAGAAAATTTTGATATTGGCATTAAAGAAATGGAGTCGCTTGTTAAAATTTTTTTTGACAATAACGGTTTTCCTTTGTCACGAAATCCTAATGATTTAGTTTTTTTTTCAAAATATTTTATATTTTGCAAAGAAATAATTAAGGATAGCCAAAAATATATCCCTGAGTTTTTAGAGGATATTGTTGAAAAAAATCTTAAATGCATTCACTACATCAAAACACCTAATGATCGTTTGCCTTTATTTAATGGGGCTACCTCTCTAAACTTGGTTCAAATTCAAAAATATTTAGATGATTTTAAACCAGATAATAAAGAAAATAATTTAGGTGGTTTATTTAAAATAAAATATAAAAGTCATTTTTTAATTATAGATATTGATAGGCCTCCAATGAAAAAATTTTCAAAATCCTATCAAGCAGGACCATTATCCTTTGAATATTTTTTAGATGGAATAAAAATAATTACAAACTCTGGTTTTGGATATCATATATCAAAAAAAATAGAATTACTCAGTAGGCTTACAGCTTGTCAATCAACATTATCGATAAATGATACCTCAATAACAAAATTTGAAAAAAATGAAATTACTAGTAAAATTTTTGGAAAATCTATTTTAAATAGTTTCAAATCTTTTGACTTTTCCCCTAAAAATGAAAATGACCTTATAGGCTGTTCAGCATCAAATAATGGTTACGAAAAAAAATTTGGATGTATTCATAAAAGAGAAATATATATAGATAAAAAAAATAATCACATAAAAGGAACAGATCATATCTTGAAAGCAAAAGATGGATATCCAATAAGATACGCTTTTAGATTTCACTTAAATCCTGATTTAAGTGTCGTTAAAACTATGAGTGGAAATAGTGCTTTAATACAAATTTCTAAAAATAAGTCTCTAATATTTACAGTTAATGAAGAAAATTTAGATATAGAAAAAAGTATATTTTTAGGAGAAAAAAAAATAATAGATAGTGCTTGTATAACAATTAGTGGTAATTTAGTTAATAAAAATAAAATCTTTAATTGGGAAATTAAAAAAAATATTTAATAATGAATTTAAAAGTTAAGAACGCTTTAATATCTGTTTCCAACAAAGAGAATTTAGTCTCATTACTAAAAATTTTAAAAAAATTTAATATCAACGTAATAAGCTCTGGTGGTACTTATACAGCTATAAAAAAATTAGGTTATAAATGTACAGAATTATCAAAATACACAGGCTTTAAAGAAATGTTAGATGGAAGAGTTAAAACTCTACATCCTAAAATACATGCGGGTATTCTTCATGATAGACAAAATAAAAAACATCAAAGTGAAATGTCTAAACATAATTTTCCAGCTATTGATCTTATTGTGGTAAATTTTTATCCATTTCAAAAAATAGTTACTAATACTAAAAATCCAAAACAGATTATTGAAAATATAGATATAGGTGGCCCTACCATGGTCAGAGCAGCTGCGAAGAATTTTAAAAATGTAACTATAATAACAAATAATAATGACTACCGTAGATTAATAAAAGAATTAGAAACATTAAAAGGCAAAACTTCTTTAAAGTTTAGAGAACTGATGTCTTCTAAAGCATTTGGTCTAACTGCATATTATGATGCTATGATTGCTAATTGGTTTAACACAAAACTAAAAATTCAATTTCCAGAAAGAAGAACCATATTTGGGAGAAGATTACAAAAATTAAGGTATGGAGAAAATCCTCATCAAGAGAGTTCAATATATGTGAACGACTATGATGATAAACAATTGGGATTTAATCAAATACATGGGAAAGATCTTAGTTATAATAATTACAATGATATGTTTGCATCATTAGAAATTTTAAATTCATTAAAAAAAAATACAGGTACTGTTATTATTAAACATGCAAATCCATGCGGGGTCTCTGAGAATAAATTGCCATTAGTATCTTTTCAAAATGCTTATGCTTCAGATCCTATAAGTGCTTTTGGCGGGGTAATTGCTTGTAATTATAAAATCAATGAAAAACTCGCCTCTGAAATAAATAAAAATTTTTTAGAAGTTTTGCTAGCAAGAGGTTTTGACAAAGATTCCTTAAAAATTTTAAAAAGAAAAAAAAATTTGCGTATTATTGATATCTCTAATTTTAAAATTAAGAATCTTACTTCAGTGAAATCATTTGATAGATCTTTCTTAGTACAGTCTAAAGATAATATTGTTATAGATAGAAAAAAAATGAAATGTGTAACTAAATTAAAACCTAGTAAAAAAGAATTAGCTGAAATTCAATTTGCTTTTAATGTTTCTAAATATGTTAAATCAAATGCAATAGTGCTTTGTAGTAATTTTTCAACAATAGGAATTGGTGCTGGACAGCCAAGTCGATTGGATAGCTGTAAAATTGCAGTACAAAAAGCTAAAAAATTTCAATTCTCTAAAATTAAAAATTCAATAGCTGCATCAGACGCTTTTTTCCCTTTTGCTGATGGTATTAATATCCTCATTAAAGCTGGAATTAAAACCATAGTCCAACCAGGCGGATCAATTAGAGATCAAGAAGTTATAAATGCTGCTGACAAAGCTAAAGTTAAAATGATTTTCACAGGTATTAGACATTTTAACCATTAATTAATTTTATCTATTTTTGCAGCTAATATAAAATCACTTTCTGCGAGTCCCTTGATAGCATGTGTAAAAATTTTCACCTCGCAATATCCCCAGCCAAAAGAAATATCAGGGTGATGGTTTTCTTCTTCAGCAATATTCCCAACTTTATTCACGAATTTTTGACTTTCTTCAAAATTTTTAAACTTAAAATTTTTAATTAAATAAAAACTTTTTTCATCATTACTTTTTACATCCCAACCATCAACTTTCTTTAAATATTTGTGTATTTCACTTGTATCGAATGGTGGGATTTTACCGTCACACGCTACACATTTTTTTTTTGATAAATCATCCATTTTTTAAATCTAAAATATTTAATGGAGCGGGCAAAGGGATTCGAACCCTCGACCTTCTCGTTGGCAACGAGACGCTCTACCACTGAGCTATGCCCGCAGATTATCTAAGTATAATACACACTCTTATAGATGGTCAACTATTATAAAATGACGCTACCTTCAGCCTTAATTTTTTTATATAATATTTTGATGATTAAGCTTCCTGAAATTATTCCGGTCTTCCCATTAAGTGGTGTAATATATTTTCCTAAGACGAATCTTCCATTAAATATATTTGAACAAAGATATTTAAATCTTGTGAATGATGCTTATGTTAAAGATAAATTTATGGGTATGATTCAATCAAAAAAAGGAAATGACTCTATTTATGAAATAGGCTGCCTTGGTAAGATAAGTGATTACCAAAAAATTAAAGATGGAAGAGTTCTAATAAATTTAACAGGTGTCTCTAGATTTAAAATTGTAAAAGAATTATCGAATAATAAATTATATAGAGAATTTAAAGTTGACTATGATAAATTTACCGAAGATACGGGCTCTAAAATTTGTAAGGTAAGTTCCACGGAATTAATTAAAAAGATAAAAGTTTTTTTTAAAAAGTATGGTCTTCTTCTTAATTGGAATGAATTTGAAAAATTAGATAGTGCTCAAAAGATTAATACTTTAGCTATGATTGCTCCTATTACAAACGAGGAAAAACAAAAGTTGCTAGAGTCAATTACCTTAGAAAATAAAATTAAAGCTCTTGAAAGTATAGTTGACTTTTATTTGCATGATACAATTGCAAGTAGTCTAACGATACAATGATATCAATTAGCTGACTTATTCATAGAGACAAAAAAGTCTGCGTTATTTTTTGTATTTTTTAACTTAGCTATTAGGAACTCTATTCCGTCCATTGTGCCCATTGGGCTTATAATTCTTCTTAAAACATTCATTTTTGAAAGGTCATCTTTTTCAAACAAAAGTTCTTCTCTTCTTGTTCCAGATCTTGTTATGTCTAGTGCAGGATAAATTCTTTTATCTGCAACTTTTCTATCTAAAATCAATTCTGAATTTCCAGTCCCTTTAAATTCTTCAAAGATTACTTCATCCATTCTGCTTCCCGTATCAATTAGGGCTGTCGAAATAATGGTTAAAGATCCACCTTCTTCTACATTACGAGCAGCTCCAAAAAATCTTTTTGGTCTTTGAAGAGCGTTTGCATCAACACCTCCAGTTAAAACTTTCCCAGAACTTGGGATTACTGCGTTATAAGCTCGTCCTAATCTTGTTATAGAATCAAGTAAAATTACAACGTCCTTTTTATGCTCCACTAATCTTTTTGCTTTTTCAATGACCATTTCTGCTACTGCTACGTGCCTTGAGGCCGGCTCATCAAAAGTTGACGCTACTACTTCGCCTTTTACTGATCTTTGCATATCTGTTACTTCTTCTGGTCTCTCATCAATTAAAAGTACCATTAAATAACATTCTGGATGATTAGCAGTGATAGATTGTGCAATATTTTGGAGAATTATAGTTTTTCCCGCTCTTGGAGGAGACACGATTAACGATCTTTGTCCTTTACCAATAGGGCTTACTAAATCTATTAGTCTTGCAGTGTTGTCTGGTTTTTTTTCAATTTTCGTGCTTTCTACCTCTAATTTTATTCTCTCATTAGGGTAAAGTGGTGTTAAGTTATCAAATGCAATTTTATTCTTTCCTTTTTCAGGTTCATCAAAATTAATTTTATTTACCTTTAATAAGGCAAAATATCTCTCTGCATCCTTTGGGCCTCTTATTTCTCCCTCAACAGAGTCTCCTGTTCTTAAACCAAACCTTCTAATTTGACTAGGACTTACGTAAATATCATCCGGGCCAGGTAAGTAATTTGACTCTATAGCTCTTAAAAAGCCAAAACCGTCTTGTAATACTTCTAAAACCCCGGTTGCAGTTATTTGCTCATTTTTCTCAGCTAGTTTTTTTAATATGGCAAATAGAATTTCTTGTTTTCTAAGTGTGCTTGGGTTTTCAATACCAAGCTTTTCAGCTTCATTTATTAGCTCTGCCGGGTTCTTTTGCTTTAATTCTTGTAAATTCATGAGGTTGTATTGATTTATAGGAAAGTATTAAAAATATATGTCTTTTTTAGAAAAATTCAAGACCTAATATAGGGGTTTAAAAACTACAACAAAAACAACGACAATTAGTATAATTGTAGGTACTTCATTGATTATCCTGTAAAATTTAGATGTTTTTTTATTATCATTGATTGCAAAATCATTTAAATATTTGCCGAGTAAAAAATGATAGTAGGTCAAAATTACTACTGCTATAGTTTTTATCTGCATCCATAAGTCAGAAAACACTGCAAACCCTAAACTGTGTATTAACAAAACTCCAAATATCCAAGACAGCAACATTGCTGGCATCATAATGTAATTATAAAGCTTCTTCTCCATAGTTTTGAAAACATCTTTTTGAGACTCGTGATTTGCTTCAGAGTGATAAACGAATATTCTTGGTAGATACAATAATCCGGCCATCCAAGATATTACCGCGATTAAATGAAGAGATTTGAATAAAAGATACAAGTTCATTTAAATATATTTTATCACGAGTTTTTTAAATAATTCGATCTGATCTGAATTATCATTAAGGCATGGAATTAAATCAAAATTTTCTCCTCCTTGACTCAAAAAACTTTCTCTTGCTTGAATATCAATTTCTTCTAATGTCTCCACACAGTCAGAGGCAAATCCTGGACAAATAACTAAAACTTTTTTTATACCTTTTTTAGGTAATTTTTCTAAGGTCTTGTCTGTATAAGGAGTTAGCCATTCTTGAGGGCCGAACCTTGATTGAAATGTAGTCTCAATGTTTATGGATTTATATTTCTCTTTCATCAATCTAGTGGTTTTATGGCAGTAGCAATGGTAAGGGTCACCTCTATCAAAATATTTTTTAGGAATACCATGATAGGATGAAATAATTAGATCCGGTTTCCAATTAATTGACGCGACCTTTTCTTCTATGCTTTTTATAAGCGCGTTAATATACATAGGTTCACTTTCATAATGAGGTACCACCTGCAAACTAGGTTGCCACCTCATACTCATCAACGATCTATAAACTTCATCGCAAACGGTTGCGGTTGTTGCTGCAGCGTACTGTGGATATAAAGGTAAAATAATTATATTTTCACAACCTAAATCTTTTAGTTTGTTTAATTTAGATTTAATGCTTGGATTTCCATATCTCATTGCAAAATCAACAATAATATTTTCATTTCCAATTTTACTATTAAGCTTTCCAGCTTGACTTCTAGTAAAATATAGAAGAGGTGACTCGTTGGTGTCTTTTCTCCATATTTTTTTGTAAGCGTGAGCTGTTTTTGATGGCCTAAAAGTAAGAATGAATAAATTTAAAATTATTTGCCATATTACCGGATTAACTTCAATAACTCTTCTGTCAGATAAGAATTCTTTTAAATATTTTCTTATATCCCACCAGCTAGTAGAATCTGGAGTTCCAAGATTAATTAATAAAACTCCAGTTTTACCGAAGTTAATTTTTGGGTGATCGTCTTTCATTTTAATATTCTCTATAAAATTTAACTAGTTCAGCTACTTTATCTGGGTCTGTATCAGGAAGCAAACCATGACCAAGATTAAAAATATAAGGCAAACCTTTAAATATTTCTAAATATTTTTTTGCAGAAATTAAGAAATCCTCATTTTTTTTTAATAATAATTTTGGATCTAAACCTCCTTGTAAAACTACATTGGATAAATTTTTCTTAATCCAATTAGGATCTACATCATAGTCTAAACTAAGACCGTCAGGTTTTACTATACTATTAAACTCCTTATAATTTTGCTTAATACCTTTTGGAAAACATATAACGGGAATTTGATTCTTCTTACAGAAATCTACAATTTTTAGATTTGGTATATAACAATAGTTTGGTAAATCGTTTGGTGGTATTAAGCCTGCCCAAGAGTCAAAAATCTGGATAACATCTGCGCCTGCGTTTATTTGGTTTTCAATATGTAAGCAAATATATTCATGAAGTTTATCTAAGATTAAATTAACTTCAAATTCTTTTTTATTAATTTTTTTATAATTAATACCTTTTTTACTTTCCTTGGCTCCCAACATATAAATCAATAAGGTCCAAGGGGCACCTACAAATCCTATCAAAGACTTTTCTTTATCTAAACTTTCTCTTGTTTTCTGAATTGCTTTGTAAACTGGATGTAATTTTTGTGTAAATGAAATTTTGTCATTATTTAAAAATTTTTTAAAATTAAATTCTTCCAGTACAGGACCTTGATCTTTTACGAATTCCACTTTTTGGTCTAATGCATAAGGGATCATTAGTATATCAGAGAAAATAATAGCAGAGTCTAAGTTGAATCTTTTTATTGGTTGTAAAGTAATTTCTGAACTTAAATCACTAT
>CACIWX010000009.1 GCA_902590465.1 uncultured Pelagibacteraceae bacterium
TTTAATCATACCGTGTCTCTTGCCAGCTTGAGGCATTTTTATTTTGCCTGAAGCAGTAAATCTAAATCTTTTTTTTGCAGAGCTTTTTGTTTTTAGTTTTGGCATAAAATATTTTGGACTTATATATGCAATAATAAATCTTTACAAGGCGCAATTATCAGCAATTTACAGAGGCTGAATTATCATGACCATCTGTCTACCTTCAAATTTTGGCTTACTTTCAACTTTTGCAATATCTTTAGTTTCTTCGATAATTTTATCCATTAAATTTTTTCCTAGATCTGTATGTTGCATTTCTCTTCCCTTGAATTTAACCGTAAATTTAACCTTGTTTCCTTTTAAGATAAATTTTTTTGCATTTTTTATTTTAAAATTATAGTCATGTGTTTCCGTACCAGGTCTTAATTTTATTTCTTTTAGTGAAACTGTTTTTTGTTTTTTCTTCGCTTGATTAGCTTTTTTTTGTAAATCATATTTATATTTACCCATATCCATAATTTTACATACGGGAGGATTTGCATTAGGTGAAATTTCTATTAGGTCTAATCCTTCTTGTTTTGCAAGTTCGATTGCTTTGTTAAGGGGCATCGCTCCAAGATTGCCTCCATCGCTTCCAATAACTTGAACGTCTAAAGCTCTAATTCTCTCATTAGCTTTAGGACCTTGAGGTTTGCTTCTTCTTTGAAAGTAATTGGGTTTAAAGTTTGACACTTAATTTAAAGGCAACTTATTTGAGGCAAGCATATTTTTTATTAAATCTTCTCTTTTCATTATTTCTTGTTTGTCGGAACCTAGCTTTCTAACTGTTACAGTATTATCGGTAACTTCTTTCTTTCCACAAACAATTATAAATGGAATTTTAGCAAGAGAGTGCTCTCTTACTTTGTAATTTATTTTCTCGTTTCTTAAATCCATCTCACATTTTATACCTTCTTTAAATAAATCTTCAAATAACTTTTTTACATATTCATTGTTCTCTTCAGCAATTGGACATACTACAGCTTGTGCCGGTGAGAGCCAAAAAGGTAATCTACCAGCATAATTTTCAATTAATATTCCTATAAACCTTTCTAAAGAACCAAATAATGCTCTATGTAACATGACAGGTATTTTTTTATTACCATCTTTTGCTACATAAGTTGCTCCTAGTCTTTTAGGTAAATTCAAATCAACTTGTAAAGTTCCACATTGCCAATCTCTCCCTATTGCATCTCTTAAAACAAATTCAATTTTTGGACCGTAAAAGGCACCTTCCCCTTTATTAATTGTATACTCAAGTTTTGATTGTTTAATTGCAGAAAGAAGAGCAGCTTCAGATTTATCCCATACACTATCATCTCCAACTCTTTTTTCAGGTCTATCAGAATATTTTAAAATAACTTTTTCAAATCCTAAATCTTTATATATTTCTAAAATTAAATTAGTGACAGAAAGCGACTCTTCTGTAATTTGGTCTTCAGTACAAAATATATGAGCATCGTCTTGTGTGAATGCTCTTACTCTTAACAATCCATGTAAAGCTCCGGATGGTTCATATCTATGCACCTTGCCAAATTCAGAGAGCTTTAAAGGTAAATCTCTGTAGCTTTTTAAACCTTGATTAAATACTTGAACGCAGCCTGGACAATTCATTGGTTTAACAGCAAAAGTTTTTTCATCTGGTGTTTCAGAAGTAAACATATGTTCACCAAATTTGTCCCAATGACCAGATTTTTCCCAAAGAGTTTTATCCAATAGCTCCGGTGTATTAATCTCTTTATAACCAGCAAGACGTTGTTTAGCCCTCATGTACTCTACGAGTCTTTGAAACAATAACCAACCTTTCTCGTGCCAAAATACTGCACCAGGACTCTCCTCTCGAAAATGAAATAAATCCATTTCCTTCCCAAGTTTTCTGTGATCTCTTTTTTCAGCTTCCTCTAATCGGTTTAAATAATCATCCAATTCTTTTTTAGTAGTCCAACAAGTTCCATAAATTCTTTGGAGCATTTCATTATTGGAATCTCCTCTCCAATATGCACCTGAAACTTTAGTCAATTTAAAAGCTTTGCCTATTTTTCCAGTAGATAATAAGTGGGGCCCCCTACACAAATCATGCCACTTACCGTGATGATAAATAGAAATATCCTCACCAGAGGGAATACTTTCTATAATTTCTGCTTTATATTTTTCACCAATTTTTAAAAAGTGTTTAACTGCATCTTCTCTTTTCCAAATTTCTTTAGTAGTTTTTTCGTCTCTATCTACTATTTCGCCCATTTTTTTTTCAATTTTTTTTAAATCCTCCTCAGTAAAAGGGTCTTTTCTTGAAAAGTCATAGTAAAATCCATTCTCTATTACAGGTCCAATGGTAACTTGAGTTCCTGGATACAATTCTTGTACTGCCATTGCTAAAATATGTGCTGCGTCATGTCTTATAACTTCTAAACCCTCTTTATCTTTGGAGGTTATAATTCTTACTTCAGCATTTTTTGAAATTTGATGACTTAAATCTTTCAAATCACCATCAACCTCCATAATCAAAGCAGCTTTTTCTAAAGACTTGCTTATTTTTTTTGTTAAATCAATTCCAGTAATTGATTTTTCAAAATTAATTTTTTTTCCATCTAGTAATTTTATTTGAGGCATTAATCTTTAATTAATCTTCTATATTCTTTTAAATTAGATTGACACATTGTTTCAATATCAAATTTTTTAGTTATATTTTTTCTACCTTCATTTCCCATCGATTTCAATTCATCTGGGGACAATTGAATAACAGTATTTAGGCATTTAGCAAGTTCTCTTGGATCGTCATATTTATATAAAAAACCAGATTTCTTATTAAGCACAGTTTCCTTAGAACCGCCTATATTACTAGCAATAATTGGTTTACTCATAGACTGTGCTTCCACAGATACCCGCCCAAATGCCTCGGGTTCTATAGAGGATGAAACCACCACATCAGCCAATGAGTAAGCAAGTGGCATTTCTTTGCAGTGGTGAATAAATTTTACTTTTTTATTTAAATTATATCTTTCTACTAAATTAATTAATTTTTTTGTATAAACTTTTCTTCCTTGATCTGATCCAAGTATTATAGCTTGAAAATTTGAAACATCATAATCTTCAATCAAAATATTTAATGACTCTATAAACTTTTCCTGACCTTTCCAATAAGTTAACCTGCCGGGAAGAAGTATAGTAAAATTATTTGATAAAGACCATTCTTGCTTTAATTTTTCTTGTTTAAGAATTGAAATATTTTTTGGATTAAAATAATCAACATTTATACCTCTAAAAATTACTCTAAGCTTTTTTTTTTTATTTAAGTATTCAGAGTAATTTTCATTAATGTGACTAAAAATAAAATTAGAACCAGCAATTGTTAGTTTTGCTCTAAGCATAATACTATTATAAAACTTTTTAATTTTACTTTTAAAATTGTATGTACCATGAAATGTTGTTACAAAAACTCTTTTAGTAATTTTGCAAGCAAAATAACAAGACCACGCTGGAGCACGACTTCTGGCATGAACGATGTTTATCTTATAAAAAAAAATATATAAAACTAAAACTAAAGTATTAAACAACATTAAAAAAGGATTTTTAGTGTAGACAGGCAATCTAAATACTTTAACTTTTTCTTTTTTAACAAATTTTAGCAATTCTCCGCCTGATGTAGCTAAGAAAGATCCGCAGTCTTGCTCAGAGAGAAAATGAGCAATATCATAGCAACCTGTTTCCGCCCCGCCATAACCAAGCTTAGGTATAACTTGAAGAACATTTAATTTAGTAGTCATGTTATTTGTTATATAATAGCACTAAAATATTCTTATATGAAAAAATTCAAATACTTAAAAATTTCAAAGACAAAAAAACTGAGATTTATAGACAATTATTTTAAAAAAAATCTCTATATTGTTTTTCTTCCTGGTTTTATGTCAGATATTGATGGAGAAAAACCTCAAGCCTTTAAAAAATATGCTGTAAAAAATAAATTAGGTTTTTTAGCTATTGAGTATTCAGGACACGGTAAATCATCGGGCAAATTTACAAAAGGAAATATAACAAAATGGTCTAATGATGCCAAAAATTCAATTAAAAAAATTGTTAAAAAGAATAAATTTATACTTATTGGTTCTAGCATGGGAGCATGGATCTCTTTAAATCAATTTAAATATTTTGAAAATCAAATTGTAGGTTTTGTTGGTATAGGCTCAGCTCCCGAATTTCTTGAAAGATTAATGTGGAAAAAATTTCCAAAAAAAATTAAAAATGAAATTATTACTAAAGGATTAAGTGTTATTAAGAATGGACAATATGAATATCCTATCACATTCCAGCTAATTAAAGATGGAAGAAAAAATAAAATCTTATCTAAAAAAATAAGATCTAGAATTAAAGTAACAATGGTTCATGGCAGTAAAGATGAAGTTGTGCCGGTATCCTTTTCAAGAAAAGTTCTTTCAGTATTTCCAAATGCTCAAAAGAAGTTAGTAATAATTAAAAACGGGGACCATAGTTTATCAAATCAAGTTCCCTTAAAAAAAATAATTAAAGAATTAAAAAGTGTTGTTAAAGATATAATTTAGTCCTTCAATATAGGTCGGGTACTTTAATTTGTGATTAAAAAATTTTTTCATTTTTTTATTGTCTACTTTTTTTGAGTCCTTATAAAAATTTCTTAACATTTCACTTTCAAGTTCCTCCAATTTTACTAAATTTGGTTTCTCTAGTTTTAGTAATTTTGCACCGTAGGCAACTACTTCAAATTGTGAGGCAGGTTTATCATCACTAATATTATAAGTTTCATTATTTTTAAAATTATTAAGGGACTTGAATAAAATGTTGGCTATATCCTCAACATGAATTCTTGAAAAAAAGTGATTTTTTTTATCTACAATTTGAACTTTACCAGTTTTTAACCTTTTCAAAATATTAAACTCATTTGAATATATGCCGGCTAATCTAAAAATTTGAAGTGGGTAATTCTTTTTATTTGATAAACTTTTCCATTTTTTTTCTGCTGTTAATCTACTTATCCCATTATCTGACGTAGGTTGAGTAGCACTATCTTCGTTAACCCAATCACCTTTATGATCTCCATATACACTAGTTGCTGATAAATATGTAATCCATTTACAATTTATTATTTTTTTTAGATTTGTATCAAGGTAATTTACTACAATGTCTTTGCCATCAATAGGCGGAATAGAAACTAAAATGTAATCTGCTTCCTCTATTTTTTTCTTTATAGAGTTGTCAAACTTGTCTTCGCTAAATTGGTATGAATTTATTTTTATATTATTAAACTCTATCTGATGAGTTTCCTGTCTGGAAGTAACACTTAAATCAAAGTGTTTTTTTTCATTGATTAGTTTATTAATGAAACTTTCTGCGACTTGGCCAAAGCCAAAGCAAAAGACCTTGGTTTTATTCATTAACCTGCTTTCTTAGTATCAGATCTTAAACTAATAGGATTTTCTAATTTATCAAGCATTTCTATCGGACAAATTTGTTTAAATTTTTTAATTTCATTATCAAAGTCATTTAATATTTTCTGAGCAATTTTTGAATTTGTTTCTTTGACAAAAGTATTTAAACTTTCTTTCAAAAACTTCTTCCAATAATCGGTTTCAACTTCTTGCCAAACTATTGAAGTTGGATTAACAAAATTTTCAAATGTATTACTGTTATCATAAACAAATGCCATTCCACCCGTCATTCCTGCTCCAAAATTATCACCTACATCCCCTAGTATTATAGCTGTTCCGCCTGTCATGTACTCACAACCATGGGCTCCACATCCCTCGACGATTGAAAAGCTTCCAGAGTTTCTAACTGCAAATCTTTCTCCCGCTTGCCCAGATGCAAATAGTATTCCTGAAGTAGCGCCATAAAGAACGGTGTTGCCTATGATTGTATTTTCGTTTGAAACTAATGAACTTTTTGGAGATGGATATACAACGATAGTCCCTCCTGATAATCCTTTGCCAACATAATCATTGCAGTCTCCTTCGACGGTTAGCTTAATTCCTTTAGTCAAAAAAGCTCCAAGCGATTGTCCTGCTGATCCCTCAAGCTTAATTTGAACAGTATTTTCATTCAATTTATTATTACCAAATGTTTTGTAAATATGATGAGATAGTCTTGTTCCTACAGATCTAGACGTGTTTTCTATCTTATATTCAAACTTGTTTTCTGATTCTATATTAATCTTTTCTTTAATCTCAGACCAAATCTTTTCATCGAGAGTATCCGGAACAGCATTGATATGTTTATCTTTACAATATCTTAAATTTTCTCCTGGATCTGCCTGAACTAATAAAGGATTTAAATCTAAATCATCCAAGTTGGATGCCCCTTTATTTACCTGAGTTAACAAATCTGTTCGTCCAATAATTTCGTTTATAGACTTAAATCCAAGAGAGGCAAGAATTTCTCTTACTTCAGTTGCAGCAAACTTAAATAAATTTACAACTTTTTCTGGGGTGCCAGTAAATTTTTCTCGTAAAGCTTCATCTTGACTACAAACACCAACAGGACATGTGTTTGAGTGACATTGTCTTACCATTATACATCCCATTGCAACTAAAGATGAAGTTCCCATCCCGTATTCCTCTGCACCCATCATTGCCGCCATCACGACGTCTCGGCCTGTTTTAAGTCCACCATCTGTTCTTAAAGTAACATTATGTCTTAAATTATTTAACGTAAGAATTTGGTTTGCTTCTGTTAAACCCATCTCCCAAGGAATACCAGCATACTTAATACTAGTTTGAGGGCTTGCCCCTGTTCCACCTGAATGGCCTGAAATTAAAATGATATCAGCTTTCGCTTTAGCAACACCTGCTGCTATTGTTCCGATACCAGTAGATGCAACTAGCTTAACTCCAACCCTCGCGCCTGGATTGATTTGTTTTAAATCATAAATAAGTTGTGCCAAATCCTCTATAGAATAAATATCATGATGTGGTGGTGGTGATATTAAAGTTACTCCTGGTGTCGAATGCCTCAATCGCGCTATCTCTTTTGTAACCTTAAAACCTGGAAGCTGTCCTCCTTCACCTGGTTTAGCTCCTTGAGCAATTTTAATTTCTATTTCATTAGCGTTATTTAAATAGTCTACAGTTACCCCAAATCTTGCAGATGCAATTTGTTTTACTCTTGAATTTGCACTATCTCCATTAGGTAATATTTTAAATCTTTTAGCATCCTCTCCACCTTCTCCACTACAAGAGGCACCTTTAATTCTATTCATTCCCATTGCTAAAGTTTCGTGAGCTTCTGCTGATAATGCTCCGTGAGACATACTTCCGCTTCCAAATCGTTTTAAAATTTCCTCTATAGGCTCAACTTCTTGAATATCGATAGGTTTTTTTTGTTTTTTAAATTCTAATAAGTCTCTAATATTTATTGGTGGTAAATTATGAATTCCAGCTGAATATTTTTTGTATAATTCGTATGAACCGCTGCCTACAGCGCTTTGTAATAAATGAATAAGTTTCCCCTGATATTGATGATCTTCTCCGCTTTTCCTATATCTATACAACCCTCCAATAGGTAAAGTTAATACGTTTTTTGCATTAAATTTTTTATGAAGTTCTTTTATCTTTTTCTCAATTCCAGTTGTACCGATTCCTGAAATTCTTGAAGACATACCAGGAAAGTAATCTGAAACAATTGCTCTACTCAAACCCACTGCCTCAAAATTACATCCGCCCCTATAAGAACTAATTACTGATATTCCCATTTTTGACATGATTTTTAAAAGACCGGCGTCGATTGATTTTTTAAATTTGCTTATACATGTTTCAAAATCAGATTTACCAAATAATTTTTTTTCAAATCTTTGATGAATGCTATCTATTGCAAGATATGGATTAACTGTTGTAGCGCCAACACCAATTAAAATAGCAAAAGAGTGAGTATCCATAGCGTCAGAGCACTCAACATTTAGAGAACAATAACCACGTAAACCATGTTTTACTAAGTGAGAGTGGACCGCTCCAACGGTTAATATACTAGGAATGCTTGCTTTTTGATTTGAAATATCTTTGTCAGATAATATTAAACAAGTGCTTCCTTCTCTAACAGCCGTTTCTGCCTCTTCTCTAATTGCTTCAATTCTTTCTTTTAGAGATCCTTCAATATCAAAAGTGCAGTCGATTATTTTTACTTTTTTTGAAAAAAATTTTTTAAATTTTTTAAATTGAGAGTTGGTAAGTATGGGACTATCTAATACATAAATATTATCCTCAGTTAAATTGTCAAAATCTAAAATATTGCCAAGATTTCCGAATCTTGTCTTTAAACTCATAACTTTATTTTCTCTTAGAGAGTCTATTGGAGGATTAGTAACTTGGCTAAAGTTTTGTCTAAAGTAATGTGAAACAGGTCTAAAGTGACTCGATAAAACTGCAACAGGAGTATCGTCACCCATTGAACCTGATGCTTCTTTACCTTCTTCAGCCATTGGATGGAGTATTAATTCTAAATCCTCTATGCTTAGTCCTGACAAGTATTGTCTTTTTCTTAGATCTTCGCTTACAAAATTTGGCTTTTCATCTTTGGATGAAATTTTTTTTTCTAAATCAATAATTTGTTTATTATATTTTTTATACTCTTTTGCCAAAAGGTCTTTTATCTCTTTATCTTTAAATAATTTTCCTTTTTTTAAATCGATCGCAATTATTTGACCTGGACCAAGTTTTCCTTTCTCTATAATTTTTTCCTCCGGAATTTTTATCATTCCAGTTTCAGATCCTGCAAAAAATAAGTCATCAGAAGTAATTGAGTACCTTAGTGGTCTTAAACCATTTCTATCAGAGGATGCCAAAACCCATTTGGCGTCTGTTGCACAAATGGCTGCTGGGCCATCCCATGGCTCTATCGTGCTGTTAAGAAAATTAAATAAATCCTGGTGGTTTTTAGGAACAGTTTTGCTTCTTTTCGACCATGAGTCAGGGATCATCATTAGTTTAATTAAAGGTGCTAATTTTCCTGAATGCGTTAAAAGTTCAAAAACATTATCAAGCGCACCAGAGTCAGAAGAGCTTCTAATTACCGGCTTTAAATTTTTCACATCTTTAAAAAGTGAGCTAGACATATCTTGCTCGTGAATTTTCATCCAGTTTATATTTCCTTTAACTGTATTAATTTCACCATTGTGCGCCAAGGTTCTAAAAGGTTGAGCTAAATCCCAACTAGGAAAGGTATTAGTTGAGTATCTTTGGTGAAAAATCACGAATCTTGAAGTTAACTTTTCATCATGAAGATCTGGATAAAACTCAGATAACATTTCAGCTAGGAACATCCCTTTGTACACAATTGATCTTGAGCTAAAAGAACAGATATAAAAATCTTTTATTTGTTTATCTCTCGCAACTTTTTCAATTTTTTTTCTCGTTTCGAATAAATCTCTCTCCAGATCGTTTGTTTGTAATGTCTCATTTTTTTTAAACATTACTTGAGCAATTTCTGGACGATTTTGATCAGCTGTTTTGCCTAGGACGCTTGGATTAATTGGGACTTGTCTCCAACCATATATGTAATAATTTTCATCTAATAATGCGGACTCGATAATCTCTCTACATTTTTCTTGTTCAGAATAGTCTGTTCTTGGAAGAAAAACCATTCCTACACAAATTCTTTTATTTTCATCAAGAGTATGCCCAGTTGATAAAATTTTTTCTTTAAAAAAGTCCGGCGCTATCTCAATTTGAATTCCTGCTCCATCACCAGATTTTCCGTCTGCATCTACAGCTCCTCTATGCCAAATTGCTTTCAAGGCTTCAATTCCATAATCAATAATCTTTCTAGATTTTTTTCCATTTGTAGATGCTATCAATCCCACGCCACATGCATCGTGTTCCATCTCTGAAGAATAATTAAAACTTCTTTCTAAAATTTTTTTATTTTTTGTATAATTTTTCATTTACTAAGCTGCGACTACTGATTTATTTTTATTTGCTTTTAATTGTAAGTATTTTTCAATTTGAACAGCGGCATCGCGACCATCTCTAATCGCCCAAACCACAAGTGAAGCCCCTCTTACAATATCTCCTGCTGCAAATATTCCATCCAAATTAGTTTGCATGGATTTTAAATCAATTTTTAAAGTCCCCCATTGTGAAACCACTAATTCTTTGGCGTCAAACAAATTTGGTAGATTTTCAGGATCAAAGCCTAAAGATTTAATTACAAGATCTGCTGGGATTTTGTATTCAGATCCTTGATCAATTTCAGGTCTTCTTCTGCCTGATGAGTCAGGTTCACCTAATTTCATCTGATTTACTTCCACTGCTTCAACTTTGTTTGTTCCAATGAAATTTTTTGGACTTGTAAGCCAAACAAACTCCACTCCTTCTTCAATGGCATTTCCTACTTCCCTTGCTGATCCCGGCATATTTTCTCGATCTCTCCTATACAAACATTTTACCGATTTAGCTTTTTGTCTTACTGATGTCCTCACACAGTCCATAGCAGTATCTCCTCCGCCAATTACAACTACATTTTTTCCTTCAGCATTTAATGTTCCATCATCAAATAATTTAACTTTATCGCCCAAACCTTTTCTATTAGATGCAGTTAAAAAATCCATCGCAGGAAAAATGTTTTGAAGATTGTGACCAGGTACTTCTATTTCTCTAGCTTTATAAACTCCTGTAGCAATAAGTATTGCATCGTGTATTTCTTTAAGTTCGTATAATGTTTTATCTTTTCCAACCTCAAAATTTTGAACAAATTTAATACCTGAGTCTTTTAGCAGCTTAGTTCTTCTCTCAACTACAAATTTTTCTAATTTGAAATTTGGAATACCGTAAATTAAAAGACCACCTGGCCTATCATATCTATCATAAATTGTTACTTGGTACCCTGATTTTCGAAGTTCTTCGGCGCAAGCCATTCCAGCAGGGCCAGCACCTATAATTCCGACTGATTGTTTTAACTCTCTTTTGACTTTAAAAGGTTTTACCCATCCTTTATCCCAGGCTGTGTCTGTTATATATTTTTCTATAGAGCCTATTGTTACAGTGCCATGACCTGATTGCTCTATTACGCAATTACCCTCGCAAAGCCTATCTTGAGGGCAAATTCTTCCACAAACTTCTGGCATATTATTTGTACTCTGTGATACTTCATATGCTTCTTTGAGACGACCTTCTGCAGTTAACTTTAACCAGTCAGGAATATTATTACTTAATGGACAATGAATTTGACAGAAAGGGACTCCACATTGAGAGCATCTGCTCGATTGTTCGGTTGCTTTATTAGTAATATAATCCTTGTAGATCTCGTTAAAATCACCTTTCCTTTTATCTGTACCTCTTTTCTCAGGTGTCTCTTGTTTTAAGCCTACAAATTGAAGCATTTTTTTATTCATTAAGGTGTAAATAATCCATGTTTTTAAAGAATGATAGTGTTTAAAGGTCAATAATAATTACCTATATTATAAAAAGCCCAGAAAAATAATGTCATTTTATGCATACCTGATATGCATTAAGTATTGCCAATAAAAAAACAACCTTTAATTCTATTTATCAATTGTGATTGAAATTTTTATTCTATCTATAATACAAGGTGTAACAGAATTCTTACCGGTAAGTTCTTCATCTCATCTTATTTTAATTTCTGATAATTTAAAATTTAAAAATCAAAGCCTTTCTATTGATGTTAGTTTGCACATTGGCTCTTTTATTGCGGTCATATTTTATTTTTATAAAGACATTTTAAATTTCTATGAAAATAAAGCTCTTTTTTTTAAAATATTTTTGTCATCTTTTCCCATTTTAATAGTTGGCTTTTTTTTAGTAGAAACAAATTATATCCAAAAATTAAGAAATTTAGAAATTATAGCATGGACAACGATCATATTTGGAATCTTGCTTTATTATAGTGATAAATTTAAAATTAAAAAAAACATAAAAGAAAATTTCAATATTAAAGCTGCAATTTTTATAGGAGTTTTACAAATTTTGTCTTTAATTCCAGGTGTTAGTCGGTCAGGAATAGGAATAACCGCTGCGAGATTATTAAACTTTGATAGAGTGAGCTCAGCTAAAATATCATTTCTGATATCTATACCAATTCTTGGTGCTGTTTCTATTTTTGGTTTTAAGAATATTTTATTTTCAGAGAGTCACGATTTCACGAAGATTAATTTAATAGCAATTTTTTTATCTTTTATTTGTGCCTTAATTACTATTAAATATTTTATAAAATTTTTAAATAAATTTAGTTTAAATATATTTGTTTACTACCGAATTCTTTTAGGATTATTTCTTTTAACAATAACCTACCTATAAAAAAAAGGTTAAAACAAAAATTATCAAAATTACTATTATAAAAAAAATTATTACTGATTTCTGTAAGGACATATTCATAAATTTATTTTTTTATATTTAATAGATTTTTTTCAATAAAACAATAAATTAGTGTAAATATATATTTTGATCTTAATTCTTTTATTTTAAATTTTGATATTCCTTTTTTTCTTCCTGTCCAATTTATTGGAACCACTTTATACTTATAATTTCTTGAAATAATTTTTAAAGGTATTTCCAAAAAAATATTAAAACTTTCAGATATAAGCGGCATAATTTTTAATAGTGCCTCTCTTTTGTAAATTTTAAATGCATTAGTGTAATCATTATATTTATTCCAAAAAACAAAACTGACAAAAAAATTAAATATCCTATTTAAAATAAGTTTTTGAAAAGGATAGTTGATAACTTTAGAGTTTTTAATAAATCTGGATCCTAAAATCGCGTCATAATTTTCTGAAATAATTAAATCATTATATGTGATTAGATCATTTATATCATCAGATTGATCAGCCATCATTATTGCTACATTATTACCAGAGGATTCATTTATTCCTAAATTTATAGCACCACCTAAACCTTTTTTTTTATTGTTTAAGACTTTAATATTTGCGAACGACTCAGATAAAGTTATTGCCCTATTCAATGTATCATCTTCACTAAAATCATTAACAATAAGGACTTCATATTTTAAATTTTTAAGGTTTTTTGAAAAATGATTATAAATATCATTCAAATTATCTGACTCATTCCTAACTGGGACTATAATTGAAAGCATAACTTTGTTTATTTTTTATAATTAGTAAGATATTTGTTATGTAATGAAAATACTTATTACAGGCGGATGTGGTTTTGTGGGTTCAAATATAGCCATTTATCTAAAAAAAAACCTTTATAAATCCACAATCTCCAGTTTGGATAACCTGACACGCAAAGGGTCTAGTTTAAACAAGCAAAGATTATTGAGGCATAACGTAAAGAATTTTAAAATCGATATTGAAAATTATAAAAAAATAAAAGTTCTGCCTAAATTTGATTTAATTATTGATTGTTGCGCTGAACCTGCAATAGAGGCATCAAGAAAGGATCCTGACAGAGTTTTTAAAACAAATTTAGTTGGTACATTTAATATTCTTAAAAAATGTTTAAAAGATAAATCTAATCTCATATTTTTATCTTCCAGCAGAGTTTATTCTATTCAAGATTTGAGAAAATTGATTAAGAATTCAAACCTTCAAAAACCTATTAAAATTAGAAAAAAGATAAATGAAAAATTTAATACTTGTTCTCCCAGTTCTCTTTATGGTTTTACGAAACTCGCCTCTGAAAAACTTATTATTGAGACCTTTTTTAACACAAAATTAAGATATATAATTAACAGATTTGGAGTGATTGCTGGCCCTTGGCAATTCGGAAAACAAGATCAAGGATTTGTTCCTTTGTGGGTTGCAAAACATTTTTTTAAAAAAAAACTTTCGTATATTGGCTTCGGAGGAAAAGGTCATCAAGTTAGAGATGTAATACATATAAAAGATGTTTGTGAAATTACTTTAATTCAAATAAGAAAAATTAATAAAATTTATAACAATACATTCAACATAGGCGGTGGTTTGACAAACTCTATTTCTCTAAAAGATTTGACAATTAAGTGTCAAGAAATTACAAAAAATAAGATAAAAATTAAAAAAATTATTAAAACATCAATATTTGATATTCCTTATTTTGTGACTGACAATAACAAAATTAAAAAATTTTATAAATGGAAACCATCTAGAAATATTAATCAATTAATAAGAGATATTCATTTTTGGCTTAAAACTCAAAATAACTTGAAGAATTTTTTTTAATGAAAATAGCAATTATAACAGGATCTTGCGGATTGGTAGGTTCAGAGTCCTCGATTTATTTTTCAAAAAAAGGTTTTAAGATATTAGGCATTGATAATAATTCTAGAAAATTTTTTTTCGGTAAAGATGGTGATATTTCTTGGATTAAAAAAAAATTAAAGAAAAGTATTAAAAATTATGAGCATTATAATATTGATATTAGAAATTTAACCTCTTTGAAAAAAATTTTTTCTAAATATAAAAAAAATATTAAAGTAATAATTCATGCAGCAGCTCAACCATCTCATGATTGGGCAAAAAACAAACCTTTTATTGATTTTGATATCAATTCAAAAGGAACGCTTAATCTTTTAGAACTTACAAAATCTTTTTGCCCTGAAGCCCCTTTCATTTTTATGTCCACAAATAAAATTTATGGCGACAATCCAAATAATTTACCTTTAATTGAAAAAAAAACTCGTTGGGAAATCAGAAAAGGACATAAATTCACAAATGGAATTGATGAGTCAATGTCAATAGATAATTGTACCCATAGTTTTTTTGGAGCCTCAAAAGCTTATGCAGATTTAATAGTACAAGAATATGGAAAAAATATTGGTTTAAAAACTGCGTGTTTTAGAGCAGGCTGCATAACAGGTCCAAATCATTCGGGTGCAAAACTACATGGTTTCTTATCTTATCTTGTTAAAAGATCATTAAAAAAAAGAGAGTATGATTTAATAGGTTATAAAGGTAAACAAGTCAGAGATAATATTCATAGTGAGGATTTGGCATCTTGTTTTTGGGAGTTCTACAAGAATCCAGGATACGGCGAGGTTTATAACACTGGAGGGGGGAGATTTTCAAATTGTTCCGTTCTTGAAGCGTTAAATATTGTAGAGAAAATTAAAAAAATTAAAATTAAAAAAAAAATTATTAAACAAAATAGAACAGGTGATCATATTTGGTACATCAGTAGTATGCAAAAATTTAGAAAAAAATATCCTAAATGGAAACAAAAATACTCTGTTGAAAAAATAATTAAAGAATTAATAGAAAAATTTTCTTAAAACATAATTAACAAATTTTATAGATAATAAAATTTGAGCTGGTAACAAGATCAAGCTATATCTTGGTAATATAAAGAAAATTGAAAAAAATAAAATATTTAAGAAAAAATATAAACTTAAGAATTGATAGAAACCTTTTTTTTTAAGTGCTAATATTCCTCCCAAAATACTCATCACAGATATAAAAATTTTAGGCACTATGTGAAAAACATTATAATAATTTGGATAAGTTGAATTAGGATCAAAAAATAAAAAGGCTAATATTTTTTTAATATAATTTTCAAAATAAAATAAGGGATCCTCTACAATAAAATTAATGGATTTTTTTTTATAAAAATTATCTAAATTAATTTCGTAATAATTATCTGTTTTAATTTGTAAATTTTTTCTATTAAATTTCTTTTCAATATATTCTGGATTTCCTTCAATTTTAAACTCTGGGTTATTTCCCTTTAAAAGATTGTAACCAAATGATTTGGTTAAAATTATACTATCGAAAGTCTTTAGGTTTCTAGCTAGATATGGGCTTATAATAATAGATGAAACTACTAACGAGATTACAAAATTTTTTAAGTTTATTTTATAAAAAATAAAAAGATAAAAACTAGAAAATAAAAAAAAAATAATAAATTCTCCTCTCATGAGGATCAAAAAACCTGAAAAAATAGAAAAATTTACTAAATCTAATAGATTGTACTTATTTAACAAAATCTTTTGAAAAAAATAAAAAAAACAAATCAAAAGAAAAACCTGAATTGAAACGGATGAAATTTGAACAGAGGAGTAAATATTTAAAGGTATCAATGAAAATATTAAACTGTAAATTAATGAGATATTTTTATTTTCAGTTTCATTTATTATTTTATAAAATAAGACTACTGATATTGAGCTTAATATAATTTGGCTTATTAAAACTACATTTACAAGATTAATATAATTTGAGAATATTATTTTGATTAGGTGTATATAATAAGCATAGAGAGGCGGCATAAATACTGATGGCAAAACAGTTTCATTAGGTAAAGCTAATTTTGGAACTGCTAGATAATTATTAATAACTACATTGTATCCTAAAATTCCTTTTTCACTTAAATGGTGTACTAAAATCAACCACTCATTTTGCAAAGAATAATCGCCAAGGTAGAAAAAACATATAGTTCTACTTGCTAATGTTATGAAAATTAAACTTTTTAAATTATAAAAAATATTCATAAAATTCATTGGTGCGCCTGCTAGGATTTGAACCCAGAACCTCCTGGTCCGTAGCCAAGCGCTCTATCCAGTTGAGCTACAGGCGCCTTAGTCTGATGTGATGATGTTAAATAATTCTTATATAGTTTTATTTTAACAGCAAATGTAATAAATAAGACTAATGTTTGCATTTTTAAATCTTAATAACCTCAAAACAAATTACTTTAATCTATTATTGGCAATTTTTCCAATCAGTTTCATTGCCGGCAATATGATAATTAATATCAATATTGTTTTATTAATATTATCCACAATAATTGTGTTTGGTAAGAATTTCTTAAATATTAAATATCATTTTCTAGATAAAATTTTCTTTTTATTTTTTTTTTTTATTATATTCACAGCAATAATTAACGATTATCATTTCTTTAAAGAAAATTTATATTGGAAAGAAATTCCTCTTGGAACAGTTATCAAGTCTCTACTTTTTCTTAAATACTTGCTATTATATTTAACATTAAGATTTCTAATAGAAAAAAATATTTTGAAGTTAAATCTTTTCTTTATTTTTTCTACATTAGCCTCATTGTTTGTTTGTTTTGATTTATTTTATCAGTCGCATTATGGAAAAGATATTTTTGGTTTTAAGCCAACCTTACCTAGAAGATTAGGTGGGCCATTTGGCGATGAGTTAATTGCGGGTGGTTTTATACAACGATTTTCATTATTTTCTTTTTTTCTTATTCCTGTCTTTTTTGCGGAAAAATTAGGTAAATTTTTTAAATATATTATTCCACTTTTATTTATAATTTTTTTATTGGGAATTTTTTTATCTGGAAACAGAATGCCTTTACTAATTTTCGTTTTCACAATTTTTTTAATTATCATCTTCCACAAACAAACACGTAAATATTTTCTTTCTTTTATTGTTTTATTTTCAATAATTTTTTATTTTGTTTTTAATTATAATTATGTAGTTAAATCAAATTTTACAGTTTTTTATAATCAAGTTTCAAAAATGACAAATTTAATTATTAACAAAGATTTTGAAAACAAAAGAGCTCCGGGATATCTAAGAGAATTTGTAACATTTTATGACACGTGGTTAATAAATAAATATATAGGTGGTGGTATTAAAAATTTTAGATACTATTGTCATGTGAGACCAAATATAAATAAAGATACAAAATTTATTTGTAACATGCACCCGCACAATTATTATTTAGAAATTTTAACTGAAACGGGGTTAATTGGTTTTATAATTTTAATGATAATTTTTTTTCAGATAATATTTTTAACTTTTTGGAAAAAATATTTTACCAAGTCGAGCCTTCAATCAAACAATATCATAATACCTTTTATTTTTCTTTTTATAGCCGAAATTTTTCCTTTAAAAAGCACTGGAAGTTTTTTTACTACTGGCAATGCAACTTATATATTTTTATTAGTATCTATATTGGTTGGAATTACAAGAAGAGAAATTTTGATTGAAAATAAAACTTAAAAATATAAATTGAACTAATGAATGATATTTTTATTACCTCTGCCTGTAGAACTGCTGTCGGGTCGTTAGGAAAATCTTTAAAAAATATTCCAGCTTTTGTATTAGGCTCAAACGTAATTTCAGAGTCAATCAAAAGAGCTAAACTATCTTCAGCTGATGTTGATGAAGTAATTATGGGGCAAGTTCTAACTGGTGGAACAGGTCAAAACGCAGCAAGACAGGCAGCAATAAAATCACAAATTCCAAAAGAAAAGCCTGCACATTTAGTAAATCAGGTTTGTGGGTCTGGTATAAGATCAATTGCTTCTGGTTATCAAAGTATTAAATCAGGTGACTCAAAAATTGTCATTGCTGGCGGACAAGAAAATATGTCATTAGCTCCACATGCAATACATTTAAGAGAAGGAAAAAAATTAGGTGATACTGAGTTAATTGATACTATGATTAAAGATGGTTTATGGGATGCTTTTCATGGATACCATATGGGTGTAACAGCTGAAAATGTAGCAGAAAAATTTCAAATAACGAGAATTCAGCAAGATAAGTTCGCTTTAAAATCTCAAGAGAAAGCGCTTGATGCTCAAAAAAAAAATAAATTTAATGATGAAATAGTTAATTTTAAAATTAAATCTAAAAAAGCTGAGATAAATTTTGAGAAAGATGAACATCCAAGAGAAGGTTTAAATTTGGATGCTTTATCCAGACTTAAACCAGTTTTTAAGTCGAATGGAACCGTGACTGCAGGAAACGCTTCTGGAATAAATGACGGTGCTGCAGCTGTAACGTTGATGTCTGCTATCGAGGCAAAAAACAGAGGTATTCAAAAATTGGTTTCAATTAAATCATGGGCCAGTTGCGGAGTAGATCCTTCTTTAATGGGTACTGGTCCAATACCATCTTCCAAAAAAGCTTTAAAATTAGCTGGATGGGATGTAAAAGATGTCGACCTATTTGAGATTAATGAAGCCTTTGCTGCTCAAAGTTTGGCTGTTTTAAAAACACTTTCAATACCTGAGGAAAAAGTTAACGTGAATGGTGGAGCTATTGCTTTAGGTCATCCTATTGGAGCGTCAGGAACTAGAATATTAGTTACTCTTATACATGAAATGATCAAGCGTGATGTAAAAAAAGGTTTAGCAACTCTTTGTATCGGTGGTGGCATGGGTATTGCAATGTGTGTTGAAAGATAAATTGTTGTTCAATGGAACTACCCGTTGTTAATCACCCTGATTACGTAGCTAAAATTAATGATGACAACAAATTTCCTATACAAAAATTTGGTGCTCTAGCTGAACATTTAATAAAAGAAGGTGTAGTAAAAAAATTTTATATTCCTAAAGAATGCTCTACAAAAACAATGAAAACATCACATTCATTGGAATATATAAATCATATTAGAAATAAGACTTTAGATGTGAAACTTCAGAAAAAAATTGGTTTTCCAATCAATGATAGTGTTGTGAGAAGATCCTTTGTTGCAACTGGTGGAACTGTTCTTGCTAGTAAACTTGCTTTAGCTTCAAAGCTAGCATGTAATACCGCAGGTGGTAGTCATCATGCTACATTTGATTGTGGCGCTGGTTATTGTGTTTTTAACGATGTCGCTGTAGCAGCAAATTATTTAAAAAATAAAAACTATGCTAAAAAAATACTTATTATCGATTTAGATGTTCACCAAGGAAACGGTAATTCAGAAATATTTAAAAATGATAAAAATATTCTTACATTTAGTATGCACTGTGCGTCTAATTACCCGGCAAAAAAATCAAAGAGTGATATTGATATTGAGCTCAAAGACAAAATGGAAGACGAGGAATATTTAAATATTCTTCATAAAAATTTGAAAGAACTTAATAAAAATAAATATGATTTTGTATTTTATGTAGCTGGAGTTGATATTCATTTTGAAGATCGTTTAGGCAAACTAAAAATTACTGACGATGGAATTAATAAAAGAGATCAAATAGTAATTGAAAATTTTTACACAAAAAATACTCCTTTATGTGGTGTTTTAGGTGGGGGATACAATAAAAATTTTGATAAATTAATTGAATTGCATTCTATGCTTCATAAAAATTGTGCTAAAATTCTTTAACACTCAGCCCTAACTACCTTTTTAAGGAGTTCCAGGGGTTAGAGCCGAGCTTATTAAAACGTTAATCTGTTACCTAATCAAAATGAATACTTGAAAATGACGCGCTACAATTTTAACTGTGGCAAATTCTCAAAAAATTTTAAACTCTCTGGATTGGCTATAGCTTCTATATTATTGATAGTTTCTCCATGAATTACTTTTCTAACCGCTAATTCAACTATTTTACCACTTTTTGTCCTAGGGATTTCTGGCACCTTAATAATCACTGAAGGAACATGTTTTGGGGAGCAGTTTTTTCGAATTTTTGATTTAATTTTTTTTATTTTTTCATCATCTAACTCTTCATTGTTTTTTGTAGTAATAAATAAGACAATCCTTATATCATCGTTATAATCTTGCCCAACAACTAACCCTTCAGTAATGAAATCAATGTCTTCAACTTGCTGATAAATTTCTGATGTTCCTATCCTCACGCCTCCGGGATTTAACGTAGCATCAGATCGTCCTCTCATGATAAAACCATTATTTATAGTTCGCTCAATGAAATCACCATGATGCCAAATATTTTCAAATTTATTGAAATAAGCCTTGTGATATTTTTGTCCGTCATCATCACCCCAAAACTTTACGGGCATGGATGGAAAAGGTTTTTTAACTACAAGCTCCCCCTTCTCTCCTTCTTTTACACTTTTTCCCTCATCTGTAAAAACATCCACTTCAATACCTAAGCTTTGACCTTGAATTTCTCCCATATATACATTTGAGTAAAGATTTCCTAAAACAAGACAACCAACTAAATCTGTTCCTCCTGCAATAGAGGCAAGATGAACATCTTTCTTTAAATTATCATACACATACTTAAAGCTTTCCTCAGCTAAGGGAGAGCCTGTTGAAGTTATTATTTTTATTGAACTTAGATCTAGATTTTTACTATTATATTTTTCATTCTTTAAATGATCGATGTATTTAGCACTAACTCCAAAAAGATTTATTTTCTTGTTTTGACAATACTCTAAAAGAACATCTATTTTTGGATATACAGGTGCCCCATCGAATAAAAATATAGAAGAACCTGTTGCTAATCCTCCAACCAACCAATTCCACATCATCCAGCCTGTAGTAGTATAATAAAATAATCTTTCATTATCTCTGATATCGCAATGAAGCATGAATTCTTTATTATGTTCAATTAAAACGTTTCCAGCTCCATGTGTTATGCATTTTGGTTTTCCAGTGGTACCACTTGAATAGAGAATATAAATAGGATGATTAAATTCAAATCGTTCAAAAGTTTCATCCATTTTTTCTTTTTCTAAAACTTGATCAAAGTTTGTATAATTTTGAAGATTAATCTCTTCTTTCTTATTATATGCAAACACTAAAGTTTTTTTTATCGAGGGAATTTGCTTTAAAATATTTTCAATTTTTTCAAGAATATTTATTTTTTTACCATTATAAAAATAGTAATCACTAGTAATTAAAATACTAGGTTCAATTTGTTTAAATCTATCTATAACTCCTTGGGTTCCAAAGTCTGGGGAACATGACGACCAGATAATTCCATTT
>CACIWX010000010.1 GCA_902590465.1 uncultured Pelagibacteraceae bacterium
AAAATTTATCATGAACTCATTAAAATGTTGTCTAAGTTTTCTAATTTTTAACCTATCAAACGCAAAATTTAATAACATTGTTTTACCTACCCCTACTGCGCCATGAAGGTAAAAACAAAGTCTTTCTTGTCTTTTAATAAATCTGCTTAAAATTGTTTCTCTATTATTTAAAAATTTTTCTAGTGAATTAATAATTTTTACTTGTTGGTCATTTACTTCGAAATTATTAATTTCACAAAATTCTTTAAATGAATCTTGTAAGAATATTTTGGACATTTAATTTATGTTGGATAGAACTGCTTTTGCACACTGTATTGTATTGCTAGAACCGTGAAGGTCTTTTGTTCGATTTTCTTTAACTAATAAAGTTTTTTCAATTGAATTTAATATAGATTTAGCTGCTTCTTTTTCTCCTAAATGATCAAGCATTAATGCACCAGACCATATTTGCCCAATTGGATTTGCTATACCTTTTCCAGCGATATCCGGTGCTGAGCCATGAACTGGCTCAAATAATGAAGGATACTTTTTTTCAGGATTAATGTTTCCGGATGGTGCTATACCTATGGTGCCAGTACAAGCTGGACCTAAATCTGATAAAATATCTCCAAACAAATTCGATGCTACCACTACATCAAACCACTCAGGGCTTAAAACAAATCTAGCAGTTAAAATATCAATATGAAATTGATCAGTTTTGATTTCAGGATAATTTTTTTTCATAATATCAAATCTTTCATCCCAAAATGGCATTGTAATTGAAATACCATTTGACTTTGTTGCATTGGTTACTTTTTTTCTTCCTTTAGATTTAGCTAATTCAAATGCATATTTTTGAACTCTATCAACGCCCTGTCTAGACATTATTGTTTCCTGAACGGCAATTTCTCTTTCTGAGTCTTTAAACATTCTGCCACCAACTGAGGAATATTCTCCCTCAGTGTTTTCCCTTACTATTAACATGTCTATATCACCTGGTTTTTTATTTGCTAAAGGACACGGTACTCCGTTAAATAATTTAACAGGTCTTAAATTTACATATTGATCAAATTCTCTTCTAAATTTTAATAAAGATCCCCATAAACTTATATGATCTGGTACTTTTGAGGGATCCCCCACTGCTCCAAAAAAGATTGCGTCATGAGATCCAATTTTTTCTTTCCAATCATCAGGTAGCATTTTTCCGTGCTTTTTATAGTAATCACATGAAGCAAATTCAAACTCATCAAATTGAATTTTAAATTGATGTTTTTTCGCAGTTTCTTTTAAAATCTTTAAACTTTCAGGTAGTACTTCTTTACCAATACCGTCTCCTGCGATTGATGCTATTTTATAACTTTTCATTTTATTTAATTTTTTTTTCCCAAACTATACAGCTTTTAACCATTTTGCCTAAATTATTAAACTTCGGTTTCCAATTTATAAATTTTTTTAAGTTTTTGTTAGAGGCAATTATTTTTATTAAATCATTTCTCCGTCTTTTAGTCTCAATGATATTAACTTTTTTAGAAGATTGACGTTTAAATTCTTTAGCAACTTGCAGTACTGAGATTCCTTTATTATATCCACAATTTAATATTTTTGAAATATTCAATTTATTAATTTTTTCTAAAACTAGATAATGGATTTCTGCAATATCAGAAACATGAATAAAATCTCTTATGCAAGATCCGTCTTTAGTTTTGTAATTTGTTCCATAAATTTTTAATTTTGGTTTCTTTTTTAATATTTCTATTGAATAATTTTTAAATAAATGATCACTATTTTTGTTAATTAAACCTATTTTTCCTGATGGGCTAGAGCCTGCAATATTAAAGTATCTTAATATTCCATAGTTGATTTTATTTTTTTTTGAAAAATTTCTAATTAAATTTTCAGCTTTTATTTTTGTTTTACCATAAATACTTTTAGGCTTAATTATAGATTTTTCCGAAACTTTGTATTGACCCTCTTTATAGATAGCTGCTGTAGAAGAAAAAATAAAATTTTTTACAGAAGTATCTTTGCATGCTTCAAGCAAATTTTTAGTTCCTAAGACGTTATTTTTGTAATATTTTTTTGGTTTTCTTTGACCTTCACCAATAATTAAATTAGCTGCTAGATGAATTATTGAGTCAATTTTATTTTTTTTAATTATTTTTCTTACTTTATCTTTTCTATGAATATCTAATTTAAAAAATTTTGCTTTTTTATTAATTAATTTACGATGTCCAGTAGATAAATTATCTAATAAAAATACTTTTTTATATTTTTTTAACAAAATCTCAGTCACGTGAGATCCTATGTATCCAGCACCACCAGTAATTAAAATATTTTTGATCATAAATATGTTAAGTTATATTAAACAACTTCTTGCCTAAAGGGCTAATTGGTTGTTGTGGTATCAAATCTTTTCCAGTTCTCTCTTTTGTAAGTTTTAAAAGTTTCTTAGCTAAACCTTGTTTTCTAAAGGCAGGGTTTACAAAAATGTATTCTACCTCACCTTTATTATTAAAACGAATGAAACCTATTGTGGTATTTTTATTTTTGAAGGTTATAACACCATCAATTTCACTAATATCGTAGTTACTAGTTTGATTATCAGTCATAAAATGGCGCGCCCTGAAGGATTCGAACCTACGACCCTCGGTTTAGAAAACCGATGCTCTATCCAGCTGAGCTAAGGGCGCATAAATATTATCTTTTACTTAAAAACACACTAGATGGTCAATATAAATCGGTGTTTTAATTCCAAATTTTTCTTCAACCTCATGTTGATGAATATGATGAGAGTGAACAAATACAGGTATTAAATCATCGTTTTTAGTTTTAAGAGTATAAATAAAATTTGTTCCTCTAAACTTTCTATCAATTATTTCCAATTTTAAATCACTTTTGTCATCATGTTCTAGATCATCTGGTTGTACTAAAAGTTTAACAGCTGTACCTTTTTTATATTTTTTTACAAAATTTCCCTTAATAACCCCTAAACATTTATGTTCCACGCTGCTTTCATCCAAAACCTTAGCATCCACAAGTATACCTCTATTCAAAAAATTAACCACTTCGATTGAGTTTGGGTAATGATAAATATTATATGGCGTATCAAATTGTTTCATGGTTTGACTTAAGAGTATCCCGCAATAATCAGCCATGTAAAACGCCTCATAGGAGTCATGAGTTACTATGATTGTTGTTATTTTCTTTTCTTTTAAAATCTTTTTTATATTTTGTTGCAATTCAACCTTTAGGCTTTCATCTACATTCGAAAAAGGCTCATCAAGCAAAAGTAAATCTGGTTTTGACATTAATGATCTTGCCAGTGAAACTCTTTGTGCTTCGCCAGCACTTACTTGGTGAGGGTATTTTTCAGCTAAACCTTCTAAATGCAGGAGTTTAATTAATTCGTCTGCCTCAAAGTTATAATTAGCGTTTTTATTTCTTTTTGCACCAAAATTAATATTTTCTAAAATTGTGTAATGTGGGAATAAACTGTTATCTTGAAATGAAAGGGCTACATTTCTTTTTTCAGGTTCAACATGATCGATCTCAGATGATAAAAGATTTCCTTTTAGAAAAATTTTTCCTTTAGGAATCTTTTGTAATCCAGCGATGGATCTCAAAATTGTTGTTTTTCCTATACCAGAGGGTCCTAAGAGACAAATGATGTCACCTTCATTTTTGATTGTAAGATTAAAATCTAAAACTTTATTTTTTTTACTAGCAACAAAAGTTGCGTTGTTAATCTCAAGAAAGTTAATAGACATATATGCAATATAATATTATTTTTCAGAAAGTATATGCCTGGAGGTAAAAAATATTAAAATAGCCGACCAAAAAATCAAAAATAATGAAGGCAAGGCTGCTGCTTCTAGTAAATCTTGTGATGCATAAGCATATGCTTTAGTTGCGAATGTTTCAAAATTAAATGGTCTTAGGATCAAAGTAATCGGTAATTCTTTGATAATTTCAATGGCAATTAAAATACTAATTAAATAAATACTATTTTTCAAATTAGGAAAATGTATTTTCCTGAATGTTCTAAATTTTGAATACCCTAATAAATATGAGCTATCATCTATAGATTGATTAATTTTAAGATAGCTAGATTTAATTCCATTAAACGCAAGAGAATAAAATCTAATGAAATATGCAGCTATCAATCCAAATATTGAACCTATAAAAATACCTTTAATACTAGGTAAATTAAAATTATTTGTAAGAATATCACTTAACCAAGAAAAGAAAGAAATAAATGCTACAGCTAGAATTACTCCAGGTATTGCATAGCCTGAAATTGAGAACATACTTAAATTATCTAAAATTTTGCTTTTTGATATTCTGTTTCCAAAGTTAATCAAAAAGGCTAAACAAATTAAAATACTGCTGGCTAAAAACACTAATAAGAGTGTATTTAGATTTAATTCTAGTATGTTTGTGTCTTGAAAATATTTAGGAAATTTAGCTGTCCAGTATATCATCTGGCTTAATGGGAATATGAAACTCAACAAAAAAATGAATGAACAAAAGAGTATTGGATACAAGGATTTTGTTCCTTTTAACTCAATCCTTGGTATTTTACGAAAACCTGCGTTAGTATTTTGATGATATTTTGCTCCTCCCCTAGAATAATTTTCAACTAAAAATAATGACAATATAATAATCAAAAGAATAAATGATAATTGGTTGGCTGTATTCAAATCATCAAAGGCTAACCAAGAGTTATAAATTCCTGTTGTTAAGGTAGAAACACTAAAAAAAGAAACAGTTCCAAAATCAGACAAACATTCCATAGCTACTAGGGATAATCCAGCTACAATTGCAGGTCTAGCTGAAGGTAATATTATTTTAAAAAAACTCTCGCTTGCTGTTAATCCCAAATTTTTACTAACTTCAATTAAATTGTTAGATTGGTGGTAAAAAGAGGCTCTAGTTAAAACATAAACATATCCAAATAATGAAAAAGACATTGAGATGATAGCTCCGAACATTCCATCAAATTTTGGAATATATTGATTATAGTTTTGTTCACCAAATACCAAGGTTAATAACGAAAATAAAGAACCATAATTTTCAAAAAACGCTGTTAATGAATACGCATAAATATAAGCAGGAACTGCAAATGATAATATTAATGCCCATTTAAAAAAATTTACTCCCCAAAAATTATAAAATGATACAAAGTATGCTGAAAGCACTCCAAGAATAAATGTTAAAAATAAAACTCCAATTAATATTATTGCAGAATTAATAATGTAATCTTTTAAAAAAGTTGTTTTTAAAAGTTCCATATACTCGCTAGTAGAACTAAAATAGCTTGAGAAAACAGTTAATATAGGTATTGCCACAAATAAAGATACTGCGAATGAGCTGAGGTACCAAAAATTAAGTTTTTTATTTGTCATTATTTTTAGCACCTTAGAAAGATTTTATTTCCAACCCGCGCCTGTCATTGCTGCAAGAGCGTCAGCTTGTAATTTTCTGTAGTTAACTACTTTAGTTTTAAGATCTTGTTTAAAATCTAATCCCATATTAACTACTAATGGATGCGGTGAAACACCTGCAATCATTGGATACTCAAAAGTATTATTTACTATGTGGTTTTGTGCTTCTTCACTTAGTAAAAATTCTACTAATTTTATTGCATTAGCTTTATTTGGTGCCCCTTTAACAAGTCCTACACCACTAATGTTCATATGAGTTCCTCTACCATCTTGATTAGGAAAGAAAGGTTTTACTTTTTTAGCTGCTGCTTGTTGCTCAGGTCCTTTTTTACCTGATAACATAAGCGCCAAATAATAAGTATTAGCTACAGCTATATCAGCTTCTCCTGCTGCTACCGCAAGTATTTGAGCTCTATCGTTTCCTTTTGGAGCTCTAGCCATATTAGACACCATACCTTTTGACCATTCTGCTGTAGCTGCTTTACCGTTATTTTTTATTAAAGATGCTACTAATGACTGATTGTAGATATTGTTTGATGCTCTTATAACAATTCTGCCTTTCCATTTAGGATCAGCTAAACTTTCATAAGTTAAACCTGCTAATTCAGCTCCTGAAACTCTCTCAGGTGCGAAATAAACAATTCTTGCTCTTTTGGCTATACCTGTCCATTTAGAAGTTCTAAAATTACTTGGCACTGCAGATTTTATTACATCTGTGTTTAACCCACCTTGAAGCATTCCTTTAGCTTCAAAAGCTCCTAATCTTCCTGCATCAGCAGTTATATATAGGTCGGCCACACTGTCTGCCCCTTCCTCTATTATTCTTTTCTCTAAAGCACCGGATTTACCAGATATGACATTTACTTTAATACCTGTTTTAGCCGTGAACTTTTCATATAATTGAACATCAAAGTCATAGTGTCTTGCACTAAAGATATTTACCTCGTTGGCAAATAAATTAGAAACAAATGCAAATAATAAAAATACTGAAGTTAATGTCATTTTTTTCATGTTTTCCTTTTCACTTCTTTAGATTGATAATGATTTGCATTTACAATATATTGAGAATGATTATCATTTGCAATAATGTCGCACTTAAAGGTGGTTTTCAATAAGCGCAACTAAAAGTTGCCTACATTTAAAAAATAGAGTTTAATTAAATATGCTTCAAATTAATCCTAAAAAATTTAAGACTATAAAAAATAAGACAATACCCAATCCACTTAGGCCAAAATTTAGAAATAAAGCTCAAGCTAATATTTATTTTCTGTCTCAAAGAAAATTTAATGGGGATAAAAAAATTAAGCTAAAAAAAAACATTAAACTTATAAGTTTTATAACTGTAATTTTAGTTGGTGGATACTTTTTATCTAACTAATTTTAGCTGATACGCTTCCAATCTTATTTATCACACCACTATAAATACCTTTTCCTAAAATAGGTACAACACCAACGGAAGAACCTGTGAAAACATAAAAATTTTTGTTAAGTCTGATTTTATCTTTTTGTAATTTATTTAAGACAAACCTCAATGAATTTAGTGGGTCGATATAAACAGTATTTGTATTACCGAAGACTGATTGGTTAATTTTTTTATTAAAAATATGAGTTTTTAAATTTTTTACGTTTTGATTTTTAAATTTTTTTTTAGCACCGATTATAAATTTTACATTAGCTCCAAAATCAGAACATAAGTCACCAAGACTTTTAATGCCTGACTTTTTTTGCCTATAGCCGACAACCTCAATACAGGAAGCGATATGAGTAATAAATTTTTTTATATTTTTTTTTGTAACTTTTTGTTTTAAATCAAAGAAATTTTTTTTAATCAAGTAGCAAACTTCTAATTCTATACCCATAGTAAATTTATTTATTTTTACTGTTTTTTTATTTTTTAATACGTTATGTTTATAAACAGTTGCATAAAATGGCTCCTTTTCTTTTAATTTTTTTAAAACAGGAATACCTGTTCCAGCCGCTTTAAATCCACTTATAGGTTTTTTTATTTTACTTTCGCATAATTTTCTAAATTTTTGAGCTTCTGAAATTTTTTTTGTATACCTTGAAGGTAAAGGTGAAATAATTTTATTTTTTAAAAATGCATTTACAAGTCTAGTTGCATATTTATTTAAATTTTTATCAGTCATTAAATATCATCCCCAATATAAATATCTAAAGATAATGCAGTTTCTACTAAAGAATCTTTTCTTTCAACATTTTTATATGTTCTTATTCCCTCATCAATAGGCACATCTACAACTTTTCTATCTTTCCAAGCTACCATTCTGTCAAATTTTTTTTGATTTAATAAATCAACGGCATAAACTCCAAAGGCACTCGCTAAAATTCTATCACTTGCTGTTGGTGGTGCTCCTCGTTGAACATGTCCCAAAGAAGTTACTCTGCATTCAACGTCAGTTTTTTTCATTATCTCTTGTGCAATATAATCTCCTATGCCACCTAATCTTTGTTCTCCATCCATATACTTATGTAAAACTGTGCTACCGTTTTCTTTTTTTACTGCCTCCGCAACAATAATTAAAGAGTGTTGTATGTCGTATTTTTTCATAGAATTAAGTTTATTAATTATACCATCAATAGAATATTTTATTTCAGGAATAAGTATTACGTCAGCACCACCGGCTATACCAGCGTTTAAAGCTATATGACCTGCGTCTCTACCCATGACTTCGAGTATCATAGATCTTCTGTGACTTGCTGCGGTTGATTGAAGATTATCTAAAGCTTGAGTTGCTACATCAACAGCTGTATGAAATCCAATAGAACTTTCTGTCGCCCCAACATCGTTATCTATCGTTTTTGGTATAGCTACAATTTTCATATCGCCCTCTTTGGCAAGTCTTTTTAAAATTTGCATACTGCCGTCACCTCCTATAATAATAAGACCATCTAATTTCAATTGATGATAGCCTTCTATGATTTCCTTAGACCTATCTAAACTTTTTCCATCTTTAGAAGGGAATTTAAACGGGTTGCCTTTATTAGTTGATCCTAGAAAGGTACCGCCTTGTCTTAGAAGATATCCTCCAAAAGTCTTATGAGTTAATTGAACAGCTGCAACTGGTCTTTTCATTAATCCTGCAGTTCCGTCCTTTATACCAAAAACGTCCATATTATATTTATTTTTTGCCCTGTAAAATATTGATCTGATTGCAGCATTGAGACCTCCGCAATCCCCCCCACTAGTAAGAATTCCAATTTTTTTATCAGCCATTTTATTTAAATTTTTCTTAAATATTCTTTTTTGAGATAAAGATGTTATAACATAAAAATTTCATAATGGAAAAAAAAGCCAAAATCATTGCTACTTTAGGACCAGCTATTTACAGCAATTCAAAACTGAAACAACTAGTGAGTCTTGGAGTTGACGCTTTTAGAATTAATTTCAGTCACAAAACACAAGGGATAGACAAAATTGTTTCTAGAATTAGAAAAATAGAAAAAACTTCAAATAAAAAATTAGCTTTAATTGCAGACCTCCAAGGAGTGAAACTTCGTGTTGGAAATATCAGAGGAGATAGTCAAAGAATTAAATATAACCAAAAATATATTTTTGATTCAAAAAAAAATATTGGTGATCTTTCTAGAATAAATTTTCCTTATCCAAAAATTCTCAAAAAATTAAAAAAAGGTAATAAAATTTTAGTTGATGACGGTAAATTTACTTTTGTTGTAACTGGTAAAAAAGGTCTAGCCGTATCAACAATTTGCAAAAGTCAAAACTGCTTTATGAAAAGTAATAAAAGTATTCATATACCTAATTTTGATATTGCATTTAATAAATTAACTTCTAAAGATAAAAAAGATATTAAAACAGCAATTAAGCTTGGCTGCAATTGGATCGCACTTTCATATCTTCAAAATGAAAAGCTAATACTTGAGGCAAGAAAATTAATTAAAAAAGATATTGGTATTATTTCTAAAATTGAAAATAAACATGCGCTTAAAAATATTACTAAAATAATTAAAGCTACAGACTCAATTATGATTGCTCGTGGAGACTTAGCGATAGATATTGGACATAGTGAAGTACCAAAAGTTCAATTAAGTTTAATAAAAAAATGTTCCCAATTTTCTAAATCTGTAATCGTTGCTACTCAAATGTTGGAGAGTATGATTGAAAATAATACAGCTACCAGGGCTGAAATTAATGATATAGCTACAGCAATTTTTCAAGGAGCTGATACAGTTATGTTGTCTGCTGAAGCTGCTATAGGTAAATTTCCAACTCAGGCTGTTTCAACAATGACTCAAACTATTCTATCGACTGAAAAATATAAAAGGCAACACATTGAAGATTTTAAAAATTCAATAATTTCTAATAAAGATCCTGTTAAATCAATTTTGCTCTCAGTGAAAGATATTGCTTATAATACAAACGTTAAGGCGATTATTGTTTTTTCCAATTCAGGTAAATCTGCAAAATTAGTTTCTGCAATGCGTCCTGCTGCAAAAATTTTAACTATTTCTCCTAATATAAATGTTTCAAGACAAGTTTCGTTACTTTGGGGCGTTCAATCTATTAATAGTCGTGATGCACAAGGATGGAAAGATATGATGTCTATTTCAAAAGAAATAATAAAAAAGCTTAAATTTATTAAAAAAAATGATTTCGTTGTGATTACAGCTGGTTTGCCTTTTGGAAAAGCAGGTATGACAAATATGATAAGACTTTATAAAGTAGGTTCGTAATGGAAAATAATTATAGTGTGGAAGAAATTCTAAGTGCAATTGATGATCTTCAAAAAATTAAGAAAGAAAAAAAAATTACTTCAGTAAATAATACTCCTAAAACTGAAAATTCTATTATTCCAAAAGATACTTTGAAATTAATTGAGGAAGCTGAAAAAAATAAAAGTTAAATTAAGCCAGCAATTTGAATAGCCGTATCACACATTCTGTTTGAGAATCCCCATTCGTTATCATACCAAGAAAGTACTCTACTAAATTTCCCTTTAATAACTTGAGTCTGAGTTAAATCAAAAATTGAACTGTGCGGATTATGATTAAAATCTTTAGAAACTAATGGTGCTGAGTTTGTTGCTAAAATACCTTTAAGAGAGCCATTAGCAGCTTTACTCATTGCATCATTAATACTGTCAGCTGTAACTTCTTTGTTAGGCACAAAAGTAAGATCTATCAAAGAAACATTAGGTGTTGGAACTCTTATTGCAGTACCATCTAATTTTCCTTTTAAACTTGGTAAAACTAAGCTCATCGCTTTTGCAGCACCTGTTGAAGTTGGTATCATTGAATCACCCGAAGCTCTAGCCCTCCTCAAATCTTTATGTAGAGTGTCTAATAATTTTTGATCTCCAGTATAACTGTGAATTGTAGTCATATATCCATATTCAATTCCAAAACTATTTTCTAATACCATAGCTACTGGAGCTAAACAATTTGTTGTGCATGATCCGTTTGAAATTATATTGTGTTCATTTTTAAGCTCTTTACTATTAACTCCTTGAACAACTGTAAAATCTACTTCTTTAGCAGGAGCAGAGATAATTACTTTCTTAGCACCAGCTTCGATATGTTTACCTGCTGAAGCTTTATCTAAAAAGAAACCAGTACACTCTAAAACAACATCGGCACCAATTTTACCCCATGGAAGTTTAGCAGGATCTCTTTCGGCAAAAACTTTTATATTTTGATCTCCTATTTGAAATCCCTCAGATGAAGTTTTAACTTCCTGAGTTAAAGTTCCATGTGTACTGTCGAATTTTATTAAATGTGCATTAGCTTCGATTGAGCCAAGATCATTAATACCTACAACTTGAATTTTACCTTTATAATTTTCTAGAAGAGCTCTTAGAATTAGTCTACCTATTCTTCCAAACCCGTTTATACCAACTTTAACCATAATTTTTTATACGTATTTAAACACTAGTACAAAATAAGCAACACAAATAATTGTTGCTATCCACAACATACTGCCTACTAGACCAAGCCACGCCAAATGTATAAATGCACTTCCTAATAAAGAAACGAAAAGTCTGTCTCCTCTTGTTGTGTCTAATCCTAAAATTCCTTTTCTAGGATTACCTCCTGGAGAATATTTTTCCCAAATTAGCATTACAGTTATGCAAAGAGCTATGAAAATAAAGAATGATGCTGTTTGCCATGTCCACGCCATCCACGAAAATAAATCAAAATCAAAAAAACCTTTTTCTTTTGCTTTTCCAACATCTCCCCAAGTAGCTGCGTGTAATCTATTAAAAATCATACTCTTCCCATCGCAAACCCTTTGGCAATATAATTTCTTACAAAGTAAATTACTATTGCACCTGGAATTATTGTTAAACTTCCCGCAGCTGCTAATAAACCAAGCTCATATCCAGATGTACTTGCGGTTCTTGTCATAGTCGCTGCTATTGGCTTGGCTTCTGTAGCTGTTAATGTTTTAGCTAATAATAGTTCAACCCAAGAAAACATAAAACAGAAAAACATAGTAATACCTATACCTGCAGCAATTGTAGGAATGAATATTTTAAAGAAAAATCTATTAAAAGAATAACCATCTACGTAGGCCGTTTCATCTAACTCTTTTGGAACTGCAGACATGAATCCTTCTAAAATCCAAACAGCTAAAGGAATATTAAATAAACAATGCGATAAAGCAACAGCGATATGGGTATCAAATAAATTTACTGATGAATAAAATTGGAAGAATGGTAAAGCAAATACAGCAGGTGGCGCCATTCGGTTAGTCAAAAGCCAGAAAAATAAATGTTTGTCCCCTAAAAATTTATACCTAGAAAAAGCGTAAGCAGCAGGTAAAGCAGCTGCCACTGAGATAACAGTATTAAACACTGTGTAGGTTATTGAATTTACATAACCCATATACCAAGTGCTATCTGTAAAGATCTTTACATAGTTCTCAGTCGTAAATTCTCGTGGCCATAAAGAATAGGTATTTATAATCTCAGTCGTTGTTTTAAAAGACATGTTGATTAACCAATAAATTGGCAGCATCAAAAAGATTATATAAAGTGTCGGTACTAACCACTTATATTTCTTCATGACTTCACCTCATTTTTCATCATTAAACTATAAAATACCCAACAAACTAAAAGCACTATAAAGAAATAAATTAATGACATTGCAGCTGCAGGGCCTAAATCAAATTGACCTAAAGCCATCTTAACTAAATCTATTGATAAAAATGCTGTAGCATTTCCTGGACCGCCACCTGTTAATACGAATGGTTCTGTGTAAATCATAAAACTATCCATAAATCTTAAAAGGATAGCTAAGGTTAAAACTTTTTTCATTTTCGGAAGTTCAATGTATCTGAAAGTAGCCCAACGACTTGCGCCATCAATTTCTGCAGCTTGATAATAAGCTGGTTGAATAGAATTTAATCCAGCATAAGATAAAAGCACTACAAGCGAAGTCCAGTGCCAAACATCCATTAGGATTGTAGTAAACCAAGCATCACCAGGTTGTTGAGTGAAATTGAAATCAAACCCAATAGCATTTAATGAATACCCAAGAAAACCAATGTCAGGTAATGCAAATATATTCCACATTGCACCAACAACATTCCACGGAATCAAAAGAGGCATCGACATTAGAATTAAACATACTGGAACACCCCAACCTTTTTTTGGCATTGTTAAAGCGATACCAATCCCTAGAGGAATCTGAATTAATAAAATTATAAATGTGAAAGCAATTTGCCTTCCTAAAGCGTCATGAAATCTTTCAGATAACAGAATTTGTTTAAACCATCTAGTTCCTTCCCAGGCAAATACGTTGTTACCGAATGTCTCTTGAAAAGAGTAATTAACTACTGTCATTAACGGAATAGCTGCGTTAAACGCTACTAGGACAAAAACAGGAACAACAAAGAACCAGGCTTTTTGATTTATAGTTTTATTCATTATTCAATTATCCAGTTATCTCCATAAACGTAAGTATATTTTTTATCAAAGTTTATATGGGCACTTCCGCTAGGAATTTCTGTAGAAGCATTAGATAAAACTTTAATTGTTCCCCCAGCACACTCTGTATCAATTATTTTGTGTCTTCCAGTATTGCTAACTCTTTTTATTTTCACAGGAATGCCTTTATCTGAAAAGTTGATAAATTCTGGTCTTATTCCTAATTGCGTTGTTTGAAAATTATTTTTTTTAATATTTAAATTACTTGGTATTTCTTGTCCTGCAAAATTTATTTGCCCATTTTTTATTTGGCAAGGTAAAATGTTCATACCTGGTGATCCGATAAAGTAGCCAACAAAAGTGTGTTTTGGTTTTTCGAATAATTCCACAGGAGTTCCGGTTTGAACTATTTGCCCTTCGTGCATAACAACAACTTGATCTGCAAAAGTTAGAGCTTCTGTTTGGTCGTGAGTAACGTAAATCATTGTTCGATTTATTTTTTGGTGTAATTCTTTTAATTTAGATCTTAAAATCCATTTAAGATGTGGATCAATAACAGTTAAAGGTTCATCAAACATAATTACATTAACATCTGATCTAACTAATCCTCTGCCTAACGAAATTTTTTGTTTACCGTCCGCTGTCAAACCGGAGGCTCTGTTGTTTAATGTTGATGTTAATTCTAACATTTCTGCTATTTCTCGAACTTTAGAATCAATTTCTGTATCAGAAAGATTTCTATTTTTTAAAGGAAAGGCTAAATTATCATAAACTGTCATTGTGTCGTAGATGACAGGAAATTGAAATATTTGAGCTATATCTCTTTCAACTGGATTTAAAGATGTTACGTTTTTATCATCAAATAAAATATCCCCTTTAGAAGGTTTAATTAATCCTGAAATAATATTTAAAAGTGTTGTCTTCCCACATCCTGAAGGACCTAATAAAGCGTATGCTCCTCCATCTTTCCAATCAATATTAATATCTCTTAATACTAAATCTGAATCTGTATAATCGGGAACATAACTATGACTTAAATTGTTTAATGTGATTTTAGCCATGGTTTACCAATCTGTTATTTTTATCAAAATATAAAAATTCATCTACATTCATAAATAATTTTGTATTTTCACCGATGTTTTTTTGTTGAATACCATTGGATAAAGAAACCCAATTTAAGTTGCCGTTTGTAAAATGTATTAAACTTTCAGAACCGCTCAGCTCTGAAATTAAAACTTTACCATTAATTTCAACTGTATTACTTCCCTCTTTGTATGTTGTTATGTTATGTGGTCTAATTCCTATTTTATAATTTCCATCTTTAATTTTTACATTTGATTTCCACTGAACACTATTATCTGCTAATTTGCAGGTATCACCGCTTTTAGTAATTTCTGCAATATTCATTGGTGGATCACTGAAAACTTTTGCTGAAGTTAAATTTTCAGGTTTATTATAAACATCTAAAGTCTTTCCGTATTGAATAATTTTTCCTTCTAGAATAGTTGCTGTATTGCCACCAATCATAAGAGCATCAGATGGTTCAGTTGTTGCGTAAACAACTATACATTCTCTATCTTCAAATAATTTTGGAAGTTCTTCTCTTAATTCTTCTCGAAGTTTAAAATCTAAATTAGCTAAAGGCTCATCTAATAAAATTAAATCTGAATCTTTTACAAGTGCTCTTGCTAGAGCTGTTCTTTGCTGCTGTCCTCCAGATAATTCGTCGGGTTTTTTATTAAGCATTGCAGATAATTTTAATAATTCTGCAACTTTTCCAACTCTATCTTTTATTTCATTTGAATTAACACCAGTTATTTTTAAAGGTGATGCTATATTTTCATATACTGTAAAACTTGGGTAATTAATAAATTGTTGGTAAACCATAGATACATTTCTTTTTTGAACTTGTTTACCAGTTACATTTTCTCCATTAAACCAGATTTCGCCTGAGGTTGGTTTGTCTAAGCCTGCCATGATTTGCATTAAAGTTGTTTTTCCTGCTAACGTCGATCCAAGGAGTACGTTTATAGTATTTTTTTCTAACTTGATGTTTGTAGGATAAATATGAGTTTCTATTCCAACTTTTTTCTCAACGTTTTTTAATTCTAGGCTCATAGTTTGTAATTTAGTTTTAAAAAAAGGGGGCAGCAAGTGCCCCCTTTTAAATTTAGATTAACCTCTTACTATTTCCAAGCTTTCGCGTATGGAACAGTTTTTCCTTGAGGTTTCTCGTTACGTTTTGCTTTTGGTGAACCTTTTTTATTTAACCAATAAGAAGCTTCTCTTGGTTTATTAAGTCTAGGTCCACATCCACCGTATGCGTTACTACCTTTATCAGCAGCTTCCATACGAGACATAACTAAGTCCATCTCTTCTGCAAGACGATCCATAGCTTGTTGTGGAGTAAACGCACCTGAGTTTACATCTCCAATTTGTTGCCACCAGATTTGTGCTAACTTCGGATAATCCGGAACGTTAATACCTGTTGGTGACCAAATATTTCTGTTGTCAGATCTGTAGAATTCTACAAGTCCACCTAATGCATCAGCTCTTTCTGTGAAAGATTTGTGATCGATTGAACTATCTCTAATGATAGTTAAACCAACGTGACTTTTCTTAAGGTCTACAGTTTTTGATACAACGAATTGAGCGTACAACCATGCAGCTTTTCTATTTTTAAGTGGAGTAGACTTAAATAAAGTCCATGATCCAGCATCTTGATATCCAAGCTTCATGCCTTCTTCCCAATAAGGTCCTTTTGGTGATGGACCCATTCTCCATAACGGCTTACCGTTAGAGTCTACAACTTTATTGTTAGGATTTTTTCCTACTAAAGATGCTGTGAACGCTGTGTACCAGAAAATTTGCTGAGCAACGTTTCCAGAAGATAGAGACGGTAAAGACTGATAGAAGTCCATAGCCGCTGCACCTGGAGGTGCATAATTTCTTAACCACTCATCCCATTTTCTGATTGCATATACTGCAGCTGGACCGTTAGCAGCTCCACCTCTTGTTACAGAAGCGCCAACTGGGTTACAAGAACCTTTTTCCATTCTTATTCCCCACTCGTCCACTGGTATACCATTAGGTTTTCCAACGTCACCTGCTCCAGCCATAGATAACCACGCGTCAGTCATTCTCCAACCTAAGTCAGGAGCTCTTTTACCGTAGTCCATGTGACCGTATATTCTTACACCGTCAATATTTTTTACATCATTTGTAAAATATTTTGCGATGTCTTCATAAGCAGACCAGTTTAAAGGAACACCTAAGTCGTATCCGTATTTCGCTTTAAAACCTTTTTTAATTTCAGGTCTGTCAAACCAATCTTTTCTAAACCAATAAAGGTTAGCAAATTGTTGGTCAGGTAATTGATATAAGTCTCCATCGGGTCCAGTTGTAAACTGTTTACCAATGAAATCATCAATATCCAAAGTTGGTAAAGTTACATCTTTACCTTCTCCAGCCATCCATTTTGTTAAATTAACTGCTTGTTGCATTCTAGCGTGAGTACCAATCAAATCAGAGTCATTGATATACGCATCGTAAATACTTACGTTAGTTTGCATTTGTGTTTGCACAGCCATTACAACATCACCTTCACCAAGTAACTGGTGATTAACTTTAATCCCAGTAATTTCCTCAAAAGCTTTTGTTAAAACTTTTGACTCATACTCGTGCGTTGGAATAGTTTCAGACAATACTTTAATAGACATTCCTTTGAATGGCTTTGCAGCATTGTGGAACCACTCTAGTTCTTTCTCTCTCTCTTTTGCAGATAAAGTTGAAAGACTAAATTCTCCATTAGACCATTTCTTGATTGCAGCCGAATGACCGCCTGCAAATGCACTAGAAATAGTTACGATTGAAAATGACACAGCAACAGCTAAGAAAGTTTTTAATGTTTTAAACATTGTTATTTCCCCCATTGTTGTTTTTAATGATGTATTATTGAACCAAAATTAGCCTAAAGTGTACAGCGGTTTATTAGTTAATTATACAACTTGAAGGTGTGTTAATTGCTTAAAGTTTTTTTAATTGCTAAAGACCATCCTTTTAAAAGTTTGTTTCTTAAAGGATTTTTCATTTTAGGTGAGAATTTTTTATCTAAATGCCAATTTTTAGAAATATCTTTTAAAGATTTGTAAATTCCAATTTGTAAGCCTGCCATAAAGGCTGCGCCTAATGCTGTAGTTTCTTGAACTTTTGGTCTTAAAACTTTTACATTAACTATGTCAGATAAAAATTGAGAAAACCAATTATTCATAACCATTCCACCATCAACTTTTACGATTTTTGGTCTCAAACCATCATGTTTCATTGCTTCAAATAAATCATATGTTTGATAAGCAACGGCTTCAATTGTGGCTCTCACTATTTCATTTGGACTTGTATCTCTAGTTATTCCACTTAAAACTCCTCTAGCATTTGCGTCCCAGTAAGGAGCTCCTAGTCCTGTAAAAGCTGGTACTAGATAAATATTATTATTATCTTTTAAAGATTTTACAATTTTTTCCGTCTCTGGGGCTTTTTTAAAAAATTTCATTCTGTCTCTGAGCCATTGAACACCTGCACCTGCTATAAAAATTGATCCTTCCATAGCGTAAGTTGTCTTACCATTAATTCTATATGCAATTGTAGTTAACAATCTATTTTTTGAATAAATCTTTTTACTACCTGTATTAAGTAAAACAAATGCACCCGTACCATACGTGCTTTTAAGAGAGCCAGGTTCAAAACAACATTGACCAATTGTAGCTGATTGCTGATCCCCTACTACGCCATTTATTGGTATAGACTTTCCTGTTATAGATGAATGAGTTTGACCATAATCGTCAGCACAATCTTTTACTTCTGGAAGAATATGTTTTTTGATTTTTAATAAATTTAAAATTGTATCATCCCATTTATTTGAACTTATATTGTAGATCATTGTTCTGCTTGCATTTGTAGCATCTGTTGCGTGAACTTTTCCTCGAGTTAATCTCCAGATCAAAAAACTATCGATTGTTCCAAATAATAATTGTTTTTTGTTCATTAGCTGTTTAGCTTTAGAAACATTGTCTAAAATCCATTTGATTTTTGTGCCTGAAAAATAAGAGTCAATTAGCAAACCAGTTTTGTTAAAGATCATAGTATCCTTATTTTGTTTTCTTAATTTTTTACAAAACTCTTCTTGCCTGCGATCTTGCCAAACTATTGCATTATAAACTGGCTTGCCTGTTTTTTTATCCCATAAAACAGTTGTTTCTCTTTGATTAGTTATCCCTATGCTTAAAATTTCACCTCTTAGTCTTTTTGCTTTTTGAATTACATCTTTAAGTGTTTTTAAGGTTGTCCTCCAAATTTCTTCGGGATTATGTTCAACCCAGCCGCTCTTTGGAAAGTATTGCGTAAATTCTTTTTGTGAAGAAAAAACTGGCTTACCTTTTAAATCAAATAAAATTGTTCTATTAGAAGTAGTCCCAGCATCAATTGAGATAATATATTTTCTCATCTAAACGACTCCCAATCTAATTCAAGTTTCTTATCATTAACAATAGCATTAATCATACCAAGCATTAAAGGTAATTTTTTTTGATCAAAATCCTTATTTACTTTTTTTGCAATTTCTTTTGCTAGGTCGGCTCCTTCAACTGTGATTTTTTCCATCTTTGTTTTTTTTAGCCTCTGAAAAAGTTAGTCCTTCGCCAATATAAGATCCCATTTTTGCATTCCTTCCGCCCCCAGAGCTAACATACAAATCACCTAATCCAGCTAAACCTTTAACAGTTTCTCTTTTACCCTTTAAATGTTCTACAAAAATTTCCATTTCATGAATTGACTGTTTGATTAAAGCAGATGCCGTGTTTAAATAATTTTTTTCTCTTACATCATCAGAAATATTTTGACTACATAGTCCTTTTGCTGCACCTACTGCCATCGAAAAAATATTTTTAATCGCGGCTGAAACTTCAACACCATTTAAATCGTCTGAATGAGAAGTGTGATAATAGTTTGTATTTAACATATCTGCAATTTTCTTCGCAGTTTGAATATCTTTATTTGCAATAACAACACTACTATGGACTCTATTTGCTAAACCTGATGCTAAACAAGGGCCACCTACAGCAGAAATGTCTACTTTTTCAATATCTCTATCTTTTAATAATCTTTCAAGTTTATCAACTAACAGCTCGTATTCGTTATTAAATATACTTAAACCTTTTGTAAGCATTAACAATTTTGGGATTTCTTTATTTTTAAAAAGTGTGCTTAATTGATCTGCTACCCATTCAATACCTTTAGAGCTTATACCAAGAACTATTAGATCAACATTTGATTTACATAACTCTTCAAATTTATCAAATTTGAATATTTTTATTTCCAAAGGTATCTGAGTTTGTAATCCTGGGTGGATATTATTATTTTTCTT
>CACIWX010000011.1 GCA_902590465.1 uncultured Pelagibacteraceae bacterium
AGTAACACAAAAAAATTCTGAAGTAGACGATCCAGAAAGTAAAGATTTATATCAATATGGTTGTTTGAGTAAGGTTTTGCAACTTTTAAAATTACCTGACGGCACTGTAAAAGTTTTAGTTGAGGGTGAAAAAAGAATTAAAATTTTAAAACACAATGAAAATAGTAACAACTATTTAAATTGTGAAGTTGAATTAGCTGAAGATACAAATGTATCAAAAGATCTCGAGCCTCTAGCTTTAGGTCTCATAAAAAAATTTGACAAATTGCAAGTTTTAAATAAAAAAGATTTGAATGATGGTTCAATAAATTTAAAAAATTTAAAAGATCCTACTCAAATCGCTAATAATATTTCATCAAATTTAAATATTCAAATATTTGAAAAACAAGAGTTACTTGAAATTCTAGATTTAAAGAAAAGACTAGAAAAAATCCATCAATTAATAGAAAAAGAAACAAGTGTTTTATCAGTTGAGAAAAAAATTCGTGGAAGAGTTAAGAATCAAATGGAAAAAACTCAACGTGAGTATTACTTAAATGAACAATTAAAAGCTATTCAAAAAGAGTTAGGCGAGATTGATGAAGGAAAAGATGAACTAACAACTTTGTCAAGAGCAATTACAGAGGCAAAAATGCCAAAACTTGCCAGAGAAAAATGTATGTCAGAATTAAAAAAGTTAAAGTCAATGAGTCCAATGTCAGCAGAGGCTACAGTTGTAAGAAATTATTTAGATTGGATGACAGAACTTCCCTGGTCAAACAAATCAAAAATTAATACGGATTTAAAAAATGCTCAAAAAATTCTTGATGAAGACCACTATGGATTAGAAAAGGTTAAAGAGCGAATAATCGAATTCTTAGCTGTTCAAAAAAGGATACAAAAAATGAAAGGGCCTATTTTATGTTTAGTTGGCCCCCCTGGCGTTGGAAAGACTTCACTAGGTAAATCTATAGCAAAAGCTACTAATAGGAAATTTATTAGAATTTCATTAGGTGGAATAAGAGACGAAGCTGAGATTAGAGGCCATAGAAGAACTTACATAGGGTCTCTTCCAGGAAAAATAATACAAATGATGAAAAAAGCAGGGACTAAAAATCCACTTTTTTTACTTGATGAAATAGATAAAGTTGGTAACGATTATAGAGGAGATCCATCATCAGCTTTATTGGAAGCACTCGACCCTGAGCAAAACAAAGAGTTTAATGATCACTACTTAGAAGTTGATTACGATTTATCTGACGTAATGTTCGTAACAACAGCTAACACATTAAATATTTTACCACCTTTGTTAGATAGGATGGAAGTAATTAGATTGTCAGGTTATACGGAAGATGAAAAAGTAAACATTTCCCAAAAATATCTAATACCTAATCAAAGTAAGAACAATGGATTAAAAAATGATGAGTGGAAAATAAACGAAGATATTAATAGAAAAATAATTCGACACTACACAAGAGAGTCAGGTGTAAGGAATCTTGAGAGAGAAATTTCTAAAATAGCAAGAAAATTGGTTAAAAAAATTGATAATAAAGAAAAAGTTAATAACCCGATTGATGAAAAAGATTTAAAAAATTTACTTGGCGTAGAAAAATTTAATTATGGAGAAATCGAAGAAGAAAATAGAATTGGAGTAGTAACAGGTTTAGCATGGACAGAAGTTGGAGGAGAGATACTAAAGATAGAGTCCGCAGTAATGCCAGGAAAAGGTAAAATGCAAATTACAGGTAAATTAGGTGACGTGATGCAAGAATCAGTTAAAGCCGCAAAGTCGTACATAAGATCAAAAAGCTTAGACTTTGGAATCATACCACCAATTTTTGATAAAAAGGATTTTCATATTCATGTGCCTGAAGGAGCAACCCCTAAAGATGGACCCTCTGCAGGTATCGGAATGGTGACATCGATCATTTCAGCAATTACTGAAATTCCAGTTAATAAAAACGTGGCAATGACAGGTGAGATAACTTTGAGAGGTCTGGTACTTCCAATAGGAGGATTAAAAGAAAAATTATTAGCCGCTCATAGAGCTGGAATAAAAAAAGTTTTAATTCCAATTGAGAACAAAAAAGATTTAATAGAAGTACCCAAAACTGTTTTAGACTTTATAGAAATAATCCCAGTTAAAAATGTTGAAGAGGTTTTAAAAATAGCCCTTACAAAGCCTCTTAAGAGAGTCGAGTGGGTTGATGTGGATCAAATATCAAAGAAAGAAAAACTTAAAAAAGAATTAAGTACACATTAATTTTTTTTTTAATCTAGCCAATCAGAGTATTTTTCTAAATTAGAAGCAATATGTTCAGGCAAAAGATTAATATCTAGATTTTTTAATATTGATTTACCAGACCATTTATATCCTCTTTGATCAACGTTATGATCATACATCACTCTTTTTTCAGAAATTAATTTTTTTAAATTTTCTATTGTTAAACCACTTTCCTCATACTCATAATGATGAGCAAAATTAAGTAATTTTTTTTCAAGTTCCTCTGCAGTTCTTAAACAAGTAAAATGCCAGCCAGCATTCTTTACAAAATATATATTAGAATATTTTTTTTTTGAAAAAAAAGTATCAAGTCTCCATTTAGGATAATTTTTTCCTTTAATATTTCTTAACCATTGTGGAGATAAAAAATTTTTTTTTCTAACTCCTTTAGTACCCAACCAAGTATAATCTTCATAAAAAAGATTTAGTTTATAATAAAACATTTTTTGTTCAAAAATTAAAATTTTGTTATTTATTTTTGAAAAATCTAATTTATTTAGATTTGGAATTTCATCTAAATCACTTATTAAAATTAAGTCATCTTTATCAGCTTTAGTAATGCCTTTTGATAAATTTTCACGTTGAAAATAATCCCTAGCCATCCCATTAAGAATTAATTTTTCGCCTCTTTTTTCCTTAGTGTCGTTATTAGACATACTCAAAATATTATCAGGCTGCCTGTCAACAACAATATACTCAATTTTATCTTTAAATTTTCTAAATTTATTAATGTCGAAATTTAATTTTTTTTTAGTACCGTTGTGGGTATAAGTTGCCTCAGTAATCACAAACTTTTTTACAAATTTATCAAGCGAATTAAGTCTCAAATCTAGAAGCAAATCTTCATCAAAATACATAAAGCAATCATATATATTCATGTTAATTGAGTTATAATAAAAAATAATATAAGTAAATATTAATTGAAAATCTCTATGAAAAAAAAAATCATTATTACAGGCGGATTAGGCTACATTGGTACAGAGCTTTGTAAATTATATTCTGGTGTGAGCTGGCATCATAATATTATTGTAATTGATAATAGATTTATCTCAGAAAGAGTTAATCAAATTCGAAACTGGAATATGGAGTTTATTCAAGGTGATATTTTAGATAAAAATTTAATAAAACAATATTGTGCAGATGCTGATGTGGTTCATCATTTGGCTGGTGTAACTAACGTACCTAGAACAAAGAGCGAGTCCTCACAAGCTCAAGATGAGAAAATAAAGGAGGTTGGTGAACAAGGTACTCAAAATATATTAGATGTTATAAGTGATAAATGTAAAATTATATTTCCATCAACTCATGTAGTTTACGAAGGTATAAACGAAGTAAAAAAAGATATTAAAGAAAATGAAACAACTAAACCAGTTCTATCTTACTCCTCTTCAAAAGCAATAAATGAAGAGCAATTAAAAAAATCAGGAAAAAATTACATAATTTTAAGACTTGGATCGGTTTATGGTTATTCTACTGACTCAATGAGAATTGATATAATGCCGAATTTATTCTCAAAAATAGCCTCACAAAACGGAACATTAAAATTATTTGCAGGAGGAAGACAAATCAAAAGTCTTGTTCCTCTAATTGATGTAGCCAGATGTTTTAAATTTATGGAAGAGACAAATCAAATTAATTCTGAAATATTTAACTTAACCAAAGATACATTGACTGTAAAAGAAGTAGCAGAAGTTTGTAAAAAACATAACCCTAAAATAATATTAAAAGAAACTAATGATGAGGTTCCAAATCTAGGATTTTCATTATCAAATAAAAAACTTTTAGATACAGGTTTTGAGTTTTTATATAACTTAGATCAAAATATAAAAGAAATGATACAAAAATGGTCTAAACAAAATTTAATTAAAGATTTAGAGCATGTGAAGGATGGAGAAAATTTATTTGTTGATGAAAGAGGGGTAATTAGTAATCATGAATTAACAGAACCAATTAATCTAATAGGAATGATTGAATCTAAAAAAGGCACAATTAGAGCAAATCACTTTCATCCCCAGCAAGAGCAAAAATGTTTATTTACCAAAGGACAAATAATTGAAATTTTCCAAGATATCATTAATCCAAATTCACCAAAAATTACACAAGTTGTTAACGCAGGGCAATTATCAATAATAAAACCTAATGTTGCTCATACAATGGTTTTTACAAAAGATACAACTTTTTTAAATCTCGTAAGAGGTGAAAGGGATCATGAAAATTATGGAATAACTCATACTATTAGACACTTGTTTGTAGATGAAAAAGAAAAAAATTTATTATTAGAATGTTATAAATTTGAATGTCGATCTTGTGGAAATACTAATTTAAAAAGAGTTGTATCGTTAGGGTATCAGCCTTTAGCAAACAATTTAATAAATAAAAAAAAAGAAAATTGTGAACTTTATCCATTAGAAGTAAATTATTGTAATAAATGTCATAATTGTCAGCTTTCTGTTGCAGTGGACCCAAAAAAGATGTTTTCAAATTATCTTTATACTTCATCAACTTCTAAAATTTTTAGAGATCATTTTGTTGATGCAGCAAAAAAATATTCAAAAGATTTGAAATTGAATAAAAAAAAATCTTATATTATAGATATTGGAAGCAATGATGGTGTAGCGTTAAAACCTTTTTTAGATTTGGGATTTAAAAAAGTGCTTGGAATTGAACCAGCTAAAAATTTATCAAAACTTGCAAATAAAAATAAAATTAAAACTTTTAATGGTTTTTTAGATAAGAAAAATATCAAAAAAATTAAAAAAAATGCAGATCTAATTTTAGCTTCAAACGTTTTTGCACATTCAGACAAACTAAAAGAAATGGCAGAATGTATGTTTTCATTGTTAAGTAAAAAAGGAACAATAATTATAGAAGTTCAATACTTAATGAACACACTTAAAGATTTGACATTTGACAATATATATCATGAACATTACAACTATTGGTCTCTTACATCATTAGTTTATTTTTTTAATCAGTTTAAAGCTAAAATATTTAGATCTGAAAAAGTTGATACACACGGAGGATCAATAAGAGTTTATATAAAAAAAGATAAAAAAGTTAAAATTGAACAAAGCGTTAAAAAAATGCTTAAAGAGGAGGAAATCTTCGGAATAAAAAAATTTAAAACCTATCAAAAGTTTGGAGAAAAAGTTTATAAAATTAGAGAAAATGTTTTAAAAAACTTAAACAAATTAAAAAAAAATAATAAAACAATTATAGGTTATGGAGCGCCAGCAAAAGCAACTACTGCTTTAAATTTTTTTGGTATAACTAAAGAAATCGATTTTATTGTTGAAGATAATAAATTAAAACATAATAAATTTATACCTGGAGTAAAAATACCTATTAAGAATAAATCCTATATCAAAGATAAAAACAATATACTTTTAGTATTAGCATGGAATTTTTACGAAGATATTAAAAAAAATAATAAAGATTTGTCTGATAATTTTGTTAATATTAAAGAGCTAGAGTTTAATAATTAGAAATTAAATTCTTCCAAATTTCAAACATATTTCTTATACTTTCAAAAAAGTAATTTATATAAAATTCGGTTATTGGAAATTTTTGAACTACGAAATCTTGAAAGAAATATAGTCCTCTCGAGAGAACAATAATCAATACTACAAACAACAGTAATGTATTATAGAACCCTAGTGATACTTTTTCATTAGACGAAGTTTTCTTAATCTCTTCATTACCAAGTTTTATACCATGTTTTTTTGCTAAGTATTCTGGAGAGTACAAATCTATTTCTCTTCGTTTTCTAACAGAATTTTTTTTTACTTTTTTTACCTTTTGCCTTTTTGGCTGAACTTGCTTAGTTTCTGAAGCTATATTTTTGATGTTACTAATTTGCTCAGTATTATTAATTTCATTTACAGGAAATTGTTTCCATTTCAGTCCACAAGAACCACACTGAACCATTCGTCCAGCTGCAGGTATAGAATTATCTGGTAGAGAAAATTTCTTTAGACCACAATTGCAAGTTATAATCATAATTTTACAATAATACTGATATTTATCGAAATTACATCAGTATTTAAATACTTTTTTACTTTATAAAGTTTTTAATGTATATCTCGGTTTTATTTAATAGGGCGGTTAGCTCAGTTGGTAGAGCATCTCGTTTACACCGAGAGGGTCATAGGTTCGAGTCCTTTACCGCCCACCATTAAATTCAATAACTGTGGGGGTGTAGCTCAGTTGGTTAGAGCGCCTGCCTGTCACGCAGGAGGCCGCGGGTTCGAGTCCCGTCACTCCCGCCACTACTTGATAATGATTTTCATCTAAAAAGTCGTAAATCTACATTTTTACATCAACAATTATGCTTCCTTCTGTCCTGTACTCTTTGGTAAGAAATGTTATAAGTAATTAGTATTGATATAAGAATCCTCAAGCTACGGTATTGAGGTAGGTATTAATAGAAAACATGATTTATAATTTTTTATCTGAATATTTATCTATAATAATATTTTTATTTATAGCTTTATTTTTAAGCATTGGTTTTATTATTGCAAATTTCTTAGCATCCCCGTCTAATCCAGATCCTGAAAAACTATCAGCTTATGAATGTGGTTTTGAAGCCTTTGACGACTCTAGAATGGAATTTGATGTTAGATTTTATTTAGTCGCAATACTATTTATTATATTTGATCTAGAAATCGCATTTCTCTTTCCTTGGGCTATTTCTTTGGGAGGAATAGGTCCAACAGGTTTTTGGTCGATGATGTTTTTTTTAGGAGTTTTGACGATCGGATTTATTTATGAGTGGAAAAAAGGAGCATTAGAATGGGAGTAAAAATTAATTTGAGTCCTGATAAACAAAAACAAATACCAGAAGAATTTAAAGACTTAGCAAAAGATTTTGCAGAAAAAGGATTTATAACTACCTCGAGCGATAATTTAATTAATTGGGCTAGAACAGGATCTCTACACTGGATGACATTTGGACTTGCATGTTGCGCTGTAGAAATGATGCAAACCTCGATGCCAAGATATGATCTTGAAAGATTTGGTGCTGCACCAAGAGCTTCACCAAGACAATCAGACGTCATGATTGTAGCTGGAACTTTGACTAATAAAATGGCTCCAGCTCTTAGAAAAGTTTACGATCAAATGCCAGAACCAAGGTATGTTGTATCAATGGGAAGCTGTGCCAATGGAGGAGGGTATTACCACTACTCTTATTCAGTTGTAAGAGGATGCGATAAGATTGTTCCAGTTGATATTTATATTCCAGGCTGTCCACCATCAGCGGAGGCATTGCTATATGGGATTTTACAACTTCAAAAAAAAATAAGAAGAGAAGGTTCTATAAAAAGATAAAATGATTTTAAATATTCAGAAAATTGAAAAATTAATTAATTCAGAACTATCAAGCAAAATAAAAAATTCGTTAATTGAAAACGCTGAATTGCTCATTGAAGTTGATGAAAGTGATTTAATTGATGTAGTTCAATTTTTAAAATCAAATGAAAGCTGTAAGTTTAAACAACTTATTGATATTGCTGGGGTAGATTATCCAGAAAATGAAAAAAGATTTGAATTAGTTTATCTTTTTTTGTCTCATGAGCATAATTTAAGAATAAAAGTATTAATTAAATTCCAAATTAGTCAACTAATAAATTCCTTAACGAAAATTTTTCCATCAGCTAATTGGATGGAAAGAGAAGTTTTTGATATGTACGGAATTAAATTTAAAAACCATCCTGATCTAAGAAGAATTTTGACTGATTATGGATTTAAAGGACATCCTTTAAGAAAAGATTTTCCTTTAACCGGCTTTAACGAAGTCAGGTACAGTGAGAAAGAAAAAAAAGTTATTTATGAGCCAGTAAAGCTTGAACAAAATTATAGAAATTTCGATTTCGAAAGCCCTTGGGAGGGAACAAATTATATTAAAGAAATAAAAAACTTAGAAAAAGATGGTAAAAAAAACTAAATCATTAAGCCTTAATTTTGGACCACAACATCCTGCTGCACACGGAGTTTTAAGATTAATTTTGGAATTAGATGGGGAAATAGTTGAGAAAGCTGATCCACATATAGGCCTTCTTCATCGAGGAACAGAAAAATTAATAGAGCAAAAAACTTATACTCAAGCCTTGCCTTATTTTGATAGATTGGATTACGTAGCACCTATGAATCAAGAGCACGCCTTTGCTTTGGCAGCCGAAAAATTACTGAATGTTGAAGTACCTATAAGGGCCAAATACATCAGGGTAATATTTTGTGAAATTGGTAGAATTTTAAGTCATATTTTAAATGTAACTACACAAGCCTTAGATGTAGGGGCCTTAACTCCATCTTTATGGGGTTTTGAAGAAAGAGAAACATTAATGACTTTTTATGAAAGAGCATCAGGTTCAAGATTACATGCAAATTATTTTAGAACTGGAGGGGTACACAAAGACATACCTATGAAACTTGTAGAAGATATTGAAAAATTTTGTAAGTCTTTCCCGAAAATAATTGATGATCTGGAGGGCTTACTAACTGATAACCGTATTTTTAAACAACGTAATGTTGAGATAGGTATTGTTTCAAAGCAGGAGGCTCTTGATCACAGTTTTTCTGGCGTAATGTTGAGAGGTTCAGGAATTCCATGGGATCTAAGAAGATCGCAACCTTATGAAATTTATAAAGATTTAGACTTTAAAATTCCAGTTGGAAAAAATGGCGATTGTTACGATAGATATCTTTGTAGAATAGAAGAAATGAGAGAGAGTGTGAAAATTATTCTTCAATGTATTGAGAGATTGCCGAAAGGTCCAGTTATTTCTATTGATAATAAAATTTCTCCTCCTAGCAGAGATGATATTAAACAATCTATGGAGGCGCTAATTCACCATTTCAAATTATTCACTGAAGGTTATAGAGTTCCTAAGGGGGATGTTTATACGGCAGTAGAAGCTCCTAAAGGTGAGTTTGGTGTTTATCTTATATCTGATGGTAGCAATAAACCTTATAGATGTAAAATAAGAGCTCCAGGATTTTCCCACTTGCAAGCAATGGATTACCTAATCCGCGGCCACATGTTGGCTGATGTGCCAGCCGTGCTTGGTTCACTAGACATAGTTTTTGGAGAGGTAGATAGATGAGTATAAAAAAAGTACATGACAACCAACCAAAAGAATTCAAGTTTTCAAATGAAAATTTAAAAAAGGTTGAAGAAATTTTAAAAAGATATCCTGAGAAAAATAAGAAAAGTGCAGTAATGCCTTTACTTTATTTAGCTCAAAGACAAAATGATAATTGGATTCCTTTGGCAGCAATGAAGCACATAGCAAATTATTTAGCTATGCCTTACATATCAGTTTATGAAGTTGCCACTTTTTATACAATGTACAACCTTGCACCTGTAGGTAAACATTTTATACAGGTATGCACAACAACGCCTTGTTTACTTAGAGGCGCTGATAAAATAGTAAAATTATGCAAAGAAAATATTTCTCCAAATGAAAACGAAATTTCAAAAAAAGGTAATTGCTCTTGGATGGAAGTGGAGTGTCTTGGAGCCTGTGTTAGCGCTCCGATGGTTCAAATAAATGATGATTACTATGAAGACCTAGATGAAAAAAGCACAAAAGAAATACTTACTTCTTTAATAAACGATAAACCTTTAAAGCCTGGCTCATATCGTGGGAGAAAAAACACTTCTCCAGAAAAAATTTTAATTAGTAATGGAGAAAAACATGCTTAAAAAAGAAAATAGAATCTTTAAAAATCTTTATAATGAATTTGGTTGGGATATTGACAATTCATTAAAGCGTGATGATTGGAAAAATACTAAAGATTTAATTAATAAAGGTCGTGAATGGATAATAAATGAGGTAAAAACTTCTGAACTAAGAGGGAGAGGTGGAGCAGGTTTCTCAACAGGTTTAAAATGGTCATTTGCTCCAAAAGAAGTTGGTTCACGACCACACTATTTGGTAATTAACGCAGATGAGTCAGAACCTGGAACATGTAAGGATAGAGATATTTTAAGATTTGAGCCTCAAAAATTAATCGAAGGTTGTTTAATTGCAGGTTACACAATTAATGCTCATGTTTGTTATGTATATATAAGAGGAGAGTATCTTAACGAAGGTAAAAGATTACAAGAAGCAATTGATCAAGCATACGCTAAAAATTTTTTAGGAAAAAATGCTTGTGGTTCTGGATGGGATTTTGACATTCATATTCATTATGGAGCAGGGGCATATATTTGTGGTGAGGAAACTGCTTTATTGGAAAGCATTGAAGGTAATAAAGGTCAACCAAGATTAAAACCGCCTTTTCCAGCATTAGTTGGTTTATATGGATGTCCTACAATAGTAAATAATGTAGAAACAGTTGCAGTTGTACCTACAATTTTAAGAAGAGGCGGAAAGTGGTTTTCCTCGATAGGTAGACCTAAAAATACTGGGACTAAAATATTTTGTATTTCAGGAAATGTAAATGCTCCATGCAACGTCGAGGAGGAAATGGGAATTCCTCTAAAAGATTTAATAGAAAAGCACGCAGGAGGAGTAGTTGGAGGCTGGGATAATCTTCAAGCAGTTATTCCAGGCGGTTCATCAATGCCTTTATTACCAAAAAAAGTTTGTGATACGTTAAAAATGGATTTTGATTCTTTGATTGAGAATAAAAGTGGATTAGGTACTGCAGGAGTAGTAGTTATTAATAAAGACCAGGATATTGTCGAGTGCATGGCTAGAATTGCCAGGTTCTATAAACACGAGAGTTGTGGTCAATGTACTCCATGCAGAGAGGGATCAGGTTGGATGTGGAGAATTTTAGATAGAGTAGTTAAAAGAAAAGCAACTTTCAGTGACATAGATTTACTATCTGACGTAACTAAACAAATTGAAGGTCATACTATTTGTGCTTTTGGTGAGGGATCAGCTTGGCCGGTTCAAGGTTTGTTAAGACATTTTAGGAAAGAAGTGGAAAGCCGTTGTAGAGAAGAGCCTTTAATTAAGAAAAAATTGAACAATCCTTATTTAGTTGATCAACATTTATTGGAGAATAAAAATGCCTAAGATAACAATAAATGGAAAAGAAATTGAGTTTGAAAAAGGAATGACAGTCCTCCAAGCATGCGAGTTAGCGGACGTAGAAATTCCTAGATTTTGTTATCACGAAAAACTTTCAATAGCAGGAAATTGTAGAATGTGTTTAGTTGAAATGGAGAAGTCACCTAAACCAATCGCATCATGCGCAATGCCAGCTACAGAGGGAATGAATATAAAAACAAATACTACTTTAGTCGAAAAAGCTAGAAAAGGTGTAATGGAATTTTTATTAGCTAATCATCCGCTAGATTGTCCTGTGTGTGATCAAGGTGGAGAGTGTGATTTACAGGACCAATCTCTTTATTACGGAGTAGATAAATCAAGATTTGTCGAAAACAAAAGAGATGTAAAAGAAAAATATATGGGACCATTGATTAAGACCCAAATGACAAGATGCATTCATTGCACAAGATGCGTGAGATTTGCAACAGAAGTTGCCGGAGTTCCAGAAATAGGAGCTATTGGTAGAGGTGAAAATATGGAAATAACGACTTACTTAGAAAAATCCATGGAGTCAGAGTTATCTGCTAATGTTATCGATTTGTGCCCTGTAGGAGCACTTACATCTAAACCTTATGCTTTTGAAGCAAGACCATGGGAGCTAAAAAAAACGGAAAGTGTAGATGTGATGGATGCAGTAGGTTCAAACATAAGAGTTGATACTTACAATTGGGAAGTAAAAAGAATTTTACCAAGATTAAATAATCAAATTAATGAGGAATGGATATCTGATAAAACAAGATACTCTTGTGATGGTTTATTAAAGCAAAGACTAGATGTTCCGTATATAAAAAAAAATAATAAATTACAAAAATCTACATGGGATGAAGCAATAAATCTTTTAGTTGATAAAATACATTCAGTTCAACCAAATGAAATAGCTGGCCATATTGGCGACATGATCAATATGGAAAACGCTCTAAGCTTCAAGAAATTTTTTGAAACACTAAAAAGTGAAAATTTAGAGTTTAGAGAAAAAAATTTTTACATAAATCCAGATGAAAAAATGAATTATATCTTTAATTCTTCAATAGCAGGAATTGAAGACGCAGATCTAATTTTACTAGTTGGAACCAACCCAAGACATGAAGCATCAATTTTAAATGCTAGGATAAGAAAAACATTTGTACAAAAAAAAATCCCAATTTTCTCAATAGGAAATCCAGGTGACTTAACTTATGAATATGAAATAATTGGTGATAGCACTGAAGATATTAAAAAAATTGTTAATAAAGAACATAACTTTTCTCAAAAACTTTTATCAGCAAAAAAACCAATTATTATTATTGGAGAGTCAGCTTTAGAGCTTAAAAGCGGAGAATATATATTTGAAGAATTTAAAAAATTTTTAATAAAAGAAAATTTAATTAATGAAAACTGGAATGGATTAAATATACTTGTACAAAATGCATCAACAGTTGGTCTTTTAGATTTAAAAATTTTGCAAGATAAAAAAGATAAATCCTCATCTTTTTTTGATGATTTGAAAAATAGAAAATTCAAACTTTTATATTTATTAGGTTCTGATAATTTAGAATTTCAAAAAAATGATGAATTTATTGTTTATCAAGGCAGTCATGGAGACAGAGGCGCAGAAGTTGCAGATTTAATTTTGCCAAGCGCAGCATATACTGAACAAAATGGTCTATATGAAAATCTCGAAGGAAGAATACAAGAAGGTAAAAAAGCATCTTATCCAATTGGAGAAGCTTTAGAAGATTGGAAAATTTTCAATCGAATTATAAAAAGATTAAACTTAAACGACAAGACACCGAATTTTGATGAACTAAGAAAAGAAATTTTAGAAGTTGTTCCAAATTATTCAGAGTTAAACGAACTACCAAAAAAATCAGCAATTAAAATAAATAATATTGAAACAAGTTTTTTTAGTGAGAAAATTTTTGTAAGAGAACTTGATTATTACTATACAAACTCTATTTCACGTTCTTCAAAAACAATGAGCGAGTGTCGGCAAATTCGTCAAAAAATTAAAAAAGATGGAACAAATAATTAATGATGGAGTATTTACAAATTTTAGGAAGCGAAGTTTATAAAATTTTATTTTTATTAGTACCAATACTAGTTTCAGTGGCCATGATTGTTTGGTTGGATAGAAGAGTATGGGGTTTAGTGCAAAAAAGAAAAGGACCAAATGTTGTTGGCCCATTTGGTTTACTACAAACATTAGCTGATGCTTTAAAATATATTTTCAAAGAAATAATTATTCCAGCTAGTGCCAATAAAGCGGTATTTATACTTGCTCCCATTGTAACGATGACTTTAGCTTTAGTTGCTTGGGCGGTTATTCCAATGAGTGAAGAATTAGTATTGTCTGATATTAATGTCGGCATATTATATTTATTTGCTGTTTCTTCTTTAGGTGTATATGGCATTATAATGGGTGGATGGGCGTCAAATTCTAAATATCCATTCTTAGGCGCTATTAGGTCTGCAGCTCAAATGGTCTCTTATGAAGTTTCTATCGGAATAATAATTATTAATGTTTTATTGTGTGTTGGATCGTTAAACTTGAAAGACATTGTCTTGGCACAAAAAGAATTATGGTACGTAATTCCTCTTTTTCCAATGTTCGTGATTTTTTTTATTTCCGCGTTAGCAGAGACTAATAGACCTCCTTTTGATTTACCTGAAGCAGAAGCCGAGTTAGTGGCTGGATATCAAACTGAATATTCTGGAATGATGTATGCTATGTTTTGGCTTGGTGAATATGCAAACATTCTTTTAATGTGTGCAATAGGTTCAATACTTTTCTTAGGTGGTTGGTTGCCAATTATAGATATTTATCCAATTAATATAATACCAGCTCCAATCTGGATGATTTTAAAAATTTTATTTTTATTTTTATTATTTGCTTTAATAAAAGCAATAGTACCAAGATACAGATATGATCAATTGATGAGATTAGGATGGAAAATATTTCTTCCGTTTTCTTTAATATATTTGGTATTAACCGCAAGTTTTTTATTTTATTTTGATAAATTACCAAAAGGAAATTTTTAATGACTCTAAGCAGAATTTTTAAAACTATTTTTTTAGTTGAGTTTATCAAAGGATTGTTAATGGCCATTAAAGAAATGTTTAAAAAATCCAAAACCTTAAATTATCCTTTTGAAAAAGGCCCAATAAGCCCTCGTATGAGAGGAGAGCATGCTTTAAGAAGATATCCAAATGGTGAAGAAAGATGTATAGCCTGTAAACTTTGTGAAGCAGTTTGTCCTGCTCAAGCTATAACAATTGAGTCAGCTGAAAGAGCAGATGGTAGCAGGAAGACAACAAGATACGATATCGATATGTTGAAATGTATTTATTGCGGTTTATGTCAAGAGTCATGTCCAGTAGAAGCAATAGTTCAAGGACCTAATTTTGAATTTGCAACAGAAACAAGAGAAGAGCTTTATTATAATAAAGAAAAACTATTAGACAATGGCGATAGATGGGAGTCAGTCTTGGCTAAGAATATTAAGCTAGATAAACCTTATAGATAAATGTTAGCTCATTCTGTATTTTTTTATTTCTTTTCTGTTATAGCAATTTTTTCTTCTTTAATGGTAATCACATCAAGAAGCACCGTCAATTCTGTGTTTTTTTTAATTTTAGATTTTATATCAGTTGGATGTCTTTTCATAATGGTTGGTGCTGAATTTTTAGGTATGATTATTTTAATAGTTTATGTTGGAGCTGTAGCAGTTTTATTTTTATTTGTAGTAATGATGCTTAACGTAGCTGAACAGAAACAATCATGGTTTATTGGAAAAAAATCAACTCATATTCCAATAGGATTAATAGTCAGTGTTTTAATACTTTTAGAGCTATTAGTAGTAGTTGGTGGCTGGAAATACAAAGATGATCTTATGTCGAGCAGTACTTTAAATATATCCAATATTTCAAACACACATCAGTTAGGTTTAGTCATGTACACTGATTACATTTTATATTTTCAATTAGCTGGAATTATACTTTTACTATCAATGATAGGAGCTATACTTTTAACGTTTAGACAAAGAAAAGGAGTAAAAAAACAAAGTTATTTTAATCAAATTTCCAGAAATCCATCATCGTCAATTGAACTAAGAGATGTAGAGAGTAATAAAGGAGTAAAAATTGATGATTGAGATTGGACTAGGTCATTATTTATCTCTAGGTGCAATAATATTCTTTTTAGGTGTCATTGGCATTTTTTTAAATAGAAAAAACGTAATAGTAATATTAATGTCTATTGAATTAATATTGTTATCAGTAAACATAAATTTAATATCATTCTCAATTTTTTCTGGAGATATAGTTGGACAAATATTTACAATGTTAATTTTGACAGTGGCCGCAGCAGAAGCAGCAATAGGATTAGCAATAATTGTTATTTATTATAGAAACAGAGGCTCAATAAGAGTTGAAGATATTCATGGAATGAAAGGATAAATGGAGTACGCTGTAATTTTTTTACCCTTAGTTGGATCTATACTTGGCTTTTTAGGTAAATCATTAATTAAATATTTTTCTGAAATTACCACGAGTTTATTCGTAAGTATTTCAGCTGTGTTTTCAATAATTTTGTTTTGGAATGGAATTCAAAATAATACATACGGAAATTTTAAAATATTTGAGTGGATCAGCTCAGGAAATTTTGTTGCTAATTGGTCAATAAATATTGATCCTTTAAGTTCAGTGATGCTAGTGGTTGTCACTTTTGTTTCAGCATTAGTACATATTTATTCCATTGGCTACATGAGCCATGATCCGCACAAACCAAGATTTATGTCTTACTTATCCTTATTTACGTTTTCAATGTTAGTTCTCGTTGTGTCAGATAACTTTCTTCAATTATTTTTTGGCTGGGAGGGAGTAGGGCTATGTTCTTATCTGTTAATTGGTTTTTGGTATAAAAAAGAGAGCGCAAATAACGCAGCAATAAAAGCTTTTATCGTAAACAGGGTAGGTGATTTTGGTTTAGCGATTGGAATTTTTCTAATATTTTTTTATTTCGGTACGATAAATTTTCAAGAAGTTTTTGAATTAGCTCCACAATTTATTGAAAAAAAATTGGTATTCTTTGGTTTTGAGACAACTTTAATCACATTGATTTGTTTATTTTTATTTATTGGAGCGATGGGTAAGTCAGCCCAATTTTTATTACATACTTGGTTACCAGATGCAATGGAAGGGCCCACACCAGTATCTGCACTTATTCATGCAGCTACAATGGTGACAGCCGGTGTGTTTTTAGTTGTGAGATGTTCTCCGTTATTTGAATATTCTCAATCTGCTTTGAACCTAGTTACAATAGTTGGAATGATTACTGCAATTTTTGCAGCATCAGTTGCTCTTGTTCAGAATGATATCAAAAAAATAGTTGCTTACTCAACTTGCAGCCAATTAGGTTACATGTTTTTTGCTGCAGGTGTAGGTGCTTATCATGTAGCAATGTTCCATTTATTCACTCACGCTTTTTTTAAAGCTTTATTATTTCTAGGTTCCGGATCTGTAATTCATGCGTTTAAAGATGAACAAGATATAAGAAATATGGGTGGTGTGAGAAAAAAACTTCCTTATACCTATATTTTTATGTTGATAGGAACTTTAGCGTTAACTGGATTTCCTTTTTTATCTGGTTTTTACTCTAAAGATGCAATTATTGAATTTGCTTATTTAAGAAATTCTTCCCTGGGAAACTATGCGGCAACGATTGGAATTTTTACAGCATTTTTAACTTCAATTTATTCTTGGAGATTATTTTTCAAAACATTCCACGGTCCATATAATAATTTGAAAGTACCAATAAATGAAACTCATGAGTCTCCTTTTGTAATGTTAGGTCCTTTATTATTTTTAGCTATAGGTGCAATTTTTGCCGGTTATTTTTTTAAAACGACATTTATTGGTCATCACAGTAATGAATTCTGGCAGTCGTCAATATTTTTTCTAAATGAAATAAAACACGATCCGATCCCTTTATGGTTTTTAATTTTAACACCAGTATTAGTAGTAATTTCTATACCGATCTCATATTACTATTTTATTTCTAATACTAAAATTCTAGAGGGATTTAAAAATACCAATTCACCACTTTATAGTTTTTTACTTAATAAATGGTATATAGATGAATTATACGATTTATTATTTGTGAAACCTGCTAAAAAAATTGGCTCTTTTTTTTGGAAAAAAGGTGACTTAGGTTTTATAGATAGATTTGGCCCTGACGGTATTTCAAAATTAATAAAAAAACTTTCTGACAAAGCAGGTATTTTTCAAACAGGATTTATATATGATTATGCTTTTGTGATGTTGATAGGTTTATCAATTCTACTTACTTATTTGATTTTAAATTAAAAATGGACTTTCCAATTTTATCTACTCTTATATTTTTACCATTAATAAGCTCTCTTTTTATTTTCATATCTAGAGGGCAAAAAAACAATAATAGCGCAATTTACATTTCTTTATTTAGTAGTTTAGCAACATTTATACTGTCTCTATTTGTTTGGTATTCAATGGATTATGCATCAGCAGATTTTCAATTCTTAGAGGAACAATCCTGGATTAATGATTTTATTAAATTTAAACTCGGTATAGACGGAATTTCAATTCTCTTTATTGTCCTTACAACATTAATAACTCCTATTTGTATCGTCTCATGCATTAATAGTGTTAAGGATAGAGTTAAAGAGTTTTTAATAGCGATTTTGATATTAGAAACTTTCATGATTGGAGTTTTTTGCTCATTAGATTTAGTTGTATTTTATTTATTCTTTGAGGCTGGATTAATCCCAATGTTTTTAATCATAGGGGTTTGGGGTGGACCAAGAAGAGTGTATTCAGCTTTTAAATTTTTTCTATTTACTCTATTGGGATCAGTTTTGATGCTTGTTGCTATTATTGCCATCTATTGGATAACAGGAACAACTGATGTAACTCAAATTTACGAAATTAAAATACCTAAAGAATATCAAAACTTATTATGGTTAGCTTTTTTCAGTTCTTTTGCTGTGAAAATGCCTATGTGGCCAGTTCACACTTGGTTACCTGATGCGCATGTTGAGGCGCCTACAGCCGGATCTGTAATACTAGCAGCAATACTTTTAAAAATGGCTGGATATGGTTTTTTGAGATTTTCTTTACCCATGTTTCCGCTAGCTTCGGAATTTTTTACACCATTAATTTTTACACTTAGTATTATTGCTATTATTTACACTTCTTTAGTGGCTTTAATGCAAGAGGATATGAAAAAATTAATTGCATATTCCTCAGTTGCTCATATGGGTTATGTAACTCTTGGAATATTTACATTTACCAAACAAGGAATTGAAGGGAGTGTTTTTCAGATGATTAGTCATGGACTGATTTCAGCAGCTCTATTCCTTTGTGTAGGAGTTGTTTATGACAGATTACATTCTAGAATGATCAGTACCTATGGCGGATTAGTAAATTATTTACCAAAATACTCTTTTTTGTTTATAGTTTTTGCTTTAGCTGGATTGGGCCTTCCAGGAACATCTGGCTTTTTAGGTGAGTTCTTAGTTCTAACAGGAACCTTTCAAAAGAATTATTTGGTTGCAATGTTAGCTACGTTTGGAGTTGTCTTAGGAGCTGCATATATGCTTTGGCTCACAAAGAGAGTTATTTTTGGTGTAACTAAAAATGATCAAATTAAAAATTTAAAAGATGTAAATAAATCAGAGATCATTATGTTAGGTATGTTA
>CACIWX010000012.1 GCA_902590465.1 uncultured Pelagibacteraceae bacterium
ATTGATAATGAGTAATTAACATTATTTCCTCTGATATAGTCGGAAATCTTTCAATTGCTTTTTTTAAAATCTTCATCTCGTCAGAAGGCTCACCTTCAAAGGTTGAGGAAATCCAATTAAGCCCCTGTAAATTTGGATGTAATTGATTAGCTAAAATAGAATTTTTTAAATTTACTGATACAAGTTCATGAAATTTTCTACTTTCATTATATCTTATGTGATACTTTGTTGTTATAAAAACCAATAATCCGATCATAATGATCGATAAAATTTTTTTGTATTCAATTTTTAGATGCTGCATTTCTATTTCAGCAAAAGCAATTAAAATAGGAATTAAGAAATATATATAAATTTGATTTTTAGTCATCATCTGGTGAAAAACCAAAAAAATTGTAAAAGTAATTAAGACAAAAAAAATAATTTTATTTTCTAAATTTATTTTTAATTTTTTATTTTTTTTATCTATTCTTAAAATAATTATAATAATAAGAGGTAAAAGAATAAATTTGTAATGATTAAAGAAACTATTTAGAGTTACATCAAAATTTTCTAGTCTTGACTCCCCAATAGAGCTAGGAAAGGCTAAATACTGCACATAAAATTCTTTTAAACCTATCCCATTTGTAATTACTAAAATTATGGAAAAAATAAACAAAATTAAAGCGCTCAAAAGGATTAAGATTAATTCCTTGAATCTTTTTTTTTTTAGTAAAAAAAAAGTTAAAATTATAGCGTACGATATTGCTATGTAAGTTGCCGGGACCTGCTTAGACAAAAAACTCAAATAGAGCATTATTACAACAGCTACCCAGATATAATTTTTATTTTCCCTTATATTACTTATTATTAAATATGTAGAAATTAGAAGGAAGAAAACTGCATGATGATCAACGAATGGGGTGCCTGAAATAGTGTATGCTAAAATAGCAAAACTCAATGTAAATAAAAATGATTTCAATTCACTCAATTTATTTTTAATAAATAAATGGTAAGTCATAACTGTAATCACACAATTAAAAATGGATGGATGAATTGTGTATGCCAACCAGTTATTTCCAAAAATTTTGAAAAACAAAGCCTGAATGATATCAACAGAAAGACCTGAAACAATCCAATAATCTCTTATAGGATATTCGTTATTTAGTATTTTGTAAGCACTGTCATAATGTAAAAAAGTATCGATTGGAAAAACACCTAGGTTAGAATAATAAAGGTTTATAAAAAAGGAAAAAAAAACTAAAACTAATAGATAGAAATAATATATTTTAAAAAATTTATTTTTAGGTAAGATAACCATTCGTACTTATATATATAATTTATTTTAAAATAACAAAATTTATAATGCAAAACTATCCTGAAACAGCTACAGAAAGATTTGATAACGCAAACTTTCATATTAAATACTGTCTATCAATAATTAAAAAATACATTAAAGGTGATGTTTTAGAAGTTGGAGCTGGTTGTGGTAGTTTTACAAGGAACTACCTAAGCAAAGAAATAAATAATATAGTTCTAACAGAAAAAGACGATAAGAATATTTCAAACCTGAAAGATATATTTAGAAGTAAACCAAAAATAAATATAATAAAATCTTCTATAAATAATATTGATGGTAAATTCGACTCTATTTTATATTTTCATGTTCTTGAACATATACAGGATGACATAAAAGAATTAGAGGAAGCTGAAAAAAAATTGAAGCCAGGTGGCCATTTGGTTATAATGGTCCCAGCTCATCCAAAAATTTACAGCAATCTTGATAAAGCTGTAGGTCACTTTAGAAGATATGAAAAAGATTTTTTTAAAAAAAATTTTTTTAATTTAAATCTTGTAAATTTTAAATTTTTAGACTCGATTGGTTATCTTCTATATTATTTAAATAAAATTTTTTTCAAAAAAGAAACATTCCCATCAAGTTTCAAGATTTTATTATGGGACAAATTTTTTACGCCTCTAACTATAGTAGTTGACTTTTTTACAAACTACAATTTTGGTAAATGTATTATCGCAGTTTATAAAAAATAATAGACTAGTTTAGACTAGGGTCGATTTTTTGAGCAGCGGAAAATAAATCTTTTACTGCTTTAATAGAATTTTCAAAGCTCTTTTTTTCCTCTTCTGCTAAATTAAGTTCCACAATTTTTTCAACTCCTTCTGACCCAATAATGACTGGAACGCCAGCATATATATCTTTAACCCCATATTCTCCATTCAAATAGACTGCGCAAGGTAACTGTTTTTTTAAATCTTTTAAATAACATTCAGCCATCTCTACACCTGATGCAGCAGGTGCATAAAAAGCAGATCCCTTTTCTAAATACTTTACTATTTCCGCTCCTCCTTTTTTTGTTCTATCTACAATTTGATCTAACCTTTCTTTAGTTATTTTTCCCTCCTTTATAAGATCGCTAATTTTTTTTCCCTCTACTTTTGTAGACTCTAACATTGCAACCATGCTGTCTCCATGTCCACCTAATACAAGTGATTTAATTTTTTGGACTGGAACTTTTAACTCTTCAGATAAAAAATAAATAAATCTTGATGAGTCTAATATACCTGCCATACCAACAACTTTTTTTTTTGGTAAACCTGAATACTTCTGAAGAGCCATTACAATCACATCCAAAGGATTAGTAATACATATTACAAATGCATTAGGAGATGTTTTTTTTATCCCCTCACCTACTTGTTTGATAATTTTTAAATTAATACCAAGTAAATCATCTCTGGTCATACCTGGTTTTCTTGGAACACCTGCGGTAATAATTATTACATCAGAGTTTTTTGTATCTTCGTAGTTATCTGTTCCAGTTAAACTCACATTAAAACCATTTACTGGAGATGATTGTGCTATATCTAAAGCTTTTCCTTTTGCTATACCTGCCGCTACATCAAATAATACGACATTCGCTAATCCCTTCAACGCTATCAAATGGGCTAATGTTCCCCCAATTTGACCGGCTCCTATTAAGGTAATTTTTTTCATTAATATCCTTCTATAATGTTATTTCATTGTTGGCATTACAAATTCTGGGTCTGACCTTAAACCTGAAGGCCACCTTGAAGTAATAGTTTTAAGTTTTGTATAAAATCTAACTCCTTCTGGACCGTGCATATGCTGATCACCAAATAAAGATCTTTTCCATCCACCAAAACTATGAAATGCCATTGGTACTGGAATAGGTATATTTACTCCTATCATGCCTATTTTTGCTTTATTAGAAAAAGTTCTTCCTGAATCACCATCTCTAGTAAAAATACTTACACCATTTCCAAATTCATGGTCATTAACCAATTGAAGTGCTTCGTCAAAATCTTTTGCTCTAACAACTGATAATACTGGTCCAAATATTTCTTCTTTATAGATTCTCATATTTTTTTTAACATTATCAAATAGACATCCACCTATGTAATAACCGTTTTCATAACCTTGTAATTTAAAATTTCTACCATCTACTACTAATTTAGCTCCCTCTTTAACCCCAATATCTACATAGCCTCTTACTTTTGTTAAATGCTCTTTCGTTACTAATGGGCCCATTTCTGATTGTTTATCCATACCAGGTCCAACTTTTAATGCTTCAACTTTTTTTGCTAAGGAGTCTACGAGTTTATCTCCAATGCTACCTACCGCAACAGCAACAGATTGAGCCATACATCTCTCACCTGCTGAACCGTATGCTGCACCCATTAAACCATTAACTGCTTGATCCAAATCACAATCAGGCATCACTACACAGTGATTTTTTGCTCCACCAAGAGCCTGGACTCTTTTTTCATTTTTTGCGCAATTTTCATAAATGTATTTAGCTATTGGTGTAGAGCCAACAAAGCTCATAGCAACTACATCTTTATTATTTATTAAAGCATCTACCGCTTCTTTATCTCCATTAACTACATTGAATACTCCATCAGGAAGGCCGGCCTCTTTCAATAGTTCTGCTAATCTCATAGAACAAGAAGGATCTTTTTCAGATGGTTTTAAAACAAAAGTGTTTCCACAAGCAATTGCCATAGGAAACATCCACATTGGAACCATTGCAGGAAAATTAAAAGGTGTTATACCCGAACAAACTCCTAATGGTTGCCGTATAGACCAGCTATCAACATTAGTCCCTACGTTTTCTGTAAACTCACCTTTAAGCATTTGAGGTATACCACAAGCATATTCGACTACCTCCAAACCTCTTGTTAATGAACCTCTTGCATCTTCATAAACTTTACCATGTTCAGCAACTATGATTTTTGTTAGTTCATCTGAATTTTTTTCAATTAATTCTTTAAATTTAAACATTACTCTTGCTCTTTGTAGAGGAGGTGTATTTGCCCAAGGCTCAAAGGCTTTCTTAGCGCTTTCAATAGCTAAATTTACATCTTTCGTAGAAGCAAGTTTTACCTCTGCGCTTTGCTCGCCTGTCGCTGGATTGAATACTTTACTTGTTCTTTTTGAGTCTCCGCTGAATGATTTGCCTTCAACAAAGTGTTCAATAGTTTTCATGATGATATTGAATAAATAAGCTTTTAACTTGTTGCAAGCATTTTCTTAATAGATCCAATAGCTTTTGCTGGATTTAATCCTTTTGGACAAGAATTGGTGCAATTCATTATAGTATGGCATCTATATAATTTAAGTTCGTCTGCTACTTTTTTAAGTCTCTCTTTTTTATCTTCATCTCTACTGTCATTAATCCAGCGGTATGCTTGTAATAGAACTGCAGGCCCTAAGTATTTATCTCCATTCCACCAATAACTTGGACAAGAAGTTGAGCAACAAGCACATAATATACATTCATAATAACCATCTAATTTCTCTCTGTCTTTTTGAGACTGCTTGATTTCCTCTTTTTCTTTTCCTGTTTGTTCTGTTTGCAGCCATGGTTTAATCGACTCGTACTGTTTATAAAGAGTAGTTAGATCTCCGATTAGATCTTTTACTACCTTTAAATGAGGCAGGGGGTAAACATTTAAATCTCCATGAATATCAGTATGAGATTTAATGCAAGCTAAAGTGTTTACTCCATCTATATTCATTGCACACGAGCCGCAAACCCCGTGAGCACATGATCTTCTGAATGTGAGTGATGGATCTATTTCGTTCTTAATTTTGAATAAAATATCCAAAACCTTTGGACCACAATTATCCATATCAACTTCAAAAGTATCAACTCTTGGATTTTGTTTTGTGGATGGATCCCATCTATAAACATTTACTTTTTTTAAATTTTTTGAATTTGTCTTGTCTTTATAATACTTACCAACTTCTATTTTTGAACTTTGAGGTAAGTTAAATTGAACCATTCTTAATAAACTCTTTCCTTTGGTGGGAAGTATTGAACATCATTCGTTAGTGTTCTTGAATGGACATCTCTATATTTTATTTCTACCTTTTTGTCACTTTGCCAAGCTAAAGTGTGCTTCATAAAGTTTTTATCATCTCTTTTATTATAATCCTCTCTTGCGTGGGCACCTCTGCTCTCTTTTCTGCTATAAGCTGAGTCCATAGTGGTTAGAGCTTGTCTTATTAAATTATCAAATTCTAGAGTTTCAACTAATTCCGTATTGAAAAGAAGAGATTTGTCTTTAACCGAAATATCTTCCATACCTTCATAAGGTTTTCGTATTTGGTCTACTCCTTCTTTTAATGTTTTTTCTGTTCTAAAGACAGCACATTTCGATTGCATTGTTTTTTGCATATTTAATCTTAATTCTGCTGTCTTAGTAGCGCCTGAAGAGTTTCTAATTTTATCAAATCTATCTAAACATTTATCCGTCTCTGAACTTGAAACTTCTTCATGAGCCATTCCTGGTTTTACAATTTCTGCTGCTCTTTTAGCAGCCGCTCTTCCAAATACCACTAGGTCAATTAATGAATTTGAACCTAATCTATTAGCCCCATGCACTGATACGCAAGCTGCTTCCCCGATAGCCATAAGCCCGGGTACTGTTTTTTCTGAACCATTTAAAGTTAAAACTTCTGCTTTATAATTCGTTGGAATACCACCCATGTTATAGTGTACAGTGGGAACAACTGGTATTGGTTGTTTATTCACATCAACATTCGCAAAAGTCTTTGCAGCCTCGGTTATACCTGGGAGTCTTTCTTCTAGAACCTCTTTATCTAAATGATCTAAGTGTAAATTTATGTGATCTTTATCTTTACCAACACCTCTACCTTCATTAATTTCCATCTCCATTGATCTGCTTACTACATCTCTAGAAGCTAAATCTTTTGCGTTAGGTGCGTAACGCTCCATAAATCTTTCGCCTTTACCATTTACTAAAAATCCTCCTTCTCCTCTTGCGCCCTCTGTTATTAAACATCCTACTCCATAAATTCCGGTTGGATGGAATTGCACAAACTCCATATCTTGTAAGGGCAATCCAGCTCTTAATACCATTGCATTACCGTCACCAGTACAAGTATGCGCTGAGGTAGCTGAATAATAAACTTTTCCATAACCACCCGTTGCTATTATTGTAATGTGCGATCTAAACCTATGAATAGTGCCATCGGTTAAATTCCAAGCTATAACTCCTTTACACTCTCCATTTTTCATTATTAAGTCTAATGCAAAGTATTCGATAAAAAATTCTGTATTGTGTTTTAGTGCTTGACCATAAAGAGTGTGTAAAATCGCATGGCCTGTTCTATCAGCAGCAGCACATGTTCTTTGCGCTGTTCCATTTCCGTAATTTTTTGTCATTCCGCCAAAAGGCCTTTGGTAAATTTTTCCATCATCTGTTCTGCTAAATGGAACACCATATCTCTCCAATTCAACAACTGCTCTAGGAGCCTCCTTACATAAATATTCTATAGCATCCTGATCACCTAACCAGTCAGAACCTTTAACAGTATCGTACATGTGCCATCTCCAGTCGTCTTCACCCATATTTCCAAGTGCAGCCGAGATACCTCCTTGAGCTGCAGAAGTGTGGCTTCTAGTTGGAAATACTTTTGAAATACAAGCTGTTTTCAATCCAGCTTCTGATAAGCCAACGGCAGCTCTAAGACCAGATCCTCCTGCTCCTAAAACAACAACATCATATTCATGATCTATAATTTTATATGCGCTCATTAAGTTAAGTTATATATTCCTGTAATAGTTATTAAAGGAATAACTATAGCAAATAAATTTAATAGTTTATTTGCGACATTTTTGATTTTTTGATCTTTAATATAGTCCTCGAATATCTCACTTATTGTTAGTGCTGAAAAAAAGAAAGCTATTACAATAAATATTGAAAATAAAACTCTTGTTGGCTGTTGAGCAAAGAAAAGAACCACTGATTGATAATCGTTCTCATAAATAGAAATAAAATTTAGAATAAACCAAATCATAAAGGGAATAAGTAAAAAAGAACTTATTTTTGTAAATAACCATTTTTTCGTAGAAACATGCATATTAAAAAAAATTTTTTCCTATTAAATAAAATGAAATTGTAAGTACAAAAGATCCAAATAAAGCCAGAACTCCAGTGATCTTCGAAATCTTTAAATCAAAACCATACCCTAAGTCCCAAAATAAATGACGTAATTCATTTAAAATATGAAAGCTAAACGTCCAACAAAGTCCAACAGCTACAAATTTTCCAAAAAAACTTTGAAGGAAATTATTAATAATTAAGTAACTCTCTGCTCCATACAGTAATGACAAACTCCAAAAACAAATTATCGTAATGGCTAAAATATTTATCACTCCAACAATTCTATGTGTAATGGAAAGTAAAGAAGATATTTGCCATCTATAAATTTGAAGATGAGGGCTTAAAGGATTATTTTTTTCTTCCATATAAGATTTATAAACTAAAGTTATAATTTTTTCACTAAGTGCTCAGCGATCTGAACAGTGTTTAAAGCCGCCCCTTTTAATAAGTTATCAGATACGACCCATATATTAATAGCCTTTACATTTGAATTATCTTTTCTGATTCGAGAAATGTAAGTTGTATAATCTCCTTCTGCCTCAATTGGTGTAATATACCCACCGTCTTTTCTTTCATCAATGACTTTACATCCTGGTGCATTACTTAAGATTTTTATAACATTTTCAAAATCATATAAATTATCAAACTCAATATTTATAGACTCGGAGTGTCCGGTTCTAACCGGTACCCTCACGCATGTTGCGGTAACATCAATTTCATTATCAAGAATTTTTTTAGTCTCATTTGTCATTTTTAATTCTTCTTTTGTGTATCCATCTTTATCAAAAGTATCGATGTGTGGTATTAAATTAAAAGCAATTTGTTTAGTAAAATTTTTTGAATTAATTTTTTTATTTTCTAAATATTTTTGAGTTTGCTCAAATAATTCATCCATTGGGGCTTTACCAGCGCCGGATACAGCTTGATAAGTCGAAACGACAACCCTGTTAATTTTATATTCATCATGCAAAGGTTTAAGTGCAAGTACCATTTGCATTGTTGAACAGTTAGGATTTGAGATAATGTTGTTATGCTTATTTAATGCTTCAGCATTTACTTCAGGAACAACTAAAGGAACATCTGATTGCATTCTGAAATAACTAGAATTATCAATCACTATAGTTTTTTTTGCAGCTTTAGGAGCCCACTCTTTGGCGATTTGGCTACCTGAAGCAAAAAAAGTTATTTGAGCTTTTGAAAAGTCATAGCTTTCTAAATTTTCAATTACGATTTGTTCTCCTCGAAATTTAATTTTTTTTCCAGCGCTTTTTTCTGAGGCAACTAAATATATTTCTTTAAATGGAATTTTAGATTTCTCTAATATTTCAATTGTTTTTCTTCCTACATTTCCTGATGCTCCAATAATTGCAAAATTCATATGATTATACTTTATTTTAATTTTGCTATAATTGCATCACCCATGACAGAAGTAGAGACTTCTTTCATATTTTTTGACATTATATCTTTGGTTCTTAACCCATCATCAAGAACACTTTGAACAGCTTTATCTAATTGTTCTGCCTCTTTATCTAAGTCGAGAGAATATTTTAATGCCATAGATAAGCTTAAAATTGTAGCAATAGGGTTAGCTATATTTTTCCCAGCAATATCTGGTGCGGAACCATGAACAGGTTCGTACATTGATCTAATTTTACCATTTTTATCTTTTGCTCCTAAAGAGGCTGATGGTAGTAAGCCTAAAGATCCTGTTAACATCGCAGCTTCATCTGAAAGAATATCACCAAATAAATTGTCAGTTACAATTACATCAAATTGCTTTGGATCTCTCAATAACTGCATTGCACAATTATCCGCTAGCATATGGCTTAGTTCAATTTTTTTGTATTCTTTATCTTTAAGAGCCTGAACTTCTTCTTTCCATAAAATTCCTGCTTCCATTACATTAGATTTTTCACAAGAAGTTACTTTATTTTTCCTTTTTTTTGCTAAATCAAATGCCACTCTTGCCACCCTCTGAATTTCACTAGTTGTGTAAGTATGAGTATTAATTCCTTTTCTCTCATTATTTTCTATTGGCTCTATACCTCTAGGTTCACCAAAATAAATTCCACCGGTTAACTCTCGCACAATCATAATATCTAAACCAGATATTATTTCTGGCTTAAGTGAAGACGCTTCTACCAATTGTTTGAAACATATTGCTGGTCTCAAATTAGCAAATAATTTTAATTCTTTTCTAAGTTTAAGAAGAGCTCTTTCTGGTCTCTTAGAAAATTCTAAATTATCGTACTTAGGTCCTCCAACAGCACCTAGAATTACAGCTTCACTCTCAAGTGCCTTGTAAAAAACTTCATCTGTAATTGGATTCTTATGTTTATCGTAAGAAGCTCCACCAACAAGACCTTCTTCAATTTTAAAATCTAATGATTTATTTTTATTAAACCATTCAATTATTTTTCTTACTTCTCTGATAACTTCTGGTCCAATACCATCACCAGGTAGCAAGAGTATTTTTCGATCCTTAACTTTAATCATTATTTATTAACCATGGTTTATTGGTTTCTAATTTTTTTTCAAAATCATCGATGTAATTTATTTTTTCCATAGATAACCCAATGTCATCTAATCCCTCGATCAAACATTTTTTTTTAAAAGAATCTATTTCAAATTTGACAACTTTATTTCCAAATTTAATTTCTTGTTTTTGAAGATCTACTTCAACCTCTTCTTTTCTTTTTGAATACTCTGATAACTCTATTACTGTTTGTTCATTAATTTTAATTGGTAAAATACCATTTTTAAAACAATTATTATAAAATATATCTGCAAAGCTTGAACTAATAATACATTTAATACCAAAATCAGATAAAGCCCATGGAGCATGCTCTCTAGATGAGCCGCATCCAAAGTTTTTACCTGCTAATAAAATTTTTGATTTATTGTAAGGCTCTTTATTTAAAGTAAAATCCTTTATAAGATTTCCATTTTCGTCATATCTCATCTCATAAAATAAACTTTTTCCCAAACCTGTTCTCTTAATAGTTTTTAGGAACTGTTTTGGAATAATCATGTCCGTATCGATATTCTGTAATGGCAAGTATGATGGGATGCTCTTTAAGTTTAAAAATTTTTCCATTATTGTATTTTTCTCACATCAGCTAAATATCCATTCACTGCTGCTGCAACAGCCATACCTGGACTCACTAGATGTGTTCTTCCACCGCGACCTTGTCTGCCTTCAAAATTTCTATTAGATGTTGATGCACATCTTTCTTTGGGTTTTAATTTATCTGCATTCATTGCAAGACACATTGAACAACCAGGCTCTCTCCATTCGAAACCAGCTTCTTTGAAAATTTTATCTAAACCTTCTTCTTCGGCTTGAGCTTTTACCAAACCGGAACCAGGGACAACAATAGCACTTACATTTTTTGCCACTTTCTTACCTTTTAATAAATTTGCAGCATTTCTCAAATCTTCAATTCTACCATTGGTACAACTTCCAATAAAAACTTTGTCTATTTTAATATCTGAAATTTTTGTATTTGCTTTTAAACCCATATAAGTAAGCGATCTTTCCATTGCAGCTTTTCTATCTTCGTTGGACTCTTTGCTGGGATCGGGAACAATGCTTGTTACGGAAGCAACATCTTGAGGCGATGTCCCCCAAGTCACTAGAGGCTCAATTTCTTTTGCATCAATATTTATTTCTTTATCAAATTTGCAATCTTTGTCGGAATATAATTGTTTCCAATAAGTTAAAGCTTTTTCCCAATTCGCTCCTTTAGGTGACATAGGTTTGTTTTTAAAATATTCAAAAGTTTTTTCATCTGGTGCTATAAGTCCTGCTCTTGCACCGGCCTCAATGGTCATATTGCAAACTGTCATTCTCTCTTCAATACTAAGATTTCTTATGACCTCACCTGCAAACTCTATAACAAATCCAGTACCACCAGCTGTTCCAATTGTTCCAATAATTTTTAAAATTACATCTTTCGCAGTAACACCTATTGGTAATTTGCCGTTTACATTTATTCTTAAATTTTTTGATTTTTTTTGAATCAGAGTTTGAGTAGCTAAAACGTGCTCAACTTCAGAAGTTCCAATTCCAAATGCCAAAGCTCCAAAAGCTCCGTGCGTTGCTGTATGGCTATCACCACAAACAATAACAGTTCCCGGTTGAGTAAAACCTTGTTCTGGTCCTATAATGTGAACAATACCTTGTCTTTTGTCATTAACATCAAAAAGATTAATGCCAAATTCTTTACAATTATTTCTTAAAGTATCTACTTGAATTTTGGACTCTTCGTCGTCTATTCCCTTCGATCTATCTGTTGTTGGAACATTATGATCTGGAACAGCTAAAGTTAATTCAGGTTTTCTTACTTTTCTTTTTTGCATTCTTAAACCTTCAAATGCTTGGGGGCTTGTAACTTCATGAATTAAGTGTCTATCAACATAAATTAATGAAGTACCGTCGTCCTGTTCATGGACAAGATGGGTTTCCCATATCTTATCATATAGAGTTTTTGACATTAAAAATTTTATTTTTTTTCTTTAGCCGGTTTTTCGTTTTTAACTTCTGGCGAGGTTTCTTTCTTTTCGACAGCTGCTTCTTTTTCAGCAGTTGTCTCGACTTTAACAGGTTCAGCTACCTTTTTAGGTTCTTCTGCTTTGACAGATACATCAATACCAATTTTCTTTTTGATTTTTTCTGCGATTCTAGCAGATTTACCTTTTCTATCTCTTAAGTAATAAAGTTTAGCTCTTCTGACTTTTCCTGATCTTATAACTTTAATTGAGTCTACATTTGGACTATATAGCGCGAAAGTTCTTTCAACTCCCTCACCAAAAGAAATTTTTCTTACTGTGAAAGAAGAGTTTAAGTCTCTGTTCTTTTTTGCAATACAAACACCTTCAAAATATTGAATTCTTTCTCTTTTACCTTCAACGATTTTTACACCAACTTTAATAGTATCTCCTGGAGAAAATTCTGTAATTTTCTTGTTGGCTGTTATTTTTTGAATTGCAGCTTTATTTATATCTTCAATGTTTTTCATTTTTTTTCTCTAAGTATTTTTTCCAAAGATCAGGTCTTTGGCGTTGTGTTATAGCCTCAGATTGAGCTAAACGCCACCCCTTTATTTTAGCATGATCACCGGAAAATAGGACTTCTGGCACTTTTTTACCCTCCCAATCTCTCGGTTTAGTGTATTGAGGATACTCCAAAAGATTATTCTCAAAACTTTCATCTTTAGCAGAATTTGCATTGCCTAAGACACCTGGAAGAAGCCTTACTAACGCATCAACGAATACAAATGATGCGCTCTCACCTCCAGATAAAATAAAATCTCCAATACTGTATTCTTCAATATTTCGTGTCTCTAGAAGTCTTTGATCAACTCCTTCAAAATGGCCACATAAAATATTTATTTTTTTTAACTCACTCAAAGATTTTACCTGTTGTTGATCTAATCTTTTACCTTTAGGAGATAAGTAAATTATTTTTTCTTTAGCTTTTATATTTTTGTCTAAAGCAGATGCTACAACATCTGGTTTTAATAACATGCCGCTTCCACCACCAAAAGGTGAATCATCAACTGTCCGATTTTCATCAAAAGCATAGTCTCTAATATCGATAATTTTGAGACTCCATTTTTGTTTTTCCCTAGCTTTCTTATATATACCAACATCTAAAAGCCCAGGATATAAATCTGGATACAAAGTAAATATTTGTACTTCGAGCATTTTTTAAAACCTTATTTTTTATCTTTTGGCTCTTCCTTTTTAGCTTCCGCTTTAGGCTGTTCCTTTTTAGGCTCTTCCTTTTTAGCTTCTGCTTTAGGCTGTTCCTTTTTAGGCTCTTCCTTTTTAGCTTCTGCTTTAGGTTCCTCTTTTTTACCTTCTGTTTTAGGTGCTTCTTTAGTTTCTTCAGCACTTTTTTTTCTGTCCTTTTTAGGAATAGCTTTTTGAGGATTGTTTCCTGGCTTCGGCATTGGCATTATTTGGAGCTCACCTAAAAGTCTAGAAACTCTAAGAGTTGGTTGAGCACCTTTACTCATCCAATATTTTACTCTCTCAGCTTCTATCTTTATTCTTTCTTTTTTATCTTTTGGAAGTAATGGATTGTAAGAACCAATTTTTTCAATAAATTTACCGTCTCGTGGATATCTTCCATCAGCGATAACTATTTTGTATATCGGTCTTTTCCTTACTCCTCCCATTGATAGTCTTATTCTTAACATGTTTTACCTTTCATTTTAGTTTATTGAGCATTTCATCTGGGATCATTCCAGATGGAATTTTTTTTCCTTGTGACATCTTTTTCATCATATCTGACATCATTTTAAATTGTTTAAGTAGCTTATTTATTTTTGAAACATCTACTCCAGCGCCTTGGGAAATTCTTTTTCTTCGAGAACCACTAATGATTTTTGGATTTTCTTTTTCATTTTTTGTCATAGATAAAATAATAGCCTCATTTTCAATGAGCATTCTTTCATCTATGTTAGCTTGATCCATTTTAGCTTTCATTTTATTTACACCAGGTAACATAGACATAACCCCCTCCATGCCTCCCATTTTTTTCATTTGTCTCAATTGTGAAAGATAGGAGTCCATTGTAAAAATACCTTGTTTAAGTTCTTCCTCAGTTTCTTTAATTTTTTCTTCACTTAAATCTTGTGCTGCTTTTTCAACAAGTGTAACCACATCACCCATGCCAAGAATTCTATTAGCTAACCTGTCAGGGTGAAACATTTCAAAATCAGAAACTTTTTCTCCGACACCAATATATTTTATAGGTTTGCCTGTGATGTGTTTCATGCTCAACGCAGCTCCACCTCGTGCATCGCCATCAACTCTAGTTAAAATAATTGATGAAAGGTTGACTGCTGTATCAAATTCTTTTGCAACGTTTACAGCTATTTGACCAGTTAAAGAATCGGCAACTAGAATAGTTTCGGCTGGTTTTGTTAAATCTTTAATTTGTTTAATCTCAGGCATCATTGGTAAATCTATTTGCGTTCGACCAGCGGTATCAAAAATTATAACGTCTGAACCACTTAGATTTGCAGCGTTGAGTGCTCTTTTAGTAATATCAATAGGTTGTTGTTTTTCTATGATCGGTAAATTTTGTATATTATTTTTTTCTGCTAATAATTTTAATTGTTCTTGAGCAGCAGGTCTATAAACGTCCAAGCTTACAAGCATAACTTTTTTTTTATGATTTTTTTCAATTAACTTAGCTAATTTTGCAGCTGAAGTTGTTTTTCCTGACCCTTGTAAACCTACCAATAATATAGAAACTGGTGGAACTGCTTTAAGATTAATCTCCTCATTCTTAGAACCAAGTATGTTTACTAATTCATCGTAAACAATCTTTACTATCATTTGACCAGGTGAAGTTGATCTAATGATCTCCTGGCCAATAGCTTTTGGTTTTACATTTTCAACGAAATCTTTAACAACTGGCAGCGCTACGTCGGCCTCTAATAATGCTAAGCGTATTTCTTTTAAGCCAGAATCTACTTGTTCTTCCGTTAAGGAAGGGGCACTTTTTAA
>CACIWX010000013.1 GCA_902590465.1 uncultured Pelagibacteraceae bacterium
AGGAAATTTGTTAAATTCATCTGATGATAATGTTTCTTCAGCTGATATTGTAGATCAAGCCTCTTCCTACACAGATAAATCAGTTGAAATGAAAGCTCTAAATAGAAGCAGGAAATTAATTTCTAAAATTAATTCAGCATTACAAAGGCTTAAAGATGGAACTTACGGATTTTGTGAAGAAACAGGCGAACCAATTGGTTTAAAGAGACTAATGGCAAGGCCCGTTGCAACATTATCCATCGAAGCTCAAGAAAGACATGAAAGAGATGAAAAAATTTTCGTAGACGATTAAACTTTAGGTATTTCCTCTCCTCTGTTTAAAAGATCGTATCCTTTTTTTACTCCTTCTCTATTTGAAATTTCTTTATACCATCTAGTTAAATTATAAAATTTTTTTAAACCTATATCGTGCCATTCATGTCGTGCAATCCATGGAAAAGTAGCTATATCTGCAATTGTATAATTTTTACCTGCTAAAAATTTAGACTGAGATAATCTTTCATCAAGCTCTTTGTAAATTCTTTCTGAAATTTTAAAATATCTATTTTCACCGAATTCACTTTTTCCGGGATTATAATGATGAAACTGATGATGTTGACCTAACATCGGCCCTACATAAGCAATTTGACCCATTAACCATTGATTGATTACTGTTCTTTGGTTTTTGTCATAAAACTTCCCACTTTTTTCGCCTAAATAAATTAATATTGCACCAGATTCAAATAAACTTATTTTTTTATCATGGTCAATTATTACTGGAATTTTACTAAAGGGACTTAATTTTTTAAATTCTGGTTTAAACTGCTCATCTTTTAAAATATTTATTTTTGTAACTTTGTAATCAAATTTAATCTCTTCTAGCATTATAGATATTTTCTTACCGTTAGGTGTATCGGCAGTTAGCAACTCAATCACTTTTTTCCTAGTCTATCTTGAATAGTTTTAGATGATGTAGTGAATTCGAATCTGTATTTTTCGTTAGGTCTTGCTCTTTTAAAACACTCAACAGAGGCAAGGGCTACTTCGTGAAATCCTGATAAAATTAATTTTAACTTGCCTGGATAGCTGCAAATATCGCCTGCAGCGAATATTCCTTTTTTATTAGTTTCAAAATTCTTTGGATTAACTTCAATAGTTTTTTTATTCATGTTCAATCCCCATTCAGCAATTGGGCCGAGCTTCATAATTAGTCCGAAAAAACCGAGAATAACATCAGTTGGAATTTTTTCGGTTTTTCCATCATCGTATTTAATAGTTATTGATTTTAATTCTTTTTCGCTTTCTAAAGAATCTATTAGGCAAGGAGTTTTTATAGAAACCTTCCCTTCCTTTTCTAATTTTCTTATTTCTGCTAGTGTATGTTGAGCGCCTCTAAATTCATCTCTTCTGTGAATTAATGTTATTTTTGAAAATTTTGAAAGTTCTAAGGCCCAATCTAAAGCTGAGTCACCACCTCCAAAAATTGAAATATTCTTATTTTTAAAATTATCTTTATTTCTGACAGCATAAAATACCGATTTACCCTCAAATTTTTCACATTCTTTCAAAGAAATTTTTCTAGGCTCGAAGGAACCTACTCCGCCCGCAATTATTATATTAGGAGCCACGAACTTTTCTTTGTTATTTGTTTTTACAATCCAATTCTCTTTTTCTTGATGAACTTCCTCAACTCTTTCATTCAGATATAATTCTGTTTTGAAAGGTTTTATTTGTTCTAGTAATCTTTTAGTAAGCTCCTCACCAGTACACTCGGGTACAGCAGGGATGTCATAGATTGGTTTGTCTGGATACAACTCAATACACTGTCCGCCTGCTTTATCTAGGTTGTCTATGACAACGGCTTTAAGACCTTTTATACCTAGTTGATGAACAGCAAAAAGACCTACTGGTCCAGCCCCAATTATAATGACATCTATTTTTTTCATCAGGATTGCTTTTCTGGTGTTAAAACTTCTAAACCGTCTAATTCATCACTAATTATTATTTGACAACTCAATCTACTATTTTTTTTTGGTTCATACGCCATATCAATCATATCAACTTCAGCATCCTCAGTTTTTGGAATTTTATTAAACCATTCGTCTTTGACATAAACATGGCAAGTAGAACAAGCCATCGCTCCACCGCAATCAGCATCGATTCCTGGGATTTCATTTTGAATAGCGCCTTCCATTACAGAAAGGCCATTTTCTACTTCTATAGTTTTAGAATTTCCTTTAAAATCTTTATAAGTTACTTTTGCCATCAATTAATAATAAGCCAAATAAATTGAAATTATAACAACCCAAAAAAAAGCATAATACAAAATGTACCCCTTTACTGTAAAAGGCATCTTTTTTATTTTACGTTTTCCCTTACCTTTGTAGGGTTTTGATATTTCCATAATATTAAATATAAACCTCTAAAGAAAAAGGGCAAGTACGCATAACGTACCTGCCCTTTTTTTATAAATTAATATCTATTATCTAGATGCTAATCTTGTGTTTTGCATTGCTGCTGCCCAGATAACTAGACCGAAAGCGATCTTGTTAACAAAGTCAGCCAAATTGTAAATGATGTTTAAAGAATTTGCATCAACACCACCAGTTAGGTAACCGAAAATATATCCTAAAGGATATATAGCCCAACCAATAGTTACAATTATTCTCATTGCACTGAAAGCAGTAGACATTGCTTTATTACCAGCTTTTGCTGCTAAAGTTCCAGCTTCACCTGAGAATATTTCAAACAAGATGTAAATCCATCCAGCCATTCCAATTACGAAACCTACAAATGGTTGAATATAACCAGCTTCACCTAAGTATCCACCGATTAACATTACTAATGAACCAATTAATAGCTTCCAGAATATAGAAGTTGGCACTTTTCTAACAGCTGCCAAGATTAGATAGAATTCGATCATTTGAAGTGGCACTGTGATTAACCAGTCAATATATCTGTATACTGTTGGCGTATCACCTGTAGTCACCCAAACTTCTCTCATATACATGTAGTGAACAAATGCAACACCAGTTACAAGTCCAGCTACAGTTAAAGATGTTCTCCATGATGCAGCTACTGTGTTTCTTTCAGCAAAAAAGAATACTGTAGTTGCGATCATACCCATAGATACAAGCCAAAATGATATTCCTACGAAATCATTAACTTCTAACATGGCAGTCGCAGCGTTAGCTGAACTAGTAATACCTAAAAAGGCAACAGCCGCTAAAGCTATAAGACTTAATTTTTTCATGAAAACCTCCCTCGTTTGTTTAGTTTTCTATTTAGTTTATATATAAACTGCTCAGACAAACGGTTAAATTAACCACTTCCAAGCAATTGGAGGAAACATAGTAAAAAACGAAGTTACAGTGAAGCGTTTTTTTGCTCAAAAAACCGCATTTTTATTGGTTTTTTTATTTTTTTTTGGGGATATTTATGGAATACTTCTAAATATTATAGTTTTAAGGGAGATATCAATTGAATCAAAAATATAAAGATATTTATCAAGAATCTATCCAAAACAAAGAAGAATTTTGGAAAAACATCTCTGAAAACATTTTCTGGTTCAAAAAACCTACAAAAATTTTAAATTCAGACAAACCTCCATTTTATAAATGGTTCGAGGACGGTGTAACAAATACTTGTTACAATGCTTTAGATCTTCACATTGATGAAGGAAGAGGCAATAAACTCGCAATTATCTACGATAGCCCAATTACAGGAACAAAAAAAAATATAACTTACACTGAATTAAGAGATAAGGTTGCTTTGTTCGCAGGAGCTTTAAAAAATCAAGGTGTTAACAAAGGTGACAGAGTAATTATTTATATGCCAATGATACCTGAGGCAGTGATTGCTATGCTTGCGTGCGGAAGAATTGGAGCAGTTCACTCTGTCGTTTTTGGTGGCTTTGCTGCAAACGAACTTGCAAGTAGAATTGATGACTCAAAGGCAAAACTTTTAGTTACAGCTTCATGTGGTTATGAGCCTGGTAGAACTGTTCACTACAAACCATTAGTAAACAAAGCTTTAGAACTTGCAAGTCATAAACCAGACAAATGTATAATTTTCCAAAGAGAAAAAGATAAAGCAGAGCTTGATTCTAAAATAGATATTACTTGGGAAGATGCTCATAAAGATGCAAAACCTGCAGAGTGTGAGAAAATGAACGCTAATGAATACGCTTACATACTTTACACTTCTGGAACCACGGGTTTACCAAAAGGAATTGTAAGAGATATCGGTGGGCATATCGTTGCTTTAAAGTGGACAATGAAAAATATTTATAACATCAATCAAGACGACGTTTGGTGGTCGGCAAGTGATATTGGTTGGATAGTGGGTCACTCTTACATAGTATATGCTCCATTATTTTACGGATGTACTACAGTTTTATTTGAAGGAAAACCAGTTGGAACACCTGACGCTGGAGTTTTTTGGAGAGTAATATCAGAACACAAAGTAAAATCACTTTTTACAGCCCCTACAGCAATAAGAGCAATTAAAAAAGAGGATCCCAATGGTGAATTTTTTAAAAAATATGACCTAAGTAAATTTGATAAATTATTTTTAGCAGGCGAACGGGCTGATCCAGATACAATTAAATGGTTTGAAAAATTATCAAACTCACCTGTAATTGATCATTGGTGGCAAACTGAAACTAGCTGGGCAATTACATCTGATTGTACTGGAATTGAGTCTTTTCCAGTGAAATATGGATCTGCTTTCAAACCTGTGCCTGGTTATGATTTAAAAGTTTTAAATTCTGAAGGAAAAGAAGTTGGTCCAGGTAAAATGGGAGATATAGTTGTAAAACTTCCATTACCACCAGGGACATTTCCTACACTTTGGGGTGCTGATAAAAGATATAAAGAAAATTATATGACTACCTATCCTGGTTATTATCAAACTTATGATGCGGGACACATTGATGAAGACGGTTACGTATGGATCATGTCTAGAACTGATGACATTATAAATGTTGCTGGTCATAGATTGTCAACTGGAGCAATAGAAGAAGTATTAGCCGAACATAAAGATGTAGCTGAATGCGCTGTCATAGGTATTGCGGATAAATTAAAAGGGCAACTTCCTATTGGCTTACTTGCTTTAAAAGCTGGGGTTACAAAAGACAAGAAAGATATAATCGACGAGTGCATAAAAATGGTCAGAGAAAAAGTTGGTCCCGTCGCAGCTTTTAAAATAGCAATTGTCGTAAAAAGATTACCTAAAACAAGATCAGGAAAAGTTTTAAGAGGTACAGTAAGAAAGATTGCTGATAATGAACCTTATAAAATGCCAGCCACAATAGATGATCCTGCTATTTTAGATGAAATAAAAGCAGACTTAATTGAGAGCAAAATTTTAAAACTTTAGTGGTGTTCCTTTAGACTCCACAACCACTTTACCATCAGACATTACCAAATGACCATTAACAATTGTTCCTACGGGAAAACCTTTAACTTTATAATTATTAAAAGGTGTCCAGCCACATTTGCTTGCTATCATCTCATTTTTTATTGTCACTTCTTTATTCATGTCAGCAATAGTTAAATCAGCGTCAAAACCCTCTTTTATATAACCTTTGTTTTTAATCCCAAAAATTTTACAAGGATTTTCACACATCAAATTAATCAATTGCTGTAGAGAAAGTTTTCCATTGTTTACATGGTTTAACATCACTGGAAAAATAGTCTGAACTCCAGGCATGCCAGAAGGTGTATTTGGGTATTCTTTATCTTTATTCTCTTTTAAATGCGGAGCATGATCAGAACCTAGTACATCTACAATATTATTTTTAATTGCTACCCAAAGCCGGTCAAAATGTTCTTTGGTTCTTAGCGGAGGGTTCATTTGCGCATAAGTTCCAAGTTTGTCATAACAATCTGGTGCGTACATAGTTAAATGTTGAGGTGTCGTCTCGAAAGTAACATTTTTTTTGTGCATGGCTAAAAAATCTACTTCTTCTCTGGTTGTGACATGAAGAACGTGAATTTTTTTATTATATCGCTCCGCAATTTTAACTACTCTTCGAGTAGATGACATTGCTACTTCCACATTTCTCCACTCTGCGTGTGAATGAACGTCTCCTTTTTTAATAAATTTTTTTCTTAATTTGATAATATCTTCATCTTCAGAGTGAATAGAAACAATTCTATCGCTGCTGGAAATTACCTTTTCGATATCGGCCTCTTTGTCTACTAATAAGTTCCCTGTTGATGAGCCCGCGAATAATTTAACGCCACAACATCCTTCAACATCTTTTAGTTGAGCTAGTTGATCGGTATTGTTAGGCGTTGCTCCGAAATAAAAAGCATAATTACTATGCATTCTGTTTTTAGCTGCTTGCAACTTTTTATCAAACTCAACCAAATTAGATGTAGGAGGATTAGTATTTGGCATTTCAAATAAAGCAGTTACACCACCTAACACTGCTGCTCTACTGCCGCTTTCTAAATCTTCTGCATCAGTTGATCCTGGCTCCCTAAAATGTACTTGGGTATCTATAATGCCTGGTAAAACAACTTTATCTGTAGCATCATAGACTTTGGAGCTATTGAGTTCAATTTTACCAATTTTTTTTATTTTGTTGCCTGATAAACCAATATCTGTTTTTGTAAGCTTGCCATCAATATAGCAAGATCCATTTTTAATAATGAGACTAAAATTATCAGACATGATTTAATAAATATATTATACAGTATATATTTACAAATATGGAAAAAGATCAAATTATTTTATTAGAAGATCGTGGATTAATCTCAATAACTGGTGAAGATGCCAAAAGCTATCTTCAAAATATAATCACAAATGATATAGAAAAAGTCAGTCTAACTTCTACAATTTTTTCAGCACTTTTTACGCCCCAAGGAAAATATTTATTTGAATTTTTTTTGATACAAACAAAGAGTGGTTATCTTTTAGATTGTGATAATGAATTTACAAAAGAAATAATGAATTACTTATTGAAATATAAATTAAGATCAAAAATTGAAATAAAAGATATTTCATCTGAGTATATAATTGGAATAATAAGTTTAGATAAATTTTCAGAAATTAGAAGAAGTGAAAAAAAAACTTTTGATACAATTGAACATAAAGGTAGCCTACTGTTTATTGATCCTAGAAATAAAAAATTAGGAGCAAGAATTTTGTCTACGTTAGAAAAACTGTATCTCACTATAAAAAAACTTAATTTAAAAATCAGAGAACCTGACATATATTTTGCTAAAGCTCACTCCCTAGGAATTCCAGTTAAAGGGATTGAAAAGTTAAAAGAGCAATTATTTGGTTTAGAAGCAAACTTTGAAGAACTTCAAGCAATTGATTTTAAGAAAGGGTGTTATATTGGGCAAGAAAATACTGCTAGAATGAAGCTCAAAAATAAACTTAGAAGAAGACTACTAGCGATAAAAACTGACGGAGAAGTTTTGATTGGTGATGAATTGAATTTTGGAGATAAAAAAATTGGAAAAATATTAATTGATAAACCCTATCCTTTTGCTTTGATAAAATTGTTTGATCCAGATTTTTTAGATTTTAAATATAAAGAGCTTAAAATAAGGAAAGTTAAAATTAACATTGTTAACAATTTTAAAAATTAATCTCTGTTTATCAAATAATTTTAAAAAAATTTTTGCGTAAATACACATTTAAAAAACTCAATTAAATATCTAAACATAGATTTAAACTTAACTGTGCTATTTTTATTATATTCAACGTATTCAGTGCTTATTTCTCTAATTTTATATTTATTTTTTATTATATATAGTAAATTATCTAAGTGACCAATTGGAGATTTAAAGGTAATTTTTCTATTAATAAAATCATTAACTAATTTCATATTATAAAATCTAAAAGTATTTGTGTAATCACTTATTTGATTATCAAACATTATTTTACATATTATGGTTAAAATTTTACTTATAATGCGCCTCTGAACAGGTCGAGCCTGAACATTTGAGTCTTTTAGATACTTGGAACCTATCACTAAACTACAATCATCTTCATTTAAAATTTTTATACCTTTTTTAATATCCTTGGGATGGTGTGCTAGATCGGAGTCAATTTCTACTACAAAATTTGTTTCAATGTTTTTACTTATCCATTTAAATCCATCCAAAGATGCTGAAAACCGTGTTGAATATTTTTCAAATTTTTTTCTTTTTAGGATAAAAAAATTTTTTTTAAAATTCTCTTTAATTGCGTCACTTGTAAAGTTATTGGTGCTATCGTCTACAAAACATACAAAAAAGTTTTCATTTTCTAAATACCTGTGAATTTCGTTTTTGAGTTCCTTTATTGTTTCCTGACAATTAAATACTGGTATTAAAATTACAAAATTAAATTTATTTAATTTTTCCACCTTCACCTATTTCAATAATTTTGACACCTTCTCTTTTTTTTATGTATCTAAAAGGATCAATAATTATAGATCCACTATCAAATTTAGTGTTCAAAAATGCTTTATGTTGAGTTCCAATAAAATAACAAATCTTTTTTTTGCTAATTTTGTTCTTTTTTTTGAAATCTTCTAAATCTTCATTATCAACTTCGGGGTCCCAAATATAAACATTTTTATTTTTTTTTTTTATAGAATTGTATAAATAGATACTGGGACTTCCAGTAATAATGTTTGTTTCTGGTTTGAAACTTTTACCCAAAATAATTATTGGAAGTTTTTTTCCCTCTCTTAAACAAATATTTACTAACCAATGATTATATTTTTGTCTCTGAAGCATTATTGCTTCAAAAATATTAAAACTGATATCATGTCTTTTTGCTAAATAGCTCATAGCAATATTATCCCTAGGATGACATCCTCCTCCATCTCCCATACCACCACGCATATAAGATGAACTTATTATTCTTTTAGTTGAAAGTGACAAGGCTCTGGTAACTTCATCAATACTTGTATTTCTTAATCTATGACACATTTCAGCGATTGAATTAATGAATGCAATTTTAGTAGAAATAAAAGTATTATATACAACTTTTATCAACTCAGCGTTTTCAATAGTAGTTTCAAAAAAAGGTGAGTTAGTTAAAGTTTTATAAAACTCCTTTGCTTTATCACTTACAAACTTATTTTCAGATCCAAATAAAATTATTTCAGAAAATAAAAAATCATCTATTGTAGTTCCCATAGCAATGAAAAATGGATTGTATCCAACTTGAGTATATTTATTGGTTACTGGTAAAATTTTTTTCCTTATAGTTCCAGGTAAAACAGTGGATATAATTATTACTATTTTTTTCTTTTTTATTTTTTTTAACTCTTTTGAAATCATTTTCATTCCATTAACCAGATAAGTATAGTCAAAATCTTTTCTAGTTTTGGGTATATCATTAATTCCCTCATATTTTTTATCATGAGGTGTCTGGATGGGCACAAATATGATATCTGATAAATTAATTAACTTTTTTAACTCGACGATTTCAATTTTTGTTTTTTTTAAGAGGTCATTAGCATGCTTTTCTTTATAATCAATTCTTCTATTTTTAATTTGATCGTAAATCTCTTTTTTTATATCAAATCCATATACTTTATGGCCTTTACTTTCTACTGCTAGAGCTACAGGCAAACCTAATTTACCTAAACCAACAAATCCTACTTTCATAAATCCTTTAACTTTTTATTTTGTGTTTTATATTATATTCTTATTTATTAATGAATTTTCAAAAATATAGTTTTCTCTACATTATAGTAATTACGATTGCATCAATTTTTTTAAGTTTTTTTCTTTGGGATAAAATAGTACTAGAATATTCAAATCCAAACGAAATTATAGGGGAATATGCGGCAAATTCTCATAATGTTTATAATGATTCATTGAGATACTTAGTCTTTGTAGCAATCCCAGTTCTCACCTTCTTTGGATTTTTTTTGTGTTTTAAAGATAATAATTTATTTTATGATCTAAATCTCGATTTATTCAAGATAGATACTTCTGAAAAACCACAGATCTTTTCAATAAAAAACTTTTTCATAATTATAACAATATTATTAATAATTTTTTTATTAAAGGACTGGGATAATTTTACTTTTTCTATTTTTGAGGAAGGGATGCCTTTATCAGGAGGAACAAATTTTGAGTTAGGGCAAAAACCATGGAAAGATATATATCTTAATACTGGACTCTTTCATGATTTAATTAATGCTAAAATTGCCTGGTCTATTTTTGGGTATAAATCTATTGGCGCATATAAATTTTTAATACAATTTCTTAACTTAATTACAAAAATTCTAATTTTATATCTTGTTTACTTACTTTCAGTTCAGATTAATTTGAAGCAAGTAAAAAATTTATTTTTTATATTTTCTAGTATGAGTATACTTTTTGCACTGACTGATGCAACTCTTTGGAAAGATTTACCTACAATTTTATTTTT
>CACIWX010000014.1 GCA_902590465.1 uncultured Pelagibacteraceae bacterium
TTTTTAGAATTTTTAATTATTTTTATTATTTCATCAATATTTTCTACAGCAGTGGCAAGACCAATTAAAATATGCGCTCTCTCTTCTGCTTTTTTTAAATCAAATTTTACTCTTTTTATAACGGTATCCTCTCTAAATTTTAAAAATTCAGAAATAAATTCTTTTAAATTAAGTATTTTTGGTTTGTTGTTAACAATAGCTAATGTATTAAAACCAAAAGAGCTTTCTATATTTGTAAGTTTATAAAGTTGTCTCCTGATAGTTTCAGGTTCTATACCTTTTCTTAGCTCAATCACAACACGTATGCCCTCTCTATTAGACTCATCTCTTATATCTTTGATGCCTTCGATTTTTTTATCTCTTACCAATTGTGCAATTTTTTCAATAAGAATAGATTTATTAACCTGATATGGGATTGACTTTATGATTAAAGTCTCTCTCCCTCCTTTTTTTTCTTCAACATCTATTTCACCTCTGATTTTGAAAGAACCCCTTCCTTTATTGTAACCTTGCTTAATAATATCTTTACCAATTATAATTCCACCAGTAGGAAAATCTGGACCGGGAACGTGTTTCATTAGTTGTCCAATTGTAATATCTTTATTATTTATATAGGCTATAGTACCGTTAATAATTTCACCCAAATTATGAGGAGGTATGCTAGTAGCCATTCCAACAGCGATACCGCCTGCTCCATTCACTAAAATGTTTGGATATTGTGAGGGTAAAACTTCAGGTTCCTTTTCAGTTTCATCATAATTACTTCTATAATTAACTGTATTTTTTTCTAAATCTTCAGTAAGAAATTGAGAGATTTTACCTAATTTAGTTTCTGTATATCTCATTGCAGCAGGTGGGTCTCCATCAATAGATCCAAAATTACCTTGACCGGAAATTAATGGTACGCTCATTGAAAAATCTTGAACCAATCTTGCTAATGCATCATAAACAGATTGATCTCCATGTGGGTGATATTTACCAATTACATCTCCAACTATACGTGCCGATTTTCTAAAAGGTTTTGACCAGTCATAACCACCTTTATACATTGCATATATAATTCTTCTGTGTACAGGTTTTAACCCATCTCTTACGTCTGGCAGAGCTCTACTAACGATTACGCTCATTGCGTAAGATAAATAAGATGAACTCATTTCATCTTGTACAAAAATAGGTTTAAAAGATTTATTTTTCTCTACAGTATTTTTATCCATGAAATTTTAAAAAGGAATTTCATCGTCTAAATCAGAACTATCTTGATTTAGTTTTTCATTTGGTAATGAGCTTTTATTCTCAGAAACAAGATTGGAATTACCGTTACCACCTCTGCTATCAAGCATTGTTAAGCTAGAATTATATCCCTGTAGAACTATCTCTGTAGAATACTTGTCTTGGCCAGTAGACTCATCTTTCCATTTTCTGGTGCTTAATTGACCTTCAACGTACACGTTAGCCCCTTTTTTGACGTACTGTTGAACAACGTTTACTAGACCTTCATTAAAAATAACTACCCTATGCCACTCAGTTTTTTCTTTTCTCTCTCCACTAGATTTATCTTTCCAACTTTGACTTGTTGCTATACTTAATCTAGCAACATTTTTCCCATTTACCATTTGCTTAATCTCAGGATCTGCGCCTAAACGACCTATTAATTGTACTTTATTTAAACTTCCAGCCATAATAATTTTGAATAAATTTAGATTTATTATTTATAAAAAGTGATTATTTATATCATAATTACCAAAAAATTATAAGATGTATGTTATTTTAAGGAAAAAATATGTTGAAAAAAATCGTTGTAAAAGGCGCTAAAGAACACAACTTAAAAAATGTTTCTCTTGAAATCCCAAAAGAGAAACTAGTTGTAATAACTGGTCTATCTGGATCTGGAAAATCATCTTTAGCATTCGATACAATATATGCTGAAGGTCAAAGGAGGTATGTTGAAAGTCTATCTTCTTATGCAAGACAATTCCTAGATAAAATGAAAAAACCTAAAGTGGATCTAATAGAAGGTTTGAGTCCAGCTATTTCTATAGAGCAAAAAAATACCTCAAAAAATCCAAGGTCAACCGTAGCAACAGTGACTGAAATTTACGATTATATGAGAGTTTTGTTTGCTAGAGTTGGAGTTCCTTATTCTCCATTTACGGGAAAGCCTATTGTATCTCAGCCAATAAGTGAAATGGTTGACAAAATAAAGAAACTACCAAAAGACAGTACGATATATCTACTAGCCCCTATAGTTCGAGGTAGAAAAGGAGAGTATAAAAAAGAAATTTTAAATTATAAAAAAAGAGGATTTAATAAAATTAAAGTAGATGGAAAATACCTAAATATTGATGAATTTCCAAATTTAAATAAAAAACTTAAGCATGAAATTTCAATAATTGTAGACAGAGTAATTCTAAATACAAATCTTGGAAATAGATTAGCTGACAGTGTTGAAACTGCTGTAAATCTCTCAAATGGACTTCTTGTTGTAGAGTATGAGAATGAAACATTGCCAAAGAAGTTTAGAAAACGTGAAACTATAACTTTTTCTTCGAAGTTCTCATGTCCAGAAAGTGGCTTTACTATTGAAGAAATTGAGCCACGACTATTTTCTTTTAATTCTCCTTATGGTGCGTGTGAAGAATGTGAAGGAATAGGGCATAACCTCAATGTAGATCCAAATTTAGTAGTCTCTGATCCCAAGAAAAGCCTTCAAGATGGGGTAATTGAACCTTGGGCTAAGTCTACCTCTCTTTACTATGCACAGACTTTAGCATCAATTGCTAAACACTATAAAATTTCTATGACAGACTCATGGAGAAAAATTCCAAAGAAAATTCAGGATGTAATATTATTTGGATCTGATGAAGAAGAAATTAAATTTTCATACGATGATGAATATGAAGCTTACACAACGAAAAAAACTTTTGAAGGCGTAGTGAATAATCTTGAGAGACGTTATTTAGAAACTGATAGTGAATGGAAACGAGAAGAAATATCACAATACCAAAGTGAAACAGCTTGTGAGAAATGTAAAGGAATGAGATTAAAAGATGAGGCTCTTTGTGTAAAAATTAATTCATTAAATATTAGTGAAATTACAGAAAAATCTATTGACGATGCTCAAAAATGGTTTGAAAATTTAGAAAATGTATTAACAGAACGTGAAAATAAAATAGCACAACATATTTTAAAAGAAATAAATGAAAGACTAAATTTTCTATTAAACGTTGGTTTAAATTATTTAACTTTGTCTAGGGAGTCAGGAACTTTATCAGGTGGTGAAGCTCAAAGAATAAGATTAGCTTCACAAATTGGATCAGGCCTAACAGGTGTTTTATACGTGTTGGACGAACCCTCAATTGGTTTACATCAAAGAGATAACAAAAAACTTATAAAAGCTCTTAAAAAATTAAGAGATCTTGGTAATACAGTAATTGTCGTAGAACATGATATTGAAACAATGGAAAATTCAGATCATATAATTGATATTGGTCCTGAGGCCGGTTTAAATGGTGGGCAAATTGTAGCTAATGGAACTGTAGAAGAAATTATTTCTAATTCAAAAAGTATTACTGGAGATTATTTATCAGGAAAAAAATTTATACCAATACCAAAAAAAAGAAGACCAGCAAAAAATGGAAGGTTCATAGAAATAAGTGGCGCAAGTGGAAATAATTTAAAAAAAGTAAATTTAAAAATACCCGTTGGAACTTTTACTTGTGTTACAGGCGTATCAGGAAGTGGAAAATCAACTTTAATTTTGCATACTTTGTACAATGCATTCAATTTAATGTTAAACAAAAATAAAAGTCGTAAAGTTCCAAAAGCTTTCACTGGTTTTAAAGGAACTGAATTAATAGATAAAATAATAGATATTGATCAATCTCCCATTGGAAGAACACCAAGATCTAATCCAGCAACTTACACAGGAGCCTTTGGACCTATTAGAGAATGGTTTGCAGGGCTGCCAGAGTCAAAAGCAAGAGGATACAAAGTAGGCAGGTATTCATTTAACGTAAAAGGTGGTAGATGCGAAACATGCGAAGGTGATGGAGTTATAACATATGAAATGCATTTTTTACCTGACGTATTTATTCCTTGCGATACATGTAAAGGGGCGAGATATAATAGAGAAACATTAGAAATTAGATTCAAGAACAAGAATATTGCTGACGTTTTAAATATGACTGTTGATGAAGGATGTGATTTTTTTGAAAATATACAATCTATAAGGTCTAAATTAATAACACTTAAACATGTCGGTCTCGGTTATATGAAAATAGGTCAACAAGCTACAACGTTATCTGGTGGCGAAGCTCAAAGAATTAAATTAGCAAAAGAACTGTCAAAAAGACCAACTGGAAGGACTTTATATATATTAGATGAACCAACAACAGGATTACATTCGCACGATATAAAAAAATTACTAGAAATTCTTCAAGCCTTTGCAAATACTGGAAATACCGTAGTTGTAATAGAGCATAATTTAGATGTGATAAAAACAGCTGATCACATCATTGATATGGGTCCTGAAGGAGGTGTAAATGGGGGAAAAATTATTGCTGAAGGCACACCTGAAAAAGTGGCTTCTACCAAAGAAAGTTATACTGGCAAGTTTATCAAAGAAATTATGGGTGAAAATCCCATGAAAAAAACTGCCTGAAATTGAAAATTATGCTATAAAGGAATCATGACAAGTATACTTCAATCACTTTCTAAAACAATTCACCTCTCTGCAGGTATAGCTATCTTATTATTTTTAGGTCTGCATTTCTTTGGTGATGGATTTGCTTTTGATACAATATTTTGGAGTTGGTTGTTTAGATTCATTCACGTTGTTGTTGCAATAATGTGGATAGGTTTGCTATGGTATTTCAATTTCGTTCAAATACCAAATATGCCTAAAATTCCTGATGAGCAAAAACCAGCGATAGGTAAAGTAATTGCCCCAGCGGCACTATTTTATTTTAGATGGGCAGCAGCTATTACAGTTATATCTGGACTAATTTTAGCATGGATTAATGGATATGTTCATAGCGCAATGATTTTAGGTCTTGATGGATCAGGAGGCAAGAATACTGCAATAGGTATTGGCATGTGGTTAGGGTTAATAATGGCCTATAATGTTTGGTTTGTAATTTGGCCTAATCAAAAGAAAGCACTTGGAATGGTTGAGGTTACTCCAGAAGTAAAAGCTTCTTCAGCTAAGACTGCAATGTTATTTTCAAGAACAAATACGCTTCTATCTTTACCAATGTTATTATCAATGGTGGCAGCTCAGAATCTTTATTAATTTTAAGGAACTATTTTTTCTTCTTCTTTTTCTATAGTTTTATAACTTACTTTGAAATATTTTAAAATTGGTGAAGCTACAAATATAGAGGAATATGTACCTATTAAAACACCTAATATCATAGCAAAAGAAAATCCTCTTAAAATTTCACCACCTAAAATAAATATTGAAAATAATGCTAATAAAGTAGTTACAGATGTAATAATTGTTCGTGCTAAAGTTTCGTTAATTGATAAATTTGCTAAATCACTAATATCTAATTTATGAAATTTTCCAAGATTTTCTCTGATCCTATCATATATTACTACTGTATCATTCATTGAATAACCGACAATAGTTAAGACAGCAGCAATTATTGAAAGGTTAATCTCTAACGATAAAAGTGAAAAAATACCAAGAGTTATTATTACGTCGTGAAATAATGCTATGATAGAACCTATGCTAAATTGCCATTCAAATCTTACCCAAATGTAAAAAAGCATTGCTGCTAACGACAATGAGATAGCAATTATACCGGATTGTAATAATTCAGCGCTTACTTTTGGACCTACGTTTTCTACTCGTCTAAAGTTAACATCAGAATTTAAACTATCGGATAGATTTTTTTTAATTTCCGGAATTAATTTGTTGTTATCCCCCTTTTCTTCGACTTTTATTAAAAAATCACCTTCTTTACCAAATTTTTTTACATTAACATCTCCTAAATCCATATTTTTAAGAACATCTCTAATTGAAGAAGCTTCAGTATTATTTGATCTTAATTCAATAAGCGTGCCTCCCTTAAAATCAATTCCATAATTTAGTCCTTTAAATGCAATTAAAATGATGCTTATAAAAAATAGTGTCACTGAGAAGATATTGGCATGCTTAAATTTTGATGAAAAATTATAATTTGTCATTAAATTTTAATCTCTTTATTTTTTGAATTTAAAACCACTAATGAAGTAAGGTGCCTTGCTAAAAAATATGCGGTAAAAAGTGTTGTAATAATTCCAATGCCTAAAGTAATAGCAAAACCTTTAACTGGACCTGAACCAAACGCAAATAAAATAATAGCTGCAATTAGCGTAGTTATGTTTGCATCTAAAACTGTTATTTTTGCTCTATTGTAACCAGAGTCAAAAGCATGGATTATTGATTTTTCTGTTTTTAACTCCTCTCTAATTCTCTCAAAAATTAATACATTAGCATCAACAGCCATACCCACAGTTAAAATAATTCCAGCAATACCTGGTAATGTAAGTGTTGCCTCTAAAATCGTAAGAACACCAATTAGCATTAATAAATTTGCAATTAAAGCTGTATTAGCGATTAGTCCAAAAATTTTGTATTTATATAGCATAAATAAAACCACTAAAATAAAGCCTACTATTAAAGATGTAATTCCAGATTTAATTGAGTCTTCACCTAAATCTGGTCCCACTGTCCTCTCCTCAACTACAATTAATGGTGTAGGCAAAGCTCCGGATCTAAGCAACAATGCTAAATCTGTTGCCTCTTGAAAAGTAAAATTTCCTGAAATCATTCCATTACCAGAAGTAATAGGTTCATTGATATTTGGAGCACTTACTATTTCACCGTCTAAAATAATAGCTAATCTTTTTCCAACATTATCAGTGGTTGCTCTTCCAAATTTTTGGGCTCCAATCCTATCTAATGTAAATGATACTGTTGGTTCATTGTTTTGATTTTGAATACTCGGCTGAGCGTCTACTAGATTTTCTCCACTCATAATTATTCTTTTACTAATATTAAGTTTTTCTCCATTTTCAGAAATTAACTCATCAGTTCCAAATTCATTATTATCCGAGACAAGTCTAAAATTAAGTTGAGCGGTTTTACCTAATAAGGCTTTTATTCTTTCAGGGTCTTTTAATCCAGGAAGTTCTACGAGAATTCTTTTTTCACCCCTTTGAAGTATTGTTGGTTCTTTCGTTCCTACATCGTCTATTCTACGTCTAACTATTTCTATTGATTGTTTTAAAGCTGAATTATTTATAGTTAATAATCCAAACTTCGAAAAAGATATTTTGATTTGATTATTATTGATCTTTGTATAATCTAATTCATGAGATCTATAATTATCAATATAAGGATTTACAAGATTATCCTTTCTAGAGTTAAATAATAAATCAAATTTTTCCAAGTTATCTATTGATAGCGATAAATTGTCATCGTTTATTTTGAAATTTTTATATTTTATTTCATTATCCTTAAGTAATTTTTTTATAGGAATGACTTTAGATTGAATTTTTTCCTTAACTAAACTGTCAGAATTTATTTCCAATAATAAATAAGATCCTCCCTGAAGATCTAAACCTAAGTTTATTTTTTTATTAATTAATTGATTGTTATCATTTTGAAGATTTAAAAATGAAAATACAGCTATAAATATGAATAAAAGATAAATGATTAAAATGTTTATTTTAGAAAAATTTAACACGAAAAAGAATTATTTTTTAACTTCTTCTTTTTTTAGTAAACTTGTTATTGTAGACCGAATTATTTGAACTTTTGTATTTTCACCAATCGTAACTTCTACACGATCATCTTCCATTACTCGATCAACAATACCTATGATGCCGCCAGATGTTATTACTTCGTCACCTCTTTTTAAAGACTCCACCATAGCTTTATGATCTTTGACTCTTTTTTGTTGAGGTCTTATTAAAAAAAAATAAAAAATTATAAAAATTAATATTAACGGTATAAACTGTGCTATTCCCTGTCCACTCATGGAAAAACAATTATATTAAAAACTTTAGATTAACAAGCAAATTATATTTAGATTTTTTCTAGATTATTCATGTATTTTTTTAATACATTAGGGATATTAATGGATCCATCTTCATTTTGATTGTTTTCTAATAAAGCAATCATCAGTCTTCCTACTGCCAAACCCGATCCATTAAGGGTTCCTACAAAATCACTTCCGTTTTCAGATTTATATTTAGCCCCCATCCTTCTAGCCTGAAATGAACCACAAGATGAACAACTTGAAATTTCTCTGTATTTATTTTCAGAAGGTATCCAAGCTTCAATATCATAAGTTTTTTCAGCGCTGAAACCCATGTCTCCTGAAGAAAGTAATACAACTTGATAAGGTATCTCTAGTTTTTCTAAAATGCTTTCTGCACAACCTAACATTCTTTCTAATTCTTGTAGGCATTCTTTTGGCTCAACTATACTTACAAGTTCAACCTTATAAAATTGATGCTGCCTAATCATTCCTTTTGTATCTTTTCCATAACTTCCTGCCTCTTTTCTAAAACATGGCGTTGAAGCAACAAATCTTTTTGGTAACAAATTTTTTTCAATTATCGATTTTCTTACTAAATTAGTTAAAACTACTTCTGCGGTAGGTATTAAAAATTTTCTTTGATCAGCGTTATCAAATTTTATCTCGAATTGATCTTCTTCAAATTTTGGGAGTTGACCTGTTCCAAACATTACATCTTCGTTTACAATTAAAGGAGGTGATATTTCTGTGTATTTATATTCATTAACATGAGTATCTAACATAAAATTAATAAGTGCTCTTTCAAGCATTGCGTATTTATCTTTAAGTATAACAAATCTTGAGCCTGATAATTTAATTGAAGTTTCAAAATCAATATTCTGATTTTTTTCTCCTAGTTCTGTATGTGATTTAACTTTAAATGTAAAATTTTTAATGTCTCCCACTTTTTTTATCAATTTATTAGATTTTTCATCTTTTCCTATGGGTACATCGCTGTGAGCCAAATTAGGAAGAGAGA
>CACIWX010000015.1 GCA_902590465.1 uncultured Pelagibacteraceae bacterium
TTACAAAAACTAACAGCTTATGGAATAAGTGAAATTGAAAATGAAATCAATAAACTTGCTAATTTAATAGTTGAGTTCAATAAGATTATCAATTCAAAAAAAGAACTTTATAAACTTATTACTGGTGAGTTAGAAATTATTAAAGATAAATTTGCTTCACCAAGAAAAACAAAAATTATTGATGCTGTATTGAATTATAATATAGAGGAAACTATTCAAAAAGAATCAGTAGTTATAAGTATTACAAATCAAGGATATATCAAAAGAAGTCCCTTAAGCTCATTAAAAGCTCAAAAACGAGGCGGAAAAGGAAAAACAGGAATTTCAACAAGAGAGGAAGATTTTGTGGTTCAAATTTTTACAGCTAATACACACACACCAGTACTTTTTTTCTCTACGCAAGGATTAGTTTATAAAATAAAAGCTCATAAAATACCCGAAGGCACAGCTGTATCTAAAGGTAAGTCTATTTTTAATATTTTGCCACTAAAAAGCCATCACTCAATAAGTTCAATTATGCCGTTACCCGAGGACGAGTCAGAATGGAAAAACTTAATGATTATTTTTGCTACCTCAAAGGGCAATGTAAGAAAAAATACTTTAGAAGATTTTGTAAATATAAATAACAGTGGAAAAATTGCGATGAAACTTGATCAAGATGATAGAATTATAGGGGTTAAAATTTGTAGAGATGATCAGGATATTTTACTAAGTACTCAATTTGGCAAATGTATAAGATTTAAATCAAAAAAGTTGAGATTGTTTAAAGGAAGATCATCAAAAGGAATTAAAGGTATTCAATTAAATGAAAAAGATAAAGTTATTTCTTTATCTATATTAGATAATACAAATATTGACACAAAAACCTTAAACAAAGATAAAAAAATTAAGAATGCAGTAAATAAATTTATCTTATCTGTATCAGAAAATGGATATGGAAAAAGATCTTCTTACTTAGATTACAGAGTGACTAATAGAGGTGGTAAAGGAATTATTGGAATTATAAATTCACCAAGAAATGGGAATGTTTCTTCTTCATTAGTAGTCAATGAAAATGATGAAATTATATTGTCCACCGATAAAGGAAGTATAATGCGATGTGCAGTAAAAGAAATAAGAGTAGCGGGAAGGAATACTCAAGGTGTTAAAATTAAAAAATTATCTGGTAATGAAAAAGTTGTTTCAGTGATTAAAATAGAGGACAATATTCAATAATTATGAAAACTGCTATATATCCTGGTACATTTGACCCAATAACTTATGGCCACATTGATGTAATTAAAAAATCTTTAAATGTCTTTGATAGATTGATTGTAGCTACAACTGATAATATTAATAAGAATTATTATTTTTCTATTGATGAAAGGTTGGAAATAATAAATAATTCTCTATTTAAAGATTTAAAACTAAATAAAAAAAAAATTAAAATCATATCCTTTAAAAATCTTACAATTGATTTATGCAAAAAATATAAAGCAGAAACGATCGTAAGAGGTTTACGGGCAGTCTCAGATTTTGAGTATGAATTTCAATTAGCAGGTATGAATAAAAAATTAAACACAAAAATTGAAACAATGTTTTTAATGTCTGATATTGAAAATCAAATTATTTCTTCTAAATTTGTAAAAGAAATTGCTTCTTTGGGAGGAAATATTGATAGATTTGTTTCTAAATCAACAGCAAAGATACTAAAAAATAAATTTTAATGAAAAAAATTACCTATTTATTTATATTGTGTTTTGGTTTATTAAGTTCAGAAATATTTGCTAAAAATAATGTTATGATTTTAAAACTCACTTATGGAGAAGTTCAAATTGAACTTTATCCTGATAAAGCACCAAATCATGTAAAGAGATTTAAAGAATTAGCTAATAGCGGAAAATATGATGGTGTAGTTTTTCACAGAGTAATAGACGGTTTTATGGCTCAAACAGGAGATGTAAAATTTGGAAATACAAATAGTCCAGATTTTAATTTAGCCTTGGCAGGTACAGGGGGATCTGAATTACCAAATTTAAAAGCTGAATTTACAGATATAGCACATACCAGAGGAATACTTTCTGCAGCAAGATCCGCTGACCCAGACAGTGCTAATAGTCAATTTTTTATTTGTTACGACTCAGCACCGCATTTAGATAGGCAGTATTCAGCCTTTGGCAAAGTAATAAAAGGTATGGAATTTATAGATATGATTAAAAAAGGTGACCCAAACAGTGGTGCCGTATCAAACCCAGATAAGATAATTTCTATAAAATCAAAATAATTTTTAATGTCAATTAAAGAATTTTCATTTGAGTTAATTACTCAGGATGATAAAGCTCGACTTGGAAAAATTTACACTCCAAGAGGAGTTATTGATACTCCTGCATTTATGCCAGTAGGTACTCAAGGAACAATTAAAGGAATATTTACTGATGATATCCTTAAAACAAATACACAAATTATATTAGGTAATACTTATCACTTATTACTTAGGCCCGGAGTTGAAATATTAAATAAATTCAAAGGTCTTCATAACTTCATGAACTGGAAAAAGCCAATATTAACTGACTCAGGTGGTTACCAGATAATGTCATTATCTAAATTAAACAAAATAGATTTAGAGATTGGAGCAATTTTTAATTCACACATAGATGGAAAGAAAATAATTTTAAGCCCAGAAAAAAGTATTCAGGTTCAAAAGTCTATTGATTCTGACATTGTAATGGTTTTAGATGAATGTCCCAAACTAACATCTGATAAAAAAATTTTATCAAAAGCTATAGATGTTTCAACAAATTGGGCCAAGAGAAGCAAAATAGAATTTGGTAATGATAAATCAAAAGCTTTATTTGGTATAGTTCAAGGAGGTTTGTACAAAGATTTAAGAATTGAAAGTATAGAAAAACTTATTGAAATTGATTTTAGCGGCTACGCAATGGGAGGTTTAGCTGTTGGAGAAAAACAGCATGATATGTTTAAAATTTTAAATGAAACAACTAATTATCTTCCAAAAGAAAAACCAAGATATCTTATGGGAGTTGGAACACCATCCGATATATTAGGAGCAGTTAAAGAGGGCATAGATATGTTTGATTGTGTTATGCCGACAAGGTCAGGCAGAACTGGCTTAGCTTTTAGCTGGGAAGGAAAATTGAACTTAAAAAACTCAAAATATCAGAATGATAAAATGCCGCTGGATGAAAATTGTGAAATAAGAGAATTAAATAAATACTCTAAAAGCTATTTAAATCATTTGATTAAATCTAATGAAATGATGGCCTCAATGCTTATTTCTTTGCATAATATATATTTTTATCAACAATTTATGCGTGAAATTCAGAAAAATATTAAGAATGGCACATTTCAATCATTTTATAAAAAATACATAAATTTATTTGATTAATTATTTGAAATTTTAATAATAAATATATAAAAGAAAATTCCTTACGGGCCCTTAGCTCAGTTGGTAGAGCACCTCCCTTTTAAGGAGGGTGTCGATGGTTCGAGTCCATCAGGGCTCACCACAAATATCTTAGATTTGTGAGTGAACTTTAAAATTAGTATGATTTAAATAACATCTAACTTTTTCATTGAATATGCATTTTCTATTAATAAAAAAAAATAAGCAGAAAGGTAAGAAAATTTCTTTCGAAAATTAGTTTAAATCTTTATTGGTGGGTATTTAACAATTACTTCATTGATCCAGTTTTCTAAGTTTTCAATTCGTTTTGTGCTACTCGGATGTGTACTTAAAAAAACTGGTGGTTCTTTCCCTTTATTTTTTTCACTCATCCTTTGCCAAAGCTTTACCGATTCTCTTATGTCATACCCTGATAATGAAGAAAAAATTAAACCTAAGTAATCTGCTTCAGTTTCTTGTTTTCTTCCAAATGGATTCATAATTCCCAATTGGAAGATATCCAATCCCGTGTTCTGACCCACTGTGTTTCTAGTTCTATTAATTGCTCCTCCTAAAAATATGTCAGCTACACTCGTTGTTACATTTATAGTCATAGCGTGGCTCATTCGCTCAAGAGAGTGTCTTGCTACGGCATGTGCAATTTCATGTCCCATTACAATTGATAAAGCATTAGTATTTTGTGTAACTTTTAACAAACCAGTATAAACAGCAATTTTACCTCCAGGCATACACCAGGCATTAATCACTTTGTCGTTATCAACAAGTATATAATCCCAGCTAAAATTTTTTGTTGGATCTTCTTTGCCTTCTTTTCCAAAAAACGAACTCACAGCTTTTTCCATTTTTTTACCTATTTCTCTTATTTCCTTAATTTGAGATCCACTTGTTATTAATTTTGATTTATTCCTAAAATTTTCATAAGCAGCTGCTGCCTGTCTATTTATTCGTGACTCAGGTATAATACTTAATTGTTTTCTTTCTGTAATTGGAACTGTTGTGCAAGATGGTAAAATTAATGAGCAACAACTGCACCCAAAATACCCAAGAAATTTTCTTCTTTTTATGTTATACATTTTACATTGATGATTTTAAATAATAAATTATTAATTGCAATTTTTATATTAATAATAGTGTTCATTATATACTCCAGTTACTCTTGATTAATGGCTAATTTAAATATTAAAAAATCAATTTTTTCTAAAATTAGAAATAATTTTATCGCTGGAATCGTTGTATTGACACCAATTGGTATTACCTTATATTTAACTCTTTTTTTAATTCGAATATCTGGGAAAATAATTCCCAAAGAAATTAATCCTAATAATTATTTACCATTTAATATTCCTGGTGTTGAAATAGTAATAGCATTAATAATAATTACATTTATTGGTTGGTTGTCTTTATCTTTTTTAGGAAAAAAAATTTTTGAAATTTTAAATAACATTTTAAAAAAAATTCCTATTCTAAGGACTATTTACTCTGCCATAGGTCAAATGACGGAGTCTTTTACCAAGACTGGCGATAATCAAAAAAGTGTTGTTCTTTTAGAGTATCCTCGTAAAGGTATTTGGGCCGTAGGTTTTGCCACAAAAGAAAATGAAGGTTTAATTAAAAATAAAGTTAAAGAGGAAATTATTAATGTTTTCGTGCCAACAACGCCAAATCCTACTAGTGGTTTTTTATTAATGGTCCCAAAGAAAGATCTTATTTTCTTAGATGTAACATTCGAACAAGCTTCGAAATTTATTGTTTCAGCAGGTACAACAAATATAGACTAGAACTCGTTAACATTAATTATTTCGGCCTTATCAAATAATTTTAATAAAAATGAGTATTTTTTTTTATTTATTTCATCCTTTATATTTAAAACATATTTTTCAGCTAATTTGAACAAATCTTCATGTATTACAGGATCTGCGAATCTAAAATTCTTTAAGCCACTTTGCTGAAAGCCAATTAGATCACCAAAACCTCTAATTTTTAAATCTTCTTCTGCTATCAAAAAACCATCATCAGTCTCTTTAAGAATTTTTATTCTTTTGACTGCATTTTTAGTTAAACCATCTTTAAATAACAAAATGCATGTGCCTTGTTTTTCACCTCTACCAACTCTTCCTCTAAGTTGATGTAGTTGAGCTAAACCAAATTTGTTAGCATTTTCTATTATTATTAAATTTGCATTAGGAAAATCTATACCCACTTCAATTACAGTAGTTGAAACAAGTATAATTATTTCTTTGTTTAAAAACTTAATTAATACATTTTCTTTTTCTTCTTTTTTTAAAGCTCCATGTATAAGGCCTACTTTACCAGGAAACTTTTTATTAATTAGTTCGAACTTTATTTTAGCAGACGAATAATCTAAAAAAGACGAGTCTTCTATCAAAGGACAGACCCAAAAAATTTGATTACCTTTATCAATTTGTTTTTTTATAAAAGGCCAAAGTTCATTAATTTTTTTTTCAGGTTTACTTAGTGTAATTATTTTTTTTCTTTTGGCTGGTTTTTCATCAATTTTTGATATATCCATATCTCCATACATTGACATCATCATCGTTCTAGGAATAGGCGTAGCAGACATAACTAGCACATCACAATTATCCCCACCCTTTATTGCCAAATCACTTCTTTGTTTTACACCGAATTTATGTTGTTCATCGATAACTGCTAATCCGAGATTTTTAAAAGTAATTTTTTTTTGAAAAAGAGCATGCGTTCCTATTAATAACTCAGTTTTACCGTTTGATAAGCTTTTTAAAATTTCTTTTCTTTTTTTATAATCTGTCTTACCTGTTAAAAAATCTATATTTAGATTTATTTCTTTAAAAATTTTTTTTGTAAGTTCGTAATGTTGTTTTGCTAATATTTCCGTAGGGCTCATCAGAGCACATTGATAGCCACTTTTGATAACGTTAATTATAGTCAATAAAGATACAATAGTTTTACCTGAACCTACATCTCCTTGTATTATCCTAAACATTCTACTGTCGCTTAATAAATCTCTATTTATCTCAGCTAAAACTTGTTTTTGACTGCTAGTTAGTTGAAAGGGCAGTTTATTAATTAATCTATTAATAAAATCAGTATTAAATTGTTTTGGAAATTTTTTTTTTTTAATTCTTTTTCTATTTTCAGATAATGTTAAAAAATTAGCTGTTAGTTCATCAAAAACCAATCTTCTAAAGCTTTTAGACTGATTGTCCTTAGAATCTTTAGAGAAATGAAGATTTTTTATACTTTCATTCCAACTTATTAAATCATTTTTTTTAATAAAAATATTTTCTAACCAATCATCAATTTTAGGCACTTCATTAATTACTTGTTCGCTTATCGATCTATATTTTTTTTCATTAATTCCTTTTGTTAAATTATATTTCGGAATACTTTGTGTTACATATTTTTGGTTTTCTATTGTAGTTACATAATCGGGATTAGTAATTTGATATTTTTTATTAAAAACATTTACTTTACCACTTATTATAATCCATTCGTTTACTGGAAATAATTTCCTAAGATAACCCTCACGGCTATTAAAATAAATTATATCTATTTTCCCTGTTTCATCTTCACAAATAATTTTATTTGGTAAATTCCTTAATCTTGGGAAATTTAATTTTTTTACTTTTACTTTTATTGATTGTATTTTTCCAACCTCTAATTCATTTAATTTAAATATTTTTGATCTGTCCGTTTCTGAATAGGGCAAGTTTAAAATAATGTCTTTAATTTTTTCTATTCTTTTTTTTTTAAGATATTTGGATAATTGAGGTCCTACACCTTTAAGTTTAGTAATTTCATTAAATATAAAATCTTTTTCCATAAAAATGCTTAAAATATGTATAATATAATTTTATGGACAATAAATTAGAAATATTAAAAAAAAGATTGATTTATCGAGCAGGATACAGAGGAACAAAAGAAATGGACATTTTGTTAAGCTCATTTGTTAATAAAAATATTAATTCTTTTGATAAAAATCTGTTAAATGAACTGGAAGTTTTTTTAAATTTTGAAGACGAGACTATATTAAACTTCTACCATCATGACATAGTTGAAAAAGATATAGACAAAAATTCTATTTCTAAAATTTTTAAAAAATTTAAGATTTAATGGCGGAGAGGGTGGGATTCGAACCCACGAACGAGTTGCCCCGTTGCTGGTTTTCAAGACCAGTGCTTTCAACCGCTCAGCCACCTCTCCTTGAAATAAAATTAGGTTCTTTAATACTATCAAAGAGGCTAAATAACAATAAATAAGTGGAATATTGTTATCTAGTTACTACTCATAAATTATGATAGTTAATAAAATGTTTAAATTAATTTTAAGTTCTTTCCTTTTATATTTCACTATCTCTTTACAAGCTTTTGCTAGTGAAGATTTTAATAAATGGCTGGCAAAATTTCAAGTTCAAGCAATTAAAAATGGAATTTCAAAAAAAGTTGTTAATGAGATTATGTCAGATGCAAAATTTTTGCCTAAAGTTATTGAATATGATCGATATCAACCTGAATTTTATGAAGATACATTTACTTATATTAAAAAAAGAACTTCTAATCGTAAAATTAGGGAAGGAATTAAGCTTTATAAAAAAGAACAGAAAACAATAGAAAATATAGAAAAAGAATTCAAAATAGAAAAAGAATTATTATTAGCTTTAATGGGTATAGAAACAAATTTTGGTAAATATTTAGGAAAAATGGATATTGTTTCTTCACTAGCAACATTAAGTTTTGATAAAAGAAGAAGTGCATTTTTTACTGAAGAATTATTAATTCTCCTAAGGCTTGTAGATAAAAATATCATTGATAAAGAAATTCTTTTTGGATCGTGGGCAGGAGCTTTTGGTAATTTTCAATTTATGCCAAGAACTATAAGAAATTATGCTATCGATTATAACAATAATAATGTAATTGAACTAAAAGATATCGAGGATTCCTTTGCTTCCGCAGCTAATTATTTAAAAACTATTGGATGGAAAAAAAATCAACCGTGTTTTTATAAAATTGAATTAAAAGAAGATATTCCAAAAAAATATTTAAATTCATCTGCGAGAAAAATAAAAAATAAAAAAAAAGTAAATTTTCTTAAGAAATATATAAAGAATTATGAAGAATTAAACTTGAAAAAAGATTTATATGCAGCAATAATTATTCCTGATAAGGACATTATCCCAGGAGCAGAAACTCTATCTCCTGCTTACATAATTTTTGAAAATTATGAAAAAATTTTGCATTGGAATAGATCTTTGAGATTTGCATTGGCGGTATGTACCCTAAAAGAAAGTTTTCTAAATGAAATTTAAATTTATCGTATTTTTTGTATTTATCTTATCTTGCTCTCAACACTTGTCTCATTCAAATCAGAAAAAAACCTACACGGCTAAAGGTTTTGCGTACATTTACAATGAATTTGATTTTAATGAAAAAATTATTAAGGGAAAAATGAATAATGAAATAATGCAAATATCCAATCAAAATTTAAAAACAGGTGCTTTAATAAAAATTATTAACCCCAAAAATAAAAAAAGTATTGTTCTTAAAAACATAAAAAGAATAAAATATCCTGATTTTTATAA
>CACIWX010000016.1 GCA_902590465.1 uncultured Pelagibacteraceae bacterium
TAACTAGGTCGGTTGTGCACTTCAATTATAGAAGAGTCAATTTTTTTCTCTAATGCAATAAATTTATTTACATAATTTTTTGTTTGACTAGAAAAAAAATTCTTTTTTAAATCAATATTTAAATAATTTAGATTAAACTTTTTTTTATATGTAGTATTTCCGAATATAGTTATAGTTTTTTTATATTTACTAATTTTTGATGTTTCGTAAACAAATAAGGATACTGCACCAGGATAGTCGGGTGAGAAATTCTCTTTATAAGGAAGTAATATTGAGATTTTCATTTTTTAATTTATTTCTTAATGCTCTATTTTTCTTTATATAATATTCACGAGAAATTGCCTCTTTTTTTGAATTTTTTTTTTCCATATAAATAAGTTTCCATTTTCTGCCTCTAGTAAATTTAGCGCCTTTACCTTCATTATGTAGATCGACTCTTTTTTTTAAGTTATTCGTGTAACCCACGTAAGTGACTGGCTTTATGCCCTTAGATTTGAGCATATAAACGTAATACATTGTTTACTAGTACCCTTTTGATTTTGAAGCTTTAATGCCTTTTAGTTTTTCTAAATCAGATTTTGCTCCAGATGCAATATATCTACTATCAGACCCAACGGTGACTAAATTAAAACCTTTGTCTAACATTTTTTTTGCATATTCAGAAGTTCCATTATGTAAACCTGCTAATAAATTTCTTTTTTTTGCTGCTTCGAGAATTCTTAAAATTTCTTTAAATGTCTTTGTATTTTCAGGCTTATCAAAACCTGGCTCTTCGCCCATAGCTAAGCTCAAGTCTGCTGGTCCTATATAAATACCATCTAAATTAGGTGTATCTAAGATTTCATCAAGTTTTTCTAGTGCTTCTTTAGTTTCAATCATAGCTAGTTTTAATATTTCTTGATCAGCATGTTTTGCATAATCACCTCCTCCATAAATTGATGCTCTAATTGGACCAAAACTCCTGTAACCTTTTGGAGGATATTGGCATGCTTTAACAAATTTCTCTGCTTCTTTTCTATTACTTACCATTGGGCAAATAATTCCATAGCATCCAGCATCTAAAATTTTCATTATTTGGCCTGGTTCATTCCAGTTAACTCTAGCCATTGGAGTAGTTTCAGTTGTTGAAATTGCTTGCAACATATTCATTGCATTAGAATAATCTATAAGACCATGTTGCATATCTATAGTTAAAGAGTCCCATCCTTGATTAGCCATTACCTCAGCAGAAAAGGAACTTGGGATTGCTAACCAACTATTAATTATCGGTTTACCCTGTTTAAAAAGTTCTTTTAGTTTATTTTTTCTCATTCGTATGAGATTCCGAAATGAGTATATTTAATATTTAGGTAATCTTTTATTGCCATTGAACCACCTTCTCTACCGTATCCAGTCTGTTTAATTCCTCCGAACGGGGCTTCAGCTACCGCAACAACAGGTGTATTTACTGCAACACAACCAGACTCAAGTTGTTCAGAAGCTTTATTAGCTTTCTTTAAGTCTGTCGTATAAACATAGCTACATAAACCTAAATCATTGTTATTTGCCCTTTCCATTACTTCATCAAAATTTTTAAATGTTAAAATAGGTACTATAGGACCAAATGGTTCCTCCTTCATAACAGTAAAATTATCTTTAATGTTATCGAATATTGTTGGCTCGTAAAAATATCCTTTATTAAAATTTGCAGCTCTTTTTCCTCCTAATAAAACTTTACCACCTTCTTTTTTTGTAGTTTCTACTAATTTTTCAACACCTTCTAAACGTTGTTTAGTACACAAGGGACCGAGCAATGTATCCTTATCCATACCGTTTCCAATTTTTAGTTTTTTTGTTTTTTCAACCATTAAATTTGCAAATTCATCTTTTTTCTTTTCGTGAATATAAAATCTATTAGGTGAAATACATACTTGTCCATTATTTCTAAACTTTGAAGTTATTGCCATATCAGTAACTTTATTCAAATCAACATCGTCAAAAACTATAAAAGGCGAGTGACCACTTAGCTCCATTGTTACTCTTTGAACTTTGTCTGCAGCTTGTTTTAAAATCAATTTGCCAACCCTTGTAGATCCAGTTATTGAAATTTTTTTTATTATATCTGACTTAATTAATTCTTCAGAAATTCCAGCTGGATCTCCTGACAATAAATTAACTACTCCTGGAGGAACACCTGCCTCTTTACAAATATCAACAATTTCCATAACGCTACCTGGTGTTATTACGTCCGGCTTCACTATTACTGAACATCCTGCTGCTAAAGCGGTTGAAATCTTTCTAGAAGCAAGTATCACTGGAAAGTTCCAGGGAACTAAAGCCGCTACAACTCCAACCGGCTGATACATAACGTGAATTTGGGTGTTAGGAAATCGACTTTGATTTATCTCTCCAAAAATTCTTTTAGTTTCCTCAGAATTCCACTCAAAAATATCAGCAGCTCCACCTATTTCACCAGGACCTTCCGTTATCGGTTTTCCAACTTCAAGCGTCAACCATTTTGATAAAACATCAACTCTTTTTCTGATTAAATCTGAGATCTTTCTAATAATTTTAGATCTCTCCCAAGGTGAAGTATTTTTCCAAATTTGCAAACCTTTTTCAGCTGATTTAAGAGCTTTTTGAATATCTGTACTATTTGCTTTTGACGCCTTCCCTATTATTTCTTCAGTTGCAGGATTAATTACATCGTAAGTCTCACCAGCTGCTGATTTTTGCCACTTACCATCAATGAACTGTCCGTATTTATCGTACATATATTATTGTTGAATAAAGAATATTAATTAAATAGTTTATATTGAATTTATGAAAAACATTCAACTTACTTGTGCTCACGCTTTAATTAAATTCTTAATCGCTCAGAAAACTCTTATAGATGGAAAAAAAGTGCCTTTATTTCCTGGCGTGTTTGGAATTTTTGGTCATGGTAATGTTGCCTGTTTAGGCCAAGCACTTCAGGAAAACCAAAAGGAACTTCCTACATGGCGAGGCCACCATGAACAAAATATGGCTTTAACAGGAATAGCGTATTCAAGAGCTAAAAGAAGAAAACAAATTTTCGTTGCAACCTCCTCAGTAGGGCCAGGGTCAACAAATATGATTACTGCTGCAGCTGTTGCAATGAGCAATAGACTTCCAATACTTTTTTTACCAGGTGATACATTTGCTAACAGAATGCCGGATCCAGTATTACAACAAGTTGAACATTTTAATAATCCAGGAATAACTCAGAATGATGGGTTTAAATCTGTTGTAAGATATTTTGATAGAATTACTAGACCAGAACAAATCATTTCAAGTTTACAACAAGCAATTCAAATTATGTTAGATCCAGCAGATTGCGGTCCGGCATGCATTTCTTTAAGTCAAGACGTCCAAGGTGAAGTTTATGATTATCCAGAAGAATTCTTTAAAGAGAGAGTTCATACGATAAGAAGGCCTAAACCAGATGATTTTGAAATTAAAGAAGCTGCTGAACTAATAAAAAAATCTAAAAAACCAATTATCATTGCCGGAGGAGGAGTTTTTTATTCAGATGCTACAGATGAATTAAGCAATTTTGCAAAAAAACATAACATTCCTGTAACACAAACTGTAATGGGATATTCATCGATGAAAAAAGATCATACTCATTATTTAGGAACTATTGGTGGTTTGGGTGGAAAAGCTGCAAACAATTTAAGTAAAGAAACTGATACAGCAATTGCTATTGGAACTAAACTTGCAGATTTTACTACAGGCTCTTGGGCAAATTTTGAAAATCCTAATTTTAAATTAGTTTCTATAAATGCTGCACGATTTGATGCGAATAAACATATGGCACAAGCAATTGTTGGAGACGCTAAAGTATCTTTAATGGAATTATCACAAGCATTAGGAAGTTGGAAAGCTGATGACAATTGGTATAAAAAATCCAGAAAAGAATTGAAAGACTGGGAAGCGTATGTTGATAAAGAAAGTGGACCAACTAACCAAAAACTTCCAAGTTATGCCCAGGTTATTGGCGCATGCTATAGAAATTCAGATCCTACCGATATTGCAGTGACAGCAGCTGGAGGATTGGTTGGTGAAGTAATACAGGTTTGGAAACCTAGAGAACTAAATACACATGAAACGGAATGGGGTTTTAGTTGTATGAGTTACGAAATTTCCGGAGCACTTGGTATTAAAATGGCTAATCCCGACAAAGAAGTTGTCTCATTTGTTGGTGATGGATCTTATCTACTTTATAATTCAGACATTTACAGCTCTGTCATAACAGACAATAAATTAATATTAATAGTTTGTGACAATGGCGGTCACGCTGTAATTAATAGATTGCAATTATATAAAGGCGGCAAAGAATTTAATTGTTTACTCAAAAGTTCAAAGACTACTAATTTAGTGCCTGTAGATTTTGCAGGACACGCGAAAAGCATGGGAGCAGATGGTGAACATGTAAATTCTATTGCTGAATTAGAGGAGGCATTTAAAAGAGCAAAGAAATCAAAAAAAACTTATATAATTTCAATTCATACAGATGGTTATCAGTGGTTAGAAGGTTCGGCGTACTGGGAAAGCCCTACTCTTGGAATTCCTACAACAGAAGAAAACAAAAAATCTCTAAAAGAACATCTTGAAGGAAAGAAAAAACAAAGAAAAGGTGTTTAAAATTGATGAAGAAAATTTTTAACGTAGGCCTGATAGGTTGTGGTCATATAGCTGAAACATACTTTAGAGCACATAAGTATTTTAATAATTTTAAAATAATAAAATGTGCTGATATCAATAACAAAGCTGCAATTAAATGTGCTAAAGCGAATAGAATTAAAGCTGTTTCAATAAAAGAATTATTAAATGATAAAAATATAAAAGTAATTCTAAATTTAACAATTCCTACAGCTCATTATTCTGTTGCAAAACTTGCTCTTAAATATGGTAAACATGTTTACTCGGAAAAACCTCTAGCTATAAATTTAGCTGATGGAATAAGATTAATTAAATTAGCAAAAAAAAAGAAATTGTACGTTGGAAATGCACCAGACACATTTTTGGGCGGTGGTATTCAGAAATCAAGAGAGCTGCTAGATAAAAAAATTATCGGTAAGGTTAAATTTGGAAATGCTATCTTCGCATATCCAGGTGTCCAATCTTATCATCCAAATCCAGAACCATGGTTTGCAAAAAAAGGTGGCGGCCCTGTAATAGATATGGGGCCATATTATTTAACTGCTTTAGTAAATTTATTGGGTCCCGCAAAAGAAGTTTTTAGTCAATCTGAAAAAGGTAAATCAAAAAGAGTTATTGGCATTGGCCCTAAAAAAGGAAAAAAGTTTAAAGTAGAATGTCCAACAACTTATTTTTCAACAATTAAATTTTTAAATGGAACTATAATCAGACTAACACTCTCTTTCGATGTAATTTCGCATTTAAGAAATCATATTGAATTATATGGTAATGAGGGATCAATGATTGTCCCTGATCCAAATATGTTTGGTGGATCAGTTTTAATTAGTAAAAAATTAGGAAGTTCATGGAAAAATTTTAAGACAAATAAAATGACACTCGGAAAAATCAATATTCGATCACAAAGTTCAAGAGCTAACGAGTCACCTACTAATGCAAATTATAGAGGTGTGGGTTTGTCTGAAATGATAAGCTCTATTCAAAAGAAAAAATTACATAAATGTAATGGAAATTTATCTTTACATGTGTTGAATATAATTGATGCAATACATAATTCTGCAAAAAAAGGTAAAAAAGTTAAAATAAATAAATTATGTGAACGACCAACAATTTTCTCTAAAAAAGAAATTAAGAATATAATTAAATAAAATTTTCTCTTCCTAATAGTGCTGCACCTCGAACACCACTTGCATCTCCGTACAATGGTTTTAGAAAAATTGTCTTTAAATTTGGTTCATTAATAAATTTCGATGTAATTTGTTTGATTTCGTCTAAAAAATCAATTTCATTTGAAACTCCCCCACCGAAAACAATCGCATCTGGATCAATAGTAGTTATTATAACAACCAAGGCTCTAGCTAATTTTATTTTATAATCATCTATGAATTTGCTAGCATCTTTTTCATTTTTTTTGTAATTGAAAAAAATTTCTTTAGCTGTCATTTTTTTTTTGAAATTTAAATAGAAATTCTTTTCTATAGACTTTCCAGAAAGAAAACCCTCTATTCTATTAGAGAAATCTATTTTTTCTTCTGATTTTAAATTTTGAACTTTCATATCAGGCATTTGATTTAAACTCCATTCACCTCCTAAACCATTTGAACCAGAAATTATTTTTTTGTTTATTACTAACCCACCACCACAGCCAGAACCAAGAATTATACCAAAAACAGTTTCATAATGGCTGGCAGAACCATCAAATGCCTCAGATAAACAAAAACAATTTGCATCATTTTCTAGGTAAATATTATTATTAATTTTTTTCTTTAGATCTTTGATTAAATTTTTATCATTTAACCAGAGTGAATTGTGAGCATTTTTAATTAAACCTGTTGTTTTATCGGTCGCACCTGGGTGACAAATCCCTACATTCAAATTATTTTTATTTTTATTCTCGATATCTTTAATAATTGAGATTATAGAAGTTATTGTTTCACTATAGTTTTTTGGTGTTTCAATTCTATTTCGTAATAATTCTTTATTATTATTATCTAATAAAACGTATTCAATTTTTGTAGCACCTAAATCTATACCGATTTGCATTTCTATGAAGAAATTCTATTCATTTCTTTAAGTTCAACTTCTAGCTTATCAAGCTCTTCTCCACCCGCCATCATACTTAAAAGTTTTTCTCTAGAAATATCTTTCTTTTCATATGTTCCTAAACTTTTACCTCGATTAAGAACTGTAAAACTATTTCCTACTGGATAAGCATGATGTACGTTATGCGTTATTAGGATCACTGCTAAACCTTGTGAGGCAGCTTTAACTATATATTTTAATACAACAGATGCTTGATGAACTCCTAGAGCAGAAGTCGGTTCATCAAGAACTAAAACTTTTGCACCAAAGTAAATAGCTCTACTTATTGCAAGACACTGTCTTTCACCACCTGACATAGTACCTACTGCTTGTGATGGATCTCTTACATCAATACCTATTTGTCCCATTCTTTCTGCAGCAATTTTATTTGCCTTCTCTATATCAAAAGTTTTTAAAAATGGAGGTCCCTTTAAAGGTTCTCTACCCATAAAAAAATTTCTTGTAACACTCATTAACGGTACCAAGGCTAAATCTTGATATACTGTAGCAATACCTATATCTAAAGCGTCTTTTGGACTATCAAAAATAATTTTTTCACCTTCAAAAATAATTTCTCCTTCATCAGGTTTATGGACTCCAGCAAGTGTTTTAATCAAAGTCGACTTTCCTGCTCCATTATCACCCAATAAACACATGATCTCACCTTTGCGTAACTTCATTGTTACATCTTTGAGCGCAATAACTTTTCCGAAAAACTTACTGATGTTATTAAATTGAACTAAATAATCTGACATTATTTGCTTTCTGTTACTTTTCTTCTTATATAATTATTAAATATTACGGCTATAAGCATCATTGCTCCCAGAAATACTTTAAACCAGTCTGTGTCCACATCTGTATAAAAAATTCCCATAGATACCGTACCAAAAATAATTGCTCCAAAAGCTGCCCCAATAGCCGATCCATAACCTCCTGTAAGTAAACATCCACCTACCACGGCAGCTGCAATAGCCTCTAGTTCTTTCAAAGTACCTCTCATAGTATCAGCTGATCCTGCATCTAAGACTTGAATAGTTGCAAAGATCGTTGCGGCCACTGCCGTTCCAATAAATAAACTTATTTTAACTCTACCAACTGGTACACCTACATTATTTGCTCCATTTTTATCTCCACCGGAAGCAAAAATCCAATTCCCATATCTTGTTTTCATAAGTATCCAAGTTGTTAAAATTGCAAGAGCTATAAACCAAATAACCGAAGGAGGAATGCCCGTAGCTAAGGGTGTACCATCTGTTCTTAAAGCAATTAAATTCATTGAACCTAGCCATGTAAAAACCCATTTAAAAGAGTCCGTTGCAAATATCCAAGCTATCGGATCATTTTCAATTAAAACTCTTAACCCGGGTACTTGTGTACGTCCTGTGATTAACCTTGTTAAAGCTAAAGTTGCTCCTCTTAAAATAAACAACATTGCAAGTGTAACTATAAAAGATGGTAAGCCAGTTCTGACTACAAGTATTCCATTAAAATAACCGACTAAGACAGCCATTGAAAAAGCAAATATAATGCTCATCCATAAAGGCCATCCCCAATAAATAGCTGGAATAGCTATACAGATACCAGCAAAACCAATCATTGAACCGATTGATAAATCAAACTCTCCGCCAATCATTAACATTGCTGCAGCAATAGCTAT
>CACIWX010000017.1 GCA_902590465.1 uncultured Pelagibacteraceae bacterium
CTTGTAGTAGATCGTAAAAAGTTCCCAAAAGACTTGATAATTACTGCAGAAACTAAAGATAAGACAATTATGGGGTTAATGCATAAAGACTATGATATTCATGGGTTTCAGTTTCATCCTGAGAGTATAAGTACTAAAATGGGTATGAAATTAATAAAAAATTTTATCACTAATTAATATGTCTGATATATCGGCTAAATTAAAACAAGGTCAAAACCTTTCATTTGAAGATAGTAAATCTCTGTTCTCAGATTTAATGGAGGGTAAACATGCAGAAAGTCAAATCGTTGAAATACTGGAAGCTTTAATAAAAAAAGGTGAAACAAAAGATGAATTAGCCGGTGGTATCTTTATTTTAAGAGATAAAGCAACAAAAGTTTCTTGTGATCCAAACACTATTGATACTTGTGGAACTGGCGGAGACGGTCAAAATTCTTTAAATATTTCAACAGCCGCTGCAATTGTTTTAGCTAGTATGGGGGTTAAAGTAGCAAAACATGGCAATAAAGCTGTTTCGTCTAACTGTGGTTCAGCAGATGTTTTGGAAGCTTTAAATATAAACATTAATTTAAAATCAAGTGAAGCAGAGGATAATATAAAAAATTTTAATTTTGCTTTTATGTTTGCTCCTAATTATCACTCAGCTATGAAACACGTTGGGCCTGCTAGAAAAAAGATGGGTAAGAAAACTATTTTTAATTTAATTGGTCCATTAAGTAGTCCAGCTCAAGTTAAAAGACAAGTGATAGGTGTTTTCGATAAAAAATGGATGAAACCTTTTGCTGAGGCCTTAAAAGAAAATAATGTTGTGCACGCTTATATTGTTCATAGCGATGATGGGATGGATGAAATTTCACCTTTTGCAACAACTAACGTTGTGGAATTAAAAGATGGTAAAATAAATGAATTTACAATTAATCCAAAAGATCTTGGCATAAACGAGGGTGATAAAGAAAATTTGAAAGGTAAAAATGCAAAATACAATGCAGAAAAAATTATAGATATCTATAAAGGAACATCTAATGAGTTCTCACAATCCGTTGCTTTAAATACTGCAGCAGGGTTAATTGTTTCGGGGAAAGAAAATGATTTCAAAAATGCTTTTAACAAAGCTACTAAACATCTAAGTTCTGGTAAAGTTTTTGAGCATTTAACAAAATTACAATCGAAATAATGACTAATGTTTTAAACAAAATCATCGAAGATAAAAAAGATTCTTTGAAAAGTATTAAGAAGACAAATTCTCTAGATTCTATTGAAAATACAATTAAATCTTTAAACAACTTCTTAAATTTTAAAGAAGTTATAGCCAATAATAAAAAGGCATCGATAATAACAGAGATAAAAAAAGCAAGCCCTTCTGCAGGAGAATTAGTGAAAGATTTTAATCATTTAAATATTGCAAAAATGTACGTAGATAACGGTGCTACTTGCCTTTCGGTTTTAACTGAAGAAAAACACTTTCTTGGTAAACTCGATTATATAAGAGATATTAAAAAAAAGTTTAAAATTCCTGTTTTAGCAAAAGATTTTTTTATTGATCCTTACCAAATCGCTTTATCTAAAAGTTATGGTAGTGATTGTATTTTGATCATAGTTGCTGCTTTAGATACTAAATTAGCAGATGATATTTATGCTGAGGCAATGAGACATAAACTTTCAGTAATAGTTGAAGTGCACGATAACAAAGAAGCTGGAAATGCTTTAAAATACGAAAATGCTTTAATTGGGATTAATAATAGAAATTTAAAAACATTAGACATCTCTATTAATAATACGATTTCTATTTTTGAAACTTTAAAAGAACATAAAGGCCCTATCATTTCAGAAAGTGGAATTAAGAACGAAACTGATGCCAAATATATTTATGAAAAGACAGGAATTAAAAATTTTCTAATTGGTGAATCACTTTTAAAATCCGACAATCCTGCCGAGTTATTAAAAAAATTTATTCAAATAACCCAATAAAATAAGGGCTTATTTCAAGTTGTAATTTAAGTAGAACTTTTATAGAACATAGATGTACGAGGTTTGTTCTATGCTTACAAAAAAACAAAAAAACTTACTTATATTCATTAATAAGAAGATTAGATCTTCTGGAATCTCTCCATCATATGAAGAGATGAAAAATTCACTCAACCTTAAGTCGAAATCAGGAATTCATAGACTAATCTCAGCTTTAGAAGAGCGAGGATTTGTAAAAAGATTAGCTCATAAAGCAAGAGCTTTAGAAGTTGTAAAATTACCAGAAAATGCAAGTGCTAACGATATTTTTAATACTTTTACACCTAGTGTTATTAAAGGTGGATTAGATAAGGAAAAAACAAAATCAACTGATGTATCTGTTTTAGGAAGTATTGCAGCCGGAACTCCCATAGAAGCAATTCAACAAGAAGTTGATCGAGTAGCTTTACCCGAAGATTTACAGAATAATGGTGAACATTATGGATTAAAAGTTAAAGGTGACTCAATGATTGAAGCTGGTATCAATGATGGTGATACAGTAATAGTTAAGAAAACTTCAAATGTAGATAGTGGTCAGATTGCAGTTGTATTAATTGATGACCAAGAAGCAACTTTAAAAAGAGTTAGAAAAAAAGGAAACACTATTGCTCTTGAAGCTGCAAATAGAAACTACGGTACAAAAATCTACGCTGCGAATAGAATAAAAATTCAAGGAAAACTTGTTTCTTTATATAGAAACTTTCACTAAAATAGTCTAATTAATAGAATGTCTTTTAATTGTAGGTTTGCGCCCTCTCCTACTGGGCCTCTTCATATTGGAGGTGTTCGAACGGCTTTATTTAATTGGCTGTTAGCTAAAAAAAATAAAGGCAAATATTTCTTAAGAATTGAAGATACAGATAAAGAAAGATCAAAAGACGAATTTAAAAAACAAATTATTACATCATTATCATGGCTGGGGATTGAGCATGATGATGAAGAATATATTCAGTCTAAAAACATTAATAAACATGTTGCAGTTGCCGAAGAGCTTATTAAAAAAGGTTTTGCTTATGAGTGTTATTGCTCAGAAAAAGAAATAAATGAACAAAAAGAGAAGTGTAAAAAACAAGGTATACCGTACGTTTATAATAGAAAGTGGAGAGATGCTAAAGACCTTAAAATTCCAGAGAATGTAAAACCGGTAATTAGATTTAAGAGTAAAATTTCAGGGAATACAATCATAAATGATTTAGTTCAAGGAGAAAGAAATATCTCTAATTCTACAATTGAAGATTTTGTAATATTAAGAAAAGATAAATCACCAACATATCAATTATCAGCAACAGTTGATGATCATGAGATGAAAATTACTCATGTAATTAGAGGTGACGATCATATGATTAATTCTTTTAAACAAAAACAAATCTATGATGCCATGGGTTGGGACGTTCCGAACTTTGCTCACATTCCATTAATACATAGTGAACAAGGAAAAAAATTATCTAAAAGAGATAATGCATCTACCCTTGAAGATTATATTAAAATTGGAATTATTTCAGACGCATTAAGGAATTATTTATTAAGATTAGGATGGTCTTATAAAGATAAAGAGATTTTTACTAAGCAAGAAAGTATTGATTTATTTGATTTAAGTGGCGTTGGTAAATCACCCTCAAAGCTAGATATGAATAGAATTTATTCAATAAATGAAACTTACATAAAAACAATAGATGAGAAAGATCTTTTTAATTTTTTCAAAGAATACGTCTCGAAATACAAAGAACCTATAGATCAAGCAAAAGAGAGCGTCCTTTTAAAATCAATGGGTTTTTTAAAAAATAAAGCAAAAACCCTAGAGGATATTTGGAATAATGCACAATATATTATTAATGATAAAATTGAGATTGGTGCAGATGATAAAAAACTAATTGATGATTTATCCAAGAAAGTAATAAATGACTTTATCAATGAATATGAAAAACTTTCCTCTCTATCTAGAGAAGCTCTAGAGCCTGTAATTAAATCTTTAATAGATAAGCATAAGACTAATTTTAAAGGTGTGGGACAGCCATTGAGAATAGCTTTGGTGGGCTCAAGATTTGGACCAGGTCTATATGATGTAATATTATCTTTAGACAAGGCTGAAGTAATAAAAAGACTAAAATCAGTTTAAATGAAAGACGCTGTATCTTTCAGAACGAGAAAAACATCCATTTACGATAAAAAATCAAACACCCCTTTTAAAATAAGTAGGTCAAAATTTTTCAATTTTCTTAGTTGTAAACGGTGCTTTTATCTAGATCGAGTAAAGGGCCTAAAAGAACCTTCTATGCCTGGTTGGGCTCTAAACGTAGCTGTAGACGAGCTATTAAAAAAAGAATTTGATCAGTATAGAAAAGAACAAAAACCACATCCAATTATGATTAAACATAATTTAAATTTTATTCCTTATCAGCATAAAGATTTGGATACATGGAGAAACTCTTTAAAAGGTGGAATTTCGTATTTAGATGAAAAAACTAATCTTATCATTCATGGAGGAATAGATGATCTTTGGTTTGATTTAAATGAAAAGAAAATAGTTGTAGTAGATTATAAAGCTCAATCTTCAACTTACCCTGTTACTGTTTCCTCTTACCTCGATGCTGAATGGCATCTTAGTTATAAATTACAAATGGATATATATGTTCATATTTTAAGAAAAATGAATTTTGATGTCTCAGACCGAACTTTTTTTTATGTTTGTAATGGAGAAAAAACAAATGATAAATTTGAGAACAAAATAGATTTCAAAACTACATTAATACCGTACCGTGTAGATACATCGTGGATTGAAAAAAAGTTAGTTGAAATGAAAAATGTTTTAAATCTTGAAAAAGCACCTGAAATTGAAAAAACTTGTGAGAAGTGTGCTTATTTAGAAGGTGGTAAAAAATTTTAAATCTTTTTCGATTTATTTTAATAAATTTCTTATCGATTTATTATCGTAATCACCAGTTATTGAATGATAAGTTAAAACCCTATTCTTTTCTAAATCAATATGGATGTGTTGGCTACCATGACCACGCATTTCTGCATGTCTCAACTTATTTTTACTATCGTACCAAAAGTATCCTGAATATTTAGAATTCTTGTTATCAGATTTATCTTTCATAGACTCAATATTTTTTAGGTAATCTCCAATACAAGTATTAGAATTCCAATCTTTAGAAACTTGGATACCAAGTTTTAAAAAGTCTTCTCTTGTAGCATAAGTCCAAGCATGTAATAAAGGCCATCCAATATCATCAATTATAAAAAACATTTCTGAACTAGTGCCTGCTTTATTTGCAAAATCTTGATAAGCCTTTTTAAGACCTCCAGAAGATTTTGTGTCTATTGCTCTAGCTACCAAATCGGTAAGGAAGTTATTATAATTAAAAACTTTCTTTGTAGTTTTTAAATTGCTCGATGAAGCTAAATATTCTTTTACTGTCTTTTTTTTTTGAACAACTTGACCAGCATAAATGAATGTTACGGAACCTGCTTTTCTGCTTGCAAAATTAGTATCACCAGCTTTCATGTTAATTAAATCTTTAAATGTGGAATTTTCATATATTGTACCTTTGGTTTCTGGAACGTAGTCAGAAATCTTATCATCTAAACTTTTTATATCTCCATTGCAAATAGCATTACCTAAAATGTAGCTCACAAAACTTTTTGAGATAGAAAAACTATATAACTTTGTATCGTCTTGAATTTTATCAGATTTTTTATCTACTACTACATTTTGACCGTCAAAATATAAAACAATTAACAAACTTTTTTTCTTAAGATTTTCATCTATTTTTTTGTATTTTTGCTTTCTATTAATTCTCTATTCAAGGTTTTGACAGTTGAAGCTGGTGAAATTTTTATTTTTTTAAATCCGGCAGGTATGTCTATTATTCTAGCTTTTAAGTAACCATCCTTTTCAGCTTTAGACTTTCCTTTTAAGTGCTCTGCTAGCGCAAGTGTGTTAAATAAAATACTTAAAATTAATGTTAGAAAATTGTACTTAATTTCATTTTTAATTTTTAATTAATTTTGTAAAATTGTAAAGTGTTATCTATTATTGTTCTCATCGTCGTTATTCGACGATTGATCATTATTTTCTGATTGAGGTTCTTCCTCAGTAGTTTCTGTCGGAGTTTCCTCTTGAGCTGGTTGCTCTGGTTCTGGCTGAGGTTCTGGCTCTGAATATGTTTCTTCTTGAGATGGCTCTTCTTGAGGCTCAGGAGTTGGATCTTGTTGAGTCTGAGCTCTAGCTATATCAGCAGCACTTTTAGGTGTAGGCTCTCTTCTCATGAAGAAATAAATTCCAGCTGCAATTACTGCAATTGCTCCTAAAATATAAAGAAGAATATTAACCATACTTAATCCTTTTTCCTCTGAAGCTTCAGTGGTTTCTTCTGTAACTGGTTGAACTTCTTCCTCCTCAGGTTTTGCATCTTGCTCTTGAGTTGGTTCAGCATTTACCTCTTCTTTGGGTTCTTCTTTTTGAGGTTCTGGCTCTGGTTCTGGTTCTGGCTCTGGTTCCTTAGTTTCCGGAGTTGTTACCTGCACTTCTGGAGCTTTAGCTACTTCTTCTGGATCTTTAGCTTTTGGATTGATTACACCTGTAGCTGCAACTACTACACCAATTATAATTACTGCAATTAGATCCATAACTTAGTTTTAAACTTAAATTTACAAAATTCACTTATAAAAATGAACGAATTGGGTGCTGTCTGTGAACAAAAAAGCTTAAATAATATGAAATTTTTATTTGATTAAGTCGTTTTTACTCAGGTTTAAAAATCAAACAAAGTCCATTATTACAAAATCTTTTACCCGATTCCTTCGGCCCGTCATTAAAAACATGTCCGTGGTGTGCTCCGCACTTCGCACAATGATATTCTACTCTTTCCATGCCAAAGCTATAATCTATTTTCGTTTTAAAAGCCTCTGGTAAAGCTTCAGAAAAAGAAGGCCAGCCAGTTCCGCTATCAAATTTAGCAGTTGATGCAAAGAGTTTATTTCCACAATTAGCACAATGATAAAAACCCTTTCTTTTTTCCTTTAATAAATCGCTAGTAAAAGGTCTTTCAGTCCCTTCATTAAACATGATATTTTTTTGTTCTTTAGATAGGTTTGGATTAATGATCTTTTTAGTAGCAGCTAAAAGAGTTTTGATTGGAAATAGTAATAATAAAGCTGAAAAACTAAGGATTTTATTAAATTTTCTTTTACTTAATTTCATAAAATTAGTTTAATATATTAAAAAAATGAAAACAATTTTTTTATTTTTTCTAACCATATATATTGCTTACTATCTTTTTAGACCAATAACTAAAAAAGAAATAAAAAAATTTAACGACCCAGATAACTGGTCAAACATGGGGTTTTAAAGCATTTAAGTGTTCTATAATACTTTCAGATAAAGCTTGTAAATCATAACCACCCTCAAGAAAAGATATAACTCTGCCTTTCGAATGTGTATTGGCAATATCAACAATATTTTTTGTGATTTTAAAAAAATCATCTGATTCTAAACTAATATTAGCTAAAGGATCTCTTTTATGCGCGTCAAAACCTGCAGATATTAAAATTACCTCTGGTTTAAATTTATCTATAGATTTAAGAACTTTTTGATCAAAAATTGCTTTAAATTCTTTACTTTTAGTACCAGCTTTTAAAGTTGCATTGAAAATATTTCCTACTCCAGTTTCATTTTCTGCTCCTGTTCCTGGAAATAAAGGAAATTCATGAGAAGAACCATATGCAACTGATTTATCTTTATAAAAAATTTCTTGAGTCCCATTACCATGGTGAACGTCAAAATCAATGATTGCAACTTTGTTTATTTTGTATTGTTTTTGTAAATATCTTGCTGCTACTGCAACGTTATTGATAAAGCAAAAACCATTAGCCCTTACAGTTTCAGCGTGATGCCCTGGTGGTCTTACAGCGCAAAATACTCTCTCATTTTTAACCATGAGATCTTTAACTGCAGCAATACCAGCTCCACATGATCTTAGAATTGCATTTTTACTGTCAGGGCAAAGCATAGTATCTGCATAAGGTTCTTTCTCTACACCTACTATTCCTTCCTTAGGAATGTTAGAAAAAATTTGCTCTATATGTTGTTTCGGATGAACTAATGAAACGATTTCTAAGTCGACTAAAGGCGCTTCTTTAAATTCTACTTTTAAATTTGATGATTTTATTGAACTCAAAATACTCTCTAATCTTTCTTTTC
>CACIWX010000018.1 GCA_902590465.1 uncultured Pelagibacteraceae bacterium
ATATTTTCCAATTTTTGATAGCAGAGACAGACTAACTAATTATTTTTTTGTTGTAGCAAATAAAAAAGATGAAAAAAAATTAATTACCCAAGGAAATAAAAGAGTTGTTGAAGCAAGACTAGCCGATGCTAAATTTTTCTGGGATAAAGATAGATCTAAAAATTTGATTAAACAAATAGCGAACCTGAAATCAGTAACTTTCTATGAAAAGTTAGGAACTATTTATGACAAAACACAGAGGTTAAGACAATTGGCCGGTCTTTTGTCAGATGACTTAAATATTAATAAAGAAAAAGTTCAAGTCGCAGCTTCAATTTCTAAATCTGATTTATGTTCAGACCTAGTTGGAGAATATCCAGAGCTTCAGGGTGTTATGGGAAAATATTTTGCGTTAGCACAAGGTTTTGAGGAAGATGTAGCAAATTCAGTGAGTGATCATTACTTACCAATAGGTCTAACATCAGTATTACCCAAGAAACCTTTTAGCTACTCCATTTCAATTGTAGATAAGATAGATACCTTAGTTGGCTTTTTCATTATTGATGAAAAACCCTCGAGTTCAAAAGATCCTTTTGCCTTAAGACGAGCTGCTATAGGATTACTTAGAATAATAATTGAAAATAAATTATCATTTAAACTTAGAGATTTAATTAGTTACGCTATAAGACTTTATCAAGAGCAAGGCGTTGAAATTAAAAATGAAAAAACTGAACAACAAGTTCTAGAATTTATAAAGGAAAGAATGCGAAACGTATTGAAATTAAAAAATATTAAAACTGATGTTATTGAAGCATCTATCAGTTCTCATGCTGGAGATAATTTCTTGGCACTTTATGCAAAAACACTTTTAATGAATAAATACAAAAATAAAGGTATAGGACTAAATGCAATCAGTTCGTATAAAAGAGCCTCAAACATCTTAGATAAGGCCGGAAAGGGAGTCGCGGGAAGACCAGATGCTGTTTTATTTAGAAAAGATGAAGAAAAAATACTTCATGAAAAAATTAATGAGATTCGTAAAGCTTTTACAGTAAAAGATGATAATAAAGACTATGAAGGTTTGTTGATAAAACTTTCTGAAACCAAAGAGTCAACGGATAATTTTTTTGACAATGTAGTTGTAAATGATGAAAATCAGAATATTAAAAATAATCGATTAGAGTTGTTAAAATTGTTCTGCAATACTTTTGATAACTTTATTGATTTTTCAAAATTAGAAGGTTTATAATGGCAAAAGTTATATTTAGTTTTGATGATAAATCTGCAAAAAAACTAAAGAATAAAAAAAATATTTTAGGCGGTAAAGGTGCCAATCTAGGTGAAATGGGCAGATTAGGTTTACCTGTTCCCCCGGGTTTCACTATTACTACAGATGTTTGTGATCTTTTTTACAAAAATAAAAAAAAACTTCCTAAAAATGTAATTAAAGATATTGAGACAGAACTTAAAAATATTGAAAAGAAAACTAAAAAGAAATTTGGTGATCTTAAAAATCCATTACTAGTTTCAGTCAGATCAGGTGCAAGAATTTCTATGCCAGGTATGATGGATACTATACTCAACCTTGGTTTAAATGATAGGACAGTAGAGTCATTAAAAAAGAAAACTTCAAACGGCAGATTTGCCAAAGATAGCTATAGAAGATTTATACAAATGTATAGCAATGTAGTTTTGGGTGTAGAAGGACATTTGTTTGAAGAGCTAATTGATAATTACAAGTTAACCAAAGGAGTTTTGCTAGACACAGATTTAGATGAGAGTGATTGGGATGGTTTGATTATTAATTTTAAAGAGTTAGTAAAAAAAGAAAAAAAAATTAGTTTTCCTCAAGATGTCAAAGAGCAATTATTAGGAGCCATCAATGCTGTATTTTTATCATGGGATAGTCAAAGAGCAAAAACTTATAGGAAATTAAATCAAATTCCAGATCATTGGGGAACAGCAGTAAACGTTCAAGCTATGGTTTTTGGAAATATGGGTGACGACTGTTCTACAGGTGTTGCCTTTACTAGAAATCCTTCAACCGGAGAAAATTCCTTCTTTGGAGAATTTTTAATTAATGCACAAGGAGAAGATGTTGTAGCAGGCACAAGAACTCCACAATACATTACTAAAAAAGCAAAACAAGATTCAGGTTCAAAAGATCCCTCAATGGAAGAGGCTATGCCTATTGTTTATAAAGAATTAGCAAAAGTTTTTATTAAATTAGAGAAGCACTATAAAGATATGCAAGATATCGAGTTTACAGTAGAGAATAATAAACTTTGGATGCTTCAAACGAGATCTGGAAAAAGAACTGCCAAAGCAGCAATCAAAATTGCAGTAGATATGGTTAAAGAAAAACTAATTTCAAAAAAAGAAGCAATAAAAAGAATTGACCCAAATACCTTAGACACATTATTACATCCAACTTTGGATGATAAAGTTAAAAAAGAAGTAATCGCTTCAGGATTACCTGCATCCCCAGGAGCTGCGAGTGGTAAAGTTGTTTTTACAGCTGATGAAGCAGAAAAATTAAATGGAATGATGCAAGATACTATTTTAGTAAGGTTAGAAACATCACCAGAGGATATACATGGGATGCATGCAGCCAAAGGAATTCTCACTGCAAGAGGCGGAATGACAAGCCATGCGGCCGTTGTTGCAAGAGGAATGGGGAGACCATGTGTTTCAGGTTCAAGTGAAATTACAATCGATTATGAGTTAAAACAATTTAAAGCTGGTGACGTCATTATTAAAGAAGGAGATATTATTACTATAGATGGTGGAAGCGGAAAAGTAATGAAAGGGTTGGTGCCTACTGTTCAACCGGAAATTTCTGGATATTTTTCAACAATAATGAAATGGGCTGATGAATTTAGAAAATTAAAAGTAAGAACAAATGCTGAAACTGAAGTAGATAGTAAAACAGCTAGAGATTTTGGTGCAGAAGGTATTGGTTTATGTAGAACAGAGCATATGTTCTTTGATGAAGAGAGAATTCTATCAGTTAGACAAATGATTTTGTCTAAATCAAAAGAAGATAGAAATAGTGCGCTAGATAAACTTCTACCTCATCAAAAAGAAGACTTTAAAAAAATATTTAAAGTGATGTCAGGTTTGCCCGTTACAGTTCGTTTGTTAGATCCGCCTCTTCATGAATTTTTGCCAAAAGCTGATAAAGATATTGATGAAGTAGCAAGATCTTTAAATTTATCAGCAAAGGAAGTTAAAGATAGAATTTCAGAACTTCATGAGGAAAACCCTATGCTTGGACACAGAGGATGTAGACTTGGTATTTCTTTCCCGGAGATTTATGAGATGCAATGTAGGGCAATATTTGAAGCTATAGTTGAATTAAAAAATCAAAAAGTAAAAGCAGCTTTTGTAGAAATAATGATACCATTGGTTTCAACAGATTCTGAATTAAAAATTTTAAGAGCTTTAGTTAATAAAATTGCCAAAGAAATAGAAAGAGAAAATAAATTAAAACTTGAATATATGGTGGGTACTATGATCGAGTTACCACGTGCCGCTTTACAAGCGAAGTCTATTTCAAAATATGCTGATTTTTTTAGCTTTGGAACTAATGATTTAACTCAAACGACTTTGGGAATAAGTAGAGACGATTCAGGAAAATTTTTAAACGATTATATTAATAATAAGATTTTCGATGTAGATCCATTTGTAAGTATTGACCAAAATGGAGTAGGCGAGCTTGTAGAAATAGCGTCTCTTAGAGGCAGAAAGACAAATAAAAATATTAAATTAGGAATTTGCGGTGAACACGGAGGAGATCCAAAAAGTATAGAATTCTGTTCAAGAACAGGACTTAACTATGTTTCATGCTCTCCATTCAGAGTACCAGTTGCAAGGTTAGCCGCTGCTCAAGCAGAGTTATCTAAATAATAAAGTTGTATCAAATGATTTGGCACTATGGGTAATTGCGCCTACCGAAATTCTATCTATCCCTGTTTTTGATATTTGTTTAATATTTTTTAAAGTAGCATTTCCAGAATACTCTGTTTGATATTTATTTTTACAAAGCCTCAAACATTTTTTTAATTGCAAAGTGCTCATATTATCGAAAAGTATCCTTTTGAATTTAAGACCAATAACCTGTTTGAGCTGATTAATATTTTCAATTTCTACTGTAATAATTTTTTTTGTTTTAATTGCTTTATTGAGCAAATCTTTTAGGTTTTTTGAAGAACTAATATGATTGTCTTTAATAAGAATTTCATCACTTAAATTGTATCTATGATTGTATCCACCACCTTTTTTGACAGCATACTTTTCAAGAATTCTTAAATTAGGTGTAGTTTTCCTAGTACAACATATCTTAGTTTTTTTACTAATTTTTTTTACAAATTGATTAGTTAGAGTCGCAATTCCAGAAGCGTGATTTAGAAAATTTAAAGCAGTTCTTTCAGCAGTTAAGATTGTTTCAGTTTTAGCTGTTATAATAGCAATTACTTTATTTTTTTTAATTCTTTTTCCATCAGAGATTTTCTTAGTAAAAATTGCTTCTCTTCCAATTAATTTAAAAGCTGTTTTGCAAAATTCTAAGCCAGCTATGATGCCGTCTTGTTTAGCTATGATCCTAGCTTTAATTATTTTATTTTTTGTTGTAATTAATTTTGTAGTGATGTCCCCTCTAGGCCTTAGGTCCTCCTCAAGAGCTTTTCTTACAATAGATTTTATATAAGATTGATTTAATTTTTGCACTGATCTAACGACCAATTTTGGTCATTCTAATTACAGACTTTCTCGCAGCTTCTATAGTTTTATTATCTAAAACTATTTCATTAGTATTATTTTCCAAACAATCTAAGATTTTTTCTAAATCAATTTTTTTCATGTAAGGGCAAAGATTACACGGTTTGATAAAAGATACTTTTGGATTATCAGCTTCGACGTTATCACTCATCGAGCATTCAGTTACTAGCATCACTTTTTTTGGTTGATTGTCTTTTACGTATTTAATCATTCCAGATGTGGATCCAGCAAAGTCAGATGCCTTAATTACGTCTGGGGGGCACTCAGGGTGAGCTATGATTTTGATGCCTGGGTTTTGATTTTTTATATCCTCAATCTCTTTACTGGTAAATTGTTCGTGAACAATACAAGTTCCTCTCCAAGAAATAATTTTTACTTTAGTATTTTTTGCGACATAGTCTGCTAAATATTGGTCTGGAAGAAAAATTACCTTATCTACGTTTAAAGACTCAACAACTTTTACTGCATTAGCGGAAGTACAGCAAACATCCGTTTCAGCCTTTACATCAGCAGAGGTGTTTACATATGATACCACTGGAACACCTGGATATTTTTGTTTTAACAATCTAACATCTTTTCCTGTAATTGAACTTGCAAGTGAGCAACCGGCTTGCATATCTGGTAAAAAAACTTTTTTATTAGGGTTCATTAGTTTTGCTGTTTCGGCCATAAAGTGAACTCCACACATAATGATTTTATCAGCAGAGGTCTTTGCAGCTTCCACAGCTAGCGCTAAAGAATCTGCAGCAATATCAGCTACACCATGGTAAATTTCTGGAGTTTGATAATTATGTGCGAGGATAATAGCATTTTTTTCTTTTTTTAATTTATTGATCTTCTCTATTAAAGGAGCGTGAATCTTCCATTCATTTTCAGGGACAAATTTTGAGATTTTTTTGTAAATCTCTTGAGACTCGTTTAATTTTTGTTGTTGTACAGACATACTAGTTCTAATTTATCAACTTGAGGTTAAATTGTCATTCATTTATTGTCGCATAATCATTGCGGTCGTGCTGAAATTGGTAGACAGGCACGCTTGAGGGGCGTGTGGGTTTCCCGTGAGAGTTCGAGTCTCTCCGACCGCACCACAAAGAATAGTCATTTTTTTTTATAAATTTTCCAAAAATCAATCTCTTTATATAATAAATATTTTGCTGAAATGTAGTCTTCTATATAAGGATATCTTTCACTTAGATTTTGAAAAGATACGCTACCACCTCTTAAAATGTATTGAGACTCATTTTTCTCTAGTTGATTAATGTATTGTAATTGATTTTTTTTAGAACCTATTACCCAAACATTTGAAAATTTTGAGCAACTTTTTTTTTGTAATAAATAAGGAACAGCCTGATCGTAAGAAAATAGAAATATACAATCCTCGTCCTTAAAAAAAAATTCTAATTTTTT
>CACIWX010000019.1 GCA_902590465.1 uncultured Pelagibacteraceae bacterium
CTTCTTTATTAGTAGATGGAGGTTGGACAGCACAATAATGGGAATTTTTTTAAAAGAAATAAATTTAAAAGGTAAAACAGCTCTTATAACTGGTGCTACTAAAGGTTTAGGCAGAGGTGCGGCTATAGCCATAGCTGAAGCAGGTGGAAATATAATAGCTGTTGGAAGAAACCAAATGGAACTAAATACTTTGAAGAAAGAAATTAAAAAATTTAAAGTTAATTACATACCATTTAATTGTGATGTAAATAATTATAATCGAATGAGGTCTTTTATAACTAAACTTAAGAAGCTTGACATTTTAGTTAATAACGCTGGAACAAATATTCCTGAGCCTTTTTTAAATGTTAAAAAATCTTCGATGGAGACTTTATTAAACGTAAATACTAAAGCAGTTTTTAATGTCGCTCAACTCTGTGCTAATCAAATTATTAAATTAAAAAGAAAAAGTGGATCAATCATAAATATTTCTTCTATTTTTGGACTTGTGGCCGGGCAAAAAAGAACTGTTTATAGCATGACTAAATTTGGTGTTGAGGGATTAACTAAAGGAATGGCATTAGATTTAGCAAAGTATAATATAAGAGTTAATAGCGTTTGCCCTAATATAGTTTTAACTCCAAGAACTAAAAAATACTTTGCTGATAAAAAGTACAATAAATATGTTAAGGATAACACTCCAATTAACAAGGTCGTTACTGTAAGTGATGTTGCAACTTCAATTACTTTTCTAGCATCTGAGGCGGCTTCAATGATTACTGGAACATCAATTGTTATTGATGGGGGCTGGACTGCAAAATGAGATTTATATTCGTATTTTTAATATTTTTATTTAATTACCAATATTTAGGTGCTGTAGAATTTTTAGGAAAATTTGAACAAGGTTCTTTTATTTTAGGAAAAACAAAACCAAATTCAAAGGTGAAGATAGACAATAAAAAAATCAGAGTTTCTAAAGATGGATTCTTTGCTTTTGGTTTAGACAGAGATAGAAAAAATAATGTTGTTATTGTTATTAAAGAAAATGGAAAAACAAAAACAATTGAAAAACAAATTTTAAAAAGAAAATATAAAATTCAGAGGATAGATGGCCTGCCATCAAAACAAGTAACGCCGCCTCCTGAAGTGTATGATCGAATTAAAAAAGATAATATTTTAATTGGTAAAGCAAGATCAATTGATACTGATTATGACTTTTTTAAAGATAAATTTATCTATCCAATAGATAAATACATAATAACTGGTGTTTATGGCAGTCAAAGAATTTTAAATGGCAAACCTAGAAGACCGCATTATGGAATAGATTTTCATGCACCAGAGGGAACACCAGTAAAAGCAATGATGGATGGTGAAGTAACTTTAGCAGAAAATGATATGTATTTTACAGGAGGAACTATTATATTTGACCATGGACATGGTATAAGCACTCTATACATGCATATGAAAGATATTAATGTAAAAGTTGGTCAAAAAATAAAGCAAGGCCAAATTGTTGGAACACTTGGACAAAGTGGTAGAGCAACTGGTCCTCACTTAGATATTCGTTTAAATTGGTTTGATGTTAAATTAGACCCTGCTTCAATCTTAAATTAATTTAATCCTTTTTGAGGTTTCATATCCTCTTTTTTAATTCCAGCTACTCTAACTGGTTTTTTCATTGCATCTCTTCTGAACGGCTCACCTAATTCTTGGTTAAGTATTACTTCAATAAATGTTGTGATCCCTTTTTTTTGATCTTCACATGACTGTTTAATGGCCTTTGTGGTTTCTTCCATAGTTTTTACTGTAACTCCTTTTAAACCACATGCATTGGCAACTTTTGCGTAACTTAATTCTGGATCTAATTCTGTTCCTATAAAATTATTATCAAACCATAATGTAGTGTTTCTTTTTTCTGCACCCCATTGATAATTTCTAAATATAACCATTGATATAGCTGGCCACTCTTCACGTGCACATGAGCTCATCTCATTCATACTAATTCCAAAAGCCCCATCACCTGCAAAACCAATTACAGGAGTGTCAGGGCAACCAATTTTAGCGCCTAAGATAGATGGAAAACCGTAGCCACATGGGCCAAATAAACCTGGAGCTAAATATTTTCTACCTTTTTCAAAAGTTGGATATGCATTGCCTATCGCACAATTATTTCCAATATCGCTTGAGATAATAACATCTTCTGGCATTCCAGCTTGAATAGCTCTCCAAGCTTGTCTTGGTGACATTCGATCTTTGTCTCTATCTCTTGCTTCTTTGTTCCATACTGTTCCTGGATCATCATCTTCGTGATCTAAACTTGAAAGTTTTTGTAACCAAGCTGATTTAGTTTGATGAATTAAATCTTTTCTTTTTTGTCTATCAGTGTCACCTGCTTTTGGAGATAATTTACTTAATAATTGTTGAGATACTAATTTTGCGTCTCCACAAATTCCAACTGTTACTTTTTTGGTTAAACCTATTCTATCAGAATTCATGTCAACTTGAATAATTTTTGCATTCTTTGGCCAATAATCAATCCCGTAACCTGGTAAAGTCGAAAAAGGATTTAATCTTGTGCCTAAAGCTAAAACTACATCCGCTTTAGCGATTAATTCCATTGCAGCTTTCGATCCGTTGTAACCTAATGGGCCAACTGCTAATGGATGGCTTCCTGGAAAACTATCGTTATGCTGATAACCAGAACATACCGGTGAATCTAATTTTTCAGCTAATTTAACACAATCTTTTATTGCTCCACCAATAACAACACCTGCGCCAGATAAAATTACAGGAAATTTTGCGTTAGAAAGTAATTTTGCTGCCTCTTCTATTGCTGCTGCCCCGCCAGCTTGTCTTTCTAATCTAACAATGGGAGGTAGCTCAATATCTATTACTTGTGTCCAATAATCTCTTGGTACATTAATTTGTGCTGGTGCTGAACCTCTAATAGCTTTTTCGATAACTCTATTTAAAACTTCTGCAATTCTAGATGGATCTCTAACTTCTTCTTGATAACAAACCATGTCTTTAAATAAATTCATTTGTTCAACTTCTTGAAATCCGCCTTGACCCATTGTTTTATTAGCTGCTTGAGGCGTTACTAAAAGAAGTGGAGTATGGTTCCAGTAAGCAGTTTTAATTGGAGTAACTAAACCTGTTATACCCGGGCCATTTTGTGCCACAACCATTGACATTTTTCCGGTAGCACGTGTGTAACCATCAGCTATTAAACCACCATTAGTCTCATGGGCAACGTCCCAAAAAGTAATTCCCGCATCAGGAAAAATATCTGAGATAGGCATGAAAGCAGAACCGATAATACCGAACGCATGTTCAATACCATGCATTTGTAAAACTTTTACAAAAGCTTCTTCTGTTGTCATTTTAGCCATAAATCTCCTTAAAGTATTTTGAAAAATCTAGCTTTCATTATACTAAATTTTAGTCTATATCCATTAGATATTTTTATGTCACAGCCCGATCTCATCATACACGACGAAAAAGATAACGTAGGAGTTGTTGTAATAGAAACCACTAAAAAAGGTCAAGATTGTAGCGCCTGGATAATGGAAAACGACAAAACCGTTAAGGTTCCATCAACAAATGATGTTCCTTTAGGACACAAAATTGCACTGAAAGACCTTAAGGTTGGAGATACAATTTTTAAGTATGGGCACGATATTGGAAAAGTAGTCAAAGAAATTAAAAAAGGTGAACATGTTCACGTTCACAATGTAAAAACAAAAAAGTGGTAAAATAGAATGGAAATTCCAAAAAGTTTTTTAGGTTATAAAAGAGAAAATGGAAGAGCTGGAACTAGAAATCATGTAATTATTCTTCCAGTAGATGATATTTCAAATGCTTGTGCTGAAGCTGTAGCGAACAATATTAAAGGGACGATCGCTTTACCTCACTCATATGGGAGATTACAATTTGGTGCTGACTTAGAACTTCATTTCAGAACAATGATTGGAACTGGTAAAAATCCAAATGTTGCTGCAGTAATAGTAATTGGAATTGAACCTAAATGGACAAAAAAAATAGTTGATGCGATAGCTGAAACAGGCAAGCCTGTTGAAGGCTTTCATATCGAAAGAAGTGGTGACATTGAAACAATCATGAAAGCTTCAAAAAAAGCTCAAGAGTTCTCAATGTGGGCATCAGAAAAGCAAAGAGAAGAATGCCCTTTAAGTGATTTGTGGATTTCAGTTAAATGTGGTGAGTCAGATACAACATCAGGATTAGCTGCTAACCCAACTGTTGGAAATTTAATGGACAAACTTGAACCACTTGGTGTTCATTTATGTTTTGGGGAAACTTCAGAATTAACAGGTGCTGAAAAAGTTTGTGCAACAAGAGGAGCAACAAAAGAAGCTTCGGATAAATTTATGAAAACTTGGAGTGCATATAACGACTTTATTTTAAAAGAAGCTACAGACGACTTATCAGAAAGCCAGCCGACAGCTGGAAATATTGCTGGTGGTCTTACAACTATTGAAGAAAAAGCGTTTGGAAACTTTCAAAAGATAGGAACAAGAAAATTTGTTGATGTTTTAGAACCTGCCGAGGAACCAAAAAAAGGTAAAGGTTTATATTTTATGGACACGTCATCTGCAGCAGCAGAGTGTGTAACTCTTCAAGCAGCAGCTGGTTTTAATATTCATCTTTTCCCGACCGGACAAGGTAATATTATAGGTAACCCTATAGAACCAGTTATAAAACTAACAGCTAACCCATTAACAGTTAAAACAATGAAAGAGCATATTGACTGCGATGTATCTAAACTTTTATCAAGAGAAATGAATATGTCTCAAGCAGGTGATGAATTAATTAAATCAATGTTAAGAGTTGCGAACGGTAGATTAACTTGTGCTGAAGCTTTAGGTCATAGAGAGTTTGTAATGACTAAACTTTATCGAAGTGCATAATGTCTTCAAACACTGAGGACTGTATATTCTGTAATAAAATAAATTGTAAAGTTATCTCATCAACCAAACATTTTTTTATAATTCGAGATACAGCTTATCCTGTTACTAAACATCATACTTTAATCATAACAAATAGGCATGAAGAGGATTTTTTTAATCTTTCGAAAGAGGAAATGGGAGATTTAGATAAAGTTTTAAAAGAACAAAAAAAAGAGTTAAAAAAATTAGATAAAAAAATAAGTGCATTTAATGTTGGTGTTAATATCGGTAAAGATGCTGGCCAATCAATAATGCACTGTCATATTCATTTAATTCCAAGAAGAAAAGGAGATGTTGAAGATCCTAGAGGTGGTGTGAGAGGTGTGATACCTGAAAAACAAAAATACAAAAGAAAATAATTATTTTACTGGAAATTTAACTTCTTCTTGTTTTGGTTTTTTGTGTCTTAAATCATGAGCAATTTTTCTAATCCATGCCATAAATGCTCCAAGCACAACCGCAAGAATTATTGCAAAGGCTCCATATAAGAACGGTACATCATTAGACATTTTTACAATAAACTCTGCTAAACTGTTTAATTCTGGTGCTGCAACTTTACTTCCGTTAAATTCTGTTTTTTTTCTGAAGAAAGAGTCGTAGGCGATTGCTATAGCGACAGTTATTAAAAGCATTGCAAATAAAGATTTTAGTTCATTACTATCTAGAAATTGACCAATTTTTTGACCTACTTGAACCCCAACAATTGAACCTAAAATTAAAGGGACCACAAGAAACAAATCAATTGTTCCGTAATTAAAAGAATGTAAAATTGTTACAACTGCACTAATGAAAACTGTAACAAATAAAGATGTTCCAGGAATTAATTTGACAGGCATCCCTATAATATAAATCATTGCAGGAACCATTAAAAACGCACCACCTATTCCCATCATCGATGCAACAAATCCAACAACAAATCCTAATAAAATAGGAGTGAACGCACTTTCATATAGTCTAGATTTATTAAACCTCAT
>CACIWX010000020.1 GCA_902590465.1 uncultured Pelagibacteraceae bacterium
ATAATCGTTTCTGAAAAAGATTCTCTTAAATTAGAAGATATAGACAATTTAAGAGGTGTGAATTTAGAAATACCTCCTGAACAATTCAACTTTGATTTATCATGTAATATTGCAATGGTTCTTGGCAAGAAAAATAAGATAAATCCAAAAACATTAGCCGTGAAGTTAAAAGATATTTTTTTAGCTAAAATTAGTAATTTTTCAGAAATTGGTATTGCTGGACCTGGTTTTTTAAATATTAAGCTTTCAAAATTCGCTTTATTGAATAACATTAGCGCTATTCTTAATAATAATAAAACTTATGGTTCCAATAAAAGCAGTGAAACTTATAATATTGAGTTTGTCTCTGCAAATCCAACTGGGCCAATGCACGTTGGTCATTGTAGAGGGGCAATATATGGAGATGTTTTAGCAAATTTACTAAAGTTTAACGGAAATAAAGTCACTACAGAATACTACATTAATGATTACGGTAATCAAATTAAAAATTTTGTAGAATCAATTTATTTTAGAATAATGGAAATTAAGTATAAAAAAGAATTTCCAAAAAAGGAAAATTTATATCCAGGTCTTTATATTAAAGATATTGCAAAAAAAATAATAAAAGAAAATATCGATCTTGATTTAAGTAATTTTGATAAAAATTTTGAATTTTTAAAAAAAGTGTCAATTAATGCATCAATGGAGTTAATAAAAAAAGATTTAAAACTTTTAGGGATTTCACATAATAATTTTTCTTCAGAAACTGATATAGTTAATAAAGATTTAGTAAATAAAGCGGTCGATAAACTAAAAGAAAAAAAATTTGTTGAAGAAGGTTTTCTACAACCACCAAAAGGAGAGACCAATGACAAATGGAAAAAAATCAAAAGATTAATTTTTAAATCTACATTATTTGGAGATGACACTGATAGGGCGCTTCAAAAAAATGATGGATCTTGGACATACTTTGCGAATGATGTTGCCTATCACATGGATAAAGTAAATAGAAACTATAAAAATTTGATTAATGTTCTTGGAGCTGATCACACTGGCTACATCAAAAGAATTACCGCTGCAGTTACAGCATTATCTGAAAACAAAATCACGCTTAATTGTAAAGTTTGTCAATTAGTCAAACTTTACAAAAATGGAGAGCCATTCAAAATGTCAAAAAGAGCAGGAGATTTTATCTCCGCCCAAGATCTTTTAAATGAAGTAGAAAAAGACCAAATAAGATTTATGATGCTTTATAGAAGTAATGACGTAGAACTAGATTTTGATTTTGATAAAGTTAAAGAAAAAACAAAAGATAATCCTGTTTTTTACGTTCAATATGCCTATGCCAGAATCAATTCTCTTTTAAGAATTTTGAATATAAAATTATTTAAGAAAGTTGACTTAGACGAAAAAAATTTTAATTGCAATTTAATAGAGGAAAAAATTATTAGAAAAGTTTTTGAATGGCCTAAAATTGTAGAGTCTGCATCTAGAAAGTACGATTTACATAAAATACCTTTTTATTTATATGAATTATCAACATTATTCCATGCTTATTGGAGTAAAGGCAATGAGGATAAAAAATACAAGTTTATAGAAAAAGAAAGAATTAAGAGAAAAGAAATTTTATTAATAATTAATCTTGTTGCTACAGTAATACAAAATGGAATGGGTATACTTGGCGTATCATTGCCCAAGAAAATGTAATGACAAGATTAATAAATATTTTTTTACTTTCAATAATTATATCTTTCTTTTTAATAACATTTAAATATTATTCCTCTAACCAAAATATTGAAACGAAAAACTTTAATAGAAAAAACATTGATAAAATTATTAGCAAAAAAACATCAAATTTACCAATTTTGTACAATGACACAAATAATGTTATTTTGTTTAATGATGGTTTTTCAAATGAGATTAAAAATAACAATCCAAGAAGTTTTTGGAATTTACTTAAACCCGAATGAAAAAAAAAGCTATAATTATAAGTGTTAAAGGAATTAAGTTAACAAAAAAAGAAAAAATATTACTATCAAAAGAAAAGCCTTGGGGTTTAATTTTATTTAAGAGAAATATAAAGTCTTTTAATCAAATTAAAAAATTGATCAAAAATATTAAGAAATTTACACGAGATAAAAAATTTCCAATTTTAATTGACGAGGAGGGAATTAAAGTATCTAGATTAATGAATATTATAAATCACAATTTAAATGCTGATTTTTTTGGAAATCTTTATGAGAAAGATAAAAATCTTACTGTGTCAATTTACAAGTTATATTTAAAATCTTTATGTTGTGTTTTAAAAAAAATTGGAATTAATGTTAATACAATACCTGTGCTTGACGTTTTACGAAAAAATACGCATTCTATTATAGAAAAAAGAAGTTTTTCTAAAAAAAAAGAAACAGTCAAACAATTAGGAAAGATAACAATTCAAGAGTGTCATGCACAAAATATTATTTCAGTTATCAAACATATTCCTGGGCATGGATGTTCCACTAAAGATAGTCATTTAACTTTACCAAAAGTAAATTTGAAAGAAAGTTCTCTAAATAAAATTGATTTTTACCCATTCAAATCTACCTCAGCTAAATTAGCTATGACAGCACATATATTATACTCAAAAATTGATCCTAAAAATGTTTCAACTTTTTCAAAAATAATAATAAAAAAAATAATAAGAAAAAAAATTGGTTTTAAGGGTATTTTAATGTCAGATGATATTTCTATGAAAGCCCTAAATCACGATTTAGTTACTAATGCAAAAAAATCACTTAAAGCAGGTTGTAATTTAGTTTTGTATTGCTCAGGAAACATTAAAGACAACTTTAAATTGATTAAATCTGTGCCTTATATTGATAAATTTACATCAAAAAAAACATCAGAAATTTACAATATTTTAAGGTAAAATTATTTATGGAATCAAATAATTTAAATCAAATATCTATTGATATTCCTAATTACAGCGGTCCCTTAGAAGTATTACTAGACTTAGCAAAATCACAAAAAGTTGATCTTGCTGAAATATCAATTACTAAACTTGCAGATCAATTTCTTGAGTTTATAAAAAATAATAAAGACTTTAATTTGGAGTCAGCGTCGGAATATTTATTAATGGCGACTTGGTTAGCTTATTTAAAATCAAAACTTCTTTTACCCGAGGACCAAGAAGATGATTTTAAAGCTATAGAAGTTGCTGAAAAATTGAAATTGCAACTTAAAAAACTTGAGTTAATAAGAATTTTATCTGACCAAATGTTACAAAAAAAAAGGTTAGGTGTTCATATTTTTACACGAGGTATGAAAGGTGGTATAAGATCAATAAATACCCCTATATATGATGTTTCATTATATGACCTGCTTAAAACTTACTCTAGCATACAAATGCAAAAGACTTTTCAAAGTATAACTATTCCCAAACTTCCTGTTTTCAGTACAGATGAGGGCATCAAGCAAATTAAAAATAACTTAAACAATATAGTTGAATGGAAAAATATTTTTGAACTGATACCAAAATTTTACCGTAAAAATAAAATGACACGAACAGGTATTACAGGAATATTTGCTGCAAGTCTTGAACTAACCAAAGAGGGGTTAATAAAAATTTCCCAGAAAAAAATATTTGAAAAAGTGATGATAAAAAAATCTTAATATGCCTGGCAAAAAAAAAAATAACATCATAAATTTTCCCTCTTTACCATCAAAATTAGAAAGACAAGTTGAAGCTATTTTATTTGCAGCCTCTGAGCCACTTGATATTGAAACAATTGAAAAAAGAGTTCAATCTAGAGTTAATATTAAAAAAATTCTAGATAATATAAAAGAATTTTATAAAACTCGAGGAATAAACTTAGTAAGTATCAAAAATAAATGGTCTTTTAGAACAGCTGACGACCTATCAAAGCTAATGTCTCTTCAAAAATCTACTCAAAAAAAATTATCAAAAGCCACAATAGAAACATTAGCTATAATAGTTTATCATCAGCCAGTTACTAGATCTGAAATTGAGGAAATAAGAGGAGTATCTTTTGCTACAAATACTCTAGAAATTCTTCTTGAATTAAATTGGGTTAGACCTGCAGGAAGAAAAGATTTGCCAGGTAAACCCATACAATATGCAACAACGGAAAATTTCTTAAATCACTTTAATATTCAAAAATTGTCAGATTTACCGACCATTGACGAACTAGGGTCTGCAGGTCTAATTGACACTTCAACCATTGATAAATCGATATTTGGAACTGGTAAATTTTTTAAAGAACAGTCTATAAACGAAAAACAAAATGATATTTATGAAGATATAGATGATGCTATTAAAAAAGCTCCAGATGAGGAAAAATAAACATATTTATTTAAGTTAAATTATCGTATATAAAATACTTATGGGAAATATCGGATGGACAGGCATAATCATAATAGCGGTTTTAGTGGTAATTCTTTTTGGAAAAGGAAAAATTTCAAGTATTATGGGTGACCTCGCTAAAGGTATAAAAAGTTTCAAAAAAGGTATGTCAGATGATAATACTTCAGGAGACGATAATCCCGAAAAAAATTCAGATAACTCTAATTCTGAAAATAAGTAACCCAATATGCCTCAAATAGGTTGGCTAGAGATTTTAGCAATAGTTATAATTGCAATATTGGTTCTTGGACCCAAAGAGTTTCCTATAGCTTTAAAAAAAATTGGTTCTTATTTTGGCAAATTAAAAAATACTTTAAGTAGCTTTCAAAGAGAGGTTAACTCTGTCACTGAGAGCGTCGATATTGAAAAAGATATAACTAAAGAAAATATTACGAAAGAAAATAAAGATAAAGAAAAAGAAAATGAGTGATAATAATTCATTTACTAGTCACTTTGTAGAGTTACGCTCTAGGTTAATAAAATCATTAATATTTATTTTTTCAATTTTTGTTATTTCTTATACTTTTGCTGATCAAATTTATTCTTTTTTAGTAAGTCCATATGCGGATGCTGTAAAAGATGATCAAACATCTAGACGTTTAATTTTCACTGCTCTTCATGAAACTTTTATCACTTATTTAAAAGTAGCTTTTTTTTCAGCTATATTTTTAGGAAGTCCATTTATATTAATTCAAATATATAAATTTATTGCACCTGGATTATACAAAAATGAAAAAAAAGCCCTGTTGCCTTACTTAATTTCAACTCCAATTCTTTTTTTGTTTGGTGGAATACTCGTTTATTATTTGGTAATGCCTCTAGCTATAAAGTTTTTTTTATCATTTGAGTCTATGGGCACAAATACAGATTTACCAATCCAACTAGAAGCGAAAGTTAATGAATATTTATCTCTTATAATGAGATTAATATTTGCTTTTGGAATTAGTTTTCAGTTACCAATATTACTTAATTTGTTAGCAAGAATAGGTGTAGTCAATTCTGAATATTTAAAAAAGACTAGAAGATATGTAATTGTAATTATTTTTGCTTTAGCCGCAATTTTAACACCTCCAGACCCAATAACACAAGTAGGTCTAGCAATACCTCTACTATTGCTTTATGAATTATCTATAATAACAGTTAGATTCACAGAAAAAAAAAATAATAAAGAAAATTTAGAGGATGCATAATTTAAAAGAATTAAGAAAAAATTTAGATAATTTTAAAAAAAAATTAGAAAATCGAAATATAGCTTTTGAT
>CACIWX010000021.1 GCA_902590465.1 uncultured Pelagibacteraceae bacterium
TCTACAAAAATAAATATCCCTTTTAGTTTTATTAAAAGTTATGAAATAAAAAATAGTTTTTATAATGGAGGATAGAAGTTTTGGCATAATTAAAAAAAAAGCGAAGAAAAATCCTAGGTGTTTTTTTTTGAAATAGAAAGTGGACCACATCCAATGCCAATTTCTACTTTTCTCGAGCTCGATATTGTTTATTAAATTAACTGAACTTCCTCCTTCATGTCTTATAATTATGCTTTTATCTAAATAAATTTTTCCATTATTTTTTTTTACTGTTTTACACAAATCGATTTCTTCAAAGAAAAGAAAGAAATTTTCATCAAAAAATTTGTTATTAAATTTTGAAATATTAAAAAAAATTGCAAAACCTTTTAGACTATCAACCTCTTTAATTTGTTCGTTTGTAAAATTAGAATTAATATCTTGATCATTTGCTGGACCGAGTAACCAAAAATCTTGAAGTTTTTCAGCAGTTTCAAAAAAGTTTTTTATTGAATTTTTTTCCAAAAATGTATCTGGATTTAAAACTAGTGCATACTTTGATTTTACTTTATTTAACCCGATATTGTTAGCTGTAGAGTACCCTTTATTCTCTCCTGAAAGTATGCAATTAACGTTTTTGTAACTCTCTTCTATCTCTCTTTTAAAATTTTTATCACTTGAATTCTCAACAATTATTACTGGAATTTGATCAGAAATAGAATTCAGACAATTACGCACTTTTTTTTCACTTTTATAAGTGACAATTATAATTGTAAGATTTTTCAACTCCATATAATAATATTATTTGATTTTAAAAGATAATTCTTTTACTAATTTAACACATTGGGCTTTTAAATCTTTAATTAAAATGAAAAAAATCATCGTAACAGGTGGCTCTGGCTTTATAGGAAGTAATCTAGTCAATTTTCTAATCAAAAAAAACTTTTATGTTATTAATTTGGATAAACTAACTTATTCTTCTAATAAATACAAAAATAAACTTAGAAGTAAAAAAAATTATAAGCTTATTAAACTTGATATTATTAATAGAAATAAAGTTATAAAAATAATCAGAAAATATAATCCAGATGTAATTTTCAATTTAGCTGCTGAAACGCATGTTGATAGATCTATTGATGGTCCAGAAAATTTTATTCGCACAAATATTAATGGCACCTTTAGTATTTTAGAAGCTTTGAGATTATTAAATAAAAAGAAAATCTCTCCAAAACTTGTTCACATTTCTACTGACGAAGTTTATGGTGATATAAAAACAAATCTAAGATCAAATGAAAATCATAAGTATGAACCTAGCTCACCTTACTCAGCTTCTAAAGCTAGTGCTGACCACTTAGTAAAATCTTATATAAGGACTTACAAATTAAGAGCGGTAATTTCAAATTGCTGTAATAATTACGGGCCGTACCAATTTCCTGAAAAGTTAATTCCTAAGATAATCTCAAATATTTTTAATAATAAAGAGTTGCCTATTTATGCAAAAGGTAAAAACTCAAGAGAGTGGATACATGTAGAGGATCATTGTGAAGCCTTATTCAAGCTATATTTAAAAGGTAAAAATGGACAAAGTTATAACGTAGGTTCTGGAGTAAATTTAAATAATATAGATTTGGTAAAAAAAATACTTAAAATTTGTAAAACAATGAAAATTAAAATTGGAAAAAAAACAAAAATAAAATTTGTAAAAGATAGACCCGGCCATGATTTTCGATATGCATTGGATAGTAAAAAAATTTTAAGAAATTTAAAGTGGAAACCCAAAATTAAATTTGAGGTGGGCCTTAGAAATACAATCATATGGTATTTAAAAAATCAAAATTTTTTAAAAACTATTTTGAAAAAAAATTATGAAAAAAGATTGGGTCTTAAAATATGATTAAAAAAGGAATTATTTTAGCTGGAGGTTTAGGTACTAGGATGAGCCCACTTACAAAAGCGGTAAATAAACAGCTCCTGCCATTATATGATAAACCGTTAATATTTTATCCTTTATCTGTTTTAATGTTAGCTGGAATTAAAAAAATTCTTATTATCGTTAACAAAGGTCAATTAAATCAATTTAAAAAAATTTTACCCGAAAAAAATAATCTTGGCATTTCAATAGAATATAAAGAACAGTTTAAACCGGGAGGTTTACCACAAGCGTTTACAATAGGTGAAAAGTTCATTGGTAAGGACAGTGTATCACTTATTCTTGGAGATAATTTTTTTTATGGCCAAAGCCTTACAAAAATTTTAAAAAAAAATATAAATTTAAAAAGTGGTGCAAAAATTTTTATTCATCCAGTTAAAAATCCAAATCTTTACGGTGTAGCTACCCTAGATAAAAATAAAAAGGTAATAAATTTAATTGAAAAACCAAAAAAAATTAAATCTAACCTTGCGGTAACTGGTCTTTATTTTTTTGATAATAAAGCTATTGAGTTTACAAAGAAATTAAAACCCTCAAAAAGAGGAGAACTAGAAATTATTGATTTACTAAATTTTTATAGAAGAAAAAATAAACTTAAAGCTGAATTTATTGGAAGAGGCGGCTCTTGGTTAGACACAGGTAATATAAATGATTTTTATGATGCATCAAATTTTATTTCTGCAATTGAAAGCAGACAGGGATTAAAAATAGCGTGCTTGGAAGAAATTGCTTTAAACAATAAATGGATCGACAAAAAAGATATTAAAAAATCTTTAGATTTCTATGGTAAATGTGACTATTCGAAATATCTTAAATCTTTAATTAGTTAATGAAAAAAATTCTCGTTACAGGTTCAGATGGAAGATTTGGTAAAGTCTTACAAAAATTAAAAAAAAAAAATATAATTTTTAGAAATAAAAAGCAACTGAATATTTTGTCTATCAATTCAATTAGAAAAAATTTAAAAAAATTTAAACCTAATTACATTTTACACTTAGCTGGTTTATCAAGACCTATGAAAATACATGATAAACAAATTAGCAAAAGTATAGATTTAAACATAATTGGTACCTGCAATGTTGTGAAAGTAGCAACTAAATTTAAAATTAAAGTAATTTATTTATCCACTAGTTATGTTTACCCTGGTGATAAAGGAAATTATAAAGAACAAGATCATTTAAAGCCATGGAATAATTACTCATGGTCGAAACTTGGAGGTGAATGTGCAGTTCAAATGTATGAAAATTCTTTAATTATTAGATTATGTATGACTGAGAAGCCTTTTATTCATAAGCAAGCATATGCTAATGTTAAATCAAATTTTATATTTCAAGAAGATGCAGCAAAATTAATTCTAAAAATTTTAAATAGAAAAGGAATAGTTAATGTAGGTGGTCGTAGTCAAACTGTATATAAATTTGCAAAAAAATATAACAAAAATATTAAGAAGATTTATTCAAAAGGTGAATTTCCTAGGAGAACTGATATGAACTTAAACAAATTAAAAAAATTTCTTAAATTATGATTTTAAAGAAAACAAAATTCAAAGATTTGTTAATTGTAAAACAAAAAAATAATATTGATAGTAGAGGCAGTTTGAGGGAGGTTTTTAACGATAAAATTTTAAAAAAAAAATTTATTTTTGAATATTGCACAACATCAAAAGGTAATGTTTTGAGAGGATTTCATTTTCAATCTAAATTTAAACAGTCAAAATATGTAAATGTTTTAAAGGGAAAAATATTAGACATTGTAATTGACTTAAGAAAGAATTCTAAAACTTTTGGAAAAATATTTAAAATTATTCTTTCTAAAGAAAATGCTTTGGGATTACACATACCAGCAGGTTTTGCTCACGCATATTACAGCTACGATA
>CACIWX010000022.1 GCA_902590465.1 uncultured Pelagibacteraceae bacterium
TTCTCAAATTTCTTGGTTCCATAGGCAAGTGCTGCGATAGTCTGAGCGCCTCCAGTTTTATAAATTTTTTTTACGCCACATTTTTTTGCGGCATATACTATTGCAGGATTGATTTCAGAGTTTAAAGATGGAGTAGTTAGGTATATATTTTTTACTCCAGCCACTATAGCCGGGATACAATTCATTAAAACTGTGCTTGGATAACTCGCTGTACCTCCTGGTACATAAACGCCAACTTTTTCTAATGGAGAATACTTATAAGATAGAACATTCTTGTATTTATCCTTAAATTTAAAAGATAAAAATTTTTGCTTTGAATGAAATTTTTTTATTCTTTTATATGCTAAATCAATTGATTTTTTTATAATAGCATCTGTTCTATTAGAAATTTTATTGATTTCTTTAACTGATAACTGAAGTTTATTAGATTTTGTTCTAATTTTAGAAAATTTTTTTTCATAATTTAAAACTGCCTTATCTCCATTTTTTTTTACGTTTTTAATTATTTTACTTACAATTTTGGTTTGATCCTTTTGTATAGACCTTCTTTTATCTAAAAATAGTTTTAAAATTTTTAAAGATTTTTTATTATCAAGTTTTAATATTTTTAACATTATAAGCTTTTGTGTATTGGTTTATTTTTTGTATCCCATGCTTCTCCCTGGTCATCTAAAGTTACCTCAATAACCTCAGAGATAATTCTAATTATTGCATCACCAGCAAAAATTATTTTCATCTCATAGTTTTTATCAGGAGTAATATTTGTTTCAATAGCTAGAAAATCTAAAAACTTATCTTTTTTAAGCTGATTAATATTTCGTGATAATACATTCATTACGTTCTCAAATTTTAAGATAGTTCTAATTCGTTTATTCTTACGAAACACACCTTTTTCGACATCCTCCCACATAAAACGGTTAAGTTGCATAAGAAAAATCTTATTTTTTTTTAAATTTGCAATGTCAGCGACGCTTGCAATTGAGTCTTGAAGATGTGCAGAGACAACTCTCAGATCTTCTTCTGTTCTAGCAATTAGTTTTAAATTTTTTGGCTCCATTTTAAACTCTTTTTATTATAGCTTTACATTTTTTAAGTTTACTCTCTAAACACTCGTAACCCCTATCAAGATGATAAATTCTATTAATTATTGTTCTATTCTCGGCGATCAACCCAGCTAATACTAAACTAACTGAAGCTCTAAGATCGGTAGCCATAACTTCAGCTCCAGTTAATTTTGTTGGCCCTTTTATTATAGCAGTTTTATCTTTTATTTGTATTTGCGCACCCATTCTCTTTAATTCAGGAACATGCATAAATCTATTTTCAAAAATGTTCTCTTTTATTCTAGAAATACCTTTTGCCTGTGTGAGTATAACCATAAGTTGAGCTTGTAAATCTGTTGGGAAGCCAGGGTATGGTTTCGTTAATATATTTATTTTTTTTAATTTTTTTGCCCTCTTAATAATAATAGAATTTTTTTTTTGTTTAATTTGAACTCCTATCTTCTTTAAAATGTTTAACTCACTTTTAATTATTTTTGGATCGATCTTATCTATCGTTAAATTTTTTTTCGCTAGTAACGCACTTGCTATCATATAAGTGCCTAATTCTATTCTATCGAAAATTACATGATGAGTGATTTTTGTACTTTTAGTTTTACTTTCTGAGATCGAAATTGTTCTACCTTTTAAAAAAATATTTGCCCCTAAATTTTTAAGAAATTTTATCAAATCTTTAATTTCTGGTTCGATTGCACAATTTTTTAAAATGGTTTTTCCTTTGGCCTTAAAAGCAGCAAGTAACGCATTTTCAGTAGCTCCTACCGAAATAGAAGGAAATTTTATTACTGCACCTTTCAGACCATTTTTTGCTTGGGCCAAAATGTATCCATCTTTAATTTTAATTTTTGCACCTAGTTTTTTTAATGCAAATAAATGTAAGTCAACAGGTCTTGTGCCAATTGCGCACCCGCCAGGTAAAGAAACTTTTGCTTTTCTATATTTTGTTAGCAAAGAGCCTAAAACCAATACTCCAGCTCTCATCGTTTTTACAAGTTTATAAGGAGCTAAAGTGTTAATATTTTTTTCTCTATTTTTAATTTCAATTGTATTTTTTTTTTTTATTATCTTTACTTTTAGTCCAATAAAATTCAACAATTCAACCATTGTAAATATATCTTTCACCAAAGGAACATTTTTAATCTTTACTTGATTAGAAAGAATAGAAGCCGCTAAAATTGGTAGAGTGGCATTTTTAGAGCCTGATATAGAAATTTTTCCACTTAACTCTCTTCTACCTTTAATTATGAGTTTTTGCATTAAAGAGATTAAACTTTTGGAAGTGTCACACCTTTTTGTTTCATATATTTACCTTTTCTATTTGCATAAGTGATTCTTGGTTTCTCATTGCCTTTTAAAAAGATAAATTGAGCTACGCCCTCATTTGCATATATTTTTGCTGGTAATGGAGTAGTATTTGAAAATTCTAAAGTTACATGTCCTTCCCAACCAGGTTCGAGAGGCGTTACATTTACTATTATTCCGCATCGTGCATATGTAGATTTTCCAAGACAGATAACTAATATATCATCGGGAATTTTAAAATATTCCATAGTTCTCGCTAATGCAAAAGAATTAGGGGGAATTATACATTCCTTTCCAACTTTAGTAACAAAGCTCTCTTTTTTGAAAACTTTAGGATCAACTATGCCAGAGTTTACATTTGTAAAAATTTTAAACTCATTTGATACTCTAGCATCATATCCGTAAGAGGATAAACCGAATGAAATTTTTCCTTTTCTTACTTGTTTATCCACAAAAGGTTTAATCATTCCTTTTTGTTTAGCAACTTTTTTAATCCATTTGTCTGAAAGAACAGTCATATTTCTTTTTTTTTTGTATTGATTTTTTTCTTTTTTTAAGGTTTTTCTTAAGTGCAACCTCACGGCTTTTTAGAAGAGAATCTTTTTTATCAAAAGATTTCATTAATAATTAATTTTTGTCTGGATTTGTTAAGTCCTCTAATGTTATGGGCTTATCAATATCGTGCATTAATTTTTTTTCAGAAACTTTTGAACTATTGAGTGAACGCTTTGCTCTTCGTTGTTCAATTCTAGCTTTTCTTTTAGCCTCTTTTTTCATAGCTTTATCGCCACGCGTTGATTTATAATCGTAATGAATTCCCATAAAAAGCGTCCTCTCATTAATTTTTAAATTTACTTCTTGAACTACTAATTTGCAAGTATCTTGATAGAAGCCTCTTAATAATTATAAATAAAATCGACAGAATTACGGCAACAATTACATCTTGAAGTGGAGTAGCATTAGGAAAACCATAATTCCATAAAACTACCAATAAAAGCCATGCTAACCAATTAATTTTTTTAATCATCTATTTTACAACCTTGCTCGTTACAATTTTTACCTGAATTAATTTTGTTAAAAAAATCTACAGCTCTTATTGCTGTCATCATATGATTTTTATAAACATTTATATAACCATTAAGACTAACAGATAGTTTTTGTGCTTCTTCCATAAATCCACATCTTAATAAATTTATAAGCATCACAGCATTACCATTTGGAATTGTATTGTCGCCAATATCTATTGGATTAAAAAAAGTATCTTTATTATTTTTAGGATTTTTTTGAAAGATATTTTTATCTTCTAAGAAAAATTTATCTATTG
>CACIWX010000023.1 GCA_902590465.1 uncultured Pelagibacteraceae bacterium
ATTCATGATTTATACATTTTTAAAAGTGATAAAAAACTACTTAATAATGGAAAAAATAATGATACAGCAGTCTATTTAAAAAAGATTAATCCAAAATTACTAACAATTAATTTAAATGGTGATAAACTTTTAAAAAAAGAGTTTTATTATGTTTAACGGAATAATTTTCAATACTGGAAAAGTAAAAAATATTACAAGAAAAAAAAATAGTATTTATGTTGAAATTAAAAGCAATATCCATTTAAAAAAAAAAGATTTAGGAACGTCGATTTGTTGTGATGGAGTTTGTTTGACAGTTGAAAAAATATCCAAAAATAGCATATTTTTTTACATCTCAAATGAAACATTGAAAAGATCAAACTTTAAAAACTTAAAATTAAATCAATTAATAAACCTAGAAAAATCTTTATCATTTGGCAAAAGTGTTTCGGGTCATTTTATTCAAGGGCATGTTGATACCGTAGCAAAAATAAAAAAAATAGAATTTTTTGATAAAGCTTGGATGATAAATTTAGAAATTTTAGACAAAAAATTAAATAAATTTCTTATAGAAAAAGCATCAATTTGCATAAACGGAGTGTCTCTTACTATTTCGAAAGTATATAAAAATTCATTTCAGACTACTGTTATTCCTCACACATTAAAACTAACTAATTTGAAGAATTTTAGAGTTAATAGTTATGCAAACGTGGAATTAGATATATTAAGTAAATATATATATAAATATTCTAACTAAATGCCAAAAAATAAATTTTCAAAAATTTCCTCTATTATAAATGACGCAAAAAAGGGGAGGATGTTTATTCTTGTTGATGACAAAAATAGAGAAAATGAAGGAGATCTAATTATACCCGGTTCTAAATGTAATTTTAAAAGTATAAATTTCATGGCTAAACATGGCAGAGGATTAATTTGCTTAGCGTTAACAAAAAAACAAGTTGATAATCTAAAATTACCATTAATGTCAGCAATCAATAAATCAAGAATGCAAACTGCATTTACTATTTCTATTGAGGCAAAAAAAGGAATTACTACCGGTATTTCCGCACATGATCGAGCTAAGACAATTAAAACTGCAATAAATCCAAAAGTAAAAAAAAGCGATATTGTATCTCCAGGTCATGTTTTTCCTTTAGTTGCAAGAAATGGTGGAGTTTTAGAAAGAGCTGGACACACAGAAGCATCGGTTGATATTTCTAAATTAGCTAAATTAAATCCAAGTTCAGTAATTTGTGAAGTAATGAACGAAGATGGAAGGATGGCTAGATTAAATGATCTTTTTAAATTTTCAAAAAAACACAAGATTAAATTAGCTTCTATAGAAGATCTTATTTCATATCGTTTTAAATATGAAAAATTGGTCAATAGAGTCGTATCGAAATCTATGAAAATAAGAAAGATTGGAAAAGTTAATATTTATATTTATAAAAATAAATTAGAAAATAATATTAATTTTGCAATTACGAAAGGTGAGTTTAGTCAAAAAAAATCAATACCAGTAAGAGTTCTTTCTAATAAAATTAAAAGCAAAAATATAATGAACAATCATATAAAAAAATCTCTTATGATCATGTCAAAATATAAAAATTTTTTATTATTAATTATAAACAATAAAAATTATATTTCAAAAGAAAGTGGCATTAATACTCTTAGATACTATGGTATTGGTGCGCAAATAATTAAAGATCTTAATATTAGAAATATGATATTAATTTCAAGAAGTAAAAAAAAGATTATTGGACTTGATGGTTTTGGTTTAAAGATTAAAAAGCAAATTATAATAAAATGAAAAAAATTTTAATAATTAATGCGCATTACTATAAAAATATTTCTAAAAAACTAGTATCAAGCTCAAAACAAAAATTAAATAAGTACTTTAAAGTAAACATTATCAATGTACCTGGAATTTATGAAATTCCAATTGCAATAAGAAAAAATATAAAAAAATTTGATGGATTTGTAGCTTTGGGATGTGTCATTAAAGGTCAAACCCCACATTTTGATTTGATATGTAATTCAACATTCAATTCAATTTTAAATCTTTCAATTGCTTTTAATAAGCCAATAGGCAATGGAATAATTACTGCTCATAATATGAGGCAAGCTCTCCAAAGATGTAATAGCTCGATAAGTAAAAAACCTAACAAAGGATCAGAAGCTGCTAATGCAGTTATATCTATTTTACATAATGGAATTAAAAAAATCTAAAAATTCATCTCCTAGAATAAAAGTAATTCAGAAGCTTTATAATGCTTTAATGAATCCAGATGCTTCAATTGAATATCCTAAAAGCCGATATAAAAAATTCATAAAGGATGTAGTTACCGGGACCTTAGAAAGATCTGATTTAATTGAAGATCAGATAAAATCTTTTTTAGTAAATGATATTGATCTGGTGAAAACAGATAGATTATTAAAAATCATTCTTTTCGCAGCAATTTTTGAGCTTATGTTTAAACATAATACTCCAAAAAAAGTAATTATTAATGAATATTTATTAGCTTCCGAGCATTTTTTAGAGAAAATCCAAATCGGTTATTTGAACGCTATACTAGATAAAATCTCTAAAGAACTGAGAAAACATGACTAAAAATCTGTTATTTTGTTGAAGTTTAGCTTGCGTTTTTAATATTAATTTGGCATTTATGCGATTTAAATCATGACAAATTTTTTAGAATTACTTTACTTGATAGCTTTTATTGGAGTTTTGGCTGTAGCATATAGTTATTTACTATCCGGACAAATAATTTCTTCAAGTGCTGGCAATTCAAAAATGCAAGAAATTGCTGATGCAATTCAAATAGGTGCTAAAGCTTATTTAAATAGGCAGTATAAAACAATTGCCGTCGTTGGAATTATCGTTCTGGCAATTGTAACTTATTTTTTTAGTTATCTAGTAGGCATTGGATATTTTATTGGGGCCTTTCTTTCAGGTGTTGCTGGATATGTAGGTATGTTGATTTCTGTAAAAGCTAATGTACGAACAGCTGAAGCAGCAAGGCATAGTCTTCAATCCGGCTTAACAATAGCTTTTAAATCAGGTGCGATTACAGGTTTGTTAGTAGCTGGTCTAGCTTTATTAGCAATCACTTTTTATTATATAATTTTAATTAATTTAAAAGTTGATAATAGGGAAATAATAAATGCTTTGGTAGCTCTTGGATTTGGAGCCTCTTTAATTTCAATTTTTGCGAGGTTAGGTGGAGGAATTTTTACAAAAGGTGCTGATGTAGGTGCTGATTTAGTTGGAAAAGTTGAAGCAGGAATTCCAGAAGATGATCCAAGAAACCCAGCTGTAATTGCTGATAATGTAGGAGATAATGTAGGTGACTGCGCCGGAATGGCTGCAGATTTATTTGAAACTTACGCGGTTACTATTGTAGCAACAATGGTATTATCCTCAATTTTTTTCCCTTCGGATTATAATC
>CACIWX010000024.1 GCA_902590465.1 uncultured Pelagibacteraceae bacterium
TTTTTAAAAAATTTAAATAATCTTTAAAATCTTTTATTTTTTTTGTTTTTGTAACTAGATCTTGTTCTATAATTACTTCATCTGTTGCATCAAGATGCTCATAATTAAATGCTAATTTTTTATTGTTATATCTAGCAAAGATTGTCCTTAGGGGCCTTCCCCACATCAAATTATGATCTGACCACTTCATTGATTTTTTCCAATTGATTGATCCAATTGCCTTAGGAATAATTTTGATTAATAAGTCTTCTACTAAGATTGATTGAGATTGTGTTTTTATAAAATAAAATTTTCCTTTATCAGTATCTTTTTCAATAAGTTCATTCTCGGAAACATTTTTAGCTCGTAAAAAACCTTGGATAACTTGATGAGGAGATCCTACCTTGGGTCCTTTAATTTCCCTGGCTTCTGTTTTAATTTTTTCAGCAAGGTCTTTTACAAATATAGTCAACCTGGTTGGAGAAGAATAAACTGATAATTCTTTATATTTTATATGCTCTTCTTCAAAAGTGTTTTCAATAAATTGTTTTATTTGAGATCTAGCTGCTATTTGTAATTGAGGTGGAATTTCTTCACTATATAATTCCAATAATAGTTCTGCCATAATTTAATTTTGTGAACTTAACCATAAGGCGCCACAACCTTTTGCGAGCTCCCTAATTCTAGTTATATAACCTGTTCTTTCTGCAACACCAATCACACCACGAGCATCTAGTAAATTAAAAATATGACTTGCTTTTAGACATTGATCGTAAGCTGGTAATGAGAGCTTTTTTTCAAGTAAAGATTTACACTCATTTTCAGTATTTTCAAAATTTTTGAGTAAAGTATCAGTATTTGCAAACTCAAAGTTATATGAAGAAAATTCTTTTTCAGCTTGAAAAAAAACTTCTTTATATTTGACTCCCTCATCGTTCCAATCAAGATCAAAAACATTATTTTTTCCTTGAACAAACATACATAATCTTTCAAGACCATAAGTAATTTCTACAGGAACAGGTTTGCATTCAATGCCTGTCATTTGTTGAAAATATGTAAATTGAGTTATTTCCATACCATCACACCAAACTTCCCAACCTAAACCTGCTGCTCCTAAAGTTGGACTTTCCCAATCATCTTCAACAAAACGAATGTCATGATTTTTTACATCTATTCCAATGGCTGCTAAACTTTTGAGATAAAGTTGTTTAATGTTTTTTGGAGATGGTTTTATAATTACTTGATATTGATAATAGTGCTGTAACCGGTTTGGATTTTCTCCATATCTTCCATCTGTTGGTCTTCTTGATGGTTGAACATAAGCTGCCTTCCAGGGCTTTGGTCCAAGAGATCTTAATGTAGTTGCAGGATGAAAAGTTCCAGCTCCAACTTCCATATCGTAAGGTTGTAAAATCACACATCCGTTTTTACCCCAGAATTTTTGTAAATTCATAATAATATCTTGAAAAGACAAAAAATTTAATTTTTTAGATATTTTTTTTGTTACTTTTTTTTTAACTGGCATTTATAAACCAAATTTTTGCCACATCGATTTTTCTTCTAAAATATTAGTTAGTCTGTCAACGGGATCTTGAATAGAGGAAGATAGTTTTCTTGCTATAAATCCTTTGGGTTTTTCAAAATTTTTAATAATTACTTTGTCACCAAATTTTTCTTTTAAAATTTGATCAGCGTTTCCAATTCCATCAATTAATCCAAGATTTAAAGATGTTTTTCCAGTCCAAAATTCACCTGTAAATATATTATTTTTTTCAGGATCTTTAAGTTTAGAGCCTCTGCTTATTTCAACAACTTTAATGAAATCAGCGTGTAATTCTAATTGGATGTTCTTAAGTCTTTTAACATCCTCCTCTTTCTCATCAACAAATGGATCTAGAGTACTTTTATTTTTTCCTGCAGTATAAACTCTTCTCTCAACTCCAATTTTTTTTATCAAATCTTTGAATCCAAATGATGCTGAGATCACGCCAATTGATCCAATAATAGAGCTTGAGTTAGCATAAATTTCGTCACCTGCGCATGAAATTAAATACCCACCCGATGCAGCTACGTCCTCAGCAAAAATAATAACTTTAACTTTATTTTTTTCAGCTAATTGTCTTATATAACTATAAATTAAGTGTGATTGCACTGGAGAACCTCCAGGCGAATTAATTGAAATCGCAACATGGGTTATTTTTTTCAAAGAAAAAGCTTTTTTTAAAATATCTCTTTGACCAGCAAGATCTATACCTTTATTAAATCGGCCTGCTGATCCAATTACACCAGTTAATCTTACATGTGGTATAACTTTTTTCTTTTTTAAAATTGAAAACATAATTTAGATGATCGTAATTATTCTTATAACAGTAATAAACTAAATTTTAATATTAAATTACGCTACTTATAGTTGAATTATAGGTGCGTCACCACGTAACCATTTAAAATTTTATTATTAATTAAATCGATTGTATGAAAAGCCTATGGGATCAGTAATACCACTTAAAAAATCTGCAAACTCTGCATACCTCGAGCTGAAAAATATGCTTGGGGTTAAATTGCAAAAAGTTGAGAGCTTAATAGAACAAAAACTTAAGAGTGATGTTGATTTGATTAAGAAGATGAGTGAACATCATCTTAAATCAGGTGGTAAAAGGTTGAGAGCACTATTAACTTTAGAATCTGCAAAATTAACTGGGTACAAAGAAGAGATAAGAGATGTTAACCTAGCAGCATGTGTAGAATTAATTCATTCAGCAACCTTACTACATGATGATGTAATTGATGAAAGCTCTTTAAGACGAGGAGTTAAAACAACAAATTCTATTTGGGGTAATCAATCTTCAATTTTAGTAGGAGATTATCTTTTAAGTAGATGTTTTGAGATTATGGTTCAAGATGGAGATCTTGAAATTTTGAAACTTTTATCATCAA
>CACIWX010000025.1 GCA_902590465.1 uncultured Pelagibacteraceae bacterium
TTATTATCCATCTGGTAAACCACATATGGGTCATGCTTATTCAAGTATTGTAGCTGATATTTTTGCACGATTTAAAAGATTAGAGGGTTTTAATGTTTTATTTTTAACAGGTACAGATGAACATGGCCAAAAAATCCAAAAAGAGGCAGAAAAAAACAATAAAGATCCAAAAATATTTTGTGATGAAATCTCTGAAACTTTTAGAACTTTAACAAGGACATTAAATTTATCTAATGACGATTTTATTAGGACTACAGAACACAGACATCATAAATCTGTAATTGAAATATGGAATAAGCTTATAGGCTCAGGTGATATCTATCTAGATAAATATAGTGGCTGGTATTCAGTCTCAGATGAAGCGTTTTACGACGAAGATGAAATAGAAGATAAGAACGGTAAGAAAATATCTAAATCTTCTGGTTCATTAGTTGAATGGGTAGAGGAAGAATCTTATTTTTTTAAATTATCTGCATGGTCAAATAAACTTCTGGAATTTTATAAAAAAAATCCTAATTTTATTCTTCCTGAGTCTAGAAAAAATGAGGTTTTTAGATTTGTAGAAAAAGGATTGAAAGATTTATCCATAAGCAGAACATCATTCACATGGGGCATTCCTGTTCCAAAAAATAAAAAACATATAATTTATGTCTGGTTAGATGCTTTAACCAATTATTTGAGCGCATTAAATTTTCCTAATACTGAAGACAAAAAATATAAAGCTTTTTGGCCAGCAGATGTTCATATCATTGGAAAAGACATCTTAAGGTTTCATGCTGTTTTTTGGCCAGCTTTTTTATTAGCTGCAAAATTACCATTACCAAAGAGAGTTTTCGGCCATGGCTGGATACTTTCGGATGATAAAAAAATGTCTAAATCATTAGGAAACATTCTGGATCCTTTAGAAATTATAGAAAAATATGGAATAGACCAATTAAGATATTATTTAGTTAAAGAAGTATCACTTGGTAACGATGGATCAATTTCTTTAGAAAATTTAAAAAATTGTATTAATAATGATTTAGCAAATAATTATGGGAATTTATGTCAAAGAGTTTTGTCATTTATTAAAAAAAATTGTGAAAATAAAATACCATATAGCACAAAATTAAATGATAAAGACAAAACACTTTTAAATAACTTAAAGAATAGTTTACCAAAACTTCAAAATTTGATGGATAATCAAAATTTAAATGAATATATAAAAGCAGTTGTAGGATTCTCCTTCGAAGCCAATAAATATTTTAATGATTCTGAGCCATGGACAGTAAAAAAAAGTGACCCAGAAAGAATGAATGCCATTTTATTTACTATTGTCGATCAAATTAAAAACATTAGTATATTGCTTAACCCAATAATTCCAAATGCCACAAATAAAGTTCTTTCTATGATAAATATTTCAAATGAAAATATAAAAATTGACAACATAAAAAATGAAAAAACTTTAAATCATAAAAAAGAACTAGGTGAACTAGAAATACTTTTTAATAAGATTGAAAATGATAATTGATTCTCACTGCCATTTAAATTATGAACCTATGTCTTTATCTTTAAAAGAGACTATAGAAAGAGCGAATAGAGATGGAGTTAAATATTTACTCACAATCTCAACAGAGGATAAATCTTTTGATAAAATTCTGAATATTATTTCAAATAATGAATGTGTTTATGGTTCTTACGGAATTCATCCTCACGAAGCTAAAAACCATCGATCTTTAAAATCAGATGAAATAATTAAAAAAACTAAACTTAATAAAAAAATAATAGGAATAGGAGAGAGTGGTCTTGATTTTTACTATAATCATTCTGATAAAAAAGATCAGATCAAATGTTTTGAAGAACATATAACCGCTGCTCAGAACTCTCAACTTCCACTAATAGTACATACCAGAAATGCAGAAACAGAAACATTAGAAATACTTAATAAAAAACTAAAAGAAAAAAATTTCAAAATTTTAATTCATTGCTTTACAGGTTCAAAAAAATTTGCATTTAAATTGTTAGATTTTGGCGCCTATATCTCTGCAAGTGGTGTAGTTACTTTTAAAAAATCTGATACTTTAGCAAATACCTTTAAAGAACTACCTAATGATAGAATATTAGTTGAGACAGACTCTCCATATTTAGCGCCAGTACCATTAAGAGGAAAACCTAATGAACCAAGTTATATTATTCACACTGTAAAATTTTTATCAAAATTAAAGAATATCTCTTTTGAAGATTTTTCAGAAATTACTACTAAAAATTTTTTTAATTTATTTGGTGAGTTAAATTGAAAAATAAATTTACTATTCTTGGGTGTGGTAGCTCACTTGGATCGCCTTGGATAACAAATTATTCAGGCAAACTTAAAAAAAACTCAAAAAATTTCAGAACACGATGTTGTGCTCATATTCAAAAAGGCGATTTATCAATACTTATTGACACATCTCCTGACATTAAAAGTCAATTTTTAAAAAATAAGATTAATACACTTGATGCGATAATCTACACTCATGAACACGCTGATCAAACTACAGGTATTTTTGAAATGAGGCCTTTTTTTTGGAAAAACAAAAAAAAAATACCAATTTATGGATCTTCAAGAACAATAAATGAATTGAAAGATAAATACACTTTCTGCTTTAAAGAAAGACATGGTTACAAACCAATTATGAAAGCCAACATAGTAAAAAAGAAATTTAAAATTTTTAATAAAAATTACAATATAGAAATAGAACCTTTAGAGGTCACACATGGAATGATCAAAGCAACTGGCTATTTGTTTGATAAAATTGCTTATATTAGTGATTGCAACAAAATTAGTAATAAAATTACAAAAAAACTTATGAATTTAGACTTTTTAAT
>CACIWX010000026.1 GCA_902590465.1 uncultured Pelagibacteraceae bacterium
TGAATATTTTAACCCAGGCGAGTCAGTCAAAGATAGAGCAGCCCTTTATATTGTTCAAGATGCACTTAAAAGAAAATTAATTTCTAAAGGTGGAACTGTCGTTGAGGGTACTGCTGGTAATACTGGAATAGGTTTAGCCATAGTATGCAAGGAATATGATTTAAAATTAAAAATCGTTATACCTAAAACACAGTCAATCGAAAAAAAAGAAACTCTGAAAAAGCTTGGTGCTGAATTGATTGAAGTAGACGCAGTTCCTTATTCTGACCCTAAGAATTACATCAAACAATCTAAAAAGATAGCTGAAGATTTAAATAAAAATAGCCCAAATGGAGTTTACTGGGCAAATCAATTTGACAATGTTGCCAATTTAGAGTCTCATATTCAAACAACTGCAGAAGAGATTTGGAATCAAACTGCAGGTTCTGTAGATGGCTTTACATGTGCGGTTGGAACTGGTGGAACATTAGCTGGTGTTTCGATAGGTCTTAAAAATAAAAATAAAAATGTACAAATTGCTTTATCTGATCCAATGGGATCTTCTTTATATTCTCATATTAAACATCACAAACTTGAAAGCTATGGAAATTCAATAACAGAAGGCATAGGGACAGGTAGAATAACTAAAAACTTTGACAAAGCGTTAGTTGATGATGCTTTTCAAACAGACGATGTGGAGGCTTTAAATTTAGTTTATGATTTAATTGAAAAACAAAGAATAGTTTTAGGTGGTTCATCTGGAATAAACATTGCTGGAGCAATTAAACTTGCAAAAAAATTGGGTCCTGGGAAAACAATTGTAACTATCCTTTGTGATCACGGTAAAAGGTATGCTAGTAAAATCTTCAATAAAAAATTTTTAAAAAGTAAAAATTTACCTATACCCAAATGGTTATAAAATTTGGCTTAAAAAAAGTTTTGTTCTTTCTGATTTAGGATTCTCAAAAAATTCTTTTGTCTTAGCTCTTTCTACAATTTTACCCTCATCCATAAAAATCATATAATCTGCTACTTCTTTAGCGAAACCCATTTCATGAGTCACTACTATCATAGTCATTCCGCCTTTTGCTAAATCAACCATTACATCCAAAACTTCTTTAATCATTTCTGGATCTAATGCAGATGTTGGTTCATCAAAAAGCATAATTTTAGGTTCCATACATAAAGCTCTTGCTATAGCTGCTCGTTGTTGTTGCCCACCAGAAAGTTGTCCTGGGAATTTTAAAGCTTGATCATCAATTTGAACTCTTTTTAAGTTATTCATTGCTATTTCTTCAGCTTGTTTTTTTGGAAGTTTCTTTACCCATATTGGTGCCAAAGAACAATTGTCTAAAATTGATAAGTGAGGAAATAAATTAAACTGTTGAAACACCATTCCAACTTCGGCTCTAATCTTTTCTATATTTTTTGTGCTTTCAGAAAGTTCTGTACTATCAATAATAATATTTCCCTCTTGATGCTCTTCTAATCTATTAATACATCTTATTAAAGTTGACTTACCAGATCCAGAAGGCCCACAGATAACAATTTTTTCTTGTGCGGCTACTTCAAGATCAATGTCCTTTAGCACTTGAAATTTATCAAACCATTTATTTACATTTTTTAGTTCAATTATTTTTGACATTGCTATCTATCTTTCCGTGCTTAATTTTTTCTCTAAATTTTGACTGTATCTACTCATTGCATAACATATTATCCAGAAAACTAAACCTGCAAAAACATAGCCTTCCATTGCCATTCCAAGCCATTTAGGATTGGTTTTTGCTAAACCTATCATACCAGCTAATTCCATCAACCCTACTACAAAAATTAATGGTGTGTCTTTAACTAAAGCTAAAAGAGTGTTTGCTATTCCTGGAATCACTAATTTTAGAGCTTGAGGCAATATTATGAGTGCATTCATTCTCCAGTAGCCCATTCCTAAAGACTTAGCGGCTTCATATTGACCTTTAGGTAAAGCTTGTAATCCTCCTCTTACAACTTCTGCCATATATGCAGCTTCAAATAACGTGATTGCTATTAACACTCTAATTAATTTATCAATGAAAGTTCCATCTGGTAGAAACATTGGAAACATTACAGCTGACATGAATAACACTGTAATTAAGGGAACTCCTCTCCAAAGTTCTATAAAACCAATAGAAATATATTTAATCGCCGGCAAAGAAGATCTTCTTCCAAGAGCTAAAATTACTCCAATCGGAAAACAGAAAAGTATTGCAAAAGCAGAAATAATAAAAGTTAATGAAAGACCTCCCCAAGCTGCACTTTCAACATACTCAAGCCCAAAACTTCCACCTGAAATAAGCTTTATTCCTAAAAATGGGAAAACAAATACCAGGAATAAGATAAAGTATTTTTTAAGTTTTTCAGATACGAAAAACGAAACTCCTACAACAGCAAATAAGATTAGAAAAGCTGTATTTATTCTCCATTGTTCTGTGTCAGGATAAAGACCATACATAAACCTATTGAACCAAACTTTTATAAAAACCCAACAAGCACCATCACCTGTGCAATCATCTTTTGAGTTACCTACAAAATTAGCCTCTAAAATAAACCAGTCCAACATTGGAGGAATAGATTTTATGATAATAAAAATTGTGAAAAGTGTTAATAAAGCATTAAAATTATTAGAATTTATGTTTTTATTTAAAATATCCAAGGAACGAACACCGCTAAATTCAATTCTGATAAGGTAAAATCCAATATAACCTAATATCAATGGTAAAAAATAGCTTAATTGAAAAGGTAAAAAGCCCATTAAATTAAAGTTAAAAAAGGCATTAACAA
>CACIWX010000027.1 GCA_902590465.1 uncultured Pelagibacteraceae bacterium
TAATTTTATAATTTTTTTGAATCAATTCAACTTTGATTACATCTCCACACATTGAATTTTTTTTTGTAGATTTATAAGTATATTTATTCGTTAATCCTACATTAGAGGTATTTGAAGCAAATTTAATTATTTCGTTGGTAATCATTTTTTTGAGAATAATAACAATAAAACATATCCGAAAACAGTTGATAGCAATGAACCTGCGAGTACGCCAATTTTTACTCCATCAATGTATTGCATATCGTTAGCAAATGCTAAATTTCCAACAAATAAACTCATTGTAAAACCTATCCCAGTTAAAATTGAAACTGCGTAGAATGCTGGCCAAGTTGAATTATTAGGTTTGTCTGCAATTTTTAGTTTTACTGATAAATAAGATAAAACAAAAACTCCAATTTGTTTTCCAAAAAATAATCCTAAAACAATTCCTAGCGGTACTGGATTTAAAAGAGTTGCAAAAGTTAAACCTTCAAGCGAAACACCAGCATTTGCAAATGCAAATATTGGCATTATTCCAAAAGCCACATAAGGTGAAAGACCATGTTCTAATTTCAATAATAAAGAATTTTTATGATTTTTGGTGTTGTGGGGAATTGTTAAAGCTAAAAGAACACCTGCAATTGTTGCATGAATACCAGACTGGTGAGTAAAGTCCCATAAAAAAATTCCAACAATTAAATACGGTAAAAAATTGGTAATTTTGAATTTATTTAATGCTATTAAAACTATTACTGATACTAACATTAAAATTAAATAAATTGACTGTATATTTCCAGAATAAAAGAAAGCTATAATCACAATAGCACCTAAATCATCTATAATTGCTAACGCTGTTAAAAATACTTTTAATGAAATAGGAACTCTTTTACCTAATAATGATAATACACCTAAAGAAAAAGCAATATCTGTTGCTGATGGAATAGCCCATCCATTCAATGTTGTGCTATCTGAGTAATTAATAAATATGTAAAATAGGGCAGGCACTACCATTCCTCCTACTGCTCCTATAATTGGTAATAAAGCCTGTTTAGGATTTGATAATTCACCTTGTATAAATTCTCTTTTTATTTCTAGAGAGACGAAAAAAAAGAAAATTGCCATTAAGACGTCGTTAATCCAATGTAAAACACTTAATTTAAGTCCAAAACTATCTGTTCCTAATGTTACGTATTTTTTTAAAATTGAAAAATATTCATCACTATATGAACCGTTGCTTATAACTAATGCTAGTATCGCTGCTATCAAAAGCATAATTCCTGAGGATGCTTCCAATTTAAAAAACTCTCTAAACGGTTTAGTTATTTGTTGGATCATATGTATTATTTACTTGTATAGAGGTTATCTTTCAATTGCCAAAAAGGTATAATTAACCTATAAAACAGACGATCGGGGCGTAGCGCAGCCTGGTAGCGCATCTGGTTTGGGACCAGAGGGTCGCAGGTTCAAATCCTGCCGCCCCGACCATTATAATTATGAAAAAAGCTAAAATTTACATACCTTCTAAAACCGCAATGCAATCGGGTAGGGGCAAGCTTAAGAAATGGATTTTAGAATTTGAAACTAAAGACCCCTCTATAAACCCTCTTATGGGCTGGGAAACTTCATCAGATACTTTGGAAGAGGTTGTTCTTAAATTCTCTACAAAAGAGCAAGCTGTAGAATATGCTAAAAAAAATAATATCTCCTACAAAGTTATTGAACCCAAGAAGAAAGAATTTGTTATAAAATCTTATGCGGATAATTTTCTTAAAAATTAGTTATGTGGCGTAGTTATTTTACTGAGAGAAAATGGCTATTTTGGTCGTGGGGTGGATTTGCTTTTATTATACTATCGCTTTTAGCTCAAACTTATATCGATGTTAAAATTAACGAATGGTATAAAGGTTTTTACGATCTTTTACAAAAGGCTCCAGAAAGAGAATTATCAGAATTTTACGATGGTATAGCTTTGTTTATGAAATTAGCTATTCCATATGTAATTATTTATACGGTAACAAATTACTTTACTAGGTTATGGGCTTTTAGATGGAGAGAGGCCATGACTTTTTCTTATATGCCTTATTGGCGCGCTGTTGATGCAAAAGTAGAAGGAGCTTCTCAACGTATACAAGAAGATGCAATGAATTTTGCAAAAATTGTTGAAAGCTTAGGTTTACAAATAGTAAGAGCAATAATGCTACTTATCGCATTTTTACCTATTCTCTGGGGACTTTCATCTAATGTTGTAATTCCATTTTTCAAAGATATCTCCGGATCACTCGTTTGGGTTTCATTAGTAGCAAGTTTAGGTGGTTTAATAATAAGTTGGATTGTTGGAATAAAACTTCCTGGACTTGAATATAATAATCAAAAAGTCGAAGCTGCTTTTAGAAAAGAGTTAGTTTATGGTGAAGACGATAGAAAAAATTATGCTCAAGCTCCTTCAATTTTACAATTGTTTACAGGTATAAAATTCAATTATCACAGGCTTTTCTTACATTATGGATATTTTGATCTATGGTTAATCATGTATAACCAAACTATGATTATTGTACCTTATTTATTAATGGGCCCAGGTCTATTTACTGGCGCTATGACATTAGGTGTATTAATTCAAACATCTAGTGCTTTTAGAGAAGTTCAAAGTAGTTTTTCTCTATTCTTACAAAATTGGACCAGAATAACAGAGCTAAGATCAATCCATAAACGTTTGATGGAATTTGAAGAAGCTATTAATTTTAAAAATAAGTTGAGAAAACCAAGGAAATCTGATGTAAGAGCTTAATGGAGCTCTACCTAAAACTTA
>CACIWX010000028.1 GCA_902590465.1 uncultured Pelagibacteraceae bacterium
AAATACAAAACTATATGACCTTTATAAAGATGGACTCCAAAGAGATCAATTTTTGCCATTTATTTCAATAATAGAAAATTTGTCTATTCAAAAGGAATTACAAATAAAAGATGATTATAGAACAAAAAATAATGAAAAACTTCATCAAATTTTTTTTCCATTAAACGAGAAAACTTCTTTCAGAATAAATCAGAAATTTCGTGAATTTACCAGAAACATTAATAAAGAGATTAAAATAGTTACAACAAAAGGAAGAAATTTTGTTATCAATAATTTTTACTCTGGCATTGCTCGATTCAAATTTAAAGATTTGTGCGATAATAATTTAGGAGCCGAGGATTACATAAATATTTCAAATTTTTGTAAACATATATTTATTGAAGAGATCCCAAAATTTAATAATGAAAATTCTAATCAGCAACTTAGATTTATTACTATGATTGATATATTTTATGAAAAAAAAATTAGACTAACTTTATCTATTGAGGAAAATTTAAATAACTTAAGTTCATCAAAAAAACATTCTGAAGTTTTTAAACGAACTATTAGCAGAATGTTTGAGATGACTAAAAGCCCCTAATTAGAAGTAGAATTATCATATATGTTGAAAGTCCTCTAGAAAAGAAGCTATATTTAGTACCTGCTTAAAATTGTAATTCAAACCAAAGTAGATAATAATCCAACCGTTTTGAAACCTCGTTTCAAAAATATTGTTAACAATAATAAAACTAAAGAGGATTATAATAATATGATCAAATCAATCAAAACTTGGATTTTAGTTGGATTTGCATCTTTGCTTTTAGTCGCTTGCGGCCAAGGCGGAGGAGGAGCTGGTTCAAAAAAATCTAAAACTTTAGACAATACTAAGAAAGCTGGTTTTGTGAAATGTGGAGTTTCGCAAGGTCTTCCTGGTTTCTCTAATGCAGATGAAGCAGGAAATTGGTCTGGTATTGACGTAGATGTATGTAGAGCTGTTGCAGCTGCTGTATTAGGTGATGCAGACAAAGTTAAATATACTCCGTTAAGTGCTAAAGAAAGATTTACGGCATTAACATCAGGTGAAATTGATGTACTTGCACGTAACACTACTTGGACATTATCAAGAGACGCTGACATTGGTTTAACTTTTGTTGGTGTGAACTTTTACGATGGTCAAGGTTTCATGGTGAGAAAAAATTCTGGAATTAATTCTGTGAATGATTTCAAAAATGGTATTTCTGCTTGTACAAATACAGGTACGACTACTGAGCTTAACATGAGAGACTTCTTTAATTCTAAAAACATAAGTTACGAACCAATTGCGTTTGAAAAAGCAGACGAAGTTGTTGCAGCTTATGATGCAGGAAGATGTGATACTTACACTACAGATAAATCTGGTTTAGCAGCACAAAGAACTAAAATGTCAAACCCAGATGAGCACAAAGTATTACCTGAAACGATCTCTAAAGAACCACTAGGTCCTGTTGTAAGACAAGGGGATGCTGTATGGGAAGATATCGTAAGATGGTCTCTAAATACTATGATCGAAGCGGAAGAATATGGTGTTAACTCATCAAATGCTTCTAGCCTAAAAGACTCTGAGAACCCAGCTATCAAGAGATTAGTTGGATCTGAAGGTGAATTAGGTGCAGCTTTCGGTTTAGATAATGACTGGAGCTTAAGAATTATTGAGCAAGTTGGTAACTACGGTGAAAGCTATAAAAAACATATAGCTGACACTGGAATTTTACCTAATAGAGGTCCTAATCAATTATGGACTAAGGGTGGAATTCTTTACGTACCACCAGCAAGATAATTGCTAATAAAATTAAAAAGGGCTGGATTAATCTGGCCCTTTTTTTTATTCTAATAGATAATGAAAAAAATCAAAATTTTAGCACTCTCTTTGATAATTTTAAGTTTTACAAATTTAAAAGCAGCTGAATCAATTATGGGAAGTGTCGAAGGGATGTTTTGTATTGAATGTCAAAAAAAATTAGCTAAAGCTTTTAAAGATGAGTTTGGCTCAAATGTATCAATTACAGTATCATGGGAAAAAGGACTAGGAATTGTAAGCGTTCCAAACGACGGTAAAATAACTGAAGCTGATTTTAAAAGAGTAGTTGAAAAAACAGGTTTCAAATATGGTGAAATAAAAAAAACTTCAAATTCAATTAACAACATTAATGAAGCAACTTCATTTTTAGATAAAAATCCTGGGTTCTTAACACTTAAAACATTTTAATGATTTTTAAAAAATTCAATATTGAAAACAAAAAAGCAAGGGATTTAATTCCTCAAGCAATAACTGTTTTAGCTTTACTTTCTGTAATTATTTACTTTGCAACTAATGCTCAAATTAATATGGGCAATAGAGGAATATCTTTTGGATTTGGTTTTTTAAATCAAGAAGCATCATTTGATATTACATTTTCAATGATTGAATATGATGGTTCACACTCATACGGAAGAGCATTTTTAGTAGGTTTGTTAAATACAATTTTAGTCTCAGTGATAGGAATATTTTTTGCAACAATTCTCGGAGTAATAGTGGGTATATCTAGATTATCAGATAACTACTTAATCGCCAAAGTAGCGGAATGGTACGTAGAAATCTTTAGAAACATTCCTTTAATTTTACAAATATTTTT
>CACIWX010000029.1 GCA_902590465.1 uncultured Pelagibacteraceae bacterium
ATTGACCGTGCGGGGCTAGTTGGTGCAGATGGACCAACACATGCCGGGTCTTTCGATATTACTTATCTTTCAACTTTACCAAATTTTGTTGTAATGGCCGCAAGTGATGAATCAGAATTGGTTAAAATGATAAATACTTCAGTAAACATAAATGACCGCCCATCTGCTTTTAGATACCCAAGAGGAAATGGAATTGGGGTTGAGTTGCCTTCTATAAAAGAAATTCTTGAAATCGGTAAAGGAAGAGTAATCAAAGAAGGAAAAAAAGTAGCTTTAATAAATTTTGGAACGCGATTAGAAGAATGTAAAAAAGCTTCAGAGGAACTTTTAAAAAAAGGGATTAATTGTACAATTATAGATGCAAGATTTGCAAAACCATTAGATGAAAAACTAATTATGGAAGTAGCATCTAATCATGAAGTCTTAATAACAATTGAAGAAGGGTCCATAGGGGGTTTTGGTTCTCATGTAATGCAGTTTTTATCGGATAGAGGAGTGTTTGACAGAGGTTTAAAATTCAGATCTATGATCTTACCAGATATTTTTATTGATCAAGATACACCAGAGAAAATGTACGAAACTGCAGGCTTGGACAGTTCTTCTATAGCTCATAAAGTTGAAGAGACATTAAACTCAAATATTATTTTAGCTAAAAGTAGAAATAAGATTCATAATTAACCACATTGTGCTCTATGCATTAATAAATGATCAAGTAAAACACAATTGATCATTGCTTCACCAATAGGCACTGCTCTAATTCCTACGCATGGATCATGACGTCCTTTAACAGAAATATTTGTGTTCTTTCCTTTTTTATCTATGGTTTCTCTGCTTGTTAATATAGATGATGTTGGCTTAACAGCAAAAGATGCTACAATATCTTGACCTGAAGAAATTCCTCCAAGAATTCCTCCAGCATGATTAGTTTTAAATTTTATTTTTCCAGAACTTTTTCTTATTTCATCAGAGTTTTCTTCACCACTTAAAAAAGCTGCATTCATGCCTGATCCAATATTTACACCTTTTACTGCATTGATGCTCATTAATGCAGCTGAAATATCAGTATCAAGTTTTGAATATATTGGTGCTCCCAAACCAACTGGAATTCCAGTAGCTCTCAACTCAATAATTGCACCACATGATGATCCTGCTTTTCGTACTGCTAAAAGATATTTTTCCCATAACTTAACAGATTTTTTGTCAGGACAGAAAAAAGGATTCTTTCTTATCTCTGCGTTATTCCAATTAGTTCTGTCACATGACATTAAACCTAATTGAGTTACAGCACCTATAACATTAAATTTATTACCTAAAATTTTCTTCAGCACAACACGTGCCACAGCGCCCGCCGCAACCCTGCTAGCGGTTTCTCTAGCTGATTGGCGGCCTCCACCTCTAAAATCTCGAATACCATATTTTTTAAAATAAGTATAATCAGCATGCCCAGGTCTAAATTTATTCTTGATAGATTCGTAGTCTCTAGATTTCTTATCTTCATTGTAAATGATAATTGAAATAGGTGTTCCTGTTGTTTTGCCTTCAAAGACACCAGATAGAATAATTGCTTTGTCCGGTTCTTTCCTTTGAGTAGTAAATTTAGACTGCCCTGGTCTTCTTCTATCCATATCAGCTTGAATATCTTTTTCAGTTAATGGAATATTAGGGGGGCAACCATCAATTACGCAGCCTATTGCAGGGCCATGAGACTCTCCCCAAGTAGTAAAACGGAATATTTTTCCAAAAGTATTAAAAGACATAAACAAATAATGTATAGTTTATTTTATTAAATATATGAATCAAAAAAATGGCAAAAATTCCCTTGGTATAGACAGTTGTTTTGATGATTTGGATAATCCAATAGAATTGTTTAAAAAATGGTTTGCTGAGGCTGAGAAGTCTGAAATTAATGACCCAAATGCAGTAGCAGTAGCTACTTCAAGTAAAGACAATCAACCCAATGTTAGGATGGTTTTGTTAAAAGGATTAAGTGATAAAGGTTTTGTTTTTTATACAAATTTTAAAAGCAAAAAAGGAATTGAGTTGAAGGAAAATCTTAAAGCATCAATGTGCTTTCACTGGAAAAGTTTAAGACGTCAGGTCAGAGTAATCGGAAGCGTTGAGGAAGTTACAAAAAAAGAAGCTGATGATTATTATAATTCCAGACCATATAAAAATCGAATAGGTGCTTGGGCATCTTCACAATCACAAACATTAGATAAAAGAAATACATTTTTAGAGAAGATAAAAGAATTTGAGAAAAAATATCCTGATGAAAGTAATGTGCCAAGACCTTCGCATTGGTCCGGATGGAGAGTTCTGCCAGATGAAATTGAATTTTGGGTTGATGGAGAGGGAAGAATTCATGAGCGATTAAATTATAAATATAAAAATGGAAAATGGGAAAAGGAACTTCTTTATCCTTAAAAAGATCTATTCAAACTAAAGCTTGTTAAATTTTGCAAGATTCTTTTATCTTCGCAATCTGGAAATATTGCTAAAGCATCATAAGAAA
>CACIWX010000030.1 GCA_902590465.1 uncultured Pelagibacteraceae bacterium
GTCACAGTTTGCTAATTTTGAATACGAAAAGAAAGAGTTTGCTTTCATAAGAACTGAGCAACAAATTGATAAAATTATTAAAGAATGTAATGAAATTGAAAATTCAATTATATTATATACAATTGTGGAAACAAAATTGGCAAAATATCTCGCGAATCAAAGCGAAAAGAATTCAGTGCCTTGTTTTGGTGTTCTAGGAAATTTAATTTTAAGCTTTTCAAAGCTCCTAAATCAAAAGGCCATACATAAACCAAGTGCTCAGCACGTTTTAGATGATGATTATTATAAAAGAATTGAAGCCATCCAGTTTACCATGTCCCATGATGATGGAAAAAAAATAGACGATATTAATGATGCAGATGTAATCTTATTAGGTGTAAGCAGAACAAGTAAAACTCCTACTTCAATTTACTTAGCCAATAGAGGTTACAAAACCGTAAATATACCATTAGTTTTAGAACAAAAAATTCCAGAGGATTTAAAAACAAATAAAACGTCCTGCATAATAGGATTAATAGCTGACCCAGAAAGATTATCAGATATAAGACGTAATAGAGTTGCTATTATGAAAGATCAAAATCTTAAAGAATACACTGACTTAAACTCCATAAAAAAAGAGGTAGAAGATTCAAGAAATTTATTCAAAAAAAATAATTGGCCTATTATTGATGTTACAAGAAGATCTGTAGAGGAAACTGCAGCCTCAATACTAAAAATTATTGAGATAAAAAAAAACAGATGAAAATAATATTAGCTTCAAAAAGTGGCGTAAGGAAAAAAATCTTAGATAAATATAAAATTGAAAATGAAGTTATAGTTTCAAATGTTGACGAGGACGAAGTAAAAGAGTCATTATTAGGTGAAGGTGCGGATCCGCTTTTAATATCAAAAAATCTTGCCGAAATTAAATCTATAAAAGTAAGCAATAAAAATCCAGATCGTTATGTTTTAGGCGCTGATAGCGTTATATCACTTAATAAGGAGTTAATTAATAAACCAAATTCTAGAGATGAAGCATTTAATATTTTAAAAAAACTAAACAATTCTATACATTACTTAATCAGCTCAGTATGTATTGCAAAAAACGGTGCAATGATATGGAATCATTCAGACTCTTCAGAGCTAAAGATGAAGAACTTAAATGATGATGAATTATCTTCGTACTTAAATAAAATAGATACAAAAACGTTACTCGCTTATGGTGTCTATCAAATAGAGGCAAATGGATTAGAATTATTTGAGTATATAAAAGGAGATAAAGACTCAATTATGGGTCTACCTATAAAGCAAATCATTAACTATATTAAACAATTAAAAAAATGAAAAAAAAATTTGGGATAATTGGAAAACCCATCAAGCATTCTCTATCACCGGTATTACACAAATACTGGTTCAAAAAATACAATATTAACGCTGATTATGAAATTATAGAGGTTGATGATAAAAAATTGCCAGACATAATAAAAAAAATTAAACAAAGAGACTATGAGGGAATTAATGTAACTTTGCCCTTCAAACAGCAAATTATAAATCATATTGATAAAATAGTTAATGACGCAGAACTTACCGGTTCAGTGAATACAGTGCTTTTAAATAGTAATAAAGTTGTGATCGGTGAAAATACAGATGTTTATGGATTGCAAGCTGCTTACTTAAAAGAAATCGAAAACAATTTTAATAAAAAAGCTCTAATTATCGGAGCTGGCGGTGTTTCTCCGTCAGTTATCTTATCTATCAAAAAATCAGGTATTAAAAAAGTTTCTATAACAAATAGAACCAATGAAAAATGTATTTTTTTAAAAAAAAAATTTAACTTTCTAAACATAATTCCCTGGGTAGATCTTAAATCTGAAATAAAAAATTTTGATATAATTATTAATGCCACAAGTCTAGGTTTAAAAAACGGTGATGATTTCAATTTCAATTTTGCTAATACAAAAAAAGACGCTATATATATTGATACGATATATAATCCTTTAGAGACCAAGACATACAAATATTTAAAAGAAGAGGGACGAAAGGTTTTTAATGGCCTTGATATGTTTATATATCAAGGCCAAAAATCTTTTTATTTATGGAATAAAATTAATCCTGAAATTGACGACGGATTAGTAGAGTTATTAAATTCTAAGCTTAAATGATTAAAATAGGAATAACTGGATCTATAGCCTCAGGCAAAACAACCGCAAGCAAGATGTTGTCTTTTAGAAGAGGACCTCTTTTTAGTGCAGATAAAGTTGTAAAAGAACTTTATCAAAATAAAAATTTCAAATCGTTAATTGGAAAAAGATTTAAAATTAAAAAT